>NZ_CP058579.1:3349393-4019272 GCF_013402875.1 Halorarum salinum | reverse complement strand
CCCGTGCGAGAGGAGATAGAGGTACATCACCGGCCGGTAGAAGTCGACCGCCTTCGTCGCCTTGTAGGCGTAGTACTTCCCGACGTTGCCCAGCCCGACTGTGCTCATCGCGACTACCGAACCGGCGTGTAGACCACCGAATAGGGTTTCGGTATGCAGGGATCGACGGATCGTAATACCCGGGGCGGTCTCCACTCGACGAGGGACGTCGACCGGTCGCGGTTCACGTCGCTCGCGGGCGCCCATTCCTCCGCGGGAAGACACGCGAGTTCCCGGTGGATCCCCGTGCGCTTCTCGTTTTCCTGCGACGCTCGCCGGTCCGGCCGTTGGTCGGTTGGCATACGGAGTGTGTCTTAAGTACCAGTGGATCACCCATCCGTCGTGTACGAAGCGACGTTCGAACTGCAGGGGGAGGGGCTCGTCGCCGAACTCTCGCGGGAGTTCAGTGCGGACATCCAGCTCTGGTGTAACGACCACAGCGACCTGCTGTACGTGCGTTCGGAACGGGTCGCGTCGTTCCGGGACGAACTGAGCGGGGCGGTCGGGATACAGGAGTCGATCCGGCAGGGAAACCAACTCGTCGTGGTGACCGATCACTGTCTCAGGAAGGAGGAACAGACGCTCGTCGAGACCCACCTCGCCGACAACGGGTGCCTGTCGTTGCCGCCGTTGATCTACGAGAACGGGACGAAACGGAGCAAGGTACTGGCGCTCGATCCCGCGTCGCTGACGGCGGTCTACGAGGGCCTCCGCGACGACGGCGCGGTGACCGTCCGGGCGAAACGCGAAATCAAGGGGCTCCACCCGGACGTCCCCGTGCTGGGACTGGACGACGTGTTCCCCAGATTATCGGATCGTCAGTTCGAGACGTTCCGGGTCGCCTGCGATTCGGGATACTACGAGGTGCCTCGGGGGACCACCACCGAGGAGATCGGGGAGCGGCTCGGGATCGACCGGAGAACCGCCGAGTACCACCTCAGGCGGGCGGAGAACAAGATCGCCGCGTCGCTCGCGGACCACCTCACGTTGCTTCAGTAGCGCTACAGGACGTGGTTTGTTATAAATTAACGAGCATACGGATGGGGTGACTTTTTGTAACACCTTCCCCGAGTGGACCCCATACGTATGGAACCAATTACCACGCGTAGGTCGTTGCTAGGAACCGTCGGAGCGGGAGGACTCGTCGGTCTCGCTGGGTGTTCGAGCCAATCCGGTGACGGGACGTCGGGGGACCCGTACGACGACGGGTCAGATTCCGACGGGAACGGGGACTCGGAGGGTACGGACGATGGAGGGTCGGATGGGACGACGGCGACCGTCGCGCTGTCGACGGACCTGACTCAGGGGGTCTGGCAGGTGTACGGCGGTGTCATGCCGTACTACACGAATATCCTCGAGCCACTCATCTGGGTGACCGACGAGATGGAACTGGAGCCGTGGCTCGCCACCGACTGGGAGGCGACGGGCGAGACGACGTGGGAGTTCTCGATTCGCGAGGGGGTAACGTTCCACAACGGGGAGGAACTCGTCGCGGACCACGTCGTCTGGTCGTTCGAGCAGGTCCTCGCCGAGTGGTCGTACGCCCCGGGGTGGCTCCACATCGAACCCGGCAACGTCACTGCGCTCGACGAGTACACGGTCGAGTTCGAGACGATGGACCCGTTCCCGACGTTCCCCGGGACCATCGCTCACAACATGATCGCCATCCAGCACCCCGACAGGAGCCGTGAGAACTTCGAGCCCATCGGCACCGGCCCCTACCAGGTGGAGGAACGGGAGGAGAGCCAGTACGTTCGAACGTCGGCGTTCGACGACTACTGGAACGGCGACGTGGAACTCGAAGAGTTGACGTTCAACGTCATCGCCGACCCGAACACCCGGGCGCTCTCGTTGCAGAACGGGGACGTCGACGTCGCGTTCGAGCCGCCCAAGAGCCGGGTGGGGTCGCTCCGCGAGAACGATGAAACGAACGTCACCACGAACCTCTCGCCCGGCGCCGTCTACGTCGGCTGCAACATCTACAAGGAGCCGATGGACGACGCGAAGCTCCGCCAGGCGCTCAACTACGCGACCTCACAGACGGACCTCGTCGAAACCATCCTCTCCGGGATCGGCGAACCCGCGAAGGGGCCCGTCGCGGAGAGCATCTTCTGGTCCGGCCACGAGAACCTCCCGGACTACGAGCAGGACATGGAGGAGGCGAGCCGTCTGGTCGAGGAGTCAAGCTACGACGGCGAGGCCCTCGGGTTCTACCTCTCGAACGAACAGGTCGACGGCGAACTGCTCGCGCAGGCGCTCCAGCAGTGGTACGACGAGATCGGCGTGAACGTGGAGATCCAGGTCGTCGAGGAGGCCAGTTTCGAGGACACCGTCCGCGCGGGCGACCCACATCTCGTCCTCGAGTCGTCCGGGACCAACAGCGGCGCCGCGGACTACCTCATCTACGAGACGTTCCACTCGGAGGGGGACGTCAACGAGCGGCTCTACGCCGACGAGGGGACCGGGATCTACAATCTCGGCGACGAGGTCGACCGGTTCATCGAAGAGGGGTTCCAGACCGGGGACCAGGAGGAGAAGGAGCGGAAGTACGAGCAAGCGCTACAGCGAATCATGGAAGAGGCCGTCGTCGTCCCCATAAACTACAGCGAGTACATCGTGGCGACGTCGAGCGACGTCGCGAACATGGACCTCAGACCGATCCCCGAGATGGTCCGGTGGACGGGACTGCAGAACGCCTAAATCGGCTCGATGCAAGAATTCGTCATCCGGCGAGCAGTGACGATGGTGCTCGTACTGATCGGTGTGTCGATCCTCACGTTCTGTCTCCTGTTTCTCACACCGGGGGACCCGGCGGAGACGATTCTCCGCCAGCAGATGGGCGGACGGACGCCGTCGGCGGAGGCGATCGAACAGTTCCGCGAGAGTCAGGGGTTGAACCGTCCCGTCCCCATCCAGTACGTCGACTGGGTGTCGGACGTGCTGCAGGGTAACCTCCGCCAGTCGTACTACCAGGAGACGCCGGTGAGCCGGATGATCCTCAATCGGCTCCCGGCGACGCTCGAACTCGCGGTCGCCGGGATGCTCGTGGCGCTGGCGATCGCGCTCCCGACCGGCATCGTCAGCGCGGTCCACAAGGGGGAGGCCCCGGACTACGTCAGCCAGTTCGCCGCCCTGCTGGGCGTGTCGATGCCGAACTTCTGGCTCGGTTACCTGCTCATCATCGTCTTCTCGCTCTACCTGGGACTGTTCCCGGTGTCCGGCGTCGGGAGCCTCGACAAACTCGTCCTCCCGGCGGTGACGCTGGGTTCGGGGATGGCGGCGATCGTCACCCGACTGGTTCGGTCGTCGATGCTCGAGGTGCTCGAGGAGGAGTACATCGATACGGCCCGCTCGAAGGGGTTGAAAGAGCGGATCGTCGTCTACAAACACGCGCTCCGGAACGCGCTCATCCCCGTCGTGACGATCGTCGGCCTCCAGTTCGGCTACCTGCTGAACGGGGCCGTCATCGTCGAGATCGTCTTCCAGCGACCGGGGCTGGGGGCGCTCCTCATCGACGCCATCTTCGCTCGCGACTACCCCGTCGTCCAGGGGCTCGTCCTCGTCATCGCGGTCATCTTCGTGGTGACGAACTTCCTCGTGGACCTGACCTACCGGTACATCGACCCGCGCATCTCATTCGAGGGTGAGAACGCATGAACGGGAGCGATTCCGGAACGGGGGGCTCGGTCGTCGCCGGGACGCGCCGTCGCCTCGGATCGATCCGCGACTCCCGACGGCTCGACCAGTTCCTCGAGAACAACCTGAACGTCGTCGGCCTGCTGTTCGTCTCGCTGGTCGTCCTGTCGGCCGTGTTCGCGCCCGCCATCGCGCCCGAGGGCCCGAACGAGCAGGACCTGTTCGATCGGCTCGAATCGCCATCGGCCGAACACCCGATGGGGACCGATCAGCTCGGCAGGGACGTCCTCTCACGGCTACTGTACGGCGCACGCATCTCGCTCCGCATCGCCGTCGTCGTCGTGACGATCACGCTCGCCATCGGTACGGCAGTCGGTCTCGTCGCGGGCTACGCGGGCGGCTGGGTCGACGAGGCACTGATGCGCGTCGTCGACGTGTTGCTGGCCTTCCCGGGCATCCTGTTGGCGCTCGTCATCGCCGGGATCCTCGGGCCGAGTTTGACGAACATCATGATCGCGCTCGCGGTCGTGGGCTGGACCCAGTACGCGAGGATCATCCGCGGGAGCGTCCTGTCGGTCAAGGAGGAGGAGTTCGTGAAATCCGCACAGCTGATGGGCGTCTCCCGGGCGCGCATCCTGCTCCGACACGTCCTCCCGAACGTCGTGACCCCGGTCGTCGTTCTCGCGACGATGGACATGGCATACGTCATCCTCGGGACGGCCGGACTCTCGTTCCTGGGACTGGGCGCACAGCCGCCGACTCCGGAGTGGGGGACGATGCTCTCGCAAGGCCGCAACTACGTCGACACCGCGTGGTGGATCGTGAACTTCCCCGGACTCGCCATCATGATAACCGTCCTCGGGTTCAACCTCCTGGGGGACGGACTCCGGGACGTTCTCGATCCACGTGACGTCGGCGGACTCGAAGACAAGGGGATGTAACATGGGAGAGACGCTACTGGAGGTCGAGGACCTCCACACACGGTTCAGGACCCGCGGCGGAACAGTCCACGCTGTCGAAGGGGTCTCCTTCACCGTCGAGGCGGGGGAGATCGTCGGGATCGTCGGGGAGAGCGGGTCGGGCAAGTCCGTCACCGCCCGGTCGCTCGTTCGACTCGAGGATCCCGGTTTCATCCCGGAGGGATCGATCGACTTCGACGGCATCGAGATGACCGAGGCGAACGAGCGGACCGTCCGACGAGTTCGGGGCGACGGGATGGCGATGGTGTTCCAGGACCCGATGGAGACGCTCAACCCCGTCTTCTCCGTCGGCGAACAGATCGTGGAGTCGATCAAGGTCCACGAGTCACCCGACAGACAGCGGCTCCTCGAGTACCTGAACGTCCCGCTGTTCGGTAGCTGGGACGATCGGCGTGGGATGCGACAGCGGGCTATCGACCTGATGGGGGACGTGGGAATCCCTCACCCCGACGAACGGATCTCCGCGTACCCACACGAGTTCTCCGGTGGAATGCGCCAACGCGCGATGCTCGCCATCGCGCTCGCCCGGGAACCCGACCTGCTCGTCGCGGACGAACCGACGACCGCGCTCGACGTGACCATCCAGGCGGAGATCCTGGAGCGCATCCGCGAACTGAACGAGGAACTGGGGATGGGCGTGCTGCTGATCACCCACGACATCGGCGTCGTCGCGGAACTCTGTGACAGGGTCGTCGTGATGTACGCCGGGCAGGTGATGGAGGAGGGTCCCGTCGAGCGGGTGCTCACCGAGCCGCGTCACCCCTACACGGAGTCCCTGCTCGGGTGTATGCCACAGAACACGTCCCGTGGAGAACCGCTGAACGTCATCGACGGGCAGGTCCCCTCGATGATCGGCGAACCGACGGGCTGTCCGTTCGCAAACCGGTGTGGCCACTCGAGCGTGGACTGCAGGGAGGCCCCCCTCCCGGAGGAGCGGGTCGGCGACGAGCACGTCTCGAACTGCCATCACGTCGACGAACTCGCCACCTCGACGGAGGTGGAACGGTGACCCGGCCCATCGTCGAGGTCGACCGCGTCGAGAAACGCTTCCCGTTGAAGGACTCGCTGATCGCCAGGCTACTCGGCAACGAGGAGTACGTCAGGGCGGTCGACGGCGTCTCGCTGTCGATCGACCCCGGCGAGACGCTCGCGCTGGTCGGGGAGAGCGGGTCGGGCAAGTCCACGCTCGCCAACCTGGTGACGGGGCTCCACGCGCCGACCAGCGGAACGATTCGATTCGACGGCGAGGAGGTCGGCGTCGCGACCCGTCGCGATCCCGAGGTGCTCGCCGACATCGGGATGGTGTTCCAGAACCCGAAGGGGAGCCTCGATCCCCGGATCGACGTCGAGAACGTCATCGCCGAGCCGCTGAAGGCGCGCGGGTGGTCACGTTCCGAGTGGAAACCGAAGGTCGAGGACCTCGTCGACAGGGTCAACCTCTCGCCGTCGTACCTCGCCAGACACCCGCACGAACTCTCGGGCGGGGAGGCACAGCGCGTCGCCATCGCCCGCGCTATCGCCCTCGATCCGCGCGTGATCGTGCTCGACGAACCGGTGAGCGCGCTCGACGTGAGCGTCCAGGCGAAGATACTCAACCTGCTGATGGAACTACAGGCGGATCTCGACTTGACGTACCTCTTCATCGCACACGACCTCAACGTGGTCGAACACATCGCCGACCGCGTCGCCGTGATGTACCTCGGGAACCTGATGGAACTCGCGCCGACCGAGGCGCTGTTCGCGGGATCGACCCACCCCTACACGGAGACGCTGCTCTCGGCGATCCCGAGCGTCGACCCGACCAGGGAGAAGGACCGGGTCGTCCTCGGCGACGACGTTCCCAGCCCCGTCGATCCGCCAAGCGGGTGCGTCTTTCACACCCGCTGTCCGCTCGCGGACGAGCGGTGTGTGGGGGAGGTCCCCGACCCGGTGACGGTCGGGGAGGCGACCTCGTGGTGTCACTACGCCCGCTCGTTCGCCGACGATCAGACGCGACTCGTGGAGGCGGCGAGCGATGACTGACGACGCGAGCGGGGGCGAGGAACCCATCGAGCCGTCGGAGGACGCGCTCCCGCCGGAGAAGCTCAACTATCCCGAGTTCGTCTTCGAGGAGGGAGACGTCGACCCTGACGGCGGGTTCGACCTCTCACAGGGGATGAGCAGGGAGGAACTGGTGGCCTGGTTACGTGACCTGGCCGACGGCCTCGAGAGCCACGACGTCGCCGTCGAGTCGCCGGACGGCCACGTGACGTTCGGTGTCGGCGCCGGTGACGTCCGGATGACCTTCGATCCCGACGAGGACCACAGGGGAACGCTGTCGGTGGGCTTCGACCTGAAGGCGAAAGCGATGTTCGTCGCGGACGACCCGACCGAGCGGAAGGTCGGTGCCCGGGGCGGCGTCGGCTTCATCCCGCTCTCGATGCTCACCGACGACAGGGACCCAGCGTCCTATCGGTGCTACAGCTGGATCGACGACCCGACTGATCCCTGACGCCGGTCCCGGCCGATCGGTCGGCCCACCGATGACCTCCCCGGGAGGTTCGCCGAAGCCGGTTCTCGCGGAGTCCGGGAGGATCGATCTAACGTTCGAAGGCCCCGCGTGCGGCGCTGCCAGCGCGTGTGCGTCCGGTTTCGACGGCCGGACTGGTCCGTCGTTGCCACGGGCGCTTTCGAATCCAAGGAATCCGCGCTGCCGAGCCGTGGTATCGATGCCACAAACCGCAAAGGGCGGGAGGCCGTAGGACGAACGGGATGAGCGAAACCATCACCGTCGAAGGGATGAGCTGTGCCGGTTGCGAGGGGACCGTCGAGGACGCGCTCGCCGAGGTCCCGGGCGTGGAATCGGCGTCGGCCGATCGAACTACGGACAGCGCGTCCGTCGAGGGCGAGGCCGACACGGAGGCACTCGTCCGGGCCGTCGCGGACGCCGGGTATGACGCGCAGGCCTGAAGCGAACCCGGTTCACGTGTTTTCGTCGGTACTCGCGGCTTCGCGTCAGTACTCACGAATCCTCGACCGTGCTACGATGTTCCGGGCGACCTTCGAACGTCGCGCATGGATTCGCCACGTCGGCGGTGAACCCGTGACCGCCGCCCGCGCCGACGCGACGTCCGTTGACGGGTCCACGGAGCCGGCACGCCGGTCACGATTCGACGGTCCGGGGACGGTCACTGGCTAGGTTTCCCGTTCGAGGGCCTCCCGCCGGTGTTCGTACTCCTCGTCGGTCAACTCGCCGCGGGCGTACGCGAGGCGGAGTTCCTCCTGCGCCCGGTCGGCGGGGCCGTCCGACCCGGAGACCGCCCGGTAGACGAGGTACCCGACGAAGACGAGCACGGCGAGGAACAGGAGCGGCATCACGACGCCGAGAAGCAGCATCGTGCCGGTGGCCGTCCCGCCCCCCCACATTCCGCCGCCCCACATCCCGCCCATCATCGGGCCGAATCCCATCATGCCGAACCCCATGAAGAAGAACGGGAGGACGACGAACACCGCGAGTATGAGGAGGACGATCGTTACGAGGCTCGTGCCGCTCGTGTCTCGTGCCATGGATGATCACCGGCGAGGATCGCAGGTCTCGCTACGTACTGTACGTTCTCCGGAGCCAATACAGTTGTCCTCTCGACGTGATGGCGTGTCGTCGTCACCGGTTCGCTCCTCCCCTCCCGGCCGTCCAGCGTGTCGGGGCAGGGATGCGGCATCGAAACGACTGTGGCCCGACCGTACGGACGGGCGCCGCCCTTCGGTCGGGGAGACGAGCGAAACAGTCGGAACGCGCGTCACCGCCCGCGCCACTCCGGCTCGCGGTCCTCGAGGAACGCGTCGATGCCCTCGTTCTTGTCCTCGCTGGCGAACAGTTGCGCGAACAGGTTCGCCTCGTAGTCGAGCCCGTCCTCGAGCCCGAGGCGGCCGCTGGCTCTGATCGCCTCCTTGCCGAGTTCGAGCGCCAGCGGGCTGTGGTCCGCGATGGATCCCGCGAGGTCGTCGACGCGGTCGTCGAACTCCCCGTCCGCACACGCCAGGTCGACGAGGCCGATGTCGGCGGCCTCCTCGGCGTCGACGAGTTCGCCCGAGAGGATCAGCCGCATGGCCTGCCCCTCGCCGACGAGCCTGGGGAGCCGCTGGGTGCCGCCGCCCCCCGGGATGAGCCCCAGCCCGATCTCCGGCTGCCCGAGTTTCGCGCGCTCGTGGGCGACGCGGACGTCGCAGGCCATCGCGAGCTCGCAGCCGCCGCCGAGCGCGTGGCCGTTGATCCGCGCGACGACCGGCTGGGGGAGGTCGGCGACCGCCTCGTACACGCGCGGCCGGCGGCTCGCCTCCCGCTGTTCGAACGTGTCCCGCTCGCGGAGCTCCGAGACGTCGGCCCCGGCGACGAACGCCTTCGCCTCCTCGGAGCCGGTGAGGACGACCACGCGGACGTCGCTCCCGGAGACGCGCTCGGCGACCCGCTTCAACTCGGTCCTGACCGCCGCGTTCAGCGCGTTCCGGGCGTCCGGCCGGTCGAGGGTGATCGTCGCGACGCCCCCGTCGACGTCGAGGCGGACGAACTCGCAGTCGTCCGCGTGGAGTTCGGACATCGTCACGCCCCGTCGGCGGGCGCCACGGCCTCGCCGTCCTCCCAGACGTAGAACCCCTCGCCGGTCTTCCTCCCGAGCTTGCCCGCGCGGACCTTCCGCTTCAGCACCTGCGGCGGTCGGAACCGTTCGCCCAGTTCCTCGCGCAGGTACTCGAGGACGTCGAGGCGGACGTCGAGCCCGACGACGTCGGTCAGTTCCAGCGGTCCCATCGGGTGGCGGTAGCCGAGCTCCATCGCGGCGTCGATATCGGCGGCGTCCGCGACGCCGGCCTCGACCATCCGCATCGCCTCGCAGCCGAGCGCGACGCCCAGCCGCGAGGAGGCGAAGCCGGGCGCGTCCCCGACCTCGACGACGGTCTTGCCGAGGTCGTCGACGAACTCCCGGGCGAACGCCGCCGTCCCCCCGGTCGTCCGCTCGGCGACGACGACCTCGACGAGCTCCATGGCGTGAACCGGGTTGAAGAAGTGCAGGCCGACCGCCCGCCCGGGTCGCTCGAGCGCGCTCGCGACCTCGGTGACCGACAGCGAGGAGGTGTTCGTCGCGATCACCGCGTCGTCGTCGACGTGCGCCTCGACGTCCGCGAACGTCCCCCTCTTCAGGTCGAGGTCCTCCGGAACCGCCTCGACGACGAGGTCGGCCCCCGCGACCGCGGGTTCCAGTTCGGTGTACCCCTCGATCCGGTCGAGCGCCGCGTCCGCCTCCGACCGGGTGAGCTTCCCCCGCTCCACCCCGCCGTCCAGGGTCGACCGGATTCCGTCGAGGCCGTCCTCGACGTACTCCCGCTCGACGTCCCGGAGGCGGACGGCGTGGCCGGCCACCGCGGCGGCGTGAGCGATGCCCCGACCCATCGTTCCGGCACCGAGTACGCAGACTTCCATGACGGGACACTGGTGTCGGGGGCCACGTAAATACTGCCGGCATCCGCCGCGGCGCCTCCATCGCCGGAGACCGACCGTCGGCCGCCGCCCCGCGACGGAGGCCGTCGTGTCATCCCTCCCCGACGCGGCCGTCGCGCTACCGCCCCTCGAAATCGGGGTCGCGCCCGTCGAGGAACGCCTCGACGCCCTCGGCGTGGTCGCGCGTGTCGTAGACGACGCCCTGCGCGACCGCCTCGTTCGTCAGCGCGCGCTCGTAGGACGTGCTCGCGCCCTCCTCGACGAGCCGCTTCGCGTGGCGGAGCGCGACCGTGGGCCCCTCGGCGAGCGGCCGGACGACCGACTCGAGCTCCGCCTCGAACCGGTCGTCGTCGACGACGTGCGTGAACAGCCCGAGGTCGGCCGCCTCCTCGGCGCCGATCAGTTCCCCGGAGAGGACGAGCCGCTTCGCGGTGTTGGTGCCGACCAGTCGGGGCAGGAGGTGCGAGGCGCCGGAGTCGACGGTCAGCCCCACCTGCCGGAACGTGAACCCGACGACCGACGACTCGGTAGCCACCTGCAGGTCGCAGGCGATCGCCAGCGTCGCCCCGGCGCCCGCCGCCGGCCCGTCGATCGCGGCGACGGTCGGGAGTTCGCAGGTCGCGACGCTCGCCACGCCCGCCCCGATGGACGAGCGGAGTTCCTCGACGTGCTCGCCGACGGGCACGTCGGAGTCGACCCGCTCCCGCATCCGCTCGACGTCGCCGCCGGCACAGAATGCGCCGCCGGCGCCGGTCACCACCACGCAGCGGACGTCCTCCCGCCCCGAGACGGCGTCCATCCGCTCCCGGAGGCCGTCGGCCACGGCGGGCGACATGGCGTTGCGCGTCTCGGGGCGGTCCAGCGTGACGGTGGCGACGCCGTCGGAGACGTCCAGGTCGACGGGCGAGCCTGACATGTGTCGGCCGTGGACGCACTGGGTTCTAAAGCCGGGGGGTCCGCCGCTCGGAACGACCCCGATGGGGCACCGGCGTCAAATCGGCTCGAACTGCCCTCGGACCGCGCCAGAGGCACATAGACGACTGGCGCGTGCCGGCGGGCCTCCGTGCCCGCCGGACGCGCGCGAGGGACGAGCACCGCAGGCGAGCGAACGTAGTGAGCGAGCCGAGGAGCGCAGGAGGCTGGTCACGCGAGCGAGCCTGCGAGCGAGGGTGAGTTCCGAGGAGCGTGCTCCGAGATAAGGGAGGGCGAGGCGGCGGTGCGGTCGGGCAGGATTGAAAGGGGCCGCGGCGCTGGACGACGGCGCGACTGCTGGGCTCCTCGTCGCTCGCGTTGCTCGTTTCCTGCGGTGCTTGACGGTCGCACCGAGTCGAGCGCCGCGGGGGCTTTCGAGAGCTACTCCTTGGCGACCGAACCGACTCTAGTGACGAGCGCCGCGGGGGCTTTCGGGAACTGTGTCGCGATGACCGGCCTGGTACCAATATAGGGGCCGCAGAAGTAGTCCGAGGATTCCCCGATGTGACCGTCTCACTCGACTGGAGCGAACTTCGCCCCGTACCGCGGCACGCCCTCCTGTGCGTACAGCCGACGGACGACCCGCCGAACCGGATCCCCCGTCTCGACGCCGGTCGGGTCGCAGTCGGTCAACTGGGCCGGCAGCGTGACCGCCCCGTCGCCGTCGGCGGCCGGGAGGCGGACGAGCGCCGCGCCGTACTCCCCCTCGCGGGCCTGCAGTTCGGCGAACTCCGGGGGCGCGCCGCCCGCTCCGACGACGGTCAGCGCGGCGACGGTCCCCTCGCGGGCCAGCGGCGCGCGCTCGAACTCGACCCGGGCGTGACACGCGTCGCAGGCGCCCTCGCCGGGGAACGAGAGCGCGTCGCAGGACGGGCAGCGACCGGCGGCCAGGGCGTACCGCGCCTCGAGCGTGCGCTGCCACGTCGGCTGCGACACGTTCGCCCCGCCGCCCGCGACCGACGCGTCGCCGAGGCGGCCGCGCTTCCGGAGGGACTCGGCGTACGCGACTGCCTCGCCGCCCTCCAGCGCGTCGGCCTCCGCGGACTGGAGCGACCCGGCGAACCGCATCGCGACCGCGCTCGACCCGCTCCCGAACCACGCGGCGAGCACGTCGCCTGCGCCGTCGCTGCCATCCCCGCCGGCGTCGCCACTCCCGTGGTCGCTACCGCCCCCTCCATCGGCGCCGTCACCTCCGCTCTCGAGGGCGGCGACGAGGCCGATCGTGACTCCTGCCGCGCCGAGGTCACCGACACGGTCCGCGACGAGTCCCGCCGAGACGGCACCCTCGCTCAGCCCGCACTCGCCGGCGATTCGGTACGGCAGCGCGCCGTCCGGTTGGTGGACGGCGGCCACCCGGAACGTGGCCTTCCCGTCGTCGGATCCGTCGCCGTCGGCGCCGGTGCCGCTCGCTCCGCCAGTCACCTCCGCGACTGCCGACCCGACCGTCCCGCGGACCGTCGACCGCTCGTACCCGGTGACGTCCAGCGAGTCGACCTCTTCGCTCCCGGCTTCCCGGTACCTGACGCCGGGCGCCTCGGCGGTCGCCGAGCCGATGCCCGTGACGGTGACGGGCGCGTCGTCGCCGACGAGGAACGCCGCTGCACCCGCGCCGAACGCGGCCCCGTCGGCCGACCGATCGCCGGACGGGCAGTCCGCGGCCACGGCGAGCGCCGGGCCGTCGGCGTTCAGGGACGTCTCCAGTGCATCCGCGCCCGCCGCGGTGTGCTGGCCGTGGTGCCACGTCCGGACCGATCCGGGCAGGCCGAGCGCCGTCGCGATTCGCGGCCCCCAGCCCTCCTCGGCCAGCGGCGGGGTCGTCGTGGCGACCGCGAGCGTCCGGACGTCGGCGGGCGAGACGTCGGCGTTCGCGAGCGCGCGCTCGGCGGCGGCGACGCCAGTCGAGACGGCGTCCTCGTCGCCGCTCGGGACGGCCACGGCGTCGATTCCGCGTCCGGGACTCCGGTCCCGGGTCTCCGCGACCTCCTCGGCCGCGAGGCGGTACCGCGGGACGTACACGCCGGCCGCGACGATGCCGCGGCCCGTCGTCCGTCCACCTCCGCGACCCGTCACGCGTCCACCTCCGCGGCCCGCTCGAACACGTGGACGGTGACGCCGCCGCCGGAGCCGCCGACGTTGTGTGCCAGTCCGCGGACCGGGTTGTCGACCTGCACGGACGCCTCCCCCCTGAGCTGTTTGAACGCCTCGACGACCTGTCCCGTTCCGGTCGCGCCGATGGGGTGGCCCTTCGACTTCAGGCCGCCGGAGGTGTTCACCGGGAGGTCGCCGTCGGGGTCGGTTCTGCCCTCGCGGAGGAGTCGACCGGCCTCGCCCGGTTCGCAGAACCCGAGGTCCTCGTAGGCGAGCAGCTCCGCGACGGCGAAGCAGTCGTGGACCTCCGCGAAGTCGAGGTCGGCGGTCGGTCGGTCGATCCCCGCGTCCCCGTATGCCCGCTCCGCCGCCGTTCGGCTCGCGGGGATCGAGGTCGGCTCGGGCCGCTGGAACAGGCCGACCCGCCCGCTCGCCGCGCCGATGCCCGCGACGCGGACGGGGTCGTCGCTCAGTTCGTTGGCGACCGCCTCGCTCGCGACGAGGACGGCGCTCGCCCCGTCGGTCGTCGGACAGCAGTGGTACAGGTTCAGCGGGTCGGCGACGGCCGGGGCGTCCATCGCCTCCTCCAGCGAGCACTCGAAGCCGAGGTGGGCGTCCGGGTTCCTCGCCCCGTTGGCGTGGTTCTTCACGGCCACGCGGGAGAGGTCCTCGGCCGTGGTTCCGTACTCGTCCATGTGCGCACTCGCCATCTGGGCGTAGACGCCGGCGAACGTCGTGCCGGAGAGCCGCTCCCACTCGGTCTCGCCGGAGACGCCGAGCCACCACTTCGTCCGGTCGGCGCTCGTGTCGGTCATCACCTCGTAGCCACCCGCGAGCACGAGGTCGGCCATCCCCGCCCGGACCGTCGCGACGGCGCTCCGGAGCGCGTAGCCGCCCGAGGCGCAGGCGTTCTCGATCCGAGTCGTCGGGATGCCGTGGAGCCCGACGTGTTCGGTCGCCGCGGGCGCACTCAGCCCGATCTGTCGGCCCCCGACCCCCAGCGTTCCGAGGAAGGCCTCCTCGATGCGGTCCGGGTCGAGGTCCCCGTCGACGCTCTCGAGGGTTCGATCGTACGCCGTTTCGAACAGCGAGCGGTACGTCCCGTCCGGGAACGACCCGAACGGTGACTGCCCGGCGCCCACGAGATACGCGTCGGCCATCCAGTAACGAGACGGCGAGGCGGGTGGAAAAGCCACCGGACGTCGACGGCGTTCGCGGCCGAGTTTCGGACGGCTCACGGCGAACCCGAGCGGGTCGGCGGCGACGCGACCCGAGATGTTTCGGAGGACGGTCAGACCGGTGGCTCGGGATCGACACCGGGCAACCGGCCGCGATCGCCGACGCGCGGAACCCGTTCGAATCCAGCAACCAACCAATCTGAAATACTGTATGGAAAAGTTATGCGTACGGCGTCGAGAGTTGGAGTTCCCGTTCACGCTGGAAACCACGAACCGACCTGCTGCCTGTCCGAGTCGATCGCCGTGACCGGGTCGTGGTCGACGAACCGGTCGGCGAACTCCCGCCGGGCGGCGGGCGACGTCGAGTACGCGCCGCGGTCGTCCCGCGAGGAAGCCCGACCGTTCCGATCCACCTCCCTTCGTCGTTCACCGCCGCTCTCGGACGTCCCTTTCCGGTGACCGGCCGAACGACGCCCTCGGCACCGCGTTCCCCGCGGACCTGCTCGACACCACCGGAGTCGAACGTACGGGAACAGTCCCGGACCGCTTTGGACGTGTCGACTCTGAAACCGGACGGAGAAGTATCGAAAACATCTGAGTATGGAGTAACACTCTTTTTTCTTACCATTTCGGTCGCGTCGATCCGGCGACGACCTGCTCCCGATCGCGGCATCCGTCCGTCCCCGATGCGCGGCCGATCGGAGGCGACGGGCGGAACCGCGTTACTCGCCGCGGACGTGGTCGTCGATCAGGTCGGTCGCCCCGTCCGCGTCCACGGGGCCGTGTTCGGCCAGCACGTCCAGAAGCCGGCGACAGCGATCCTCGGACGGCGTGACGCCCGCCCGGTCGAGGAGCACCCCCGCGGCCCCCACGCCCGTCTGTTCCCCGAACAGGAGGCGTCGCTCGCCGCCGAAGCGTGCGGGGTCGAACGGCTCGAACGCGGCCGGGTCCGAGAGCATCGCCGCCGTGTGGAGTCCGGACTCGTGTTCGAACACGCCCGACCCGAGCACGGGCTTGTCCTCCGGGACGGTCTCGTCCAGCACGTCCAGCACGGCCCGACACGCCGGAACGAGTTCCCGCAGGTCGACGTCGAAGCCGATCCCCTGGTCCGTGGCGTCGGCGACGACGACCTCCTCGAGCGCCGCGTTCCCGGCGCGCTCGCCGATCGACGCGACGCTCGCGTCGACCTTCCCCACGCCGACGGCGACGGCCGCCAGCGTGTTCGCCGTCGCGACCCCGAGGTCGTCGTGGAAGTGGACGCCCACGCGGGACGGGTCGACGGCGTCGGTGACCGCCTCGAGCGTCCGCGTCACGGACGGCGGCGTTTTCGCGCCGACGGTGTCCGCGAGTGTGACACGGGGGACGTCCGGATACCGTTCGTAGGCGTCGATCAGCGTGCCGGCGTCCGCGCGGAACGCGTCCGTGAGCGTGAGATGGACCGCCAGCCCGTGGTCGCGGGCGAGGTCGATCGCTTCCTCGACCATCCCGTGGACGTCCTCTCGCGGTTTGCCGATCATGTGCTCGCGGTGGGCGTCGGACGCCGGGACGATGACGTCGACGACGTCCGCGTCCGCGGCGGCGGTCGCCTCGACGTCGGAGGGTTTCGCCCGGGACAGTCCGACGACGTCCGCCGAGCACTCGCCGGCGAGCGTCCCGATCACCCGCCGGTCCTTCTCGCCGGTCGCCGGGAACCCCGGCTGGACGAACGCGAGGCCGAGGTCGTCGAGGCGTCTCCCCGCCTCGATCTTCTGTGTCGCCGTGTACGACGTGCCGGGTCGCTGGTCGCCCTCCCTGAGCGTGACGTCGCTGAGCAACACGCTAGATCACCCCCTCCTCCCCGAGCCGGGCGTAGACGTCCTCGTCGAGGCCGAGTTCGTCGAGGTAGACGTCCTCGTTGTGGTGGCCGGGCGGGACGCCCATGTGCTCGACGGACCCCGGGGTCCGGGAGAACTTCGGGACCGCGGCCGGGGTCCGGAGCGTCCCGAACGTCTCGTCGTCGGCCTCGACGACGTCCTCGCGCGCCCGGTACTGGTCGTCCTCGTGGACGTCCGCGACGTCGTACACCGGTCCGACGATGGCGTCGTTGGCCTCCATCGTCGCGATCGCCTCGTCGGTCGACCGCTCCGAGGTCCACGCCTCGATGATCGCGTCGATCTCGTCGGCGTGTTCGACCCGTCTCTCGTTGGTCTCGAACCGCTCGTCCTCGATCAGGTCCGGCCGGTCGATGGCGCGGGCGACGTTCTCGAAGACGGACTGGGAGGACGCCGAGAGCGTCAGGTGGCCGTCCTCCGTCTCGTACACGCCGCGGGGCGAGGCGTTCTCGTGGCGGTTCCCGGTCCGATCGGGGACGCGGCCGAGCCTGTCGAACGCCTCGACGTCGCTCACGAACAGGCGGAACAGCGGCTCGTACAGGCTCACGTCGACGACCTGTCCCTCCCCGGTTCCGGCCCCGACGTCCCGCTCGAAGAGCGCGAACATGGCGCCGTGGACGGCGAACTGCGCGGCGGTGAGGTCGGCGAGGCTGATCGGCGGAAGCAGCGGCTCCCGGTCGGGGAAGCCGTTCACCTGCGCCCACCCGGAGATCCCCTCCGCGATCGTTCCGAAGCCGGGTTTGTCCGCGCGTGGACCGGTCTGGCCGTACCCCGACAGGCGCACGAGGATCAGCGACGGGTTGTGCTCGTGGAGCCGCTCCGGACCGAGCCCCCACCGCTCCATCGTCCCCGGGCGGAAGTTCTCGAACGCGAGGTCGGCGTCCTCGATCAGTTCGAACGCGAGCGCCTGACCCTCCTCGGAGCTCAGATCGAGCGTGACGCAGCGCTTGTTCCTGCCGATCGACTTGTACCACAGCGACGTCCCCTCGTCGAACGGGGGCCACTCGCGGAGCGGGTCGGGCTTGCGGGGGTGCTCGACGCTGACGACGTCGGCGCCGAAGTCGGCCAGCTGCATCGTGGCGAAGCCCCCGCTGATCATGCCCGAGAAGTCGATGACGCGGAGTCCCTCCAGCGGCTTGCTCTCCGGATCCATTGCCAGGTACCCGAGACTCGGTTACGCGCGGCTTCAAAACGCAGCTACCGGCAACGTTTGCTCCCTGTTCCCGGCGGTCGACGCGCCACGTGGTCGAGCGCCGTCCGACGCGGACGGGCCCTCCCGCCTCACATGGCGTAGCGGTAGTTGATCGAGATCTCGTCGGCCGCCTCCAGGACGCCCCGGATGAGGCCCTCGCGGTACTCGTCGTCCTGTAGCCGGCCGGTGGGACACGCGATGGAGGTCGACCCGACGAGCTCCCCCTCGACGAGGATCGGCGCGGCGACGAGGCTGACCCCGACGACGACCTGGTCGCTGTCGACGGCGTACCCCTCCTCGACGATCCGCGACAGCTCGGCCCGCAACTCCCCGCCGTCGGTGATCGTGTGCTCGGTCACCCGTTCGAGCCCGCGGGTCTCGATTATCTCCCCGACGCGGTCGTCCGGCAGGTGTGCCAGGATGACCTTGCCGGCGGCGTGGGCGTGGATGGGGAACCGGAGCCCCGGATACGTCCCCATGTCGACCGTCGAGACGTCCCCCTCGTGGTGGAGCAGCACCCACTCTCCCCCCTCCTCGATGCCGATGTGGGAGAGTTCGTCCAGCTCCGAGGAGAGCTTCCGGAGCGGCGCCCGCGCGGCGTTGAACAACGAACTCCTGTACTTGACGCGGCTCCCCACGCCGAGGAACCGGTAGCCGATCCGGTACTTCCCGCCCCGGTTCATCACGTACCCCGTCCTCTCGAGCGTCGTCAGGTAGTCGTGGGCCGTGGCCCTCGTGACGCCGAGCCGCTCGGCGATCTCGGACGGGCCGGCCTCCCGCTCCCGCTCCAGGACGTCGACGATCTCGAACGCCCTGAGGACCGTCTTCAGCGGCCGCGTCTTCCCGGTCATGGGCGGGCTTCGGACGCGATTACTATAAGTAGTACGGATTTCTCTGACGGCCGACCGCGGCCGCTCGCCGACGGAACGAGGTGTAGGTTCGCGAACGAGGGGGGGCGAACCGGGCCGCCGTGCCCGGTCGGAAGGGGGGACCGAGCGGAATCCTCCCCGAACGTTCGTTCGTTTCACGCGGTCGAGTTCCGAGCCAACCGTCGCGGTCGAACGAGTGCGTTCGAACATCTCTGACGATTCGACGGGAGATACTTACAGTAGTACGATTGTAACGGAATTGATATCGTGAGGCGTAGTTCGGGAAGGATGCCGTTAGACCGTGACATCGGTTGCCACGAGTCACGCGATGGAGCCTGTTGACTCGATCCACCTTAAAGAGCGGACGCGGAGTCAGAGTATCTCCGACAGTCGTCCGGTCGATCCCCCCGTGGAGTCACGGTTCGGCCCGGTCAGCGTCGGCGCCGGTCGTCGTGTACGGACCGAACGGGGCGGTCGGGAGTAGCACGACCATAAACCGTCCAGTTCCGACGGGCGTCCGACCGCCGCGCGGAGCGAGACGGACGGACACCCCGCCGGGGCGCTGATCGGCCGGATGGCGGCATCGCGCCCCGGGAAGGGAAGCCGCTCGGCGGGTGCGTCGCGGTCGGTTCAGCGTCGACCGGAGCCACCTGCAGGCGGTCCCCGACCTGCTCGTCCGGATTGTGTTCGAGGCGCCGGGTCTCGGGTCGGACCGACCCGACGGCGTCCCACGCTCACCCGCGCCGACGCCGAGCGCTGGATATAACTACGTCATGGGCGACGTCCCATCCGTCATGGGTCGACCCAGCATCAGGGACCAGATCGGATTCGACGACCGGGTAGTGTGTGTCACCGGCGGCGCCGGGGGGATCGGGACCGCCATCGGCGAGGCGGTCGCGGAACTCGGGGCGGACGTCGCCCTCGCGGACGTCGACGTCGATGGCGCGAGGGGGAACGCTCGCTCGCTGGAGGAGGAGTACGGCGTCGACGCGCTCGCGGTCGAGACGGACGTCTCGAACTACGACGACGCGCGGGCGATGGTCGACGCGGTGGAGGACGGCCTCGGTCCGATCGACGCGCTCGTGAACAACGCCGGCGTCGCGAACACCGAACCGTTCGCGGAGACCGACCCGGCCGACTGGGACACGTTGATCGGCGTCGCCCTGTACGGGACGTTGAACTGCACGCACGCCGTCCTCCCGTCGATGAAGGCGCGGGGCGAGGGCGTCGTCGTCAACTTCGCCAGCGGGTCCTACCGCGGCAACGATCCGGGGCTCTCCGTCTACGGCGCCGCGAAGGCGGCGAACGTGTCGTTCACGAAGACGCTCGCGAAGGAGGTGGGGGAGGACGGCGTCCGCGTCAACTGCGTCTCGCCGGGAACCGTCCGGACGCCAGCGACCGAGGAGTGGGTCGCCGAGCACGAGGACGCCATCGCGGAGGCGTACGCGCTGAAGCGCATCGGCGAACCGGAGGAGGTCGCGAACGTGGTCGCGCTCCTGGCGAGCGAGGCGACCGGGTGGGTGACCGGCGAGGTCGTCCACGTCGACGGCGGGTACGTCCGACGGTAGCGCGGCGAGCGCCGTCGACGCGACGCGGCGATCGGCGGGGGCGATTCCGGTTCGGCGGCGCGGGGATATTTTTATGTGTTCACGCGAGTACCTTCCCGACGATGGCAGCGACGACACCCCCACCGAGTGAGGAGAAACTAAAGCAGCAGATACAGAACGGCCGCATGATCGAGTCGGTCGAGGAGATGACGCCGGGCTACAAGGAGGCGCTCAAGCTGCCGCTGCAGGTGAACGCCGACATCGAACTGATGAGCGCGCCGTGCCTGTTCGAGCAGGCGATGAACGCGCCGAGCCTGGACGCCCGGGGGGCGGAGCTGTCCACCATCCAGGACGAGGTGGGCCACTCGTACATCTCGCTCCGGCTCCTCCAGAACCTCGGCGAGGACATCGACGAGATCATCTACGGACGCGAGCCCCAGGAGTGGCGGTCCGCGTACGCGTTCGAGATGTTCCTCGACGACTTCGCCGAGCAGACGGTGTTCCACGCCTTCCTCGACGAGGCCGGGCTCACCCTGCTCTCGGACATCTACGAGAACACCTCCTACGCCCCGTGGAAGCGGGCGTTACTGAAGGTCGAGAAGGAGGAGCAGTTCCACATCCGCCACGGTCGGACGTGGTTCCGCCGCCTCGCGAGGAAGAACGAAAACACGAAGCGGAAGCTCCAGGACGCGGTCGACTGGCTGTTCCCGATGGGGCTCGAACTGTTCGGGTTCCCGGACGACCTGAAGACCCACACCGACCAGTTCGAGTACCGCATCAAGGGGATGACGAACGACGAGCTCCGCCAGGCGTGGATGGACGAGGTCGTCCCGCTGTGCGAGGAGTACGACGTCGACGTCCCGGCCCACTACGACGAGGAGGCCGACGAGTACGTCCTCGAGTTCGAGTTCCCCGTCGCGTTCGACGAGACGGAAAAGCAGTGGTACTTCGACGACCCGGTCACCTGGGACGACGTGCTGGAGCGGTGGCGCGAGGGCGGCCCCGCACAGGAGGAGTTCGTCGGGATGATCCAGAGCGGCGACCTCTACGATGGCGTCAGCCAGTACACGGCCTGAACGGTCACAGTTCACACGACTTCAAAAACATGTCTGCGAACACACGAACGTCGGCGCGGTCACGAAACGGGCGGTCGCGGAGCGGAGAAG
Source organism: Halorarum salinum (assembly GCF_013402875.1). Taxonomy (NCBI): domain Archaea; kingdom Methanobacteriati; phylum Methanobacteriota; class Halobacteria; order Halobacteriales; family Haloferacaceae; genus Halorarum; species Halorarum salinum. The sequence continues at coordinate 3,998,264 of NZ_CP058579.1, read as the reverse complement.
AGTTTATGACCGGGACGACCGAGGAAACCACATAGCGAAATGAGCGCACACAACGTACGAGTCACGGGATCGGACGTCGACGCCCTCGACGGCGTCTCCGAGTTCGAGCGCCGGCTCGTCGAACGGATCGACGCGGAGGTGATGGACCCGCACGTCCCCGTCAGCCTCGTGGAGATGGGCATGATCTACGACGTCCACCACGAGGGCGCGGACGTGACCGTCGAGATGACCTACCCCTGCATGGGCTGTCCGGCCTACCAGATGCTCCAGGACGACGTCGAGGAGGCGCTCCTCGACCTCGACGGCGTCGAGGACGTGTCGATCGAGGTGGTCTGGGACCCCGTCTGGTCGAAGGACAGGCTCGACGAGGACGTCCAGCGGAAACTGCGGGAATCGGGGACTGCGATATGAACTACGAAGTACTCACCCGGATCAACCCGGGAGACGACCTGAAACACATCGGGAGCGTACGGGCGCCGTCGGACAAACTGGCGAAGAACTACGCGGACACGACGTACGACGAGGAGGACTGGTGTTACATGGTGCTCGTCCGCCGGGACGACCTCGTCAAGGTCACCGGCGAGCCGGACGAGCGGGTGACGACGGGTGAGCTGGCATGACCGACGGGTGGCCCGCCGAGGCGGTCGACTACGTCCAGGCGATCGCGGACACGAAGCTCATGCTCTCGCACTGGTACGCCGAGCAGGCGTTCCTGGGGCCGAACATCTCCGACAGCATCGCGCTGTTCAGCCTCACGCAGGACGAGTACGGGCAGGTCCGCCAGTTCTTCCTCCAGCTCGAGGGACAGGGCCGCGACGGCGACTGGCTCAGGGAGGACCGCGAGGGCGACGAGTTCTGCAACGCCGCGACGACCGACCGGCCGGCGCCCGACTGGACGCGGTTCGAGGTCCGGTTCGGGCTGACCGACCGGGCGGCGCTGCTGCTGCTCGACGCCATCGTCCACGACGACTTCGCGGGACTCACGGACAAGATGAGCGAGGAGGAGTACTCCCACTTCGACTTCCACGACGGCTGGCTCGAACACCTCGCGAGCTCGGAGCCCGAGGAGTTCCAGGCGGCCCTCGAGGAGACGCTCCCCGACGTGCTGGCGTTCGTCGGCCCGTCCGAGTACGACGACGGCACCGACCCGCTCCTCGAGGCGGGGTTCACGGACCGCTCGGTCGCCGAACTCCGGGAGGCGTTCCTGGACCACTGCGAGGGGCTCACGAGCGGGACGGACGTCACGGTCCCGGAGCCCGACGGGCTGGCCGCGGCCGACTGGGACGGGCGCCGCCGCCGGATCGTCGAGGGCGGGATCGAGGCCAACGTTCTGGAGTCCATCCGGGGAACCCGGAACAAGGAGTTCGCCGCGGAATGAGCCGATCCGACGGGGACGACCGGCCGGACGAGGACGTCTCCTGTCCGTTCTGCGGCTCCTCGGACGTCGTCAAGGACTCGGACTTCGGCCCCGAGGTGTCGAAGAGCCAGTACTACTGTAACGCCTGTGAGACCCCCTTCGAGCGGATCAAATGGGGCGAAGCCAGGCGCCCCGACACCGGCCGCTGACGCCGCGTAGCGGACCCACTCCGAGGGTTTAAGTCGGCCGAGGGACCACTCCCGGGACGCATGGAACTCACCGTTCGCGAGGCGACGATCGAGGACGGGGAGGGGCTCCTCGACCTCTGGCACGGGTTCACGTCCCACCTCGCCGAGTTCAACGACCGATACGAGGCCAAGGAGGGCGCCGACGAGCACTGGCTCTCGTACTTCGAGAACCAGCTGATCGATTCGAAGTACAGCACGGTGCTGCTCGCCGTGGACGGGGGGGAGGAGTACGTCGGGGTGCTCGAGGTTCGGATCGTCGGGGAACACCCGATCTTCCAGCTCGACCGCCACGGGAAGATACACGGGCTGTTCGTCCGGGAGGACGCGCGGGGGGACGGCGTCGGACGGGCGCTGCTCGACGCCGCCGAGGCCTGGTTGAGCGAGGAGCCCCGCGGCGTCGGGTTCTACCGCATCGACGCCGTCGAGGGCGACGAGGAGGCGCGCGACGCCTTCCGCGAGCTCGGGCTGGATCCGATGAAACACACCTTCGAGGGGACGCTGTAACGATGGTGGAGACGTACGAGGTCGAGTTCGTGAACGAGGGCGTCACCCTCGAGGTGTCGGAGAACGAGTCGATCCTGGACGTCGGCGAGGAGATGGGCCTGTCGCTCCCATACCGCTGCCGGCGGGGGATCTGTGGCGTCTGCTGTGCCAGCCGCGAGGAGGACGGCGACGTGGAACAGTCGGAGGGGATGTTCCTCTCGGAGTCGGAGAAGGAGGACGGCTACGTCCTGACGTGCATCGGGAAGCCGCTGTCGGACCTGCGGATCGAGACGAACTCGAGCCCGTAGGTCCGCGGACCGCTCCGGCGGTTCGACCGCTATCGACCCTCGAACTCGGGCGCCCGGTCCTCCGCGAACGCCTCCATCCCCTCCGCGTGGTCGTGGGTCCGGGAGAGGGTGACCCAGATGTGGCCGCCGTAGTCGAGCGCCTCCTCGTAGCCGACCTGTCGGGTCATGTTGGACGCGTCCTTGATGCCGCGGAGCGCGAGCGGCGGCTTGCTCGCGAGGGTGTCAGCGAACTCCCGAACCGCGTCCTCGAGCTCCTCGGCCGGCCGGACCTCGGTGAGCACCCCCCACTCGAGGGCCTGCTCCGCGTCGATCTTCTTCCCGGTCATGCACAGCTCCTTCGCCCGGCTCACGCCGACGATCGTCGAGAGCCGCTGGGCGGCGCCGCCGCCGGGGAGCAGGCCGAAGTTGACCTCCGGCTGGCCGAACGTGCTGGCCTCGCTCGCGAAGCGGAAGTCGCAGGCGATGGCGAACTCGAACCCCCCGCCGAGACAGAGGCCGTCGACGCTCGCGATCACCGGCGCGTCGTACGACTCGATCGCGTCGGTCGCCTCGCAGAAGAGGTCGGGGATCAGCTTCCGCTCGTCGTGGTCCTCGAGCCCCTCCATCTCGCGGAGGTCGAGGCCGCTGCTGAACGCCTTCTCGCCGGCACCGTCCACGATCACCGCGCTGACGGCGACCCCGTCGGCCTCGTCGTCGAGTTCCTCGAAGCGGTCGAAGGCGGCGATGACCTCGCGCTGCATCGTCTCGTCGATCGCGTTCATCGCCTCCGGGCGATCGAGCGTGACCTCGCCGATGCCGGTCTCCTCGTCGAAGCTCCACGAGATGGCGTCGAAATCCGGGTCGGACATCGAATCCCAGTTGTCGGGGATTCCTTATATAATCAGTGGGTCCTCGGGGATTCGGCGGGTAGCGGCGCGGAGCGCCCGTCGGGGCCCGCCCGACCGCCGTGCGGTCGCGACCGCGTGGAACCCGCCCGGGGGACGGTTCGCCCTCGGTCGGCGGTCGCGGTCGACCGATCACCCGGAGCCGACGAGTTCGACCGCCTCGGCCGGGAAGGGGACGCGTTCGCCGTCGCCGTCGAAACAGCCGTAGCTGAGGTCCGCCCGGATGCAGACGTCGTCGGTCGACTCCCGTCGCAACTCGTAGGCGACGTCGATCGCATCCTCGTCTGCGTCGAGCACCCGTCCGACGATCGCGATCTCGTCCTCGAACCGGATGGAGTTCTCCAACGTCATGTCCCAGCCGACCGGGACGAACGGGTACGCCCCGTCCGTCAGCGAGCGGAGCGAGCGGCCCCGGTCCTCGAGGAACGTCTCGAGCGTGATCGACAGCTCCCGGGCGTAGTCCTCGAAGTAGCCCAGGTTCGCCGCCTCCAGGAGCGGCGTCCTGAACGTCACGTCGCGAGCGAACTGGGGGCCGTCCCCCTCGACGGGTCGGGGGTCGATCTCGACGGGCCGGCGGTCCGCCGATCCGAGCGATTCCAGCTCGTCGCGGAGGGCGGGCGTGATCGGCTCCGCGGCCCCGTCGGGGGTGATCGTCACCTGGACCATGGTGGCGTGGCCGAACTCGGCCCCGTCGGAGGCCCGTTCGAACCGGTAGGCGAACTGCACGTGGTTCTCCCCGATCGAGACCGGTTCGACGTCGACGACGATCGTGTCCTCGTAGCGAGGGTACCGGGAGACGTCGGCGTGGATCGCGACCGGCGCGTACGGGACCCCCCCCGCCTCGACGATCTCCTCGACGGTGTAGCCGAGTTCGTAGGAGAGCTCCTCCGTCGCCTCGATCAGGAGGTCGAAGAACGTCGCGTTGTGCAGGAGTGGACCGTACGAGAGTTCGCCGAACCGCACCTTGTGGCGGAGGAGTTCGCCCATGGAAGGGCCTGGATTCCGACGGGCAAATCCGTTGTGATTCCGTCGACGTCCCCGGCGGGACCGACCTGAATTCGGGGTGAACTTTTAACTGTATTTCCCGCTACGCTCGGCCATGGACGTCACCTCGATGTTCGAACGATCCGTCTCCCGGACGCCGGACCGGGACGCCGTCGTCGACGTCGCGACCGGCGAGCGCCACACCTACGAGGAACTGGCAGCGGAGGTCGAGTCGGTCGCCGCCGGACTCGTCGACCGCGGGATCGGGCCCGGCGACCGCGTCGCCGTCAGCATGGCGAACCGGCCGGAGCACGCGGCGACGTTCCTGGCGACCCAGAGGGTGGGGGCGGTCGCGGTCCCGTTCAACTTCCGCCTCCCGGCGGACGACGTCGACTACCACCTCCGGGACTCCTCCCCGTCGGCGTTCGTGTTCGACGACCTCTCGCGGGAGGCGGTCGAACGCGCCCAATCCGGCGGGGGACTCGACTGTGGGACCCGCGTTCACGTCGGGGACGACACCCCGTCCTTCGCCGAACCGTACGGGGAGTTCCGCGGCGGGTCCCTCGCGGGGGACGCCCCCGAGGTCGGACCGGACGACCCGAGCGTGATCCTGTACACGTCGGGGACGACGGGCGACCCCAAGGGCATCCCGATCAGCCGCGAGGCGACCGTCGCGCGCACGCTCAGCAACTCGCTCGGGCAGGGGTACTACCTCCGCGAGACGATGCTCGGGGTGATGCCGCTGTATCACACCGTCGGCCTACACGGGATCCTCTGTTCGATGATGGCGGCGAGCGGGACGTACCTGTGCATGCCGGAGTTCGACCCCGGGGTGGCGGTGCGGACGATCGACGCCGAGGGCGTGACGGCGCTCCACGAGGCGCCCACGATCTTCCGGCACATGCTGAACGCCGACGCGGTCGAGGGGGCCTCCCTGGACACGGTCGCCACGGTCGCGTACTCGGGGGCGCCGATGGACCGGACGCTCTTCGAGGCGGTCGACGGGGCGTTCGACCCGGAGCGGTTCACCAACGTCTACGGCAACACCGAGACGTACGATCCGCTCGAGTTCGTCGACCTGCGGACCGTCGACGAGCCGACGGTCGTGGGGAACAGCCACACGTTCCATCGGACGCGCATCGTCGACCTCGACGCGGCGGATCCGGCGGAGACCGTCGCCCCCGGCGTCGAGGGCGAACTCGTCGTCCACACCGATTCGCCGGCCTCGTTCTCCGGGTACCTGAACGAACCGGAGGAGACGCGGAAGGCGATCGTCGACGGCTGGTACTTCACCGGCGACGCGGCCTACGAGCGGGAGGACGGGAACGTCGTCGTGACGGGGCGGGCGGACGACCTCGTCATCAGCGGCGGCGAGAACGTCCACCCGGCCGAGGTCGAGGACGTGTTGACCGCACACGCGGACGTGACCGAGGTCGGCGTCGTCGGGAGCCCCAGCGAGGAGTGGGGCGAGATCGTGAAAGCCTACGTCGACGGCGACGCCACGGCCGAGGTCCTCGACGAGTGGTGTCGGGAACACGACGGGCTGGCGGACTTCAAACGGCCGCGCGAGTACGAGTTCGTCGAGAAGATTCCACGCAACCCGAGCGGGAAGATCATGCGGTACCGGCTCCGGCAGGACGACGGATGACCGGACCCGGCGTGTGGCCCTTCGGGGGCGTGGTCGTGCCGTCTCGCGCCCTTTCCGGCCGACCTCGAACGCGTCCCCGTTCCCGTCGAACGCGCCATGTCGCCGTCGAACGCGGGCCGGTGGAACGGCCGGTCGCCGGGCGTTTTCCCCGTCGCTAGCAGGATTTATGGTGGGCCGGGTCCGTCACCCGGTAACGATGCTGGAAGTTGATGACGTTACGAAACAGTTCGGCGGGCTGGTCGCCGTCGACGACGTCGATTTCGAGATCGGGGAGGGCGAGATCGTCGGCCTGATCGGGCCCAACGGCGCGGGCAAGACGACGCTGTTCAACACGATCACGGGCATCTTCGACCCCGAACCCGGCGGCGTCGTGGAGTTTGACGGGCGGAACCTGGTCGAGCTGGACACACACGAGATCGCTCGACTCGGGGTGATCCGGACGTTCCAGATCGTCCGCGTCTTCGACGAGATGACCGTGCTCGAGAACGCCGCGGCCGGCGCCATCTTCGGCTCCGAGGAGTCCGTCTCCCGGTCGGAGGCGCGCGAGCGCGGCCGGGAGGTCCTCGAGTTCATCGGGCTCGCAGACAAGGCGGACGTGGAGGCCGGCGCGCTCCCCATCGCCCGGAAGAAACAGCTGGAACTCGCCAGGGCGCTCGCCGCCGAACCCAAGCTCGTCCTGCTCGACGAGATCGCGAGCGGGCTCACGCCGGGGGAGATCGAGACGCTCACCGACACCATCCGGCGCATCCGCGACGAGCGCGGCGTCTCGGTGTTCTGGATCGAGCACATCATGGACGCCATCATGGGCGTGGCCGACCGGATCATCGTGTTGAACAGCGGGGAGAAGATCGCCGAGGACACCCCGGCCGGGATCAGGGAGAACGAGGCCGTCGTCGAGGCCTACCTGGGTGAGGAAGCATGATCGAGGCGACGGAGATCGACGTCTCCTACGACGGCATCCAGGTGATCTGGGACCTCTCGCTGTCCGTCCCCGAGGACGAGGGCGTGATCGCCATCGTCGGACCCAACGGCGCCGGCAAGTCGACGCTGCTGCGGGTGCTCTCGGGCCTCCACCCCATCGACGACGGTCGGGTGACGCTGTGGGGCGAGGACGCCAGCACGCTCGAGCCCTCGGAGATCGTCGAGAAGGGGTTCGTCCACGTCTCGGAGGAGCGGAACCTCTTCGACGAGATGACCGTCAGGGAGAACCTGGAGATGGGCGCGTACACCCGCCGCGAGGGGCTGGAGGGGAACGTGCGGGAGGTGTTCGAACTCTTCCCGGTGCTCGAGCGGCGCGCGTCCCAGCGGGCCGGCTCGCTCTCGGGCGGGGAACAGCAGATGCTCGCCATCGGCAGGGGGCTGATGGCCGAGCCGAAGATCCTGGCGCTGGACGAGCCCTCGGAGGGGCTCGCCCCCCAGATCACCGCCCGGATGTTCGAGAAGATCGAGGAGATCAGCGAGGAGGTGACGGTCCTGCTCGTCGAACAGCACGTCCACAGGGCGCTCTCGCTCGCCGGGCGCGCGTACCTGCTGGAGAACGGCGAGATCGTCACCCAGGACACGGGTCCCGGCCTCCTCGAGTCCGAGTACGTCGAGGAGGCGTACCTGTAGGGCGTTCGAACGCGGGACGTTCGGAGGAACGGTTCCCTTCGTTTCGCCGACGGAACCGCGGAGGCGTGCCGGTCGTTACCCGGCCGGTTCGTCGTCCGGCTTGTCGTCGCGCTCGTCGGACATGACGCCGATCCCGGCGAGCCGATCGTCGACCGCGGGGATGACGCCGCTCCTGAAGTAGAGGAACAGGAAGACGAGCAGGGCGCCGAAGATCGCGGTCCGCCAGTTGGTGAGGGTCGCGCCGAGGATCTCCTCTATGGCCACGACGATGCCGGCACCCACGACCGGGCCGAGCGTCGTCCGGAGGCCGCCGACGATCAGGACGATGAGCACGAGCACGTCGACCGTCTGGAACGCGAAGGCGCTCGGGAGGATGTAGCCCGCCTCCAGCGCGTAGAACGCCCCGACGAGCCCGAAGACGAACGCGCTGACGAAGCCGGCGACGACCTTGTAGTGGACCACGTCGACGCCGATGGAGGCGGCCGCCGTCTCGTCCTCGCGGATGGCCTGGAAGGCGACCCCGTAGTTCGAGTGGACGAGCCAGACGTACGCGAGGAGAAGGCACACGAGCAGCAGGAGCGAGAGGTAGTAGAGGACGAGCTTCTCGCCGAGACCCACCGCCTCCGCGATCTCGGACATCGAGAAGTACGTGTACGCGAAGCCGGTCGAGCCGCCGGTGACGTCGCGGGCGCCGACCAGCACCTCCGAGATGACGAGCTGCAGGTTCAGGGTGAGAATCGAGATGAGCACCACCGTGAACTTCCGCTTCGCGGCGATCCAGCTCACGGACAGGCCGACCAGCCCGGCGAACAGCGCCGCGATCGGGAGGGTGAGCCAGGCCGTGATCCCGAGCCAGTCGGTGAGCAGGGCCGTCCCGTACGCGCCGATCCCCGCGAGCCCGCCCATGAACAGGAACAGCTGATCGGTCTGGCCGAAGACGACGTTGAGCGCGACCGCGAACATCGCGACGACCAGGAGGTGGACGAGGACCGTCTGGTAGTAACTGCTGCCGAGCACCGGAAGCGGCGCGAGCGCGAGCAGGACCGCGGCGAGGCCGACGTTCCGGACCTCGTCCCGTGGCAGGGCGATCACGAGATCACCTCAGGTTTCGCGACCAGGACGACGATCGCCGTCCCGAACAGGATGATCATCGCGACGTACGAGCCGACGAAGAAGTTCGCGAACTCGTTCACGATGCCCAGGAGGAGCCCCGCGCCGATCGCGCCGGTGAGGCTGCGCACTCCCCCCACGATGGAGACGATGAGCGCGTACACGGTGAACTGGAACCCGGAGGCGACCGACACGTTCGAGCCGAAGGCGAAGACGATTCCGGCCAGACCCGCCACCGCGATGGAGAGGACGAAGATGAGCGTGCGAATCCGCCGGGGGTTCACGCCGACGAGTTGCGCCCCGCGTTCGTCCTGGAAGACGGTGCGCGTGGCCTTGCCGACGAACGTCCGCCGGAGGAACGCGAACAGCACGAGGAGCATCGCGACCCCCACGGCGATGATGACGAGCGAACTCCCCGTGACCGCGGCGCCCCCGACCGGAACCACGCCGACGTCGAGCGGGAGCGTGTACCGTGCGGGGTAGAAGTTGCTCACGGCGCCGTCGATGAAGATCACCAGTCCCAGCGTCGTGAAGATGCCGAGGAGGATCCGTTCTTCCCCCTCCGACCGATAGACGAGCGAGAGGAGCGTTCGGTCGATGAGGAGTCCCAGCGCGGTCACCGCGACGAGCGCGACGAGTATCGCGACGACGAGCCCCTGACCGCGACCGAGCATCACGGTCGCGAAGATGACCGCAAGCACCGAGAACGCCCCGATGGCCAGGTTGAGTACGTCGCCGAGCCCGAACACGAGCGTGATTCCGACCCCGAGCAGGGCGAGGAATACGCCGAACGCGATCCCGTCGACCGCGACGGCGACCATCGTGCCTATCGTTACCATATACTACTACGAAGAGGCACAGCCCGGGTCGTATATGTTTCGGATTATCATGAAGCTCCGGCCGCCGAAAAATCGCCGTCGGGCCCGTCGCCGGGGAGCGTCCGCGTTACTGTCCCGGCTCGCGCGCCGGCACGGGGTCGGACCGGAACAGTTCCTCGTAGCTGTACTCGCCGTCGGAGTAGTACGACGGCGCCTCCTGCAGTATCCTGCTGTAGGTCACGACGGCCTGGTCGAGTTCGCCGTACTGGGAGTACTGCATCGGTTCGGGGCTGAGCGTCTCGAACTGGATGTTCCGGGTGGCCTCGGCGAGAGCGGCCGGGTCGGCCTCGCCGGCCTCCTCGATCGCCGCTGCCAGCATCTTCCCCGTCATGTAGCCGTACGCCGTGTGCGTGTTGAACTGCGCGTCGTTCTCCTCGCCGAAGCCTTCGGCGGCGTCGACGAACTGGTCGGTGTAGGGGTCGGACTGGTGGACGTGGACGTACCCCTCCAGGGCGTCGTCGCTCAGCACGCCCGAGAGCAGCTGTGGGGGGGTGCTCGCCCCGGAGACGACGTCGGGCGTGTAGCCGAGTTCGTACACCTGATTGGCGATGGTGGCCGACCCCGGCGGGTGGCCGCTCGCGATTAGCATCTCCAGGTCGTCGGGCATCTGGCGGATGTACGACTTGAAGTCGTCCGCGCCGAGGGGCGCGACCTGGACGTTCACGTCGGCGTCGAAGTACTCCTCGATCGCCGACTCGGCGGATCGGCCCCATGCGTAGTCGCCGACGATGGCACCCAGGCTCGAGTAGCCGGCGTCCGAGAAGGCGGTGGCCTGCGCCCGGATGTACGTCGACGCCGGGAGCAGCCCGACCCGGAAGACGTACTGGGTGTCCTGCGTGATGACGTCGTCCGTACCGGACATGTGGAGGAAGTGGGGAACCTCCAGCTCCGCCGCGGTCTGGGCGACCCTGAGGCCCACGTCGGAGGACACCGCCCCGGTCGAGACGATGGCGCCGTTCTGTTCGACCGACCGCCTGAACGCGGAGTCGGCCTCCGCCGGGTCGGACCCGGTGTCGGTCACGTCGAGTTCGAGTTCCCGGTCGAGCACGCCGCCGTCGGCGTTGACCTCGTCGACGGCGAACTGGAGGCCCGCTCGGTGGACCCCGGCCCAGGCGGAGAACGGCCCGGAGAGCGGCTCGAGCGCGGCAACGGTGATCGGTCCCGAGGAGCCGCCGTTTCCGCCGCCGTTGCCGCCCTCGGAACACCCTGCCAGGATGCCGGCCGCCGCCACGCTACCGCTCGCCTTGAGGAACGATCTCCTGTCTGTGTAGGACATGAACTATCAGTACGTTAGCTCTCTTTTATAAGTACCGGTCAGTTTTTCCGGCTGACGGGCTGAGAGAATCCCCCTACCGGCCGGTTAGCGATCCTTCGGCCGCGGTCGAACTGGCTCGTGCGCCGACCTCGGCGACACGAAGGCGCCGTGACGGAAACCTCACGTAACGTTTATGGGGATTCTTGACCACCGACTCCACGATGTCGAGAGACGATAGCATGACACGCGCCGAGATCTCCGACCGGATCTCCCGGGCACGGTCGCTCATCCAGGAGGTGCGCGACGACGCCGCGATACCGGTCGTCGCCACCTCGGCCCACCAGGCGGACGTCCTCTGTCACCGCATCATGTGGGAGATGGGTGCCGAGTCCGGGACGACGCCGGAACTGGAGGAACCGATCGAACGCGAGGACTCCGAGTGATGCGCGACACCTTCCGATCCCGGTACAACGACGCGGCGCACGACAACGAGCACTGGAACGAGCACATGGAGACGATGTCGCGGGAGGACCTCGACGAACTCCACCTCCGTCGGATCCGGCGGAACGTCGAGTACGCCTACGAGAACGTCCCGTTCTACCGGGAGATCTACGACGACGCCGGCGTCGAACCCGCCGACATCCGGACGCTGGAGGACTTCAACACGAAGGTGCCCATCATCGACAAGCCCGAACTGATGCGCATCCAGAGGGAACACGGCGGGGACCCGTTCCGCGGCCGGGACCCCTCGGGCGCCGAACACCACCTCTACCGGTTCCAGACGAGCGGGACGACCGGCGAGCCCCTCCAGGAGGCGATCACGGAACCGGCGACGAAGGCGGTCGGCGACGCGTGGAACTACGGCTTCTGGCGGTGCGGCGTCCGGCCGGAGGACACGTTCTACTTCGCGTTCCCCTTCGGCACGTTCCTCGGCTTCTGGAGCGCGTACTGGGGCGCGCGGCGCCTGGGCGCGACCGTCAGGAGCGGCGCCGGCCAGTCCACAGAGGAGCGCGTCAAGGACATCGTGAACGTCGACCCGGACGTCGTGGTCATGACGCCGACGTACGCGATGTACCTGCTCGAGAAGGCCGACGAGATGGGGGTCGACCTGGCCGACACCAGCGTCCGACTCACCGTCCACGCGGGCGAGAAGGGTCCGTTCGTCGACTCCGTCCGGTCCCGGATCGAGGAGGGCTGGGGCGCCGACGTGTCGGACACCTACGGCCAGTCGGAGTCGATCTACATCGCGACGACGATGAACGTCGAGTCCGGCGGCATCAGCCCGGTCGAACCGTACTACTACTCGACGGTCGTCGACCCGGCGACCGACGAGGTGATCGAGGAGGACGGCGCCCGGGGCGAGCACATCATCACCGCGCACATCCCGACCGCCCCGGGGCTCACGCTCCGGTACCGGTCACACGACATCGTCGAGATGTACCACGACGCATCGGACGTCTACGACACGGACCTCACCTGGAAGTTCTTCAAGGGCGGCGTGCTGGACCGCACCGACAACATGCTCACGATCCGCGGGACGAACGTCTACCCCCGCGCGATCGAGGAGATCATGACGGGGGTTCCGGGCGCGACGCCCCACTACGAGATCCACGTCGACCGCGAGTCGGGCAACGATCGGATGACGGTGAAGATGGAGGCCGACCCCGAACTGGACGGGGACGGCTACCCCGACCTCCGGGACGAACTGCGGGCGGAGATGCAGGAGGCCGTCGGCGTCGGGATCGACTTCGAGATCCAGACGCCCCGGAGCCTCCCGCGGTACGAACTCAAGTCGCGGCGGTTCTTCGACCACCGCGACCAGGCGTAACCGTCGACGCGCGCGGACCGGCACCAGTCGGGACGGTCCCGCGAGTAGCGCCCGCCATCCCCCGCGCCGACGCGCGCCGGCCCCGTCGACCGCCGGAACGCCCACCAGAACGTTCAATGCGGTGAACGTCCCTCGTTGGGACATGTCATCGTCGGTCAAACGGCTCGATCCGGACGCGGAGGTCCCCGAGGAGGCCTTCGAGGAGTACATCGTCGACATGGACTTCCACGTCAACCCCGTGGAGGACGAGTTGCTGGCGTACGTCGAGGACGACCGGGCGCTCGACAAACTGACGACCGAGTTCGGGGCGACCCCCATCGCCGGCAAGTGGGACGCGGCCTACGGAATCGAGGAGGGTCAGGAGGGCCTGTTCACCCAGGGCCGGGCGAAGTACGCGGAGGACGTCCGGGAGGCCTGCGAGGGGATCGCGGTCGACGAACCGATCGTCAACCCGGGCATCAACAACCTCACCCTCCAGCACCACCCCGTGCTGAAGAACGCCGTCTGTCAGGCGGCGAACGACTACATGCTCGACAACTTCGTCGACGAGGGGATGTACACGGCGATGATGGTGCCCAAGTGGGACCCGGAGTACGCGGTAGCCGAAATCGACCGGGTCGCCTCGGAGGACGGAATCGTCGCCGCCTACTCGTGGTTCGACCCGAAGGTACCGTGGGGGAACGAGCGGTTCGACCCCGTCTTCGAGAAACTCGTCGAGCACGACCTCCCGCTGCTGCTCCACGGGTCGCTCGCGTACTGGCCCCAGCACTCCTACGTCGGCGACGACATGCTGACCTGGACCGAGGTGCTCGGCTTCGACTGGCCGCTCCACGGGATGGTGAACGTCGTCAACATGATCATGCGCGGGGTGTTCGACGAGTTCCCCGACCTGAACGTGGTCTTCCAGGAGGCCGGCCACTGGTGGAGCCCGTTCCTGCGCTACCGGATGGACGAGTTCTACGAGATGCACCCCGACGACGTCCAGATCACCCCGCGGAAGATGGAGTCCGGCGAGCGGTACCTCCAACAGGCCCCCAGCGAGTACCTCCGGGAGAACGTCTACCTCTGTACCCAGCCGTTCGCGCTGCCGAGAAACTCCGGGGAGGCGCGGAAACTGCTCGACCTGTCGCTCGCGGACGAGATGTTCACCTACTCCAGCGACTGGCCCCACCAGACGCTGGACCCGCCGACGTGGTTCTACACCTCGAACGCGTTCGACGACGACCTCCGGGAGCACGTTTTGAGCGGCAACGCGACCGAGATCCTGAACATCTAGCCATGAGCCGCGAGAACTCATCCACCGACGGCCGGGACGACGGCTTCACGAGGGTCGCCTCGGCGGCGGAGATCCCCGAGGGGGAGGGCGTCGGGTTCGACGTGGGCGGCATCGAGGTCGCGGTGTTCAACGCCGGCGACGGGTTCCACGCGATCAGCAACCGGTGTGCCCACCAGGGGGCGCCGCTGTGCAAGGCCGGCGAGGAGAAGATCAACGCCGAGGACACCTGGACGGGGACGCGGGGCGGCGTCGACGCGGAGTCGAAGACGGTGTCCTGCCCGTGGCACCTCTGGTCCTGGGACCTGGAGACGGGCGAGCACGAGGCGTCGGGCAAGCGGATCGGCACCTTCGACTGCAAGGTCGAGGACGGCGACGTGCTGGTGCGCATCTGACCCGGCGGCCGGGCGTCGACCCCCGGCGTCGGTCGCGTTCCTCGCCGCCGCGGCCCCCTTCGTCGGGACGACCCCTCCCGGCGTGTGTAGTTTTATGGTCGCGGGCCACCGGTTCCAACGTGTGCCGAGGGACAAGACCACGGGGATGGCCGAGGCCGTCTCACGGATGGACGCCGGGAGTTCCGTCGCGGCGGGGCTGGCGCTCGAACACGCCGTCCCGTTCGCCGCGGGCCACGAACTCGTCCGGCAGGGCATCGACGATCTGACGCTCGTCGGCCCCATCAGCGACGTGCTGTTCGACCAGCTGGTGGGGGCCGGACTCGTCTCGCGAATCCGCGCGGCGTGGATAGGGAACGTGAGCGCGGGGAGCGGCTACAACTTCCGCCGCGCCGTCGAGGGCGGCGCCCTCGAGGTGGAGAACCACTCGAACCTCTCGGTCTCGCTCGCGCTCCGGGCGGCGTCGATGGGGGTGCCGTACCTCCCGACCAGGTCGCTGCTCGGCAGCGACATCGCCGCCGAGCCGCAGTTCGAGGTGGCCGAGGACCCGTTCGAGGGGCAGCGCGTCGTGCAGGTGCCGGCCATCGCCCCCGACTGGGCGGTCGTCCACGTCCAGCGGGCGGCGCCGACCGGCGACGCGCACCTCTGGGGGAACGCGGGCATCACCTACGAGGCGGTCCGGGCGGCCGACCACGTCCTCGTCACGGCAGAGGAGGTCGTCGACGAGTCGGTCATCAAGAGCGACCCGAGCAGGACCCGCATCACCCGCGAGCAGGTGGACGCGGTGGTGGAGGTCCCGTTCGGCGCCCACCCCTCCCCCGTCGCGGGCCACTACGACCGCGACAACGAGTTCTTCCTCGAGTACGCCGAGGCGACCCGGGACGGCTTCGACGAGTGGGCCGACGAGTGGATCCACGGCGTCGACGGCCGGGAGGAGTACCGCGGACTGATCGACCGGGACCTGTCGGTGACCGAGCCGACCGTCGCCGCGGAGGTGCGCTATGGCCAGTGAGGGGTACACGCCGCGGGAACTGATGGTGAGCGCGGCCGCCCGCGAGATCGAGGACGGCGACGTGGCGTTCGTGGGGATGCGGCTGCCGCTCATCGCCTTCCAGGTCGCGGTGAGCACGCACGCGCCGAACGCGATGTCCGTCTTCGAGAGCGGCGTCGTCAGGGACGACCCGGCGGACGGGTTCCTCCACACCATGTGTGACCTGCCGAACCTGAACCGCGCCGTGTCGACGACCCACATGGGCGACGTGATGGGGCGGCTCGCCCGCGGCGACGTCGACGTCGGCTTCCTCGGCGGGGCGGAGATCGACCGGTACGGCAACCTGAACACGACGCGCGTCCGCGCCGGCGACCGGGAGGTCAGGCTCCCCGGGAGCGGCGGCGCCTGCGACATCGCCTGCATGGCCGGTCGAACGGTGATCCTGATGGCCCACGAGCCGCGGCGGTTCGTCGAGCGCGTCGAGTACGTGACCAGCCCGGGCCACGGCGAGGGCGGCGACTGGCGCGAGCGCGAGGGACTCCCGGGCGGCGGCCCCGCCGCGCTCGTCACGACGAAGGCGACGTTCGGCTTCGAGGACGGCGAACTCCACCTGCGGAGCCGACACCCGGGCGTCGAGGCCGGCGAGGTCGCCGCGGACTTCCCGTGGGAGCTCAGAACCAGCGAGGACGTGTGCGACGAGCCGGTCGCGACGACCGGGACGCCGACCGACGAGGAACTCGACCTCGTCCGGGAGTTCGACCCCGACGGCTTCTGGACCGGCTAGGCGACGATCCGGCCGCGTTCGGGGTGGGGGACGGCTCTCCCCGACTCGCACGGGGGCGCTCCGATTCGTGCTCGAATCGTAACCTCACCATCGACTCGGTAGGAACTTCTATATTCCACCCGTCTACATTGTCGCTTGCTATGCAAGCTCACGTTCCGGGAGAAAAGCTGCCGGACGCGGACGCGGGGCCGGACCTGTTGCACACGGTCCCGGAGGCGCACTACCCGCAGTCGATCAACGTCGCGACCGAGCTGGTCGACCGACACGTCGCGGACGGGCGCGGGGGGGACGTGGCGATCCGCTTCGGGGACGGGGAGACCACGTACGCCGAACTGCAGGAGCGAGTGAACGGCTTCGGGAACGCGCTGGCGGACCTCGGCGTCGAGCCGGGCCACCGCGTCCTCGTGCGGTTCCCGAACCGGCCGGAGGCGATCGTCGCGTGTCTCGCGGTCCAGAAGCTCGGCGCGGTCGCGCTCCCGTCGATGAAGCTGCTCCGCGCGAAGGAGCTCGAGTACATCGTGAACGACGCCGGCGTGACCCACGCCGTCGTCTACGACGACCTCCTCGACGAACTGGAGGAGGCGGCGCCCGAACTCGACACGCTGGAGGAGATCGTCGTCGCCGAGCGCGGCGCCGACGTCGACCACGACCACCGTCGCTTCGACGACCTGCTCGAGGCCGGCGACGCCGAACTCGACGCCCACGACACCGAGCGTGACGACCTCGCGCTGATGCTGTACACCAGCGGGACGACCGGACGGCCGAAGGGCGCGATCCACACCCACCGGCAGCTGCTCGCGTCGGCGGACACGTACGCCCGGTACTGCCTCGAACCGACCCGCGAGGACGTGTTCGGCGGGAACCCGCCGCTGCCGTTCGCGTACGGATACGGCGACCTCGTCACGTTCCCGCTCCGGTTCGGCGCGACGACGAGCCTCGTCGAGGACGCGACGCCGGAGGACCTGCTCGAGGCGGTCGAGGCCCACGGCATCACCGTGCTGTGCTCCATCCCCACGGCGTTCAACCAGATGCTCTCGGGGCACCCGAACGCGCCCGAGGAGTACGACCTCTCCTCGCTCCGCGCGGGGATGAGCGCGGGCGAGCCGCTGGCCCCGAGCACCTTCGAGACGTTCGAGGAGGACTACGGCATCACGCTACTCGACGGCATCGGGACGACGGAGATGCTCCACATCTTCGTCAGCCACCGCTACGACGGCGACGTCGACCCCTCCGCGACGGGCTTCCCGGTCCCGGGCTACGAGTGCAAGGTCGTCGACCCGGACACCCACGAGGAGCTCGAGCGCGGCGAGGCCGGCCTGCTCGCGGTCAGGGGCCCGACCGGGATCAGCTACTGGGGCCGCCCCGACAAGCAGGCCGAGTCGGTCGTCGACGGCTGGAGCTACCCCGGCGACATCTTCGTCCATCGGCCGGACGGGCGACTGGAGTACAAGTCGCGGCGCGACGACCTCATCATCTCCTCGGGGTACAACATCCCCGGCCCGGAGGTCGAGAACGTCATCCAGGAGCTCGACGCCGTCTCGGAGGTGGCGGTCGTCGGTTCGCCCGACGACGAGCGGGGACAGATCGTCAAGGCGTTCGTCGTCCCGGCGGACGGCGCGGACGCCGGCGACGACCTCGCGGGGTCGATCCAGGACCACGTCAAGAACACGCTGGCGCCGTACAAGTACCCCCGCGCGGTCTCGTTCGTCGAGGGGCTGCCGCGGACCGAGACCGGGAAGATCCAGCGCGTGAAGCTCCGCGAGCGCGAACACGGGGGCGCGGCCTGACGCCCGGCGTCGTCGAACCGCCGGCGAACCCCCGGACCCCCCTCGCCGACCCTCGACCCGCAGTCCGTGACGTGCGAGGACCGGTCACGGCGCCGGTCCGTGCATCGACGCGCCGGCGTCGAAGGGCCCGGAAACAGGAGCGCTTTTGCCCGGCCGCCGTGTCGTGCGGGTCGGACGATGACACGAACCTTCGAGGACATCGAGGTCGGCGCGGTCCACGACGTGGGGAGCTTCGAGGCGACCGAGGCGGAGATCGGGTCGTTCGCGGAGCGGTTCGACCCCCAGCCCATCCACGTCGACCCGGCGTCGGCCGCCGAGTCGATGTACGACGGGCTCATCGCCAGCGGCTGGTACACCGCGAGCGCCAGCATGCGGCTGCTCGTCGACGGGTTCTTCAGCGACACGGTCAGCATGGGATCGTTCGGCGTCGAGGAGCTCAGGTGGCGGACGCCCGTCCGCCCGGGCGACGTCGTGAGCGTCGAACTGGAGGTCCTCGACAAGACGGAGTCGAGCAGCCGCGAGGACCGCGGCTACGTCGAGAACGAGGTGCGGGGACACAACGAGGACGGCGAGGAGGTCGTCTACTGGCGCGCGACCAACATCATCGGCCGGCGGGAGTAGCGCTCGCCCGCGCCCGAACCCGGCGTTCCCGCACCCACATCGTCCGGGACCAGTGCTCCCGCCCAGCGTTTCCCGCTCCAGCGCTTGGCGCGCTCGATCAGGGGTCGCTCATCCGCAGGACGGGCTTGATCGCGTCGCCGCTCTCGGAGTCCTCAACCGCCCGTTCGATCTCGTCGAAGTCGTAGTAGGTGACGAGTTCGTCGAACGGGAACTTCCCTTGGCGGTGGAGTTCGACGAGGTCCGGGATGAACTGCTGGGGGTCGGCGTCGCCCTCGACGATGCCGGTGATCGTCCGGCCGTTGAGGATGAGGTCGTTGACGTCGTAGCTGGCCTCGGTCCCCAGCGCCGGCGCGCCGATGACGCCGAGCGTCCCCCGCCGGGCGAGCGACGCGACCGCCTGCTCGGCCACCTCGGGGACGCCGGTCGTCTCTAGGGCGTAGTCCGGGCCGCCGCCGGTCAGTTCGCGGACCGTCTCGACGACATCCCCCGCGTCCTCCGGGTCGACCGTCGCGGTCGCGCCCAGCTCCTCGGCTTTCGCCAGCCGGTCGGGCTTCAGGTCGACGGTGACGATCTCGGTACACCCCTTCAGGTCCGCGGCCATCACCGCCGAGAGGCCGACGGAGCCGGCCCCGAAGACGGCGATCGACGACCCGGCCTGGGGGTCCAGCGTGTTGATGACGCCCCCGGCGCCGGTCTGGATCCCGCAGCCCAGCGGCCCGAGGAGTTCGAGCGGGACGTCGTCGTCGACGGGGACGACGTTGCGCTCGGTGGCGACGGCGTGGGTGGCGAACGACGACTGGCCGAAGAACCGTCCGCTGATCGCCTCGCCGTCCTGCGAGATGGGCGAGGTCTCGTCGGCGGGCCGCGCCCCGCCGAAGTTGTGCGCGAAGAACGACTCGCAGTACGCCGGGTGGCCGTCCCGGCAGTCGCGACACGTCCCGTCGTAGTCGAAGCTCAACACGACCCGATCGCCCGGCGCGACGTCCGTGACGTCCTCGCCGACCGCCTCGACTACGCCCGACCCCTCGTGGCCCAGTACCGCCGGCAGCGGCGTCGGGTACATCTGGTCGCGGACGATCATGTCGGTGTGACAGACGCCCGCGCCGACCACTCGTACCAACACCTCCTCCGCTCGCGGGTCCTCCAGTTCGACGGTCTCGATCCCGAACGGACCTCCCTCCTCCCTGACGACGGCAGCCTCGATCTCCATGCGTCAAGCAGTACCGTGCATCGTGGCAAAAGCGTTCTCCCGAGCGTACGCCGCGGACGGCGGTCACTCCCCGGTGAACGACGGGTCGCGCTTCTCGCGGAACGCCTCGACCCCCTCCTCGTGGTCCGCGGTCTCGAGCAGCGTGCTCTGGGCCAGCGACTCGAGGAGGCCGGCGGTCCGGAGGTCGGCGTCCCGGGAGGCGTCGACGACCCGCTTCGCGAGGCCGAGCGCCTGCGGGGGCTGCTCGAGCAACCCGTCCGCGTACTCGGCCGCCGCGGACTCGGGGTCCCCGGCGACCCGCTCCACCAGCCGGAGGTCGCGGGCCTCCGTGCCGTCGATCAGCTCGCCGGTGAATATCAGATCCTTCGCCTTCCCGGGGCCGACGAGGTGGACGAGCCGCGAGCAGCCGCCGAGCCCGGGAACCAGCCCGATGTTGTGCTCGGGGAAGCCGAGCGTGGCGTCGGGCGCCGCGATGCGAACGTCGCAGGCCAGCGCGAGCTCCAGCCCTCCGCCGACGCAGGTGCCCTCGACGGCGGCGACGACGGGTCTCTCCATCGCCTCCAGTCCGTCGAAGACGTCGCCGAGGACGCGGGAGTTGCGCCTGAACTCGGCGGTCGTCCACTCCCGGGCGTCTTCGAACAACGAGACGTCCGCGCCGACCGAGAACACCCCGTCGGTCCCGAGGAAGACGATCACGCGAACGTCGTCCTCGCGGAGGCGGTCGAGCAGGTCGTTCAACTCGAAGCGCATCGGCTGGTCGATGGCGTTGACCGGCGGGTTCCGCAGGCGGACGGTCGCGACGCCGTCCGTCACGTCGACCTCGAGCGTGTCGAAGGACATACGCGAGGCCGGTCGCCGCGGCGCATCAATCTTTGGGGGTGCGGGGCCGGGGACCGGCGAACGGGCGTTCGCGCGGTCGCCGCCGTCCGCCGACGAACCACTTATGCGGCTGAGGACGAACCAGGGACGGGACACGAACCTCCGATGTACACCCCATCCACCACCCCCGAACGGGCCGCCACTCGCACCGTCGCGCCGCCGGAAGCGAACGCGTTCGGTCGCCGATGACGGTCGAGCGCATCCCCGTCGGGACGGGGAGCCCCGAGGGAACCAACAGCGCGTACGTCGTCCCCGAGCGGGGGCTCGTCGTCGACCCCGGGCCGCCGGGCGAGGACGCGTGGGCCGACCTCCGGGCCGGGCTACGGGACGCCGGCGTCGAAATCGGGGACGTCGACCACGTGGTCGCCACCCACTGGCACGCCGACCACGTCGGCCTGACGACGCGTCTCGCCGACGCGGCGGGCGCGACCGTCCACATGCACGAGCGCGACGCCCCGCTTCTCGCCGAGTACGGAGCGGCGCGGGAGCGTCGCCGGCGTCGCGACGACGCGGCCCTGGAGTCGTGGGGCGTCCCCCCGGACCTGATCGAGGAGGTGCGGGGCGCCGACGCGCCGTCGCCGCTCCCGGCCGAGACGGAGGTCGAGGCGCACGCCGACGGCGACGCGGTCGCGGGAGCGGCGGTCCTCCACGCGCCGGGCCACACCGAGGGACACCTCGCGCTGTCGCTCGGGGACCACCTGTTCGTCGGGGACGCGGTGCTGCCGACGTACACGCCGAACGTCGGGGGGAGCGACACCCGCGCGGGGAACCCGCTCGCCTCGTTCCTCGACTCGCTCGACCGCCTCGAGCGCCACGGGGGGAGGGTTCACCCGGGCCACGGGACGACCGTCGACGTCCCGGCGCGGTTCGAGACGATCCGCGACCACCACCGAACGCGCAGCCGTCGGGTGTTCGACCGCGTGACCCGCGTGGACCGCCCCACCCCGTGGGACGTCGCCGTCGACCTGTTCGGCGAGATGCGCGGGATACACGCGAAGTTCGGCGCGGGGGAGGCGGCCGCACACCTGACGTACCTGGCCGAACGCGGGGACCTCGCCAGGGTCTCCGAGGACCCGATCCGGTTCGAGCCCCGACGTTCCCCCGACGGGACTCCGACGGCGTTCGACTGAAGGGGCGGGGCTGGCGCGGGCCCTCCTACGGTTCACCGGCCCCTGAAACGGTCGGAACCGGCGGTTCCGGACGGCAACCGGGCAGACGGTCGCCGCGCCGCACGATGGCGTCGCCGCCGCCGCTCCCGACCGTGCGTTCGCGCCGGTTACAGGTCCAGCGTCTCGCCGGCGATCGTCGTGCGCTGGATCTCGGAGGTCCCCCCGATGATGCTCAGGATCTTCGCGTCCCGGTAGTACCGCTCGACCGGCGTTCCCTTCCGGTACCCCGTCCCGCCGTGGACCTGGATCGCGTTCCGGGTGACGAACTCGGCGGCCTCGCTTCCGGCCAGCTTGGCGAGGCTGGAGGCCCGCGTGTCGCCCCCCTCGGCCGCGATCTCCGCGGCCGACGAGTAGACGAGGTGGCGCGCGCCCGCGAACTGCCGGTACATGTCGGCGACGAGCACCTGGACGGCCTGGTACTCGCCGACGGGGCTCCCGCCCTGCTCCCGGTCGCCCGCGTACGCGACCGCCTCGTCGAACGCGGCCCGGGCGATGCCGACGCCGATGGCGCCGAGGCCGGTCCGGGCCATGTCGATCGTCCCCATCGCGATGCGGAACCCCTGCCCGACCTCGCCGAGCAGGTTCCCCGCGGGGACGTGCACCCCCTCGAGCGTCGAGTCCCCCGTCACGTGGCCGCGCATGCCCATGTACTCGGCGCGCTCGAACTCGAACCCGTCCGCGTCGTCGACGGACGGGACGAGGAAGACGCTCACCCCGTGGGAGTCGTCCGATTCCGGGCGTCTGCGAGCCACGACGAGGTGGACGTCCGCGACGCCGGCGTTCGTCCCGAACGACTTCTCGCCCGAGAGCCGGTAGCCGTCGTCGGTCGCCTCCGCGATCGAGGCGAGTCCCGACGGGGCGCTTCCCGCGTCCGGTTCGGTGAGCAGCATCGCCCCGACGGCGGACCCGTCGGCCATCGCGGGAAGGTGCTCCTCGCGCTGGGCCTCCGTCCCGAACCGGGCGATCGGGAGCGCGGCGAAGGTGTGGCCCTGGATCGTCTCCGCGACCGCGCCGCTCTCGGCGGCGATCCGTTCGACGGCGAGACAGTAGCCGAGGAAGTCGGTCGTGACCTCGCCGTACCCCTCCGGGAGCAGGAGTCCGAGCAGTCCGCGCTCGCCGGCCTCCTCGATCACGTCGCGGGGGAACTCGTCGGACGCCTCGATCCCGGCGGCGCGCGGCACGACGACGTCCTCGGCGAACGCGTCCGCCCGGTCGCGGACCTCGCGGTGGCCGTCGTCCAGCGCTGACTCGATGAGTCGCATGTGGGGCCGTCCGTCCCGGGGTGCCAAATAACCACGCGTGTTCGGTGAGTTCGAACGCTCCGCGGGCGGCCAGGGCGGGTTCGACGCGGGCCTCGCTCGGACGACTGCGGAGCACGAACTACTCATCTCGGTCACCGAAATCAGAAACGTCGTATTTCAGCAGTGACTAGCGTAGTGACTGTTTAGGTATGGGTAGAGCGCCTCGATCCGATCGGGGTTTATAGGTCGAAATTCGGATGCGCGGAACGGTTCGTTCACGGACCGAAGCGGCCGATGGGTGGCTTTCGCGGTTCTCATCGATCGTCGAGCGCGACCGGAACGGTCCGACGTGATTTCCGCGTGAACCGGTAGCCTATATCGGATGGAAACGGTCGAACGAGGTGTTGTGAGCCCGCACAGGTTTTTCAGGACCGTCGGTCGTGGCCGGGTCTGCCCCGCGGCCCGCATCCGGCGTCGACGGAATATACTAAAAACATTTCATGAATTCGAATTCGATAGGTTCGCTTCGGACCCGGTCGTGGCGATCGTCCCGAACCCCGGTTCAGTCGTCGGACGTTCCGGTCCCGGAGTCGGCCGTCCGGTCGGTCGCCACCAGCAGGTCGAACGGCGCGTCCGCGGTGGCGTTCCCCTCGTCGACGTAGCCGACCGCGAAGCCGGTGTACGCGGTGCCGCCCTCGACCGTGACGTCGAACGTGGCGAGGACCTCGCCGTCGTTCGAGGCGGTCGCCCGGCGGACCTCGAGCGTGTAGTCGCCCGCGGGCACCGTCGTGTACGCGCTCGCCCCGCCGTAGGTGACGTTCTCGCCGACGACGTCGCCCGTCCCCTGGACGGTCACGTCGACGGCCGGCGCGTCGGGCGAGAGGTGGACGAGGCGGACGGCCGCCTCGTCGTCGGCGGGTTCGCTCGCGTCGTCGACGAGGACCGTCGGGTCGACCGACGCCGCGAGGTCGTCGGTCACCTCGCCGGCCGCGGCGACGGTGTAGGTGCGTCCGGACTCGACGTCGATCTCGTCCTCGTACACGACCACCCCGACGTCCGAGAGGGTGACCGTGACCGAGTGGTTCCCCTGCGAGACGTTCAGGTACTCGCTCACCGTGCCGTACGAGACGCCCTCGAGCACCGTCTCGCCGTCGATGGCGACGTCGATCGCGGGGGCGCCCGGCGACGCGTGGACCGCGCGGACGGTCGCGTTCCCGTCCCCGTCGGTTTGGGCCGCCGCGGTCGAGGCGGCGAGGGCGACGCCGGCCGCGGCGACGCTCGTCACCAGCAGGGCGACGAGGAGGAGTCCGACGGCCGTCCGCGTGCTCCGGCGCGAGTCCGATGGCATCGACGGGGCTGGTGACATACGCGTTCGAGGAGGTGACCCGTCGCCTTCGTTATCGAGTTCGTTGTCGACCGGTACCGTCCGGTAAGCCGACCGTCGCGCCCGGTAGGTCGACCGCCACGTTCAGTAAGCCGCCCGTTGTTTCGAGTAGACCGATCCACGAACGGGCCGGCGAGCGTCCAGAATTCGGCGAAGCGGCGGAACCCGGCGGTCGCACACCCGGCGCTCGTCGGACGGGTGCACGGGGTTCATCGGTGCATCGGCGCCGCGGTCTTAGGCCGGCCGAAAAACCGGCAGGTTTTAGGATGGCCTAAACGATGGTCGGCCCGAACGAATGGACCCGAACCAGGACATCTGCCTCGTCGTCCCGACCGTCCGCGAGTACGAGTGCGTCCGGTCGTATCTCGAGAACGCCCGTCGGCACGGGTTCGACACGGACCGGCTGTTCGTCGTGCTCGTCGCCGAGGACTTCTGTGACGTCGACGGCATGCGGGAGATGCTCGCCGAGGAGGGCGTCGACGGGGCCGTCTTCGACGGGAGCGGGCGCGAGGAGTGGCTGGAGGCCCGCGGCGTCGGCGAGTACGGCCACCTCATCCCTGCCGCGAGCCACGCCCAGACCTCCTTCGGCCTGCTGTACGTCTGGGCCAACGACCGGTTCGACTACTGCGTCTTCGTCGACGACGACACGCTCCCGCACGGGGAGGACGACTTCTTCGGCACCCACCTGCGGAACCTCGACCGCGAGGGGCCCGTCGAGACGGTCCGCTCGGACGAGTCCTGGGTGAACGTGCTGTACGCCAGCGACGCCGACCTCTACCCGCGCGGCTACCCGTACGCGGCGATGGACGAGACCGTCGAGACGAGCACCGAACCCGTCGGCGACGTGGTCGCCTCCCAGGGGCTCTGGACGAACGTCCCCGACCTCGACGCCGTCCGCATCCTCATGGACGGCGACCTGGAGGGCCAGGCCCGCACGCGGACGACCCCGGAGGACTTCCCGCGCGAGTTCGTCGCCGCGGAGGGTCAGTACCTCACCGTCTGCTCGATGAACCTCGCGTTCCGCCGCGAGGTGATCCCGGCGTTCTACCAGCTCCCGATGGACGACAACGAGTGGGACGTCGGCCGGTTCGACGACATCTGGTCGGGCGTGTTTCTCAAGCGGGCCTGCGACGTGCTCGGGAAGCAGATCGTCAACGGCCGGCCGCTGTGCGAGCACAACAAGGCGCCCCGGTCGACGTTCGACGACCTCGCGAACGAGGTGGCGGGGCTCGAACTCAACGAGCACCTCTGGGAGATCGTCGACGGCGTCGGCGGCGACGCCGACTCGTACGCCGAGGTGTTCGGGGCCATCGCCGACGAACTGGCGGCGGGCGACTGGAGCGAGTACGAGAACGGCGCGTTCCTCGCGCACGTCGGCGAGTACATGCGCGACTGGCTGGATTGTCTGGACGCCCTCGAATCGACCCGGACGCCGGTTCCCGCCGATGACTGAGGCCGTCACACCGGTAGAGATAAGTGATTTAGGCAAACCTAAACTACTATGAACGGGGACGACGCGCCGCGGATGGGGAGACGACGCGCGCTCGAGGCAGGCGTCGCGGCCGGCGTCGCGGGCTTCGCGGGCTGTCTCGGCCCGCTCGACGGGTCGGACGGGCCGGATCGGAGGGCACGGAACGTCGGCCAGATCGGCTCGGGCCGGTCGCCGTTCGGCGACCGCGAGCTCCCGGAGGGCACCTCCATGTCCGAGATGCCGGAGATGGAGGGCGAACTCACGGTGTACTCCGGGCGCGGCGAGGCGCTCGTGGGCGAACTCGTCGAGTTCGTCGACGGCCTGTACGACGGGCTGAACGTGGACGTGCGGTACGCGGGCTCGTCGGCCCTCGTCAACCAGATCCTCACCGAGGGGGACGGCAGCACGGCGGACGTGTTCTACTCGGTCAACGCCGGTTCGCTCGGCACGCTCGCCGAGGAGGGACGGACCACGCCGCTCCCCGACGACGTGCTCGACCTCGTCCGCGGGGAGTTCCGAGACCCCGACGGGCGCTGGGTCGGCACCTCCGGGCGCGCCCGGACGGTCCCGTACAACACCGAGGCCCTCTCCGGGGACGACGTCCCGACGGACATCGGAGCCTTCCCGGACACCGAGGCGTTCCGGGACGACGTCGGGTGGGCGCCGACGTACGGCTCCTTCCAGGCGTTCGTCACCGCGATGCGGGTGCTCGAGGGCGACGGCGCGACCCGCGAGTGGCTCCGGGGGATGCTCGACCTCGGCGTCCGGGAGTACGGCGACGAGTTCCTCGTCTCCCAGGCGGTCGCCGACGGGGAGATCTCGGTCGGCTTCGCGAACCACTACTACATCCAGCGCGTGCTCGCGGGTCGGGGCGGCGACGCGCCGATCGCGACGGCGTTCACCGAGGGGGACGCCGGGAGCGTCTTCAACGTCGCCGGCGCCGCCGTCGTCGACACGGCGGCCGACGCGGAGCTCGCGGGGAACTTCGTCCGACACCTGCTCTCGGCGGAGGCCCAGGACTACTTCGCCCGCGAGACGTTCGAGTACCCGCTCGTCCCCGACGTCGACCCCGTCGGGCGGCTGCCGAACATCGACGAGTTGAACCCGCCGGGGGGGATCGACCTGACGGAACTGTCGGACCTCGAGGGGACCGTCGATCTCATGCGGGACGTCGGCGTGCTCTGAGCCGCCGCCCGCCGGGACCGAACTTCACCATCCATGGACACGAACGCGGACGGACGGCCGGTCGACGCGCCCGGCGACGAGGCCGGGGAGTCGCAGCCATCGGGTGAGTCGCCCCCGCCGGGGCTCTCGCTCGCGTCCGCGCTCGTGGCCGCCGCCGTGCTGCTCCCGCTCGTCTGGCTGGTCAAACTGGGCGTCGACGTCGGCTTCACGGAGGCGACGTCGCTGCTCCTGCGGCCCCGGACGCTCGAGGTCGCCGCCAACAGTGCCGTCCTCGTCGTCGCCGTGACGGCCGCGTCCGTCCTCGTCGGGGTCCCGCTCGCGTACCTCACCGTCCGGACGGACCTCCCGTTCGGGCGCTTCTGGACGGTCGCCGTCTCGCTGCCGCTCGTCGTCCCGAGCTACGTCGGCGCGTTCGCGTTCGTCACGGCGTTCGGGCCGCGCGGGGCGCTCGCCCGCGCGCTCGGCGTCGAACTCCCCCGTCTGCACGGGCTCGCCGGCACCGTGCTCGTGTTGACCCTCTACACCTACCCCTACGTCTACATCACCGCGCGGGCGTCGCTGAAGTCGATGGACTCGACGCTCGTCGAGGCGGCCCGCACCCTCCGGCACACGCGCTTCCAGGCGTTCCGGCGCGTCACCGCGCCCCACATCAGGCCCGCGGTCGCCGCGGGGTCGCTGCTGGTCGCGCTGTACGCGCTCTCGGACTTCGGGACGCCGGCGATCATGGGGTTCGACGCGTTCACGCGGGTCATCTTCGTGGAGTTCAACTCGTTCGGGCGTGACCTCGCGGCGCTGCTCTCGCTCCAGCTGGTGGCGATCACGCTGCTCGTCCTCGCGCTCGAGTCGCGCGTCCGGGGCGACGAGCGCGCCGGCGGCGGCGGTCGCACGACCGCGGACGTGCGGCTCGGCCGGTGGCGGCTCCCAGCGCTCGCGTTCTGCGGGGCCCTCGTCGTCCTCGCGCTCGTCGTGCCGCTCGCGGTCCTCGGCGTCTGGTTCGTTCGAGGTGCGAGCGGCGTCGGAAGCACGACCCTGGGGTTCCAGTGGGGCTACGTGGTGAACTCGGTCGGCGTCGCGACCGCGACGGCGCTGGCCGCGGTCGTCCTCGCGCTCCCGGTGTCGTACCTCGCCGCCCGCCACGACGGGCCGCTCGCGACGCTCGCGGAGCGGGCGACGTACGTCGGCTACGCGGTTCCGGGGGTCGTCATCGGGCTCGCGCTGGTGTTCCTCGGAACCTCCTACGCCCGCCCAGTCTACCAGACGCTCTACCTGCTCGTGTTCGCCTACGTCGTGCGGTTCCTCCCGCAGGCCGTGGGCTCGCTCCGGGCGTCGTTCGTCCGCGTGGACCCGGCGCTCCCCGAGGCGGCCCGGACGCTCGGGCGGACCTCGACGGGGGCGTTCCGGGAGGTGACGCTCCCGCTGGTCGCGCCGGGGCTGTTCGGCGGGATGGCGCTGGTCTTTCTCACCACGATGAAGGAACTCGACGCGACGCTGTTTCTCGCGCCCACGGGCTTCGACACGCTCGTGACGCGCATCTGGTCGGCGTACAGCCAGGGCTACTTCGGCTACGCGGCGGCGCCCGCGCTCATCCTGCTCGGGGTCTCCGCGCTCTCGATGGCCGTCATCGTCTCACGAGAGGGGTACGATGTCAGGTGACTCCAACTCGGGAACCGCGTCCGGAACGAACGCCGCGAGCGCCACGAAAACCACGGGCGATGCGTCCTCCACGACGGGTTCGACCGCCGAGTCGGTCGAGACCGTCGGAACCCGGGAGTGGCCGGGGGCGGACGGGACGGAGACGCCGGAGGGCGCCGGGAGGGAACCGATCCTGGAACTCGACGGCGCCGGGAAGCGCTTCGGCGACGAGACGGTCGTGGAGGACCTCTCGCTGTCGGTCCGCGAGGGCGAGATCCTCACGCTGCTGGGGCCGTCGGGCTGCGGGAAGACGACGACGCTCCGGCTCGTCGCCGGGCTGGAGTGGCTCGACGCCGGCGAGGTCCGCATCGGGGGCGACGTCGTCGCCGGGAACGGCACCTTCAGGGAGCCGGAGAACCGGGGCGTCGGCGTCGTCTTCCAGGAGTTCGCCCTGTTCCCGCACCTCACCGCCGCGGAGAACGTCGGCTTCGGTCTGCAGGACCGCTCCGACGCCGAGCGGGAGCGCCGGGTGACCGAACTGCTGGCGCTCGTCGGGCTGGCCGACCAGCGAGACTCCCACCCCGACGAGCTGTCGGGCGGCCAGCAACAGCGCGTCGCGCTCGCCCGCTCGCTCGCCCCCGAACCGGACGTACTGCTGCTCGACGAGCCGTTCTCGAACCTGGACGTCGACCTCCGGGTTCGGATGCGCGAGGAGGTGCGCTCCATCCTCAAGGGGGCCGGCGTCACCGCCGTCTCGGTCACCCACGATCAGGAGGAGGCGATGTCGATGAGCGACCGGGTCGCCGTGATGAACGACGGCCGCATCGAGCAGGTCGGCCGGCCCGAACGGGTGTTCCAGCACCCGGAGTCCCGCTTCGTCGCCGGCTTCCTCGGACACGCGAGCTTCCTCGGGGGAACCGTCCGCGAGGGGGCCGTCGAACTGGGCATCGGCGACGTCCCGGCCGACCGCATCCACGGCCTCGCGCCCGAGTACGGCGGCTCCGACGTGGAGGTGCTCGTCCGCCCGGACGACCTCCGCGCCGAGCCGGTCGATGGGGAGGGGAACGGCTCCGGCCCGCCCGGCCACGGCGCCGTCGCGGCCCGCCGGTACCTCGGACCGACGGTGCTGTACGAGGTGGCGCTCGACACGGGCGAGCACGTCACCTGCATGCACAACCATGACGTCCGCCTCGAACGGGGGCGGCGCGTCGCGCTCTCGCTCGTGGCGGACCACGACCTCTCGTGGTTCCCCGAGGGGGCCGAGACGGTCGTCGACGGGTGACGCGGCGATGAGTGGGGGCGTGGCGGTGGCGGACCGCGTTCGACGCGTGCGCGAGCGGTCCGCCCGGATCGCCGCGGCCCGCCGGTTCGAGCTCGGCGCCGTCGCGCTGGCGCTCCTCGCGGGCGCCGTCGTCTGGTGGCTCGCGACCGACCTGTTCGCGTACCGCTCGGTGAACGACGACGAGGGGGTCTACCTGTTGCAGGCCGCGATGTTGCTCGAGGGCCGGCTGTTCCTCCGGCCCGGCCCGCTCGCGGAGGCCGTCAGGCCGTGGTTCTTCGTCGCCGGCGAGCGCGGCGGCGGGACCGTCATGTACGGCAAGTACAGTCCGGTCGTGCCGGCGACGTTCGCGGCGGCGCGGGCGCTGACCGGGAGCTACGACCCGGCGCTCGCGGCCGTCGCGGCGGGCGTCGTCGGCCTCGTCGCACTCCTGGGCCGGGACGCCGCGGACGCCCGCGTCGGCCTCCTGGCCGCCGCGTTCGTCCTCGCGTCGCCGCTGTTCCTCTTCCCCTCGTCCGTCTTCCTCCCGTACGCGCCGACGATGCTGCTGAACCTCCTCTTCGCCGTCGGCTACGTCCGGGCGGCCCGCACCGGACGCCGACGCTGGGCCGCGCTGGCGGGCGCAGCGGTGGGACTCGCCTTCTTCAGCCGACCGTACACCGCCGTCTGCTTCGCCGCCCCGTTCCTCCTGCACGCGCTCGCCGTGCTCGCGCGGGCCGCCAGAGACGGGCGGGTCGACCGGTCGGTCCGTCGGGCCGTGTTCGAACGGTACGCCGTCATGGCGACGCTCGGACTCGCCGGGGTCGCGCTCGCGCTGGGCTACAACTGGACGGTCACGGGCGACCCGCTCGTCTTCCCGTACGAGGCGTTCGCCCCGCGGGACGGCCTCGGCTTCGGCGAGCGCGAACTGCTCGGCCACGAGCTCGACTACACGCCGGCGCTGGGCGTCGAGAGCTCCGGCCGGGCGCTCTCGATGCTGTTCGGCGGATGGGTCGCCGCGGGATGGCTCGGCACCGGGTTCGCGGCGGCCGGCCTCGTGCTGTTCTTCGAGCGGTGGTGGCGCGGCGGCGCCCGACTCCGACCGAGAATCGACGGACTCGGCGACGGCGAGGTCACGGGGCTCCTCGCCGGCGTCGGCGCCTCGGTCGCGCTCGGAAACGTCGCGTTCTGGGGCGTGTACAACGGCCTCGCGAACGGGCTGTTCGACCTGCTCGGCCCGTACTACCACCTCGACCTGCTCGTCCCGTTCGGCGTCTTCGCCGCCGTCGGCGTCGTCCGCGGCGGCGAGGCGCTCGCGTCCCTGCTCGCCGGGCGATTCGACCGCCGGGCCGCCCGGGTCGCGCTCGCCACGCTGCTCGTCGTCTCGCTCCCGCTCGTCGCGGCCGCGGAGGCCTCGGTCGTCGCCGACCCCTACGGGGAGAACCGACAGCGGACGGGGAACCTGGCCGCGACCTACGAGCCGTTCGAGGGGGCCGACCTCGAAAACGCGCTGGTGTTCGTGCCAGACCCGTACGGCGACTGGACCGCCCACCCGTTCCAGCGCCTCCGGAACGAACCGGGCTTCGACGACGGGCCGATCTACGCCGTGGACGGGGAACCCGACCGGGACCTGCGGACGGTCGACGCCGCGGGCGACCGGCAGCTCTATCGGTTCACCTACCGCGGCGAATGGACCGGCGCGGTTCGACCGGTCGACCCCGACCTCCGGCGCCTCCGCGTCCTGACCGGCGACCGGGTCGACGCGCGCACGGTCGTCGGCGTGCCGGCCGGGTCGACGGGTGCGTCGGTGCGGGTCGAGACCGGCGAGGGCTACGCGCGCTACTCGGTGGAGGATCTCGACGGCCGCGTCGCGGTGAACTGGTCGGTCGGGCCGTCGGGCGTCCGGGTCGGGAACCTCGACCGGACGGGGGACAGTCACTCCGGCGGTCCGAACGGGTCGAGCGGTGAGACCGGGGACGTCCCGCTTCCGGCGGGCGCGAGCGAGGTCGATCTCGTCGTGACGTTCGCCGGGCGGACCGGCGAGTCGGTGACGTACCGCCAGGCGCTCACGGTCGAGCGCGACGGCGGGGCCGTGCGGGTGCTCTGGCCGCCCGAGACGCGGGTCTGCCGGCTCGAAACCGACTGCGGAAGGGAGGGGACGTGGGTCGGCCCCGGCGGGGACTACCTCGACGGCGTCTCCGTGGAGGCGGACGCGGCAGTCGGGACGAACGCGACGGCTCAACCGAGCGCGTCGACCGAGGCGGACGCCGCCTCCGGGGCGAACCCGGCGGCCTGAGCGAACGGTACGACCCTCGGGCCCGGGTGAGCGACGCCCGAAGCACAACGCATTTGTTTAGGTCGTCCTAAAACGGGGCCGTGAAGCTGACCCGGCGGGACGCGCTCGCGGCGCTCGGCGTCGGGAGCGCCGGCGCCGCCGGAGCGTTCGCGTGGGAGGAGTTCGATCCGGGAGCGGCGGGGGGGTCGAACGGCTCCGGGGTGAACGTCGGGGGCGTGCTCGTCGCCGTCGCCGAGGTCGTCTACCCCTCCGCGGTCGAGGGGGTTCCCGAGTTCGTCGAGACGTACGTCGTCGGCCGCGCGGTCGACGGACCGGCGTACGCGTCGGGCGTGCGGGAGGCGGCCGCGACGCTGGACGCCTACGCCGAGAACTGGTTCGACGCGCCCGTCGCGGAGCTGTCGGCCGGGGACCGGGACGCGCTCCTCCGCCAGATGGGCGTCGAGACGGCCGCGGCCGACCCGGAGGGGACGGACCCCGAGCGCGTCCGTCGCTACGTCGTGAACGAACTCCAGTACGCGCTCTACACGTCGCCGACGGGCGGGGAACTCGTGGGCATCGAGAACCCGCAGGGTCACCCCGGCGGGATCGAGAGCTACCGACGAGGGCCGGAGCCGTGAACGGGACCGACGGCGGCCGGGAGGGTGACGGGGACGCGGTCGCCGACGTCGACCGAAGCCCCCGTTCCGCCGCGGACGTCTGCGTCGTCGGCGCCGGGCCGGCGGGCGCGCTCGTGGCCGCGCGGCTCGCCGAGCGCGGTCACGACGTGGTCGTCCTGGAGGCCGGTCCCCGGTTCGACCCCGACGACCGCCTCGACCGGATGGAGCGGTCGATCCGTCCGGCGGGGGACGGCGGGTCGGTCTGGGGCACGGGCGGCCCGCGCGACGCCTACACCTCCGCAGGCGAGCGGTTCTACCCGCTGAACGCGACCCGCGTGAAGGGCGTAGGGGGGTCGACGCTCCACTGGCAGGGGATGGTGATGCGGCTCCACGAGGCGGACTTCGAGCGCAGGACGCGCGACGGCGTCGGCGAGGACTGGCCCATCTCCTACGGGGACCTGCGGCCGTACTACGCCGAGGCGGAGGCCGAGTTGGGCGTCGCCGGCGCGTCGGACGACCCGTTCGGGCCCCCGCGCGAGGAGCCACACCCGATGCCGGCGTTCCCGCCCTCCCACAGCGACTCGCTGTTCGCCGAGGCCTGCGAGCGCGTGGGCGTGACGACCCACTCGGCGGGAAACGCCCGGAACTCGGAGCGGCGCGACGGGCGGTCGGCCTGCGTCGGCTACGGGACGTGCCAGCCGGTCTGCCCCTCGGGCGCGAAGTACACCGCCGAGCGCCACGTCGCCCGCGCGGAGGCGGCCGGTGCGCGGGTGCTCGACCGGGTCCCCGTCCAGCGGCTCGAACACGACGAGGCGGGCGAGCGCGTCACGGTCGCCCGGTACGCGACGCCCGACGGCGAGGAGCACGAGCAGGCCGCCCGGGCGTTCGTCCTCGCGGCGGGCGGGGTCGAGAGCCCGCGGCTGCTCCTCCTCTCGGACTCCGAAACGTACCCCGACGGGCTGGCGAACGGTTCGGGCGCGGTCGGCCGCTACTTCATGGAGCACCTATTCGCCGGGATGGGCGGGACGCTCGACCGGCCGACGCGGCAGAACCACGTCGGCTTCGTCACGACCGAGAGCCACCAGTTCTACGACGACCCCGGCGCGGGTGCGGAGGGGACCGACGGAGCGGTTCCAGCCGCCGACGGGGACCTCGGGCCGATAAAGCTGGAACTGCTCAACTACGCCGGGCCGTCGCCGGTCGAGATGGCCCTCTCGGCGGAGACGTGGGGTGACGAACTGCTCGACCGGCTCCGGGACGGGTACGGGAACCACGTGGCGATGGGCGCGCTGGTCGGCCAGCTCCCGCGGGCCGAAAACCGGATCGAACTCGACCCGTCGACGACCGACGACCACGGAAACCCGGTGCCGGAGGTGAACTGGCGGCTCGACGACCGGACCCGGCGGACGCTCCAGCGGGCGAACGAGATCCAGCGGGCGGTGCTGGAGGCGCTCGGGGTCGAGATCGAGTGGTCGGTCGGTCCCGAGGACACCGGCCCCGCGGCCCACCACATGGGGACGACCCGGATGGGGACCGACCCGGCGACGAGCGTCGTCGACCCCGAACTGCGGACCCACGACCTCTCGAACCTCTGGATCCCCTCCTCGGGCGCGTTCGTCACGGGCGGCGCGATGAACCCGACGCTCACCATCGCCGCGCTCGCGCTCCGGGCGGTCGACTCGATGGACGAGCAGCTACGACGGTCGTGACGGCGATGCGGCGGGTTCGGAACCGCGGGAAACGGGGGAGGGACGGCCTATCGCAGGCGCTCCTCGAGGCCGACCTTCACGATGGACTTCGCGATGGCGGCCCCGCCCGAGAGCGGGTCGAGTTTGGTCTCGCCGGCGCGCTCGCGGTACGGGATCGGCTCCTCGCGGACCGCGTACCCCCGCATCAGCGGGCGGATCAGCAGTTCGGCGGAGAGCCCGGTGTTCTCGGTCCACTCGATCGATTCGACCACCTCGCGGCGGTACGCCCGCATCCCCGTGGTCGTGTCGTGAACCCGCCCGCCCGTCAGGGCGCTCGCGAGGAGGGCGAACGCCCGGTTGCCGGCCCGGTTGAACGCGGGCATCGCTCCGGCGCCGTGGTACAGTCGATCGCCGCTGACGACGTCCGCGCCGTCGTTGACGGCCGCGAGGAAGTCGGGGAGCTTCTCCATCGGGTAGGTGTCGTCACAGTCCGTGGTGACGACGATCGGCCGGTCGGCGGCTCGCAGGGCGGCGCGGACGGCGACGCCGTACCCCCGGGGCTCCTGTTCGACGACGCGGGCGCCCCGCTCTCGGGCGATCTCGGGCGTCCGGTCGCTGGAGCCGTCGACGCAGACGACCTCGGCGCGGCCGTCCGTGACCCGGTCGACGTCGTCGAGGACGGCGCCGACCGCGGCCTCCTCGTCGTAGGTGCCCATCACGACGCTCACGTCGTCGAACGTGTAGCCGTCCCCGTCGGTGCCCGTCGACGTCGCGTCCGTTCCGGGCGCGTCCCCGCCGGACCCGTCCCGGTCGTCAGGTCGCGACCCCGCCTCCGACCGCACTGCCTCGTTCATCACCTCGTCCGCGGACCGGAACTCACTTAAGTTTTAGGTTAGCCAAAAACGCCGGCTCACGGGGCGTTCGACCGATGTTCGGGCGGATTCCGCAGGCGCCCGCCGGGCGGGAGTCAGAAGTGCGCGAACTTGTCCCGCCGGTAGAGGTCGATCTCGTTCACCGCGTCGGTCGCGTCCTGTCGGAGCGTGAAGCGGATGGCCTCGGCGACCGCCTCGGGGTCGGTCACGTCCTCGGAGTCGAACCGCTCCTCGAAGGGGTCGCCCTGCTCGGAGGCGAACTCGGTCCGCACCTCCGTCGGGTTGACGACCGACACCGCGACGCCCTCGTCGCCGACCCGGGCGGCGAGGCTGTGGGCGAACCCCCTGACGCACCACTTGGTCGCGGCGTACACCGGGTTGCCGGGTCGGGGGTACTGGCCGGCGAAACTGCCGACGAACGTGACCGTCCCCCGGGACTCCCGGAGGTGCGGCAGCGCCGCGCGGGTCGCGTAGAAGGCGCCGTCGACGTTCACGTCCATCATCGTGTGGTACTCCTCGTCGGTCAGGTCCGCGACGTCGTCGCCGAGGCCGACGCCGGCGTTGTTCACCAGCGCGTCGAGCGAGTCGAACTGCGCGACCGCAGTGTCGACGAGGCCGTCCACCGCCTCGCGGTCGGTCACGTCGGTCGGCACCGGGACCGCCGCCGCGCCGTGCTCGACCTCGAGGTCGCCGGCCAGTTCCTCCAGTCTGCCCTCCCGACGGGCGGCGAGCACGAGGTTCGCCCCGTCCGCGGCGAGCGCGTGCGCCGTCGCCGCTCCGATCCCCGAACTCGCCCCCGTCACCACGACCGTGTCGCCTTGGATGTCCTCCATGCTCGGGGGGTCACGGCGAGCGCCGAAAGCGGTTTCCCCGGCGGGCGTCCCGCCGACCCTCGGCCCGCTCCGCGTCCATCGCGCCTGGCCGGAATCCATCCCCCGTTCGCGTGTGGGTCGGGCGCGTGGACGACGGAGTGCGACGGCACGCCGAGACCCGTTCGACCACTGCGCCGACGTCGGCCCCCGACGAACCGCCCCCGTGAAGGCGTCGACCCCGGCGGAGGACCTGGTGGTGGCGCTGTACGGGTCGCCCCGCGGTCCTGTGCGGAGACGCGAACGGCGCTGTGGGGCGACCGTTAGTCGCTCGCAAACGCACGCGGTCGGGCGGTCGACGTCGCCCTGCGCGACTCCCCCGTTGTGCCGATAAATCCAGTCCTACGGCTGTCGGTTTCACCGACAAGGGTGTCAACGATGCGGGCCCTATACTCGCCGTGCCGTCGTAGCCCTCCCGGTGAACGCATCAGATCTCTCCAGACGCGCGTTCCTCGGCGTGGCAGCGGTGGGCGGCCTCGCGGCGGGCCTCGGTCGCGACGCCGTACAGGGGACCTCCGGTTCGGGGGTGAAGCGGCGGGCCGAGCAGGTGGGTCCGGGGGTCGAACGCGGCGCACTCCTCGAGATCGTGACCGATGACGACGGGACGCTGTTCTACGAGTTCGACGTCGCGGGGCCGGTGCGGAAGGCGTTCGACCGCGGGCCGAACTCCGCGGAACTGCGGAACGACGACCTGCGAACCCTGCGGTCGGGGCTCGTCACCGTGACGGGCGAGACCGCCAACGGCCGTGGGGACGCCTACCGGATCCGGGGCCCGATCGTCGACTTCGAGTACAACGACGAGAGCGCCCCGCCGTTCGCGATGCTGCTCGACGGCGAGGACGTGACCGACCGCGTTACCGCGCTCGACACCCCCGACGCGGAGCAGGGCCGCGACCTGTTCGAGATCCGGACCCGGGGGGAGGGGACGCTGTCCTACGAGTTCGTCGCGAACGGCCGGATCACGAAGGCGTTCGACCGGGGCGACGGCTCGGCCGACCGGGACGACGACGTGGACCGGTTCCGCGACGGCAGCTGGGGCGTCCTCGGGTCGACGGGCGACGGCTCCGGCGACGCGTTCTACGTGTACGGCGGGATCACCGAGTTCGAGTTCAAGACGGACGAGCACCCACGGTTCCGGCTGTTCCTGAACGGCGACGACGTGACCGACAGCCTGCTCCGGGACCGGGACGGCGACGGCCGGGACGGCGACGGCCGAGACGACGGGGACGACCGTGACGACGGGGACGACCGTGACGACGAGGACGGGGCGGAGGAGTTCGACCCCGACGTCCGGCCCTCCTGCTACTACGTCACCGTCGACGCCGAGTCGTACGACGAGGTGCGCCTGGGGATGAGCGACGGCACAACTCAGCGCTTCACGGGGAGCTACGGCGGGCGGCTCCGCTTCGGCTTCGAGGGGAGCGGCCAGATCAGGTCGGACGACGAGAGCTTCGAGGAGTTCCACGGGTGGATCCGACGCGTCACGGTCTCGGACGGCGACGCGACCGCCTCGACGCGCACCGAGCGGCGCTGTCTCGACGTGACCCGCGACTGCTCGTCGGTCACGATGGAGCACCCGGACCGCGTGAACGTCGACGTGAACGTCTACTTCACGGACGGGAGCGTCAAGGGCATCGACGACGTGAGGCCGAGCCCGCTCGTCCTGGGCTCGCCCGGCCGGGTGTTCGACAGGGCCAGCTTCGACACGCCCGACGAGGTGGTCATCCCGAACGACGACACGTCCTGTGATCCGGGCGACCCCGCGACGACGTTCGAGTGTACCGAGGTGACCGTCGGGGAGGAGGAGTTCGGCAGCCTCCCCCCGGAGTTCGCCATGGCGACGCTCGTCTTCGCGGACGGGACCGATCAGCGGTTCGGCGACCAGTTCGGGCCGGACGAGTTCACCGCGCCGGAGACGTTCCGGGGCACCGGCGAGCACGAGGGGAAGGTCATCGAACGCCTCCAGCTCGCGGCCGACGACGGCGACGTGTTCTTCAACCTCGTGAACCCCGACGTCGACGACTGCGCACCCGCGACCCCGACGGGGACGCCCACCGGGACCGGTACGCCGACCGAAACCCCCACCGAGACACGGACCGAAACTCCGACCGACACGCCGACGGGGACGCCCACGGACACGCCGACGGCCACTCCGACCGACACTCCGACGGAGACGCCGACTGATACCCCCACCGACACGCCGAC
The DNA here is from genome assembly GCF_013402875.1 of Halorarum salinum. Taxonomy (NCBI): domain Archaea; kingdom Methanobacteriati; phylum Methanobacteriota; class Halobacteria; order Halobacteriales; family Haloferacaceae; genus Halorarum; species Halorarum salinum. The sequence goes on along the minus strand of NZ_CP058579.1, from coordinate 3,959,867 downwards.
GGAGACGCCCACCGACACGCCTGCCGAGTGACCTCGGCGGCGGCCACGCGATCCCGGGATTTCGCACGTACCGGCCCCGACTGCTGGGACCGAACCACTCATACGGAAACCCGACCGAGTGGTCCGTGTGACCCGGTCCTCGACGCCGTGGAGCGGCGGTCACGGTCCCCGCTCGCTCCCCGTTCGCGCCCCCCGCGGGTGGTCCTGAATGGACGAGGTGCGCCCGCGAGCGGTGGTGCTCGCGGTCATCGCGTGCACGTTCTTCGTCGGCTTCGGCGGCGGCGTCGTCTTCCCCATCCTCCCGAACCTCGGGGCGGTGCTCGGCATCTCGCCGTTCCTCGTCGGCCTCATCCTGAGCGCGAACCGGTTCGTCCGGATGGTCGCGAACGCGCCCGCTGGGGCGCTGGTCGACCGGATCGGCACCCGGACGCCGTTCATCGCCGGCCTGCTGATCGAGGGCGTCGCGACGCTCGGCTACAACGTCGCGCTCGCCTCCGAGTTGCCCGAGGTCTGGTTCCTCCTCTCGCGGTTCGCCTGGGGGCTCGGCAGCGCGCTCGTGTTCGCGACGGCCTACACCATCACGGCCGACGTGAGCGAGTCGACCTCCCGCGGGACGAGCATGGGGCTCGTCCGCGCGGGCATCACCTTCGGCTTCCCCGCCGGCCTCGTCCTCGGCGGGGTGGTGAGCGACCTGTACAGCGTCGCCGTCGCGTTCGCGCTCGCGGCGGCGTTCGCGCTCGTCTCCGGCGGCCTCGCGTTCCTCACCGTCCCCGAGACCCACGCGAGCGAGGCGGGTTCCACGGTGCGACCGTGGGACATCGACCGGAGCACGCCCGCCCTGACGGCGGGGCTGGTGAACTTCGGGCTCTACTTCTCGTACGCCGGGGTGCTGTTCGCCACCCTGGTGCTGCTGCTCGGCGAGCGCGGCATCACCGTCCTCGACTACTCGGCGCAGGGGACCTCGGGATTTCTCATGGCCGCGACCGTGCTCGCGGGGTCGGTGTTCATGCTCGTCGGCGGCACGGCCAGCGACCGACTCGGCGCCCGGATGCCGGTGCTGCTCGGCTTCCTGCTGCTCGCGTGCGTCGGGTTCCTGCAACTTGCCGTCACGGAGTCGCGGGTCGGCCTGCTCCTCGGCTGTCTGGCCATCGGCGCCGGCCAGGGCGGCGTCGGCGGCCCGCTGATGGCGCTGCTCGCCGACCTCACGCCGACCGAACGGATGGGGCGGGCGACCGGGACGAACAACGTCCTCGGCGACGTCGGCGGCGGCCTCGGCCCCATCGTCTCGCTCCCGGCGGTCGAGGCGCTGGGGTTCGTCCCCGTCTACGCGGCCTGTGCGGTCATCCCGCTGGCGGCCGGGATCGTCCTCCTCGCGGGGACGTACCGCTACACCGGCGAACTGAACCCCGACGTGGCGGACGTCCCGGCGCGATGAGGCGGTCATCAAGTAACCCGTGAGCCACCCGCCCACGTCTCGGTCGGGACGCTCCGTTGGGGTTCGAGACCGCCGGAGGCCTCGGGGTCGTTCAGGCCGTGTGTGGCCGGTGGTCCGACGCCGCGCGTTCGATGCGGCGCCCGAGCATCTTCGGGTTCGACGCGATGGTCTCCTTCCGCAGGTAGTCGGTGACGCCCGCGGCCAGCGCCTCCTCGGCGACCGTTTCGCTCCCCATACCGGTCAGGATGACGAACGGGAGGTTCGGCCGCACCTCCCGCATCGCCGTCAGGAGTTCGATCCCGTTCATCCCGGGCATCCTGTAGTCGCTCACGACGCAGGTCGTGTCGGGGTGTTCGCTCATGTGTTCCAGCGCGTCCACCCCGCTCGTGACCGCGTGCGTCTCGACGTCGCGGAACTCGGCGAGTTGCCCGGTGAACAGGTCGAGGAACACCTGCTCGTCGTCGACGAACAGCACCGTGATCGAGGTCGGTCCCTCGCCGCGGGCCTCGGAGTACTCCCGGAGGTAGCGGCCGAACACGTTGGCGACGCGCTGTGAGTCGAACGTGACGTCGGTCTCGACGGTGACGTCGCCCCGTTGGTGGGCGATCCGGACGGTGATGGGCAGGCCGCCGTCGGACTTCGTCCGGCCGAACTCGACGATCTCGTCCGTGGGGACTCCTGGCGGCGGCCTCGAACTCGAACCGGACGCGCGTGGGCGCGGCGTCGAGCGTCCCGTTCAGGGGCGACTCGTCCTGCCGGACGCCGTCCACCTTCGACGGGTGGGTGACGATGACGTCGGCGTCACCGAGGATCAGCCTGAACAGCGCCGTCGCCAGCCGGTCGACGAGCTTCCGGTCGGCCTCGACCGTCGCGGCGTGCCGCGTCTGGTCGAGGAAACAGCCGACGGTGAGGACGGAGTCCGACTCGGCATCGAGGTGTGCGGGCGCCCGTCCCGGCGTGACGTCGAAGACGGACGACAGCGGGACGGCGGTCCGCGACTCCTCCGTCGCGAGGACGACGCGCCGCTCGCTCGTCACGACGCGTCCGGGGACGAGTTCGGCGCCGGCGTAGCTGTCCCAGACCTGGGCGGTGAAGTCGGCGATCGGTTCCTCGCTCACGTTCCGGACTCGGTGCTCGACCCGTTCGGGGCGGGCACCGACGCGTGATCCACGTACCGTACGCTTGTTCTCATCACCTTCTCCTCCCGTTCGAAACGGCGGTCGACGGTAATAAGTGTAAATAATACAATAATTATGGGGCGACGTGGCTTGAGTCAACGTGCTAACCGAACGACAGATGGGCACCTCGTGGGCGATCCCGATGACGAAGGAGGGTACACGCGGCGTCCGATACGTGCGATGTCCGTCGGGCTGGAGCGGGCCCGGATGACTGAAGGCGGAATTTCAGCCTGAGCAACGCTTACGGCGGTCCTCCCCGTCGCCCGAGACGATGCCCTCCCCCCGAACGCGGCGACGCGTCCTCCGTACCGCCACGGCACTCGCGTCGACGCTCGCGGGCTGTTCCTCCGCCGGCGACGGGTCGACGCCGGACCCGGACGACCCGGACGCGGGAACCGACTCCTACGGGATTCTCGCCCGGAACCTGAGCGGGACGACCTACGGTCTCGGGATCGAGGTGACCCGGACCTGGGAGGACGAGGTCGTCTTCGGGGAGACGATCGAACTCGACGGCGGCGACGAGCGGGAGTGGGACGGGGTGATCACCGGGGCGGGCGAGTGGTCAGTCATCGGCCGGGTCGACGACCACGGGGCCGAGGCGGACAGCGACGGGCTCAGGCTCGGACTCGGCGACGACGACGCCCCGGACGTCGCGAACGTCCGGGTGATCGTCGACAACGTGGAGGTACAGAACGGCCTGGCGGCGGTCGTCGACGTGACCTACGAGGGCGAGCACGACGGGTGAGTTCCCCGGCGGGGCCGCCCCGACACCCGCCCTACTCGACCGAGACGTGCGCGTCCGACTCCACCGTCCGGCCCCGGACGAACTCCCGCCAGTGGTTGACCGTCCAGAAGCTGAGGCCCGTCCCGATGAGTCCGGCCGCGAGCAGATAGAACAGCAACTGGACGTCGAACACCGTCGCGGGTTCGACCACGGCGTACCGGAGCCCCTCGCCGGCGAGCGTGCCGGTCACGAGCGCGAGGACGCTCACGCCGGTCGAGGCGGACAGCACCGTGCGGCCCTCCAGTCCGTAGTGGGACAGCCCGACGATGGTGATCACGAAGGCGATCGCCATCACGAGCACGTACGCCGGGAAGCGGTCGCCGAACCCGGCCGCGTTCCCGGTCACGAGCGCGAGCACCCCCACGAAGTCGGCGGTGAGCAGCACCGTCGAGACGCCGACCAGCGAGGCGACCTGTTTCAGCTGGCCGTCGAACCACCGGCTAGACATATGCAGGGACAGCCCCCTGGGTGCGAAAAAGGTACCGACGGCGCTCCGCGCCCCCGGTAGGCTCCCCCTTCTCACGGCCCCCGGAGTCGCTCCCACGACAGAAGGCATATGCCGGACCCCCTCTCACGTGTGGACGACCGATGAGCGACATCCCGGACGAGATCAAGATTTCGGAGGACGGTACGACGGTCCCCGTCATCGAACTCCTCACGGGACGCGGGTTCGTCACCGGCAAGTCCGGGAGCGGCAAGTCGAACACGGCCAGCGTCGTCGCGGAGGAGTTGCTCGAACTGGACCTCCCGATGCTCATCGTCGACACCGACGGGGAGTACTACGGACTGAAGGAGCGCTACGAACTGCTCCACGTCGGCGCCGGCGAACTGTGCGACGTGCAGGTGTCGCCCACGCACGCACAGCGCATCGCGACCCTGGCGCTGGAGGAGAACGTCCCCGTCATCCTCGACGTCTCCGAGTACCTCGACGTCGACGAGGCCCGACAGCTGATCCACGGCGTCGTGAAGACGCTGTTCGTCCGGGAGAAGAAGGCGAAGAAGCCGTTCATGCTGCTGGTCGAGGAGTGCCACGAGTACCTCCCCGAGTCGGGCGGCCTCGACGAGGTCGGCGAGATCCTCCTGCAGGTCGCCAAGCGCGGCCGGAAGCGGGGGCTCGGCCTCTGTGGCATGTCCCAGCGGCCGGCCGCGGTGGACAAGGACTTCATCACCCAGTGCGACTGGCTCGTCTGGCACCGGCTCACCTGGGAGAACGACACGAAGGTCGTCGGACGCTTCCTCGACAACGAGTACGCCGAGATGGTCGAGGAACTGAACGACGGGGAGGCCATCGTCGTGACCGACTGGGACGAGCAGGTGTCGCGGGTCCAGTTCCGCCGGAAGAAGACGTTCGACGCGGGCGCGACGCCGGGGCTGGAGGACGTCGAACGCCCGGACTTCCGGAGCATCAGCGTCGATCTGGAGGAGGAACTCGAGAACATCGATCCCTCCGCGGGCCCCGGATCACACCCCGCGGACGACGTCGAAACGATCGGCGACTCGGCCGGCGGTTCCGGCGCGGGGTCGACGTCCGGGTCGGGCGGCCTCGAGGCCGCCGCGTCCCCGACCGACCCGGACGACGACGGGGGTTCGGGGGACGGCGCCGACTCGACGGGGACGACCGCGGACGCCGGGACGTCGGGGACGGCGGACGTCGGGGACGGGTCGGCGGACGTCGAGAACAGGCCGGCCGACTCCGGCAGCGGGGCGACGCCGGGGGACGGAACGGCGTCCGGGGCGATGACGATGTCGGACCCGCTCGCCGCCGCTTCCGGCGGCGGGTCGACGACGGAGGTGGTCGCCACGGATCGACGGAGGGCCAGCGCGGACGACCTCCCCCGGAAACCGCCCGCGCCGAAGCGGCCGGAGGCGCCGAGTCGACCCGATCGCCGGAAGCGCCGGCGGAACCGGAGCGACGCCGAGGAGGACATCGTGCTGGAGGCGAGCCACCTCGTCGCCTACGGCGTCGAGTCGGCGATCTGGCGGTTCCGCCGTGGCGTCTTCCGCGTCCGGTACGCGCTGCGGCGGTGGAGATACCGGTTCCGACGCAGGATGCGGCGTGCCGGACGCGAACTCGATCTGGACCCGCGGCTGCTCACGGCGCTCCTGTTCGGGGTCGTGGGACTCGTCGCCGCCGTCCTGCTGTTCCTCGTGCTGTGACGGTCCCACCGCCGGGGGTCGGCGGCGCCCTCGAACCCCGCCGGCGTCCGGGCCGGCGCCGGGAACGCGCGTCGAAGGCGGTCGCTGTTCCCCCGCTTGGTGTCGGCTAACCCGAAACCGCGAACCGTACGCACCGTTGCTTACTCGCCCGTAATCGTACGTTTCGTGGCTTTATCGTTTCCATGGTTTATCACCTTCGGGGGCGTCGGTCGGCGCGATGGAGGGACGCGCATGACCAAGCGGAGAACGGTCGTATCGCTCGTCGCGGCGCTCGTCGTCCTGTCGGTGTTCGCCACGGCGGCGCTGACCGTCGGCGCACAGCAGGAGGACGGCGCTCAGCAGGCCGAACCGACGGGGCTCGTCGTCGACTCGATCGACGCGCCCGCGGCCGTCGCGCCGAACGGGTCGATCACGGTGACGGCGACGATCTCGAACCCGACCGACGGCGAACTCACCGAGGACGTGGCCTACCGGCTCGACGGCGAGGAGCAGGACGTCGTCCGGCACCAGGAGGTCACGGTCGCGCCCGGCGGCACCGGGACGGTCGAGTTCACCCTCGAGGCGACGAACTTCGGCACCGGCGACTACATCCACGGCGTGACGACCCGGAACAGCAGCAACCTCACGTACCTCGACGTGACGCGCGACGCGCTCGTCGACTTCGACGCCCAGGAGAGCGACGGCACCCAGGTCGTCGTCGAGTCGACGTTCGTCCCCGAGGGCGGCTACGTCACCATCCACGACGAGAGCCTCCTCCAGGGCGACGCGCTCGGCAGCGTCGTCGGCGTCTCCGAGTACCTGGAGCCCGGCTACCACCAGAACGTCACGATCCAGTTGTTCGACGTGGAGGGCGCCCAGTTCGAGGAGACGTCGTTGAACGGGAGCCAGCAGCTCATCGCGATGCCCCACCGGGAGACGAACAACGACACGACCTACGGCTTCGTGAGCTCCGACGGCGCACAGGACGGCCCGTACACGGTCGACGGTGAGGCCGTGACGGAGGCCTCGGAAGTGACCGTCACCTCCGAGGGCGCCACCGGGGACGGCGCGGCCACCGGCGGACTCGCCGGCGACGGGGACGACGCCGACGGCAACGAGACGACGGACGAGGGGACGCCCGCTCTCGAACCGTTCGCCGACCGCTGAGACCGGGACCGCCACGCGACGCTGCGACCACCGCCACGCGATGCGGCGTCCGGTCGCCTCCGGAGCGGCGGCACGAGGCCGGTGACCGTCCGCACGACGACGGGCGTGATCGCGTGGCCGGTGGGTGCGGCCGTGATGCCGTCCCGGTCCGGCCCACCCCGTTCCGCCTGCCCCCCGCTAGCCGCCGGCCGGCGAACTCCTTCCCGTGAACGGTCGGCCTCGGATCCGAACGGCGAAACCGCAGGACTGTGGCTCATTGTTTCGTCGGACCGTCGCGATCCGCCGGGGACCGTTTCGTCGTCGTCACCGCCGCCCCGCCGAGTATCGATTCGGAGAACGGCGAAACGAAACGAAACCGTCCCCCGGCGGACGGGAAACGCCACGGGACGGGTGTCCGGCTTTTAGTCCGAACTCGCCCTCCCCGGAAACGCCATGTCAGGAACGTCGCACACGTCGGCGGCCGCCGAGTTCGACTCGCGGCCGCGCGGGCTCGCGGACGCCGCGAACGTGCTGGTCCTCGAGGACCGGCGGGCGTCCGCGAGGAACCACCGCTGCCCGGGGGTCGCGACCGACGGCCCGCTGCTGCTGGTCGCGTTCACCGGGGCCGACGTGCGACGACTGGAGCGACGACCCGGTACGGGCCGGGAGCGGTACGTGGTCGATGCGACCCCGCAGGGAGTCGCCGCCGAGGCGGACGCCGACCGGCTCGCGGTCGAGTCGGCGTCCGCGCCGTCGAACCTCACCGAGGTGGGCGTGGCGCTCGACAAGCTGCTCGACCGCGCGGGGGACGCGGACGGGCGGCTCGACTGCTGTCTGCCGTCGCTCACCGCGCTGCTCCAGTACGTCGACCGACAGCGTGGCTACCGGTTCTGTAACGCCGTGGCCAACCGACTCGCGTCCGCGGACGCGTTCGCCCACTACCATCTCACGACGGGGGCACACGAGGGGATGACCGTCGACACCTTCGCGTCGCTGATGGACGCCGTCGTCCGCGTGGACGACGACGGGGCGCGCGTCGTCCGCCGCCGCTGACGGTCGAGCACCGAGTCCATGGGCACCCACTCGTTCCGACGTGGCTCACACCCCGCAGCCGATCGCCGGCCGCGTTCGGGGGGACGTGGCCGGTCGAACCGCTCTCCTGCCGGCCATCGTATCTGAGTCGTAAATCGCTCTCCCGTCGGCCATCGTATCTGGACCGTTACTGTTTCGCGGAAAAACGCCGTACTTCGTCCGACTGGGTGGTTATCCGATCCTTACCGTTTCGTTCGTTTCGTCGGTTTCGAGACGACGAAACGCGGCGCGAAAAGGTTAAGTTACACAACGGAAACGCCCGAACGAACCTGGTGCTCGCCAAGTGCGCACCGACTACTCCATCGAGACTGCCGCCCGCGTGCTCGTGCTCGGAGCCCTGCTGCTGTCGGCCGTCCTCGCCCCGGGCGTCGCGGCCACGGCTCAGGAGGCGGAGCAGATCAGCGTCGCGGGGAGCGGCTTCGGCGACGGCGACGTCGTCGCCGAGCGCGGCGACACGCAGTTCCTCTGGGCCGGCGAGGAGTCGACGCTCACGGTGACCCTGGAGACGAACGCCAGCGGGAGGGAGGGGCACTACGAGGCCTGCGTCCGCTCCGAACCGGCCGACGACCGCTCCGCGACCGACCTGGAGTGTCGGTCGGTGAAGCTAGCCGGGAACAGCACGGAGGAACTGACGTTCACGTTCGAGGAGTGGCCGGAGGGGTTGTACGGCCAGCAGACCGTGAGCGTCGTCGTCACCGCCGACACGTTGAGCCGCGACGAGGCGGCGCGCGCGACCCACGACGTCTCGGTCATCGAGAAGGGCGGCGACGAGGACGGCGACGGCGCCACGAACCGGCGCGAGCTCGACGAGGGGACGAACTTCACTGATTCCGACACGGACGACGACGGGCTGAGCGACGGGCTCGAACTGGACACGTACGGGACCGACCCGACCGAGACGGACACGGACGGCGACGGCCTGGACGACGGTCCCGAGGTGCGCGAGTACCGGACCGACCCGACCGAGGCGGACACGGACGGCGACGGCCTGGAGGACGACGCGGAGGTGAACCGCCACGGCACGGACCCGAACAGCCCCGACACGGACGGCGACGGGCTGGCCGACGCCCTCGAGGTCAACACCCACGAGACGGACCCGACGGACCCCGACACGGACGGGGACGGGCTGAGCGACGCGGACGAGGTCCGCGAACACGACACGAACCCGACGAAGTCGGACACGGACGACGACGGGCTGAGCGACGCGCTCGAGGCGTACACGTTCGAGACGGACCCGAACCGCGCGGACACGGACGACGACGGGCTGAGCGACGGGGACGAGGTGTACGGCGCCTCGACGGACCCGACGGACCCCGACACGGACGGCGACGGCCTGGAGGACGGCGCGGAGGCGGACAGTCACGGGACGAACCCGAACCGCGCGGACACGGACGGCGACGGGCTGGACGACGGCCCCGAGGTGAATCGGTACGGCACCGACCCGACGGACCCCGACACGGACGGCGACGGCGTCGGCGACGCGGCGGGCGTGAACGCCGGCGAGCGCCTCGCGCCGCTCGCGCTGTTGCTGGTGGTCCCGCTGGCCGGACTCGCAGTCGTCGGCGCCCTCTGGACCACGCGCGGCCGCTGGCTCCCGTACGTCCCCGGCCGGGTGCGGGAGTCGGCGGTCTGGACGCGGGCGGCGGCGTGGACCGGGCGGGTGCGGGACGCGGCGACGCGTCGTGCGTCGGCGCTACCGGGGGAGGCAGGGACCGGGGAGGCGGACGGCGCCCGCTCGGACGGGCGGGAGTACCCCGAACCGTCGCCCGACGACGGCCCGACCGAGGTCCCGCTCGAGATGCTGAGCAACGAGGACGCCGTGCTGGCCGTGCTCCGGCGGAACGGCGGCCGCGTTCGCCAGTCGGCGATCGTCCGGGAGACGGGCTGGTCGAAGTCGAAGGTGAGCCGGGTGCTCTCCCGGATGGCCGACGACGGACGGGTGACGAAGATCAACGTCGGTCGGGGGAACGTCATCACGCTCCCGGGCGAGGAGCCCGACGGCGCCGACTCGCCGTTCTCGGAGTGAGGCGCCCGCCGGAACCGCCGCGCGACCGCGGCCGACTGCCCCCACCTGTGGGCCCGGCCGAATGATTTCCGTCGAACATTTATCAACCGACGGGTGATACGGGACGACGTGGTAGACCGACGGACCGCCGCCACCGCCCTCCTCGCGGTTCTCGCCGTCCTCGCGCTCGGTGTCGCGGCCGCGACGATCGACTCCGCGACGACGTCGAACGCCGGCGGGTTCGGCGTCGGCTCCACCGAGGACGAGGCGGGTATCGGCGAGCGGGACGCCGGCGAGATCGAGTTCGGCGGGAACGCCTCGGCCGGCGGGATCGAACTGAGTTTCTCGACGTGCGTCGCGTTCCTCACCAGGCCGCTCGTCCGGCTCGGACTGCTCGCCGTCGTCGGCCTGTTCTTCTACGCGATGTATCGGACGACCGGCTCGAAGCTGCTGAGCGGGATCTTCGTCGGCGCGGCGTCGTTCCCGTTCGCCGTCGTATACGTCGTGCTCACCGTCTGTAACCCGGCGCCGCTGGATCCGCGGTTCGGCGCGTCGGGCGCGCCGACCAACGAGACGGGCTTGGGCGCCGGCGCCGGCGACGCGGGGACGAACGCGGCCGGCGAGGCGCTCTCCACGCCGACCGCGCTCGTGGGGCTGCTGCTCGTGCTGGCGCTGCTCGGCTGCGTCGCGCTCCTGTTCGTCTCGACCGGCGACGACGAGGAGGAACCGGCCGACGAGGAGCCCGACCTCCCGCCCCCGGACCGCCGCGCGGCGCTGGGAGCGGCGGCGGGCGCGGCCGCGGACAGGCTGGAGGCCGACTCGGACCTCGAGAACGAGGTGTACCGCGCGTGGAGCGAGATGACCGGACGGCTCGACGTCGAGAACCCGGCGGCGGCCACGCCGGCGGAGTTCGCCGCCGCCGCCGTCGAGGCGGGGATGGACCGCGGGGACGTGACGGAGCTGACGGCGGTGTTCGAGGAGGTGCGGTACGGCGGCGCCGAGCCGACGCCCGAGCGGGAGGCGCGCGCGGTCGACGCGCTCCGCCACATCGAGGCGAGGTACGCGGACGGCGGCTCCGCGGCGGGTGATCATGCGTGAGAGCGACCGCGTCGGTCGGACTGGCCGCGGTGTTGTTCGGCTTCGTGGTCGTGTTCGAGCGCGGGCTCGCCGGCCTCTTCGGCTCGATGAGCTACGTGTTCGTGACGCTCGTGGGCGTGCTGGCGCTCGTCCAGGGGCTGCGGATCCTGAACGACGCCCGACGGGTGGAGGCCCGCGCGGCCGAGACGGCCGACGTGGAGGACCGGTACGAGGTCCCCTTCCCGGGCGAGGACATCGACGTCCTGCTCGCGAGCGGCGGCGGGCTCTCGACCGTGAGCGTCAAGCGCAGGCGCGAACTCCACGCGCGCCTCGACCGGGCCGCGCGCGAGACGCTCCGGGCCCGCGGCGACTACGACGAGGCGGAGCTCCCCGCGGCGCTCCGCGAGGGGACGTGGACCGACGACCCCGTGGCCGCGTGGTTCCTCGGCGACGACCGCCCGGCTCCGGCGGCCGTGCGGCTCAGGGGGCTGCTCGGCTCGGACGTGGAGTTCCGGTTCGCCGCCGCGCGGACCGTCGAGGCGCTGGCCGCCGCACGCTCGGGGGAGGTCCCGGAGGACGCGTCGGACGACGGGAGTCCGTCGGGGGCGGGCGGCGGGCTCGGTTCGACGATTCGCGCGGCCGGTCGGCGGCGGCTCCGGTCGGTTCGGGACCGCCTGCCGGGGGTGGGCCGGTGACGCCGACCCTCCCGGAGGAGCTCCGCCCCCGCGGCGTCGTCCCCACCGGGCGGTGGGCCGGGATGGCCGCGCTCGCGCTGGTCCCCGTCGGACTCGGGGCGCTCCTCGAGAGCCCGTCGCTCGTCGTCGCGGGCGCGGTCGGCGTCGCGTTCGCGGCGTACGCCCGGGCCGACACGGCGCCGCATCCGGACCTCGCGGTCACGCGGGAGCTGTCGACGACGACGCCCGACCCCGGCGAGGAGGTGACCGTCACGCTCCGCGTCGTGAACGCCGGCGACGGCGTCGTCCCGGACCTGCGGCTGATCGACGGCGTTCCCCCGGCGCTGGCCGTGGAGGGGTCCGCACGCCTCGGCACGGCGCTCCGGCCGGGCAAGGCGGCGACGCTCCGCTACACGGTGACGGCCGTCCGGGGCGCCCACGAGTGGCGCCCGGTCCACGTCGTCACCCGGAACGCCAGCGGCTCGCGGGAGCACGACGAGCGGGTCGAGGCCGAGACGACGATGCGCTGTGCGCCCGACCTCGAGGCGAGCGCCTCCCTGCCGCTCCGCGGGCTGACCACCCAGTACGCGGGCCGGGTCGCGACCGACGTGGGCGGGGCGGGCCTGGAGTTCCACTCGACGCGGGAGTACCGCCACGGCGACCCGGCAAAGCGCGTGAACTGGGCGCAGTACGCCAGGACCGGGGAGCTCTCGACGCTGCTGTTCCGCGAGGAGCGGGCCGCGACGGTCGTGCTCTGTATCGACGCGCGGGAGGGGTCGTACCTCGCCCCCGACCCCGACGCGGCCAACGCCGTCGAGCGGAGCGTCGACGCCGCGACGCAGGCCTGCTCGGCGCTGTTGGGGAGCGGCGACCGCGTCGGCGTCGCCGCGTTCGCGCCGGGCGAGTGCTGGCTCCCGCCGGGGAGCGGCGCGGACCACGCGGCCGCCGCTCGGGAACTGCTCGGCACCCACCCGTCGCTCGCGCCGACGCCGCCCGCCGAGCGCTTCCTCGCGACGACGTGGTTCCGGCGGTTCCGGCGGCGGCTCCCGGCGGACGCGCAGGTCGTCTTCTGCTCGCCGATGGCCGACGACTACGCGCTGACGGTCGCCCGCCGCCTCGACGCGCACGGCCACGCGGTGACGGTCGTCAGCCCGGACCCGACCGCCGCCGACACGCCGGGGCGGACGCTCGCTCGGGTCGAGCGGGCGAACCGCCTCTCGCGGCTCCGGCGGGCCGGCATCCGCGTCCTCGACTGGGGCGAGGAGCCGCTCGCGACCGAGCTCGAACGCGCCGCCGCGCGGTGGTCGCGGTGACCGTCACCCGGCGCCCCCCGGCGGCGGGAATCTGGGGCGCGGCCATCGCCGCGTTCACGGGGGCCGTCGTCGTCGGGCTCGTCTCCCCCGCAGCGGGGGGGCTCGGCGCGGTCGGCACCGTCCTCGTCGTCGGTGGGCTCGTGCGCCCGTCGCGCCGCGTGCTCGGCGCCGGCGCGGTGCTGCTCGCGTGTGCGGTGCTGCTCGCGGCTGGGACCGGCGGCGCGGGCGTCGGCGTCTCGCTCGCCGGCGCGGTCGCCGCCGCGGTCGCGTGGGACCTCGGCGAACACGCCATCGGGCTCGGCGAGCAGCTCGGACGGGAGACTGACGCGACCCGGAACGTCGCGGTCCACACCGCGGCGAGCCTCTCGGTCGGGGCCGTCGCGGCGGGCGTCGCGTTCGCGGTGTACGGCGCAGCGACCGGGGGACAGCCCGTCGTCGCGCTCGTGTTCCTGCTCGCGGGCGCGGTGGCGCTCGCGAGCGCCGTCAGGTAGCGGGGCCGGCGGCCGATCGCCCGTCCGGTCCTCACCCGACCTCGAGCTCCCCCTCGAGTTCGCCCCGTCGCACCTGGACGTCGAGCTCCCCGGCGTTGTCCCCCTCGGCCGGCACCGTGACCTGGAGCTGGCCGTTCTCGTCGGTCTGCCCGACCAGCTGCCGTTCGTCGTCCCCGTCCCGGACGAACACGTCCGCGCCGACCACCGGCTCGCCGTTCAGGGTCGCCGTGATGGTCACGGTCGCGCCCGGCGAGACGGTACCGCTGTAGTCGACCCTGATCGGGCCCTCCTGGCTGTCGCCCGAGCCGCCGGGCTCCACCTCGAGTTCGCCCTCGCGCTCGCCCTGGCGGATCCTGACGCGGAGGTCGCCCGCGCGGTCGCCCGACGACGGGATCGTGACCTGCAGCCGGCCGTTCTCGTCGGTCGTCCCCACGAGCGTCCACTCGTCGTCGCCCTCCGCGCCACGCTGGAAGACGTTCGCGCCGACGACGGGTTCGCCGTCCAGGGTCGCGGTGATCGTGACGGCGTTGCCCGGCGAGACCTCCCCCTCGTAGGTGATCAGTATCCTGCCCGTCCCCAGGCCGCCGGCCGCGACGGACCCCTCCTGGACGATCCGCTGGCTCTCCGGGACGGGGCCGTCGGTCGGCATGCTCCCCTCGGCCGGGCCGCCGGGCGTTCCCACGACGATGCGGCCGACCATCCCGTTCGCCCGGTGCGGGAGACAGTAGTAGTCGTACGTTCCCTCCACCTCGAACGTCCGCGAGACGGTCGCGCCGGGTTCCGAGACGATGCCGGTGTCCCACGGTTCGGCTCCCTCCGGGATCCTGTCCTCGTAGGACGTCGACGAGTGGACGCCGCTCTCCAGTTCCCAGACGACGGTCGCGCCGGGCTCGACGTACAGGCCGACCGGGTCGTAGACGTTCCCCTGCCGGGCGCTCATCAGCACGGTCCCGCCCTGCGTCCGGGCGGCTCCGCTCCCCGCGTTCGACCGTCTCGCGTACCCCGCCACCCCCACGAGACCCGCCGTCGCCGTGCCGGCTACCGCTCCGAGGAACCGCCGTCGTCGCTGATTCATACCACCTGTTTCCGTGTCGGGGACCTTGTGTCGTCTCCCTGCAGGGGAAAGGTAACCCCGCGTCGAGTCCACGTGCCGGCGACCGGTCGACGGGACGACCGGTTCGGGGGGTCGCCCGCCGGCTACAGCCGGCCGACCTGCCACGCGGCGACCGCGGCGCCGAGCGAACTCGTCCCGAGCGAGAGGCCGGCGCCGACCGCGAGCACGGAGGTCGGCGTCCGGACCAGCCCCTCGTAGCCCACGGCCGCGGACACCGCGAACTCGAGCCCGACCGTCGCTGGGTAGGTGAGGGCGAGCCCGAGCGCGCCGCCGAGCGCGCCGAGCACGAGCGCCTGGGCGACCCCGATTCCGACCAGCGTCCGCGACGAGCAGCCGAGCGCCTTCAGCGCCCGGAGCTCCTCGCGCTGCTGGTGACAGAACGACAGCAGGAGGTTGAGCGAGAGCGCGATCCCCGCGACCACCGCGAGAACGACGAGGCTCGCGCCGCTGGCGAGCACGACCGCCTCCCGGCCGAGCGTCGCACGCAGCTGGTCGCGGTTCGTCCGGAACTCGTACTCGGGGTACTCCTCCTGCAGGGACTGCTCGACCCGGGCGGGGTCGGCGCCCTCCTCGAGGCGGACGGTGACGAGCGTCGCGCGGTCCGTCGCGGCCGTCCCCGTGAGCGTCTGTAGTTCGGCGAGGTGGAGCGCCACCGTCGGCGTCCCGACGTAGCCGGAGAACGTCGACGAGACGCCAACGACGGTGAACTCGTTCGAGCGGGCGGCCGCGACCGTCCCGCCGACGTGGAGCGTGTCGCCGGGTTCGAGGTCGAACCGCTCGGCGGTCCGGGGGTCGACGACGACGGCGTTGGTCATCGGCCCGTCGTAGCCCCCGTCGGCGTAGTGGACGTCGTCGCGCTCGAACCCGCGGCCCTCCGAGACGCCGACCGAGGGACCGCCGCCGGGGACGCCCACGCCCACGACCGTCTCCAGGTCCGAGCCGTCCGTTCCCACGTACACGGTCTGGAACGACATGGGGACCGCCGACCGGACCTCCTCGCGCCGTTCGAGGTCCCGGGAGAGCGCGTGTGCGTCGGTCACGGTGTTCTCGAAGCCGCCGACCGTGCCGGGTGCCAGCCCGACCGGCCCGCCGGTCACCCAGAGGTCCCGGTCGGCCGCGTCGAACTTCTCGGTCCCGGTCTCGACGACGCCGACGCCGACGCTCGCGAGCGACGTCGTGGCGAGGACGGCCACCGCGATGCCCGCGACGGCCAGCGCCGTCCGCCCCCGGTCGTGTCGCAGGACGGCGACGGCGACGCCGACGAGCCCCCGGACGCGGGAGAGCGCCCGCGCGGTCACCGTGTCACCCCCTCCCGCGAGGCCCGGCGGGCGAGCAACAGCGGGTACGGCGCGGCGAGGAGCCCCACGAGCACGGCGAGGCCGACGCCGTAGCCGACGAGCGCGACGTGGAACCGCGCCACGGACGGGACCGAGAGGACGTGGCCGGCGACGGCGTTCGTCGCGACGATGCCGGCGCCGCCGAGGAGCACGCCGCAGACGCCGCCGCAGGCGGCGACGGCGAGCGTCTCCGCGAGGACGACCAGCCCGCGGGACGCCGGGGAGAACCCGACGGCGTCGAGAACGGCGAGCTGCTCCCGGTCGGCGGTGACCTCGAGCCCCATCACCGTGGCCACGAAGAGGACGCCGACGACGAGCGCGACGAGGGAGGCCGCGAGGCCGATCGCGAGCGCGCGCTCGGACTCGGCGACGGCCGTCGCGGAGAACCCGTCGCTCGGGACGACCTTCGTCCGCGGGTAGGCGGCGGCGAGGGTCGGCTTGACGTCCCGCGAGTCCGTCCGGACGAGGAGCTGGTCGGCCTGGTCTCCCGCGTCCGCGCCCGTGAGCGCCTGTAGCTCGCTCAGGTGGACGAGCGCGAGCGGGACCATCCCCCCGCCGACGGCCCCGGGGCCGTCGTCGACGGCGGTCACGGCGAGCGAACGGTCCCCCGACCCGGAGCCGTCGCGGAGTTCGTCCCCCGCGTCGACGCCGAGTCGCTCGGCCGCGGCGGGGTTGAGCACCGCCTCGCCGGTCCAGTCACCGTCGTACCCCCCGTCGGCGTAGTGGGGGTCGCCGGGTCGGAGGTGGTCGGTCGAGAGCCCGGAGACGCGCGTCCCGTCGCCGGCCGGGACGAGCCCGAGCGCCACGACGTACTCCCGTTCGCCGGTCCGGGGGTTCTCGACGGCCAGGGGGGCGACGAGGACGGGCGTCGCGTGGTCGATCCGATCGTCGGCGTTCAGCCGGGCGGCCGTCCCGTGGACCTCGCCGAGCCGCGACCCGCCGACCGGCAGGGCCGTCGGCCCGTCGCCCCCGTCCTCCGGGACGATCCAGTAGTCCACCGACGGGCTCTCGACGGTCGATCCCGCGGCGAGCCCCAGCGCGACCCCCGAGACGGTCACCACGAAGCCGACCGCGATCGCGACCGCCAGCACGCTCGACAGGAACCGACGCGGTGAGACGACGAGGGTGCGGCCGACGACGCGCCGGACGCCGAGCGCGAGGAGCGCGGCCCGCCGCCGGAGCCTACGCGGCATCCTCGTCGCTCCCGTTTCGGCCGGCCACCCCGTTCGTCCCCCGGCCGCCGGAGACGTTCGCGTCCCGGTCGTCCGCGTCGGTCCCGTTCCGGTCGGCCACGACGTCCCCGGCCCGGTCGGCCGGGTCCTCGCCGTCCACGACGCGCCCGTCCCTGAGGTGGACGAGCCGGTCGGCCCGCGAGAGCGCCTGCGAGTCGTGTGACGCGAGGACGACCGCACGGTCGGACGCGAGTTCCTCGAACAGCGCGAGCACCCGCTCGCCGGCGGCGGTGTCGAGTTCGCCGGTCGGCTCGTCGGCGACGAGGAGGTCCGGGTCGTTCACGAGCGCGCGGGCGACCGCGACGCGCTGCCGTTCGCCGCCGCTCAGCTCCCCCGGCCTGTGCGTCGTGCGGTCGCCGAGGCCGACCCGTTCGAGCAGTTCCGTCGCTCGCTCCCGGCGGGCGGCCTTCGGCACGCCGCGCTCGACGAGCGGCACCGCCACGTTCGCACGCGCCGACAGCGCCGGGAGGAGCCGGAACCGCTGGAAGACGATCCCGACGCGGTCGAGCCTGAGCCGCGCGCGCTCCCGCTCGGAGAGGGAGCCGGTGTCCGCCCCGGCGAGCGTCACCGTCCCGGACGTGGGCACGTCGAGCCCCGCGAGCAGGTGCAGCAGGGTCGACTTCCCGCTCCCGCTCGGGCCGGCGACGCCGACGAACTCGCCGGGCGCGACGTCCATCGAGACGCCGTCGACGGCCGTCACGGTCGTCGACGATCCGGACCGGCCGAGGAGGCCGCCCCCGCCGCGCCGGAACCTGCGCGTGAGCCCGCGACACCGGACCAGCGCTTCGTCGTCGGCGTCCGCTGTGCCGGACCGTTCGCGGCGGGACCTGTGGAGTCGTTCGGCGTTCGACATCGAGTCGTCCCGACGTCCCCCCGAACCGACGTTAGTATGGCCCGGGTAACCCCGGCGCGACGGCCGCGGACGGCGCGTGGTTTCCGGGCCGGCTCCCCGGTCGGGTCCGCGACCGTGCCCGTCGCAGGGGAGTCGGTCGGATCGGAGGGGGGCGGACCGCCGCTCGTCGGGACGGGAGGTTAGCCGGGTCATTCCAATCACGGCGAGGCGTCTACGGTCGGCCATGCGACGAACGACCGCGGCGATCATCCTGGCGTGCGTTCTGGGCGGTGTACTGGCGGCGGGCGGCGTCGGCGCAGCGCCGGAGTACGGGCTCTCCGTCGCGGGGAGCGTCGACACGCCGAACCGGACGGTTCCGGTCGACGGCGAGGAGTTCGCCGTCTCCGAGGTCGCGAGCGTCGAACCCGGCGACGCCCTCGACGTCGAGGTCACGGCGCCGGACGAGGGCCCGTACGAACTGCTCCTGTACGACTCGGAGCGCCGCATCGTGACCCGCGCGGACGCGGCGGCGGGCGAGCGGACGGAACTCGAGACCGACGGCTTCGAGGCGGGCGCGTACCTCCTCGTCCTCCGTGACGGGGAGACGGTCCGCGCGGTCCATCCGGTCGTGATCGACGGCTACGACGTCGAGGTGGACGCGCCCGGGGCGGCGGAGGCCGGGACCGAGACGTCGGTCGCGGTCTCGGTCGCCCCCGGGCAGTCGACCGGGAGCCCGGACCGCGTGACGGTGGTCGCCTGGAACGGCGAGGAGACGGTCTCGGCCGTGGCCGACCGCCAGGGCGACGGCCGGTACGTCGCCACCCTCGACCTCGCCGACCTCGACCCTGGCGAGTACACGCTCGTCGCGACCGCCCACGGCGAACGGGTGGTCTACGGCCGTCAGGAGCCGCTCGGCACGAGCGACGAACACGCGCTCCGCGTCACCGACGAACCGGTCGAGGGCGGCTCCGGTTCGGCGTCGGGAAGCGGGTCGGGAGGCGCCGACGACGGCTCCGCGGCGGACGGCACGGACACCCCGACCGGGACGACGCAGTCGGACGTCATCACGCCCGGCGAGGGGGAGGAGTCGGGCGACGGCGCGTCGGACCCGTCGGGGGAGGACGGCGCGCCCGGCCGACCCGGGAACGGGAGCCTGCTCCCGCTCGGGGTGGGGGGAGCCGCCGTGCTCGTCGGGTACGCCTACCTGCGCCGGCGGACGGGCGGGATCCGCTGACGCCCCGGGGCGCGGCCGTTCCGACGGGTAGAGGGACCATATTCGTCGGTAACGTCACGCTTGTGGTCGTTATCTATCTGATTACAATGCTGACGTATTCGGTACGGTTGATGCATGCCACCCGACAACGATGTCGCGGACGAGGTGAATCGAAGTGGTAAGTTACCGGACGTCGGCGACCTCGGCGACGGGGCCGCATCCTCCGACGACGGCGGAACGACGCTGCCACGACGGACGTTCCTGAAGGGAAGCGGGGCCCTCGCGACGACCGCGGGGCTGGCCAGCGGCCACGCGAACGCGGGCGAGGACGACCGCGCGGGCGACGTCCCCGAGGAGCCCGAGGACGGGCAGGTCCGCCACTTCGAGGTCCACGCCATCGACGTGGACATCGTCTTCAATCGCTACGGGCTCCACCAGCCGGTTGGCGTGATGTACGCCCTGAAGGAGGACCTGAAGGAGATCCGCGACCTTTCGGGCAAGGTTCCCTGCGGCAACAACGTCGTCTTCGAGGACGAGGACGAGGACTGCTTCTGTGACGACATCCCGGAGAAACTGCGTGCCGACGGCGACACGCGGGTCCTCCAGCCGCTGTCGCTGCGCGCCAACTTCGGCGACGTGATCGAGGTCGAGTTCCACAACGACCTCGACCGACGCGCCTCCATCCACCAGGCGGGACTCCCGTACGACGTGAAGGAGTCCGACGGGATGAACGTCGGGGAGAACCCCGACACGACGGTCGCGCCCGGCGACTCCATCACCTACCGGTGGCACGCCGACGCCTTCGGCGTGCACTTCTTCCAGGACGGCGCGAACCAGGCGTTCGACAGCGCCGACGAGCCGCCCCAGAAGGCGAACCTGGTCTCCCGCGGCCTGTTCGGCTCGGTCACCGTCCTCCCGAAGGGGACGACCTGGACGGACCCGTACACGGGCGAGGAGACCCAGGGACGCGTGCAGGCCGACATCCACGTCCCCGAGGACATCTCCGACCTGGCGGTGGAGAACGGGTTCGTCCCGGACCTGAGCTTCCGGCACTTCCTCATCCACTACCACACCCCGGAGGGGATCGAGACCCGGGACGGCGGACAGCTCACGTACCCGGACAGCGACGAACCCCAGACGGTCCACGCCATCAACTACCGCGCGGACCCCACCGGCAACCGCATCCCGGAGGGTGAGGACAATCCGTTCTACAACTCGTGGGTCCACGGCGACCCCGGCGGCGGCGACAACGCCTACCCGATGTACCTCGGCGACCCGGTCATGGTCACGGCCGTCGGCGCCTCCATCGAGGAGAACCACGTCCACCACCTCCACGGCCACCGCTGGAAGGAGACGCCGCCGGACGACGGGTCCGACACGGTCGACTCCCAGACCATCGGGCAGGGGTCGACGTACAGCGCCCCGTACATCTCGGCGTACGGCATGCCGCGGGGCGCCATCAGGGACTTCACCTCGGTCCGCCCGGACATGCCGTTCGAGGATGCGTTCCGAGTCGGCGCAGGCGGCGCCCACGGGAGCCCCGGCGACTACCTGTTCCACTGCCACCTGTTCCCCCACTACGGAGACGGGATGTGGGGGCTCATGCGCGTGCTCGACAAGGAGCGGAAGGGACTGCAAAAGCTTCCGGACAACGACCCGCCGATTCCGGCGGACTCGGACGTCGAAGGGTTCCCGGAGTTCATCCCCGGCGAGTTCGGCGAGGCGCCGCCGTACCCGCCGTACGGCGCCGCGGGCCTCGACGACTTCCGCGACCCCGAACCCGACGAGGAGGAGGCGCTCACCCGCAACGGCGACGACATCCTCCCCGGCGCGCCCTACGCCGATCCCTGCGAACCCGACATCGAGGGGTTCGAACCGGTCTTCGAGGGCGAGACGCGGGAGTACACCATCGTGGCGCTCCCCGCGGACGTCGTCTACAACGACGACGGCCACCACGACCCCAACGGCATCGTCTACGTCCTGGAGGAGCACGCGGACCTCGTGCGGGAGGGGAAGATGAACCCGGAACCGCTGGTCGTCCGCGCGAACGTCGGCGACTGCATCGACGTCACCTTCAAGAACGAGGTGACCGACGAGAACATCGCCGCCATCCCGGCCGACAGGTTCCCGGAGGGCGACGAGGGGCTCCCCGAGAGCGTCCCCATCGAGGAGGGCGGCAAGTCGAACCACATCCACTTCGTCTCCTACGACGTGCTCGGCTCCGACTCGCTCGCCACCGGGTTCAACTACCGCCAGGACACCGAACCCGGCGGGGAGATGCGCTACCGCTGGTATGCGGACGAGGAGGGGACCATCTTCTTCCACGACCACATCACCGGCATCGACGACGTGATGCACGGCCCGTTCGCCTCGCTCGTGGTCGAACCACCGGAGTCGGAGTGGCTCGACCCCTACAGCGGCGACCCCATCCGTAGCGGCACGCAGGCGATCATCCGGACCGAGAACGGCGAGGACTTCCGCGAGTTCTGCCTCGCCTACCAGGACTTCGCCCCGCTCGTCGACCGCGACGGCGAACTCGTCAACAAGGACGCCGAGCACAACGAGAACGCGGGCGTGATGGCGATCAACTACCGGAACACGCCCTACTACACCCGCGACGACAGCGACCCGGCGTACGTCCACTCCTCGTACGTCCACGGCGACCCGACGACGCCGGTGCTGGAGGCCTACGAGAACGACCCCGTCAGGGTCCGGCTCTGGCAGGCCGCCTACGAGGAGCAGCACAACTTCGAGTTCCACGGCCGTCGGATCGACCCCGAGGGGCTCGACCCGCAGGACGCGACCTCCCAGATCATCGGCACCTCCGAGGCGTTCACGCTGGACGTCATGGCCGAGGAGGACTACGCCGAGGACGGCGACCTGTTCGAGGCGCTATACGAGAACCCGTCCGGGTTGCCGATCAGGGACTACCTGTACGGATCGACGGTCGTCGACGACCTCTGGGACGGGATGTGGGGGCTGTTCCGCACGTTCGGCGGGGCGGTCGACCACCTCGAACCGCTCCCGGACCGGGGCGCCCCCGACGACTCCATCTCCCGAAAGGAGCTGAAGGAGATGGGGCACCCGGCGCCCCACAGCGACTTCGACTGGAGCGAGCACGGCCAGCTCGCCCGGCTGCTGTACTCCGAGGACTGCGACCGGACGTACCCGTCGGACAAGGACGCGCGGCGGAACGACGCCATCGACGGGAACCCGCCGCCGACGGCGCCGCGGCCGGGCGATCCGTGCCCGGACGACGCCACGCACCGCCAGTTCGAGGTGTCGGCGATCGACGCGGATATCCGGTACAACGAGTACGGTGACCACGACCCCCACGCGATCATCTACGAGCTCGATGAGCACGTCGACGAGGTCCGCGACGGGACGCGCGCCCCGATGCCGCTCTCGCTGCGCGCGAACGCGAACGACTGCATCGAGGTCACGCTGACGAACGACGTCGACTACGACGCGATCGAGGGCCCCCACGCGGACCCCGAGATGCAGACGGGCGAGGGCGACGTGGGCGTCGACTGGGAGCGGTCCGAGCGCGTCTCGTTGCACCCGACCGGGGTAAAGTACAACGTCCTCGGGTCCGACGGGGCGACGGCCGGCTTCAACTGGGACCAGACGGTCGGTCCGGGCGAGTCCATCACCTACAGATGGTACGCCAACGGCTACGTCGGGGCGAGCATCCTCACGGACCACGGGGACGCCCGGAGCAACCGCCACCACGGCGCGTACGGCCGCATCGTCGTCAGCGAGGAGAACGCCGAGTACGTCGACCCCACGACGGCCGAACCGGCGCCACAGGGCCGGGCCCCCTCGGCGATGGTGAAGCTCCCGGACGGAGACGACTACCGCGCGTTCTCGCTCACGTTCGCGGACGGACAGTACATCGTGAACGAGGACGACCCCGACGACTGCGTGGTGCCCCCGGGCCACGACGAGGAGGTCGACCCGGACGACCCGTGCAACCAACTCGGCGATCCCGAGGACCACGGCTACTGGGCCATCGACTACCGCTCGGAGCCGTTCGTCCGGCGGTTCGAGGAGGACGACGACCAGTACCAGGTGTACGACTCCGACGTCCACGGCGACCCCGCGACGCCGCTGCCGCGCGCGCTGCTCGGCGACCCGGTGGCCTTCGACGTCCACCTGGCCGCGGACAAGGCCGACGGGCTCGTGTTCCACCTCGCGGCCCACCAGTGGAACCAGCTCAGGGGCGTCGAGGAGTCCGAGGACGCCGGCGTGGACGACCGGTTCACGGTCGGCAAGCCCGACCGCATCGAACCGTTCGGCGGCGCCGGCGGCATGGCCGAGAGCACGGGCGACTTCATCTACCAGGAACTCAGACAGCGCCGCAAGCTCGAGGCCGGCTGGTGGGGCATCTTCCGGGTGCGCGAGGACCCCGAGGACTTTCGGACGCCGGTCCAGCCGCTCCCGGACCGGGCGACGGGCATCCCGGTCGACGAGCGGATCGGCTGGGTGACCGCCCGGGGCGACCTCACCGGCGACGGGACGAAGGACCTCGTCGTCCTCGTCCCGGACAGCGTCCGCGGGTCCGAGGACGCCTCGGCGCTGTACGTGTTCCTCGGCCCGGTCGACGAGAAGTCGATCACGGACCTGACCGGCGCCGACGTCGAGGTCGTCGGGACGCTCCACGACGACGAGCACGAGCACGGGACCGCCACGGTCCGGCTGAGCGACGACCTCGGGATCGACGACCTCGACACGCTTCTGGGGCTCGTCACCGACGCCACGGTCGCCGTCGGGAACTGCGACTCCCGGAAGTCGGAGAACCCGCTCTCGAAGCTCGAGTTCGACGCGGGCGAGAAACGCTCCGGCGACGTCGACGTCACGCTGGTCGACGGGGAGGGCGACGCGGGCGAGGGCGCGAAGGTGGCCATCACCGTCACGGCCGCGGACGTCGACGGGGACGGCTCGCTCGAACTCGCGATCGACCTCGAGGACGGCCCCCGCGTCGTCGTCGACGGCTGCGAGTCGCTGTTCGAGTAGGATTCGGACGCCCCGCCGGCCTCAGGCCCCGGCGCTCCGGACGGTGGGCACCTCGACCCGGTCGAGGACGTCCGCGAGCACGTCGCCCTTCGCGACGTCGTCGACCCGCGCGTCCGGCGTGAGCACCAGGCGGTGGGCCAGCGCCGGCTGGGCGATGCGCTTCACGTCGTCGGGCGTGACGAACTCGCGGTCCGAGAGCACCGCCGCCGAGCGGGCGGCCTCGAACAGCCGCTGGGTGCCCCGCGGCGAGACGCCGACCGAGACCCGCCGGTCCTCCCGGGTCGCCCCGCTGACCGCGGCCATGTACTCCAGCAGGTCGTCGTCCACGCGCACCGACTCGGGCGCCTCCCGGACGCCGACGACGCGCTCCTCGTCGAGCACCCGCTCGACGGAGGGGTCGCGCTCGACCCGGCCGGCGCGGCGGCGGAGCAGTTCGACCTCGCCGTCGAGTTCCGGGTAGCCCATCGAGGTCTTCACGTTGAAGCGGTCCAGCTGTGCCTCGGGCAGCGGGAAGTTCCCCTCCTGTTCGACGGGGTTCTGGGTCGCGATGAGGAAGAACGGCGACGGGAGGTCGTACGTCTCGCCGTCGACGGTCACCTGCTCCTCCTCCATCGCCTCCAGCAGCGCCGCCTGCGTCTTCGGCGGGGCGCGGTTGATCTCGTCGGCGAGCACGACGTTCGCGAACACCGGCCCCTCGCTGAACTCGAACTCGCCGGCGCCCTCGTCGAACACGTTCGTCCCCGTGACGTCCGACGGGAGGAGGTCCGGCGTGAACTGGACGCGGGAGAACGAGAGCCCCAGCGCGGTGGCGAACGACCGCGCGGTGAGCGTCTTCCCCGTGCCGGGAACGTCCTCGATGAGCACGTGGCCCCCGGAGAGGAGTCCGAGGAGGATCTCCTCGAAGAAGGCGTCTTCGGCGATGATGGCGCCGCGGAGGGCGGAGAGCACGTCCGAACAGGCCGCGCTCGCGTCGGATACGTCCATGCGGGCCGTGAGCACGCCGCCACGAATAACTTGGGGGGGTCGGCCCCCGGGGTCGACCGGCGGCCCGTTTCCGAAACCGAAACGGATTAAACGCTGTCCCGTCTTCCATCGAACGAGCCGAGGTAGCCTAGCCTGGCCAAGGCGGCAGATTCGAAATCTGCTGTCCATTCGGACTCGGGAGTTCAAATCTCCCCCTCGGCGCTTCTCCGACGGCGCAACGCGACGAGCGAATCGCGAAGCCACGCCGCCGAACGACGTTCCGGGAGAGCCGCGCCGACGCGTCACAGTGCGGGCGAGCGACCCGCTCGCCGGGGTTCGACGCTCCGACGCTTCGTCCGCTGCGTCCGACCGCTCGCGGTCGAAACGGCGTCTGCAACGTCAACGTACAAGGCCGGTCCGCCGCGTCACTCGATACCGACCCCGACGGAACCCCGACGCGGCCGGCCGGGGCCGACGACTACCGGTCAAGGGATGCCGACGAAATTGGACATGAAACGCGGCACGTCGCTACGAAGGGGCGGAGCACTCATCCTCGCCGGAGTCCTGCTCTCGGCGGGGGTGTTCGGCGGAGCCTGGGCGCTCACGCCCGACCGTAACAGCCCCGCGCCCGACGACGCGGTCGACGAGAGCGACACCTCCGTGCTCGTCGGGGTCCAGGGCCCCGGCCCGCGCGGGAACGTGACCGAACTCCACGCGAACGGCACCGTCGCGTGGACGTACGACGGGGGGACCGGCGGCACCGCCATCAGCTACCAGAACGTCCAGATGCTCGAGGACGGCACGGTGTTGACGACGTTCGCCGACGACGGCTACGAGCAGTGCGGCGAGTACGAGTCGCCGTGCAAGCACACGGGCGTTCGCATCATCGACCCCGACCCGGAGCCGCGGGTCGTCTCCGAGTGGAGCTACCCGGTCCGCACGCGGAAGGACAGCGAGGTGCACGACGCCGAGCGGCTCCCGTCCGGCGACGTGCTGGTCGCCGACATGGAGTACGAAAGCATCTTCGTGTACAACCACTCGACGGGGGAGCGTATCTGGACCTGGAACGCGAGCGAGCACTACGAAGCGCCGTCGGACCCGACGACTGAGGACTGGCTGCACATCAACGACGTCGACCGCATCGGCGAGGGCCGATACCTCGTCTCAGTGCGCAACGCGAACCAGCTCCTGATCGTCGAGCGGACCGACGACGGCGGGGGCGAGGTCGTCGAGGTGATCAACGCAGACCAGGACCCGGACGTGCTGAACCGCCAGCACAACCCCCAGTGGATCGGTCCCGGCCGGGTGCTCGTGGCCGACTCCGAGAACCACCGCGTCGTCGAACTCCGCCGGAGCGGGACCAGCGACGAGTGGGAGGTCGCGTGGGCGCTGTACGGGACCGGCGCGATGACCTTCGACTGGCCCCGGGACGCCGACCGGCTGCCGAGCGGGAACACGGTGATCACCGACACCAGGAACGACCGCGTGGTCGTCGTCGACGGGAACGGGAGCCTGGTCCGGAGCTACGCCACCGAGGCGCTCCCCTACGAGGCGGACGTACTCCCGCACGGCGAGCAACCCGGCCTGGAGCGGGACGTCGACGGTTCGACGGTCGGGGACGGATCCGTCGGGGGCGCGTCGCACGACGTTCCGGTCCTGTCGGCGCTGCTCGCCGCGCTCCACCACGTCGTTCCGGTCCCCTTCTGGCTGTCGGAGCTCCACCTGTTCGCCCTGGCGGTCTCCGTCGCGCTCTGGGGGTCGGGCGCCTGGCTCGTGGTCCGCGGGTAGCCGGGCGTCCGCGCTTCCGTTCACCGTCCGGTTGGCCGGCCGTTTGCCGGCCGACGCCCCCGACCCGTTCGACCCGGGCCGGGGAGTCGAGGAACCGGGATGGACGTGACGACGTCGGCGACGCTGCGGCCGATTGATAAGAATCCGATAATACACTAGATGTCGGTATGTGTGCCGAGAACAGGCGGACGCGCGAATCGGTCGACGCGTACTCGGCCGACGGGCGTCCGCGCAGCGGAACCGGAGCTTGAGCGCCCAAGGGACCGAAGCCAAGGCTTCCACCCTTCGGTCTCGGCCTGCCACGTCCACGCGGTCCGTCCGGGCGCGTACACCGGAGGCATCGGCGCTGGAAGGCGGGTTCGAGGGCCGAAACGGTGATTCGGCCACGACGGCGGTTCGACTACGACGGTGCTTCGGCCGCGTTCCGGCTTCATCGTCGCTCGGAGGGCCGGTCCGGGCCCGAACCGCGATACGACGCGTGGCGGGGCGTGCTTCGTCGAGAGCGCGATCGCCCCGATCGTCGCCGACCCGTCGTGGTTCCAGCGCCCCGGCGATCCGAGTTCGGACCGGATTCATATCGGAAATAATTTCGTTTTTCGATCATGAAAACCATCGTACGTTTCAGATCGGTTCGACGGGGTCCGGTGGATCACGGAACCGGTTCCCCCGACGGACCGATGTTGCCCTGAACCGGGGACGACCCCGCCGCCCCGACGACGGCGCACTCGCGGCGTCTCAGGGGACGCTACGCGGTCCGGGACCTGCCGTGTCCGCTCCGGCGTCGCCACGGTTCGCGCGGTAGCGGTCCGACGAACGGGGTTCGGGGCTCTCGACGGCCGAAACGACCACGAACGGGGAGATCGGATCGGTTAGCGGGACGAGCCAATTACGAACGTAGTTGTGTAATACCGACGTCGACGTCCGCGATTGAAATCCTAACATACGGGAAGCAGTGGCGATTTCGCGCAGCAACGGTGTGAACGGCCCGTGGCCCGTGTCGTCGCCCACCCCATGCTGCTCGTGGGCTACCTGGACGACGAGCGCCCGCGACGCGTTCGACGGACCCGGCCGACGAGGGAGGCAGGCGGGCCGGCTCCACTCGTCGCTCGGTACGGCGGGTCCCGGTCGTCGACAGCGGCGCTCCGCGGCCGTCCGGTCCGAACATGCGGGTTCGCGGGGTCCGCGGAGGGTACGTCGGAAACGCGGGACTCGACTCGTCCTCGACCGTTCCGCCCGCCGAGGAGGGCGGCTCGCCGTCAGCGACCGGGCACCACTCGAACAGACCATCCGAACATCCGGGATTCCATCACAGGACGGTGAGCGGCGGCGACGGACACCTTCGAGGAGTGACCGGTCGATCGCACCAGTAGTTTTAACCTCCCCTCCCGGAACTCGTAGGTATGAATACCAGCGGCCAGCGCGAGCGGTCGCGCCTGCTCGAGGACGTCACCGTGGTCGATCTCACGACGTTCGTCACCGGCGGGTTCGCCACCCTGATGCTGGCGAACCAGGGGGCGGAGGTAGTGAAGGTGGAACGGCCCGGCGTGGGCGACGACTCCCGGTACTCCGGCCCGCCGTTCGTCGACGTCGAGGGGTACGACGGGCCGGGGCGGGCGGCCGCGCCGGAGGGGGAGTCGCCGTACTTCTGGACGGTGAACTACGGGAAGCGGAGCGTCGAACTGAACCTCAAGAACGACGCCGGTCTCGAGGCGCTGTACGACCTCGTCGCCGAGGCGGACGTGTTCGTCGAGAACTTCCGGCCGGGGACCGCCGAGCGACTCGGGGTGGACTACGACACGCTCCGCGGACGCAGGGACGACCTCGTCTACTGTTCCATCTCCGCGTTCGGCGAGACCGGCCCGTGGAGCGAGCGACCCGGCTACGACCTCCTCGTGCAGGGGATGAGCGGCATCATGAGCGTGACGGGCTACCCCGACAACCCGCCGACCAAGGTCGGCCTCCCCCAGACCGACCTCATCACGGCGATGTGGGCGGCGTTCGGCATCACGAACGCGCTGTACAACCGGGAACGGACCGGCGAGGGCGAGCGGGTGGAGCTCGGGATGCTCGACGCGACGCTCCCCTGGCTCACGAAGCAGGCCGGGAAGGCGTTCGTCGGCGAGGAGACGGGGCGGATGGGGACGAAGGACCCCGTGCTGGCGCCCTACCAGATGTACCCGACGGCGGACGGCTACCTCAACGTCGCCTGCGGGAACCAGCGGCTGTGGGAGGGGTTCTGCGAGGCGATCGATCGGGAGGACCTCACCGAGGACGACCGCTTCCGAACCAACGCCGACCGCGTGAGCCACATGGACGAACTCGAGGCGGAACTGACCGCCGAACTCGCGGAGCGGACGACCGACGAGTGGGTCGACCTCCTGGCCGACGAACACGGCCTCCCCGTCGGCCCGGTGTACGAGGTCGACGAGGCGCTGGAGAGCGAACAGGTGGACGCCCGGGGGGTGGTCGGCTCGATCGACCATCCGGCGGCCGGAGAGATCCCGGTCATCGAACACCCGCTCAACTACGAACGGGCCGGGTCCGGCTTCGACGAGGCGCCCCCGATGCTCGGCGAGGACACGGTCGACGTCCTCCTCGCGCTCGGCTACGACGAGGAGCGCATCGCCGAACTCGAGGCGGAGGGGGCCATCCCCCCGGCGGGGGAGTAGCCGTGTTCCCGGGCGACCCCGTGCCGCCGCGGGACCCCTCCGAGGTGGGGAGGGAATCGCCCGGATGACCGTCAGCGGGATCGACCACCTCGTGTTGACCGTCGCGGACGTCGAGCGAACGATCGCCTTCTACACGGAGGCCATCGGCGGGACCGCGGAGACGTTCGCCGGCGGGCGTCGGGCCGTCTCGTTCGGCGACGCGAAGCTCAACCTCCACCCGGCGGACGACGTCTACTCGCCCCACGCCAGCCGTCCCGAGCCCGGGACCGCCGACTTCTGTCTCGTCGTGGACGAACCGATCGCGTCCGTGCGCGAACGGCTCCGGGAATCGGACGTCGAGGTCGTCCACGGCCCGGTCGAGAAGGCGGGCGCACGCGGGCGGATGGAGTCCGTGTACGTCACCGACCCGGACGGCAACCTCGTCGAACTCGCCCGGTACGGGGAGTGATCGGCCCGGCGGAACGGCGCCCGCCGACCAGTTTAATACCCCCCCGACGAACGACCGTCCATGTCCGACGGCTGGAAGCGCGTTCTCCCGGACGAACTGGAGCACAACGAGGAGAAACCCGGACGGCGGTGGCAGCTGTCGCCGGAGCTGGGGATCGACGCGTTCAACCTCAACGTCGCCGTCCTCGACCCCGGGGAGCGGCTCTCGCAGAACCACTTCCACTACCACCCGAACCAGGCGGAACTCGTCTACGTCGCCTCCGGACGCTGTCGCGTGGAGGTGGCCGACGACGGGTTCGTCGCCGAGCCCGACACCGTCGTCAGGTTCGACGCCGGCCCGGACGGAGTCCACCTCGTCCACAACCCGTTCGAGGAGCCGTGTCGCGTCGTCGCGGTCGGCTGGCCGCCGGACGGGCGCTACCCCGTCGAACGGGTGGCGACGCTCGAGGAACTGAAGGCCGAACGGGAGTGACCGTCCCGCCGGGTCAGCGGGAGTCGGCGGCGACGAGTCGCCCGCCGCGGAGCGCGCCGTCCTCGCCCCTCCGGAGTTCGTGGTCGCCCGCCAGCCGTACTGCGTCGCCGACCGCGAGGTCCGCCCCCAGCTGCGCGACGACGTTCGCGCCGCCCGGAAACGCGGCCAGCCCGATGTCGTTCGGCTCGCGGACGCCGTCCGGCGTGACGTGGACCGTCGTCGTCGCGAGGAGCTCCCCGGTTCCGGGGTCGACCTCCCCCCACGCGTCGCCCCCGCAGTCGGGACACCGCCGCTTCGCGTAAAAGGTCCGGCGGCCGCAGTCGTCACACTCGAACGCGACCGTCACGGCCGCCCCCGCAGGATCGTGCACACGCTGTTGTTTCCGAACCCGGCGACGTTGACGGCGAGCCCGTACTCCGGGTCCTCGACGGACCGCTCGGCTGGCGCTTCCCCGCGTAGCTGCCAGACCAACTCCACCAGCTGCGAGACGCCGGTGGCTCCGAGCGGGTGCCCCCGGGCCTTGAGACCGCCGCCGGGGTTGACCGGGAGGTCGCCGCCGACCGCCGTACGGCCCTCCCGGGTGAGCCGCCAGGCCTCGCCGGCGGGGGCCAGCCCCAGCTCCTCCATCTCGAGCCACTCGAGGATCGTGAACGCGTCGTGGATGCAGGCGACGTCGACGCGGTCGGGGCCGATTCCGGCGCCCTCGTACGCCCGTTCGCCCGCGCGCCGCACGCTCTCGATCAGCAACGGGTCGGCCCGGTCCGCGACCGCGTGGGTGCCGACGGCGCTCCGGCAGGCGGCCACCTCGACCGCGTCGCCGTCCCGCCCGTCGGCCGCGATCACGACGGCGGCCGCGCCGTCGCCCGTCGGGCAGCAGTCGTACAGCCGGAGGGGCGTCGCGATCGGCGGGGACGAGAGCACGTCGTCGACCTCGACCGGGTCGGTGAACTGCGCGTAGGGGTTGGCGGCGGCGTTGGCGTGGTTCTTCACCGCGACGCGCGCGAGGTCCTCGCGGGTCGCGTCGTACTCCCGCAGGTACCGGTCGGCCGCGAGCCCCGCGAACGAGGGGAGGGTGACGCCGTGCCGGTACTCCCTGTCGTGGGTGATGCGGCTGATGATCTCGGTCGCGGTCGCCGTGTCGGCCGCCGACATCCGCTCGCCGCCGACGACCAGCGCCGTCTCGGCGCGCCCCGACTCGACCGCGGCGACGCCGTCGAGGAACGCGCTCGCGCCGCTGGCGCTGGTGTTCTCGATCCGGCGCGCCGAGGCGCCCATCGCGCCGATGCTGCCGGCCAGGGAGTTCCCGAGACCGGAGCGGCCGGTGAACGCCTCCGCCGCCATGTTCCCGACGTGTATCGAGTCGACCGCCGACGGGGCGAGCGCGGCGTCGGCGAGCGCTCGCTCCGCCGCGTCCTCCAGGAGCGACCGGAGTGATCGGTCGTGTCGGCCGGCGAACGGAGTCATCCCGACCCCGGTGACGGCCGACACGACCGGTTCCGGTCGGGACGCCTCTCCCGAACCGGTCCCGCCGTCGTTCGTTGACACCGTGGGTCGTCTACCGTGTCCAACGATTTATAATTGCGGTTCGGGTGGGTGGGTAGGGGACGGATACGCGGTGACGACCGCGAACGCCCCGACGTGCTCGGCTCCCGCGTCGGGAAATCGGGCGCTGGACTAGTTTTATGTACACTTCCGCGGACTCCTACTGTAGGACGAGAACAGATGGACGTCACTACTGCGATCGCACAATCGCTGAAGGAGGAAGGTGTAGAGTACCTGTTCGGGTTCCCGAGCAACCCGCTGTTCGACACGGGGGCCGCCGAGGAGGTCGGCATCCGGACGATCATCACCCGTCAGGAGCGGACGGCCGCACACATGGCCGACGCCGTCGGCCGGATGACGTCGGGCGAGGGGATCGCCGCGTTCGCCTGCCAGCACGGGCCCGGGACGGAGAACTCGTTCGGCGCGATCGCCCAGGCGTACGGCGAGTCCGCGCCGCTCGTGGCGATCCCGGCGGGCTACGACCGGGCGAAGACGGACGTCGACCCGAAGTTCAACTCGCTCGTCAACTACCAGCACGTGAGCAAGACGTGCGAACAGCTCACGGATCCCGACGCCGTCGGGGAGACCATGCGACGTGCGTTCAACGCGGCGCGGAACGGCCGTCCCCGGCCGGCCGTCGTGGAGGTCCCGAAGGACGTCTTCTACGAGGACGTGCCCGACTTCGAGTACGAGCGGCCCTCCGTGAGTCGGCCCGGTCCCGACCCGTCGGGGGTCGACGAAGTCGCCGACGTGCTGCTGGAGGCCGACCGGCCGGTGATCTTCGCGGGGCAGGGCGTCCACTACGCGAAGGGCTGGGACGCGCTCCGCGAGCTGGCGGAGACGCTCGAGGCGCCGGTCGCCACGAGCCTCAACGGCAAGAGCGCGTTCCCCGAGACGCATCCGCTGTCGCTCGGCGCCGGGAGCAAGAGCGAGCCCGGCCAGCTCGCGCACTTCCTCCGCGAGGCGGACGTCCTCTTCGGCGTCGGCTGTAGCTTCACCTCGACCGCGTACGGCATCACGGTGCCCGAGGACAACGCCATCGTCCACTCGACGCTCGACTCCACGGACGTCAACAAGGACGTCCACGCGGACCACGCGCTCGTCGGCGACGCCCGGCTGACCCTCGAGGCGCTGGTCGACGCGGTCGGCGAACGGCTCGACGGCGGATCGCGCGGCCGGTTCGACGACGTCGCCGCCGAGATCGAGGAGGTCCGCGATGCGTGGCTCGACGAGTGGCGGCCGAAGCTCACCTCCGACGAGACGCCGATCAACCCGTACCGCGTGGTCCACGAGCTGACCGAGGTCGTCGACGCCGAGGACGCGATCATCACCCACGACGCCGGGAACCCGCGCGACTTCCTCGCGCCGTTCTGGGAGTCGACCGAGCCGCTGTCGTACATCGGCTGGGGGAAGACGACCCAGCTCGGGTACGGGCTGGGGCTCGCCATGGGCGCGAAGCTGGTCCACCCGGAGAAGCTCTGTATCAACCTCTGGGGCGACGGCGCGATCGGGATGACGGGGCTCGACTTCGAGACCGCCGCGAGGGAGGACATCCCCATCCTGTCGATCCACCTGAACAACTACGAGATGGCGGCGTACGACACGCCGTTCTCGGGCGACTTCGCCGACGTGGCGACGGCGCTGGGCGGGTACGGCGAGCGCGTCGAGGACCCGGACGAGGTCGCGCCCGCGCTGGAGCGTGCGATCGCGGAGACGGAGGAGGGGACGCCCGCCCTGCTCGAGGTCATCACGGCGAAGGAGACGGAGCTGTCCCGGCCGGACCTCGACGGCTAACCGTCCCCGATTCGATCAGCGTCCCGCCGCCCGACCCCGATCCGGACCCGGGGTCGAACGGCGGGACGAACGGTTTCTGCGCGGTCACGACCACGAGGCCGGCGGTTCCCGTCCGTCCCCGGGCCGAGCGACGGCGAACGTACGCGGTCTGACCGGTTCCGCGCTCGTCGTCGGACGGCTCGACGGTCGCGAGTATCGCCTCGATTAATCGAATCCTAATCCCGGAGTTCCCCTCCCCTCGTGGACCCCGGACCGCCCCGCCTCCTCGGTGGACTGGTAACCACCGAAACAATTATGATGATCGTTCCATATCGTACTCCTGTGATGCAGTGATGTCAGGTGATACCACACGGCGTATCACCCGACCGAACGGACGTCGGTACGGTGGCTTCGCCATCGCTGGCGTCGACTGCGAACACCACGGAGCGTGACGAACCCATGGAAGAACCACACCGAGACACGGCAGAATCGAGCACCGAGACCCCCCCGGCCAGCAGGCGTCGGTTCCTGAAGCTGACGGGTGCCGGATCCGTCGCGGCGCTGGCCGGCTGTTCCGAGGGCGGGAACGGCGGCGGAAACGGCGGCGGGAACGGCGACGGCAACGGCGGTGGAAACGGCGGCGGGAACGGCGACGGCAACGGCGGTGGAAACGGCGGCGGGAACGGCGACGGCAACGGCGGCGCCGACGTCTGGCAACCGGAACAGACCGTCCGGTACATCGTCCCCTACGACGAGGGTGGCGGCACGGACGTGTACGCCCGCGGTATCCAGGAACAACTCATCGACGCGGCCGGTCAGCAGATCCAGATCGACAACGTCCCCGGCGCCGGCGGGCTGAACGGGTTCGGCCAGCTGATGACGGCCGAGCCCGACGGCCACACCATCCTCGGGAGCGCGACGCCGCTGGAGGTGGCGCCACAGCTCCTCGAGGACCCCGGGTTCGACCAGCGGGACTCCAGGGGGATCGGCGTGTTCGGCCAGTCGGCCTGGTGTCTCGTCGTGAACAGCCAGTACGAGGACGAGGTCCAGACGTTCGACGACGTCATCCAGAAGTACAACTCGGGCGAGTGGCAGAACATCGGCGTCCAGTCGCCGGGGAGCTCACAGGACGTCATCGTCCTGCTCGCCAAGTACGAGCTCGAGGAGTACGATTGGCAGTGGGAACAGCGCGTCACCTACACCGGAACCGGCCCCATCTCCCAGGCGGTGGCCAGCAACGAGGTGCCGGCCGGCATCGGGACGGACGCGGGCACCCAGTCGGTCGTCGACGGGGGGAACATCTACCCGGTCGTCTCCTTCGTGAGCGACGGGACCGACGTCTACCCCGACATCGACTCGGTGACCGACCTCGGCTACCCGGAGATCGACTTCGTCGGCGGCCTCAGCCGTGGGATGTACGCCCCGCCGGAGACCGACGACGAGATCATCCAGGGCTGGACGACCGCGCTGGAGGAGGCGGTGAACGACGACCGGACCTCCCAGTGGACCGAGGAGACGGGGAACCCGACGTTCTACGAGGGGCCCGAGGCGGCCAACGCCCGGATCGACGACGCCTTCGCCGCCTACGACGAGTTCAACATCATCGAACTCGTCGAGCAGAACTCCGAGTAACCTCCGGACCACAATCTTTATGGCTTCGCTATCTGCCATATAGTCCATGACAGTAAGGAGCAGGGTAGCAAACATCACGCCGGAGCACGTGATGCTGGTTTCCCTGATGGTGCTGGGGACGGTCTTCTACGTCATCCCGGACCTGGAGGACTACTCGCGCAACGCGTCGATCTTCCCGCAGTACACGGGAGCGATCGTGGTCGTCGGCGCCGCGTTGCTGCTGGTCGGGTCGTACCTCCCCGGGCCGATCCGGAGCTTCGTCGTCGAGGAGGTGAGCATCACCTCGGGGGAGACCACGAAGGAGTTCATGGACGAGAAGGAGAAGCGGACCGAGGAGGTGGAGGAGAAGGAGGACGTCCGCCGCGAGACGCTCGGAACCGACTACGGGTTCCACGTGAACGACACCGTGGTGATGATGGTCCTCTCCACGCTCTATCTCGCCGCCGGGTACGCCGCCGGCATGCTGTACGTCACGCCGCTGTTCGTCGTCGCGTACACGCAGTGGTTCAAGGTCCGGTGGTGGCTGAGTCTCCTCCTCGCGGCGCTCGCGACCGCCATCATCTACCTCTTCATCGAGTACCTGCTCATCCCGTTCGATCAGGGGCAGTACGTCTTCACGCAGGGGTTGCTGTAGATGGTCACGCCGATACTGCTCCAGGACGCGGTCGCGTCGCTGTTCGAGGGGATCAACATCGCGCTCACCCCCTCGATCCTCGGCTGGATGCTGCTCGGCCTGACCGCGGGGATGGTGCTCGGGGCGCTGCCGGGCATCGGCTCCCCGGTCGCGATGGCCATCGCGCTCCCGCTCACCATCCCGCTGCCGCCCGAGGCGGCGATCATCCTGCTCGTCGCCATCTACAGCGGGGCGATGTACGGGGGGAGCGTCGCCGCCATCCTGCTCAACGCGCCCGGGACGGAGTCGGCCGCGGCGACGACGCTCGACGGCTACCCGATGGCGAAGGACGGCCTGGCGAAGAACGCGCTCGCCATCGCCACGACGTCCTCGGCGCTCAACGGCTTCCTCGGGGCGATCATCCTCGTCATCCTCTCGCCGCTGCTGATCGAGGTGGTGCTCGCGTTCGGCTCGCCGGAGTACTTCCTCCTCGCGGTGCTCGGCATCTCGCTCATCACCATCGTCACCGACGGGTCGATCGTCAAGGGTCTCGTGTCGGGGGCGTTCGGGCTGATGATTTCCACCATCGGCGTCGCCATCTTCAGCCCCACGCCGCGGTTCTCCTTCGGCAGCCTCGCGCTGTACGAGGGGATCAACTTCGTCGCGGCGCTCATCGGCATGTTCGCGTTCGCCGAGATGATGAAGCTCGCAGCCCAGAAGACGATCACCGACGAGGCGGTCGAACTCGGCGGGAGCATCCGCGCCGGCATCAGGGAGGTGTTCAAGTACCCGAAGTCGATGGTGAAGGCGCTGCTCATCGGCATCGGCATCGGGATGGTCCCCGGGTCGGGCGCGACGACGTCCACGTTCGTCGCGTACGCCGAGGAGGCCCGCTCGCGGATCGGGGGCCGCTTCGGGGAGGGTGACCCACGGGGGATCATCGCCCCGGAGGGCGCGAACAACCCGACGGTGAGCGGGTCGCTCGTCCCGACGCTCTCGTTCGGCATCCCCGGGAGCGGGTCGACGGCGGTCCTCCTCGGCGGCATCCTCATGCACGGGCTCCAGCCGGGGCCGGTGCTGTTCGACGAACAGCTCTCGTTCACGTACGCGATCTTCGTCTCGCTGTTCCTCGGCAACTTCGCCATCCTCGCGGTCGGGTACACGGTCATCCCGTACGCGAGCCGCATCACCGACCTCGACACGAACGTCATCATCCCGATGGTCGTCGTCCTCTCGTTCGCCGGCGCGTACACGCTGGCGGACAACTGGGTCGACGTCCTCGCGGTGCTCGTGCTCGGGGTCTACGGCTTCTACATGGTGCGCTACAACTACTCGGTCATCGCGTTCGTGCTCGGCATCGTGCTCGGGCCGATCGCCGAGGAGAACCTGTTCAGATCCCTGAGCATCTCCGGCGGCTCGTGGAGCATCTTCGTCAACCGGCCGCTCTCGCTGATGATCGTCATCGCCATCTTCGTCGTGCTGTTCGGCCCGTTCCTCGGGCCGTACGTCCGGCAGACGATCGACAGGGTCGGGTCGTAGGCTCGCTCGCGACCCTCCCCGTTCGCCGCCTCCCCCGTCCTCCTCCGCCGACTTCCGCCGTTCTCCCCCGCCTCGTTCGTTCTCCCTGCCCGCCCGTCCTCCGCCGGAGCTTCGTCCGAACGCCCCGGAGTCGTTACCGGCCGCCCCGTCCGCCGACTGTCACGCCGGGAACAGCCACAGGACCACGGCGAGCGTCGTCGTGCTGACCAGCCCAAAGGCGACGAGCACCGTCAGCGCGGGCCTGACCCCCGTCCGGAGCAGTTCCTCGAGCCGGATCCGGAGGCCGAGGCCGACGAACGCGAGGAGGAAACACCAGCCGGACGCGGCGTCCATCGCCTCGGTCCCGCGCTCGCCCGGAACCCCCGCGTTGGCGAGCAACACGACGGCGACGAAGCCGAGCACGAACGTCGGGAACTCCCGCCACAGCAGGCGGACGCTCCCGACCGCGTCAGCGGCCGAGCCGCGGCGGCGGACGTAGTACGCCGAGTACGCGACCACGACGACGCCGATCAGGAGGTTCCGGGTCAGCTTCGTGATCGTCGCCCACTGGCCGGCGACCCGGGAGTACTCGAACCCGGCGGCGACGACCGGTCCGGTGCTGAACATCGTCAGCCCGGCCCAGATCCCGAAGGCGACGTCGGGCACCGCCAGCAGCGCCCCGACGACCGGGTAGGCGAACAGGGTCACCGCGTCGAACAACAGCACCGTCCCGACCGCGTACGCGACGTGCTCCTCGTCGGGGCGGATGCCGCCGGCGACGGCCACGACCGCCGAGACGCCACAGACCCCCGATCCGGCGGCGAGCAGCGACCCGAGTTCGCGGTCCAGGCCGAACACGGCCCGGGAGAGCAGTTCGACGACGAGGACGGTCGACGCGACGACGGCCACGACCAGCCCCAGGACGGCCGGTCCGGCCTCGAGCACCGCGCCCAACGCGACCGTGGCGCCCATCAGGACGATCCCCGCCTCCAGGAGCCGCGTGTGTCCGCCGACGCCGGGTTCCAGGCGCGCCGGCACGCCCACCGTGTTGGCGACGAGCGCGCCCAGCGCGACGGCGACGAGGAGTTCGCTCACCGACGGCGAGAGCGCGGCGAGGGGTCGGGCGACTGCACCCAGGACCAGGAGGACGGCGAGACCGGGGAGCGACCGTCGGAGCCGGGTTCCCAGACTCACCGTGGGAACCCCGGACCCTCGACCACCGGACTCACGCGACCCGGTTCCGCAGTTCCTCGCCAGACCCGATGCGGCGGACGTTCTCCTTCACCACCTCGGCGAGGTCGAGGTGGTAGCGGTTCGTCGCCGACCCCTTGTGCGGCGAGACGATCACCTCCTCGTGGTCCCACAGCGGCGAGTCCTCCGGCAGCGGCTCGGTCTCGAACACGTCCAGCGCGGCGCCGGCGACCTCGCCCGACTCCAGCGCCCGGACGAGCGCCTCCTGGTCGAGCACCGGGCCGCGGCCCACGTTGATGACGTACGCGTCCCCGCGCATCGTCCCGAACTCCTCGTCGCTCACCAGCGCCTCCGTCGCCGGCGTGTGGGGGACCGCGAGCGCGACGAAGCGGGCGTCCGCGATCGCCTCGTGGAGCCGGTCGGGGGTGTAGACGGTCCCGACGCCGGGGACGGGGTCGCCCGACCGGCGGACGCCGACCACGTCCATCCCCATCGCGTCGCCGCGCTCGGCGATGCCCCGGCCGAGCGTGCCGAGGCCGACGACGCAGAGCCGCTCGTCCTCGACCGTGAAGGGACGTTCGTACTCGGGCCGGTGCCAGTCACGCTCGTTCTGGTGATCGCGGTACACGTGGAGGAGCCGCGCGAACGAGAGCATGTATCCCATCGCCAGTTCCCCCACGGTGGCGCCGTGAATCC
The DNA here is from genome assembly GCF_013402875.1 of Halorarum salinum. Taxonomy (NCBI): domain Archaea; kingdom Methanobacteriati; phylum Methanobacteriota; class Halobacteria; order Halobacteriales; family Haloferacaceae; genus Halorarum; species Halorarum salinum. The sequence continues at coordinate 3,920,488 of NZ_CP058579.1, read as the reverse complement.
CGGTGCTGTTGGTGAGCGGGACGCCGGCCGCCTCGTAGGCGTCGGCGTCGAACTCGTCGTAGCCGGCGCGGGTGCAATGGATCCACCCGGCGTCGAGGAACTCGGGCCGCGGCACGTACGTCGCGACCGCGTCGCCCGCCTCGTACGTCCGGCCGTCGCCGACGAGTTCGCACGGAACGTCGAGGTCGTCGAAGGCGTCGCGGAACGCCCGCTTCGGGACGACGCTCTCGACCGACTCGTGGACGAACAGCCGCTCGACCTGCGTAACCATGACCGTAGTTGACAAACGCGGGAGTTGAAGGTTACGAATCCCCACCCTTTCGGCTGGTTCGACGGGAGCCACCGGCGGGGGATTCGGGCGTGCGGCGGGGGCGGGCGACGCGGACCGCTCCGGACGACCCACGAGGGCGGTCCCCGGTCGACCCCCGGCTCAGGCGCGCTCGCCGAGCGCCGCGACGACCGCCGCCGTCGTGGCGTCCCCGCCGAGGTCGGGCGTCCGCGGCGCCGACTCGTCGGCCAGCAGCGACTCGACGGCGGTCTCGAGCCGTCGGGCCGCTGCGGGTTCGCCGACGTTCTCGAACAGCATCGCGGCCGACAGCACGGTCGCGATGGGGTTCGCGATCCCCTCGCTGGTGATGTCCGGGGCGCTCCCGTGGACCGGCTCGAACATCGAGGGGTACTCGCCCTCCACGTTGACGTTCCCCGAGGGCGCCAGCCCCATGCTCCCGGTGACGATGGCGCCGACGTCGGTGAGGATGTCGCCGAACAGGTTCGACGCGACGAGCACGTCGAACTCCTCGGGCCGCCGGACGAGGTCCATGCTGGCGGCGTCGACGAGCAGTTCCTCGAGCTCCACGTCGGGGTAGTCGGTCGCCACGTCGGCGACGACGTCGTCCCAGAACGTCATCCCGTACGCCTGGGCGTTCGACTTCGTGACGCTGGTGAGCGTCCCCTCCCGCTCCGTGGCGGCCTCGAACGCCGCCCGCACGATGGCCTCGGTCCCCTCGCGGGTGTAGACGGCGCTCTGGATCGCCACCTCGTGGTCGAACCCCTCGTGGACGCGGCCGCCCGCGTCGGAGTACTCGCCCTCGGTGTTCTCCCGGAACACGACGAAGTCGATGTCGCCCGGTCCGTAGCCGCGGAGGGGACTCTCGACGCCCTCGTAGAGCACCGAGGGACGCTCGCACACCTGCTGGTTGAACCCCTTCCGGATGGGGAGCAGCAGTCCGTGGAGCGTGACGTGGTCGGGGACGTCGGGGTGGCCGACGGCGCCCAGCAGGATGGCGTCGCTCCCCTCGAGCGTCGCGAGCGCGTCGTCGGGCATCATCGACCCCCGTTCGACGTAGCGTTCGGTCCCCCAGTCGTAGCGGTCGAACTCGAGGGCGAACCCCTCGGCGTCGGCGACGTCCTCCAGCAGGGGCAGGGTCGCGTCGACCACCTCCGGGCCGATGCCGTCGCCCGGGATGGTCGCGATCTGATAGGCCATGGGGGAACGAGACCGGGTCCGCTCATAAAACTTTGCGAGGCGGTGACACGGTGCGGCCGGGGGCCCCCGCGCCGGATGCGTGGAACCGGGTCGCCGTCGCGCGACCGGTCGCGCCCGTCGATGCCCGGAACCATCAGAGTGAAGACTGCTCTCGCCGTCCTCGAACCCGTGTTTCGTGGCGACGAACTGCGGGCGCTCGTCCGCGACCTGACCGCCGACGGGCGCGGCTGGGTGCTCGTCGCCGTCGCCGGCGGCTGGTTCCTCTCGCTGGGGGTCCGTCTCGTCTTCCCCGCCCTGCTCCCGTACCTCCGCGAGGAGTTCTCGCTGAGCCTCACCGTCGCCGGCCTCCTCGTCACGTCGCTCTGGGTCGCCTACGCCGTCGGCCAGTTCCCCGGCGGGATCCTCGGCGACAGGCTGGGCGAGGGGAACGCGCTCGTCGCGAGCACAGTCGTCTCCGGGACGACCGTCGCCCTCGTCGCCGCGGCGACGTCCGCGCCGATGCTGTTCGCCGCGACGATGACGTTCGGCTTCTCGACGGCGCTGTTCGGCCCGGCGAGGTTCACCATCCTGTCGGCGATCTACGACGACCGGGAGGGGGTCGCCGTCGGCCTCACGCTCTCGGCGGGTGAACTGGGGAACGCCGCCCTGCCGGTCGCCGCGGGGCTGCTCGCGGCCGCGGCGTCGTGGCGGCTCGGCTTCGGCGTGACCGTCCCGCTGTTCTTCCTGATGGCGGTCGTGCTGTTCCGGGCCGTCCCGGGACGGCTCACGGAGGGGAGCGCGGTCGACTCGCTCTCCGTCTCGACGCTCCGATACGTCGCGCGCGGCATCGCGAAGCGGCGGATCCTGCTCGTCACGGGGGTCCACCTGTTCCTCTTCTTCGTCTACCAGGGGTTCACCGGCTTCTACCCGACGTACCTCGTGGAGGCGAAGGGGTTCTCGCCGAGCCTCGCGGCGACGTTCTTCGGCCTGTTCTTCGCGGCCGGCGTGGTCGTCCAACCGCTCGCCGGGTTCGGCCGGGACACGCTCGGGAGCCGGCGGACCCTGGCGGTCGTCATCGGCGTCTCCACGCTCTCGCTCGCCGCGCTCCCGTTCGTCGACGGTCTCGTGGGCGTCGCGGTCGTCACGGCCGTCTCGAGCGCGCTGCTCGGCGTGACCCCGCTGACGCAGACGTACCTGGTCAACGCGGTGCCGTCGGACATGCGCGGGAGCGGGCTGGGGCTGCTCCGCACCGGCCAGATCGCGCTCGGCGCGACGGGCCCGGTGTTCGTCGGCGCGGCCGCAGAGCGCGGCCACTTCGACGCCGCGTACCTCGGGCTCGCGGGGGTCGCCGCGCTCGGCATCGTCCTCCTCCCGTTCGTGACGGAGGCGTGACTCGGCGGGGGCGACCGGGGACCGGGCGACCCGTAGTCCGGGCGCTCGCGGATGAGGCGACCGCGACTCCGACCCGATCCGGCGACGGCGGTGTGGATCGTGTGGCCGACCAGCGCCTCACGAACCTTTTTGGCGGCCGGTGTCCGTCTTTCCGTATGGTAGACGGACCGTTTAGTACGGTGGACGTCTCGGAGTCGGACGGCGTGGTGACGATCACGCTCGACCGGCCCGAGAAGTACAACGCGATGAACGACGAGGTGATGCTCGACCTCTCCCGGGCGTTCGACGAGATCGCGCTCGACCGCTCGATCGACGCCGTCGTCGTCACCGGGGCGGGCGAGGACGCGTTTTCCGCGGGCGCGGACATCGGTCAGTACGCGGGTCCGGCCGAGGACCACGACCCGATGCAGCGGGACCGCCAGGAGCTGTTCTACGAGATGTACCGGAAGCCCTACGAGTGCCACGCGCCGGTCGTCGCGAAGATCAACGGCTACTGCGTCGGCGGCGGGCTCATCTTGGCGATGTACTGCGACGTGCGCGTCGCCGTTGAGGACGCGCAGTTCGCGGTCCCCGTCACGGACATCGGACAGATCCCGACCGGCGGGTCGAACCGGCGGGCGGTCGAACTCGTCGGCGAGGCGAAGGCGAAGGAGCTCGTGCTCACCGCTGGCTACATCGACGCCCCCGAGGCCGAGCGGATCGGCCTCGTGAACCACGCCGTTCCCGCCGAGGAGCTGGACGACGCCGTCGACGGCATCGTCTCGGGCATCCGGGACACCGGCCGGGGGGCGGTCAAGAACTCCAAGCGGGCGATCAACGCGGCCGTCGAGGCGGAGACGTCGGCGGAGGCCCGCGAGATCGAGGCCGACCTGTGGTGGGACCAGTTCGCGAGCGAGGAGCGGCGGACGCTCGTCGACGAGTTCAACGAGTGAGATGGCGGGCTACGAGCTCCTCTCTGACCTGACGGTCGTGGAGATGACCGGCCACCGCGCCGGGCCGTTCTGCGGCGCGCTGCTTGCCGACATGGGCGCGGAGGTCGTCAAGATCGAGCGGCCGGGCGCCGGCGACCCCGCCCGCTCGCAGGGGGTCGGCCCGGAGGGCAGGTCCGGCTACTTCATGGCGAACAACCGGAACAAGAAGTCGGTCACCCTGGACCTGAAGACCGACGCGGGGACCGAGGCCGCGCTCTCGCTGCTCGGGAAGGCGGACGTGTTCGTCGAGAACTTCGGGCACGGCGTGGTCGACAAACTGGGCATCGGCTACGAGGACGTCGCCGAGCGCAACCCGTCCATCGTCTACGCGAGCATCAAAGGGTACGGCGAGACCGGCCCGCTGCGGGCGAAGCCCGGCCTCGATCTCATCCTCCAGGCCGAGGGCGGCATCATGAGCGTCACCGGCCCCGAGGGCGGCGAGCCGGTGAAGGTCGGCCAGGCCGTCGGCGACCTCACCGCCGGCATGTTCGCGGCCATCGGCGTGCTCGGCCGCCTCTACGAGCGGGACCGGACCCCGGCCGGGGAGTTCAACGGCAAGTTCGACGTCGGCCTGTACGACGCCATCGTGACGCTGCTCAACGAGTACCTGACCGAGTACTCGATGACCGGGTCGGTTCCCGGTCCACAGGGGCAGAGCCACCAGACGCTCGTCCCCTACCAGGTGTTCGACACGGCCGACGGCGCCGTCGTCACCGGCGTCCCGAGCGACGACCGCTGGGGCGACTTCGTCGACATGCTCGGCCGCGAGGAGCTCCTGGAGTACGGGACGAACGCCGAGCGTCGCGAGCACCGGGAGACGGTCGTCGGGATCATCCAGGAGGAGTTCGCGGAGCGCGACACCGACCACTGGCTCCAGACGCTCACCGAGTACGGCTTCCCGAACGGCCCCATCAACGACGTGGGGGACGTCGCGACCCACGAGCAGACGCGTGCACGCGGGCTGACCGAGCGCGTGGAGGACCCGGACTGGGGCGAGTTCGACCTCCCCGGCCACCCGCTCCGGTACCCGGAGTACGACGACGAGTCCGTCGTCCGGACCCCGGCGCCGCGTCTGGGCGAGCACACGGAGGACGTGTTCGCCGGGGTGGCGGGCGACCAGTCGACGCTCGACGAGTGGGTCGAGGGGGACGCGTTCGGCCCCGACTGAGCCGGACGCCGACGCGGCGCTTCCGAGCGCTCCGGGGACGCGAACGACCTCCGTCGGGTCGCGTGGCCGGACCGACGGGCTACGCGAGCGCCCGCTCGAGCCGCTCGACGGGGTGGGGCGGCTTCCCGCCGTACTCGTCGCCGATCTGCGTGCGGCAGGACGCCCCCGGGGCGACGACGCCCTCGCCGTCGCTCCCGTCGATCTGGTCGAAGAGGATCCGCCCGATCGCCCGGCTCATCGAGTAGTGTTCGGCCTCGTAGCCGAACGTCCCCGCCATCCCACAGCAGCCGGAGTCGAGCGGGTCGACCCGGTAGCCGGCCCGGCGGAGCACGCCCACCGCGTGGTGGTCCTTCTTCTTCGCCTTCTGGTGGCAGTGGCCGTGGTACGTGAGGCGCTCGTCGGGCGCGTCGAACGCGACGTTCCCGTCGAGGCGGAACGCGTCGAAGTACTCACAGACCCCGTAGCTCGCGTCCGCCAGCGTCCGGGCGTCCTCGCCGGACAGCAGGTCGAGGTAGTCGGACTGGAACATCACCGCGTCCGAGGGCTCGACGACGACGACGTCCCAGCCGTCCCGGACCTTCGGCGCGAGGGCGGCGACGTTCGCCTCGGCGTGACCCCGGGCGACGTCGACCAGCCCCTTCGAGTACGCCGGGCGGCCGCTGTCGTTCACGCCGTCGGGGACGTCGACGCGGACCCCCGCGGCCTCCAGCACCCGCACGGCGCTCCTGCCGGTCGCGGGGTCGCTGTAGTTCGTGTACGTGTCCGGGAACAGGAGGACGCGCCGCTCGGCCTCCTCGGGGGACACCTTCGACCCGCCGCGCGCGTCGAACCAGTCGGCCAGCGACTCGCGGTGGAACGTCGGGAGCGAGCGCTCGCGGGCGATTCCGACCGTCTTTTCCAGGAGCAGCCGGGCGCCGGGCAGCTTCGACGCCCAGTTCGAGGCCGGCGCGAGCGCGCTGCCGACCGCCGAGAGGGTCCCGATGTGGCCGAACAGCCTCGTCCGCAGGGGGACGCCGTTTCGCTCGTGGTGTTCGTGTTCCACCTCGACCTTCAGCTTCGCCATGTCGACCTCGCTCGGGCAGTCCCTCGCACAGCCCTTGCAGCCGACACAGAGGTCGAGCACCTCGTGCATGAACTCCACGTCGAACTGCTCCCCCTCGGGGAGGTCGCCGCTCATCGCCTGCCGGAGCATGTTCGCCCGCCCCCTGGTCGAGGTGATCTCCTCCTTGCTGGCGCGGTAGGTCGGGCACATGACGCCGCCGGTCGTCCGCTGGTCGCCCCGGCACCCCCCGCAGCCGTGACAGAGTTCGACCATTCCCTGGAAGCCGTTCTCGTTGTCCCACTCGAGCGCGGGGTCGAGGCCGGCGTCGAACTCGTACTCGGGGCCGAACCGGAGGTTCTCGCTCATGTCGACGTCGCCACACACCGTCCCCGGGTTGAGCAGCCAGTCCGGATCGAACGCCGTCTTCAGGTCGCGGAACACGTTCCACAGGTGCTCGCCGTACAGCTTCCGGTTCCACTGGGTCCGGGCGCGCCCGTCGCCGTGCTCGCCGGAGACGCTGCCGCCGTACTCCACGGCGAGGTCGGTCGCGGCGTCGGAGATCGAGACCATCGTCTCGACGCCCTCGGCGGTCTTGGTGTTGACCAGCGGGCGGACGTGCATACAGCCCGGTCCCGCGTGGGCGTAGAAGCTCCCGAACGTGTCGTGCTCCTCGAAGATCCGCTGGAAGTCGGCGACGTACTCGGGGAGGTGCTCGGGGGGGACCGCGAGGTCCTCGATGAAGGCGATGTGCTTCTCGTCGCCCGTCCGCGAGAGGAGGATGGGCGTCGACGCCTTGCGCATCTTCCAGAAGTCCTTCTGCTCCGCGGGGTCGTACGCCTCCAGTCCGTCGAAGGCGACGTCGCCGACGCGGTCGTCGAGCAGCGCTTCGACCCGCTCGCGGCGCTCGGCGTCGTCGTCGGCGTAGAACTCGACCAGGAGGAACGTGTCGGTCTCGTCGGGGAGGACGCCGACGACGTCCGTGAACTCCTCGAGGTCGCGCGCGAGGTCGAGGAGCACGCCGTCGAGCACTTCGACGGCCGCCGGATCGTGTTCGAGGATCGCGCCGACGTCCTCCATCGCCTCCAGGAGGCTGTGATACGTCAGCAGGCCGAGCGCCTTGGTCTCGGGGATCGGCTCGAGCGACACCGTCGCCTCCGTGACGACCGCCAGCGTTCCCTCGCTGCCGACGAGCAGCCGCGCGAGGTTGACCGCACCCTCCTCCGCCTCCTCGAGCAGCACGTCGAGGTTGTACCCCGAGACGTTCCGCTTGATGCCCGGGTACGCCTCCTCGACGGCCTCCCGCTCCTCGTCGACGATCCGGGCGACCTCGGCGTGGATGCGGGCCTCGAGGTCGCCCTCCGGGTCGGCGCGGTCGCGGAGTTCCGCGAGCGTCACCTCCCCGAACGTCGTGACCGTCCCGTCGGACAGCACGACCTCGAGCTCCTCGACGTAGGCGTCGGTCTTGCCGTACTTCAGCGAGTGTGCGCCCGTCGTGTTGTTGCCGACGGCGCCGCCGAGGGCGCTCCGGTCGGCCGTCGAGGGGTCGGGCGCGAACTTCAGCCCGTGCGGTTCGAGTTCGGCGTCGAGGTTCCCCAGGGTGACGCCCGCCTCCGCGGTGGCGGTCCGGTCGCCGGGGGAGACGTCGACGACGCCGTTCATGTACCGGGAGAAGTCGAGCACGACGGCCTCGTTGACGGTCTGTCCCGCGAGGCTCGTCCCGCCGCCCCGCGGCAACACGGCGATCCCGCGCTCGGCGCAGTAGGAGACGACCGCGGCCACGTCGTCGGTCGAGGTGGGGAAGACGACCCCCACCGGCGTCACCTCGTAGGCGCTGGCGTCGGTCGCGTACAGTTGCTTCGTGTACTCGTCGAACCGGACCTCGCCGTCGACCCGGTCCCGCAGGTCGGCGACGAGCCCGGGACGCGCGACGTCGTCGGTGACGTAGTCGTAGTCTGAACGCGCGTCGCCGGCCGGGTCGGTCTCGGAACGAGGTTCGACGGTCATTGTGGAGTGGGAAGCGTTACCGTGACGGGGTAGCCGTGTCGCGTACTAAACGTTTGTCGTTGGGGTATCCCGATCGGTCTCCAGCCGGTGCTCGGTTCGCGGGCAACCGGTCCTGAAGGGGTCACGACCGCGGTCTCTTCTCCCTCGACTGCCTCCTTCCTCCTCGCTCCCACGACTGCCTCCTTACTCCTCGCGCGCGAGCGCGACGACGGGGTGGTGGGCGTCGAGGAGGATCGACTGTGCGACGCTGCCGAACAGCGCCTTTCCGACGGGGGAGTGCTTGCGGCCGCCGACGACGACGTAACTGGCGCCGTGTTCGTCGGCGTAGTTGACGATCTCGTCGCTGGGATCGCCGACGAGCCCGACGGCCTCGGCCGTGACGCCGGCGTCCTCGACCCGTTCCTCGGCGATCCGGGCGGCGACCTCCCTGATCCGGTCGAGGGGCATTGCGCGGCCGGTGTCGTCGACGCTCGTCCGCTCGAGGTCGACGAACTCCTCGCGGGTGAGTACGTGAACCGCGTGGACGGGTTCGCCGAACGCCTCCCCCAGTCGGGCCGCCTCCGCGACGACCTCGGCGGCCTGTTCGCTCCTGTCGACGCACGCGATGACCGTCATGGTGATGTCGTGTGGGGGTCACTCCGGGAAAACTTAAATGCACGGTCGCTCCGCGGCCGCTACGGGCGGGTTCGCGGCGGCCGCCGACCGGTGGGTCGCGATCACAGGCGACGGAGCGCCGTGACGAACCCGGTCCCGGCGACGGCGAGCCCCGCGAGCACGACGAACAGTCCGTTGCTCGTGGCGTGGGTGAGCACGAAGCCCGCGATCGAGGCCCCGAGCGCGCCCACGCCGAACATCGCGAGGTACGTGAAGCCGTACGAGAGCCCGTGCACGTCGGCTGGCGCCCGTTCGGCCACGACGACCTGGTAGATGGGTGCGGTCCCGTACACGAAGAAGCCGAGCGCGAGACAGACCCCCACGAGCGCGACCGGGCCGACGGTCCGCGCCACCGGGAACAGCAGCGCCAGTCCAGCGAGGAGCGCGAACGCGCCCACGAACGCGGTCGTGCTCGGCAGGCGGTCCGTCAGGCGGCCGCCGGCGTACTGCCCCGCGATGCCGACGGTCAACAGCGCGGTGTACACGTACTGCGCGGGGTCGACCTCCCTGTCGAGCAGTTCGACGGGAACCAGGAACGGCGATTCGGCCAGCACGTCCGGGAGGAACGTGAGCAGCCCGCGATAGTACGTCCCGTACAGGAGGACCGCGACGAAGGCGACGGTGAACGCGACGGTGAACAGCGCCCGCGAGTCCCGGCCCGTCCGCCGGACCTCCTCGACCAGCGTCTCGGCGTCGCGGTCGTCGTCGGTCTCGACCGTCTCGAACTCGATCCGCAGTCCGACGACGAGCGCGAGCACCGCCGGGGCCGCCAGCGCGACCGCCGCGACCTGCCAGTCGACGGCCAGCAGCAGCAGCGCGGTCGCGAGCGGACCGGCCGCCGTCCCGACGTTCCCCCCGGCGCCGTGGTAGGCGAAGACGGTGCCCCGGGCCTCCGCCGACCGGCTGATGAGCGACAGCCCGGCCGGGTGGTAGAGGCTGGCGAACGTCCCCCAGACGAGGACCGCGAGCGCCAGCGAGACGAGGCCGGTGGCGAACCCGACCAGGGCGAACCCCGCGCCCATCCCGACGATGGAAAGGAGGATGAGCCGTCGTGGACCGAGCCGGTCCGCCAGCACCCCGCTCACGGGCGCGCCGACGCCGATGAGCGCGTAGCCGGCGCCGACGACGACGCCGATCGCCGCCGCCGAGACGCCGAACTCGTCCATCCAGAGCCCGACGAAAAGCGGGATCGACAGCTCGTAGGTGTGAAAGAGGGCGTGCCCGAGCACCGTGAACTTCACGAGTCCCCGGTCGTTGCCGTCCATGTGGCCTCACGACGTGGCAGGGGGATAAAGAATCGGGGTGGCGGAGATCCGCGGGCGTAGCGGGGATGCCGGCGACGACGTGACCGGGCGGATGAGGAGATGACGATGCGATCGGGCGGATGAGAATCCGATCGGGCGCGCGACGCGACGGCCCGCTACCGCACGGAGTGTTCGATGTGCAACTCGAGTTCGTTGACGGCGCCGAGCACGGGACCCGGCAACGACTCCGTGAGGCGGTCGCCGGTCATCCGGTTAGCCGGCCCGGAGACGCTCAGGGCGCCGACGACGTCCCCGTCGGACCTGGTCACGGCGGCGCCGACGGCGTGGACGCCGGCGGTCGACTCCTGTCGGTTGAACGCGTAGCCGCGGTCCCGGATCCGGTCCAGTTCCTCGTGGAGCTCCTCGCGACCGGTGATGCTGTCGCGTCCCGGCCTGGAGAGGCCGTGCCGCTCGACGATCTCGTCGACCCGCTCCCGGTCGAGTTCGGCGAGGATCGCCTTCCCGGCGGCGCTCACGTGCAGGTCGCCGCGCTTGCCGACGTGTGCGCCGGTCTGGACCGCGCTCTTGCCGACCTCGGTGTAGAGGTACACTCGCCTCCCGTGCTCCTCGACGATGAACTGCGACCGCTCCCCGGTCTCCGCGGCGAGTTCGTCCACCTTCTCCTTGATCATCGGATACGCCGTGACGCGCCGCTGTGCGTAGCCACCGACGGAGAGGAACTGCAGGCCGACGTCGTACGCGTCCCCGTTCTGGACGACGTAGCTGTGCTTTCGAAGCGTCGCCAGGTGCCGGTGGACCGTGCTCGGAGACAGTCCCAGATGCTCGGATAGTCGGTCGATCGTCGCGCCGTCGAGTTCCACGAGCGCGTCCACGATCTCGAAGGACGTCTCGGTCGTCTTCGCCACCGACTTTATCCCCTTGCCCATGCCTAACGAACAGCGCGCGACGGGTTCAAACCCACATATTAGGATATATCTGCCGATACCGGTAGCGGGCCCGCCTCCGTTCCGCCGTCGGGTCTCGTCGCCGCTCCGGGCGTCGAGACGCGCCGCCGACCCCGTCGGGGCCGATCAGTCGGCGCCCACGAGGCCGTCTCCCCGCCGACTCGGCGTCCCGTACGTTCGGACCCCGCCCGTCGGACCCGGGGCGAAGCCGGGAGTTACAGCCCTATGTGAGTAACGCCGTCGACCCGCGCTCGTCCCCGGACGGGACGCTCACTGCCACGACGAGAACGGAACGTTTCGTCGGAAACAGACAGAAACTCATACATGAAAAACATCGCACTGTTACGTCGGAGATGGACGATCGTATCGTCAGTACGGGGGCCGTCCAGGCGGACCGTCGTGAGGGCGCCGTCGGGGGCGACACGATTCGGAACACGCCGTGTGCGGGGCCGGCCGAACCGACGACCGTCCGGAACACCTCCGTCGGAACCAGGCGGAGTCGATCACACGAACGCGAGGCGATCGCCATGCCGGATGCGATCGGGTCCCTCGCCACGGGGAACCTCTCCGAGGCGAACGAGGGTCGAAGCGGATCCCGTCCGAGGAACGTGCCGACGCGATCGGATCGGCCGACGGTCCGGGGGAGCGACCGAAACCGGTCCGCGGGTCGGCACCGCCGGTCAGGGGACGGCCGCCGATCCCGCTCGCGGAAAGTGACTGTATGTTTATGGTAAAAGTATCCGGTAACGAGAATTATACTTTCGGCGATCTCGGACGACGCCGGCCGGGCCGGACCTGAAGCGGACGGTACGACGAACCGAACGGGGACGGCCGGACGGAACCGGTCGCGCGTCGTCCTGAATACTCGTAGCAGCCGTTCACACTCCGACACGGGCGGTCTACGGACGGAAGTCGTTCCCGTGCGACCGGTCCCGTCAGCCGCCCCGCGTTCGGCGCCCGTCGATCCCGCCTCGCCGGCCGAAGACAAGGCTTATGGGTAGCTTACCGTACCACGGGGTAGGCGCGAACGGTCGCGACGCCGACCGACAACATGGAACACGACACGGACCCACGTCTATCGACTGACAGCCTTCGGCAGGTCTCGGGAGCGCGTGGCACGGTGACCCTCGTCGGAGTCGTCCACGATCACCCGGCGAGCACGTACCGCGCGAGCGAGGTCGTCTCCGCGCTCGAGCCCGACGTGCTCGCGCTGGAACTCCCCCCGCTCGCCGTCCGACTCTACGAACAGTACGCCCGTGACGTCCGGTCACCGCCGCCGTTCGGCGGCGAGATGAGCGCCGCCATCCAGGCGGCGTCCACCGACCGCGTCGTCGGCGTCGACGGCCCGACGCCGGGGTTCCTCGCCGAACTCGGGCGGACCCTGCTCCGGGAACGCGCGTCGTTCGCGACGGCCCGGCGGGTGTTCGAGTACCTCGCGACGGCGACGAGGACGGCGGTCACCTGCGGGGCGGCCGCCTCGCTCGCCTCGCTGACGTCGGTTCGGCTGGAGGTCGACCCGCCGATCGAGTACGGGACCGACGGGACCGACGACCCCGCGCGACAGGCCGCCGACGAGCGGAGCCAGATCCGGCGGGCCAGGGGCGTGCTGAACGCGCTCGAACCCCCGCGAGCGGTCCGTTTCCGCGACACGGCGCGCGAGTCGTACATGTCGAACCGGCTCGGACGGCTCCGCCACGAGGGCGACGTCGTCGCCGTCGTCGGCGACGGCCACCTCGACCCGCTGGCCGACCGCCTCGAGGGACCGGTGACGACGGGCGTCGACTCCGCGCTCGGGTGACGATCGAAGTCCGATCGAATCGGTCCCCGACCGTCGATCCGTCGCCGACGCATCCGCCCGGTCGGACGGCGTCCCCTCGGCGGCCCGAACCGGCGAGACGGCGAGCCGGAGGAGTCCGGCGCCGGCCGCGACGGCGACGCCGGCCCACGGCAGGAACGCGGCGACCCCGCCCGATACGGCTCCCGTGGCCCGGCCGCGGGGTCGGCTCACGGGTCGTACGAGGCGAGCGTCCCGCGCTCGCTCGACCCGCCGCGGAGCCGTCGCCGGCGTTTGTCGTAGGCGCCCTCGAGGTCGAGCAGCTGCCGCTGGCGGCTCACGAGGTAGCCGTCGACGTCGCTCCGGTCGGTCGGGTGGGCGCTCCGGATCCACACCGGGCGCCGGCCCGACTCGGAGAGCCCGCTCGCCCAGGCTTCGGCGGCCGCTCGGCTCTCGAACGCGTGCCGGATCCCGTCGCGGTTGACGAGCCCACCGACCGCGCCGTTGGCCTTCCGGGCCGACGGCTTCACCTCCACCTCGTACACGACCCGGGGTAGCGCGCCCTCCTATTTAAAAATCCGAACTCCGCTCCCGATCAGTCGACCCGCTCGGACGTCTCCTCGTACCGCGCCCCGAGCCCCGCGTAGTGTTCGGCCGGCGCCCTCGCCTTCGCATCCCCGAGGTCCGTCTTCGACTCGGCCGGCGTGCCGACGGCCAGCGTCCGGGGGTCGATCCGGGTCCCCTCGGTGACGACCGACCCGGCACCCACGATCGCCTCCTCGCCGACGCGGGCGTCGTCCAGCACGACGGCGTTCATCCCGACGAGCGCGCCCTCCCCGACCGTCGCGGCGTGGACGACCGCGGCGTGGCCGACCGTCGCCTCCGCTTCGAGCACGGCGTCCTCGTGGAGCACGGCGTTGTCCTGGACGTTCGCCCGCTCGCCGACGACGATGCGGCCGCTGTCGCCCCGGAGCGTCGCGTTCGGCCAGACGCTCGCCCCGGATTCGAGGACGACGTCGCCGACGACGACCGCCGCTTCGTCCACGTACGCCGACTCCGCGACCCGCGGCGTCGTCCCGTCGAAGGAGCGTATCACGGCCCACCCTGCAGCGGCGGACCGCTTGAACCTGTGGCTCCCGACCGATTTCACCGCCGGACGCGGTCCGGCCGGTCCGGCCCCGCGTCGGGGACGGGGATCACAGCAGGTGCGAGAGGTTCCAGAGGCCGACGAGCGCGAACCAGGCCGCACAGCCGAGATACACCGTCGCGCGCAGCCCCGGGACGTACCAGTCGGGCGTCCCGCCGTCGACGAGGCGGTCCACGAGCACGCCCGACTCGGCGAGGACGCCGACCACGACCATCGTGACGACCGTGAGGACGGCCATCCCGCCGACGGGGCCGAACGCGGCCATCAGCGCCCGCGAGAGCGGGACCGCCTCGCGGACGGAGTCCGACAGCGAGAGCACGACCACCGTCGAGACGGCGTCGAGCCCCTTGCCGGCCAGCAGGGCGGCCGCGAGCGTCCGCCGGCGGAGGGTGAGCATCGGTCGGTCCAACGTCGTTGGAGGTGATATCTGTGCGGGGTGGAGGGAGCCGTGGACCGGGCAGCAGAGGGCATCCGTCTCGGGCGGCCTCATCATGGTCGAAATACGGCGACCTCGAAAGCCCCCGTGACGCTCGACTCGGGGGACCACGCCTGCGCTCCTCGCGCTTACTTCGTTCGCACCGTGGTGCTCGACGGGTCCGCCGTTCACGAGACGCCATGCGTCTCGTGAGCTCACGAGAGCGCAGCTCTCGTGAACGTCGTCGAGCGTCACGGCCCCTTTCAGTCCCGCCCGGACCGCAGCCTCACCCTCCCCAGCCTCCTACGCTCCTCGCTTCGTTCGCTTCGCTCACTTCGCTCCGGTGCTCGTCCCTCGCGCGATCCGGCCGCGCACGGAGGCGCGGCCGCCGCGCGCCGACCCGTCGGTTCACCGGACTTCGTCGGGTCGGTTCCCGATCAGTCGGCCTCGACCTCCTCCTCAGGGTCCACGTCCGCGCCCACCCCCGAGGCGGTCGCCTCCTCCGCGAGCAGGCGGTCGAGCGCGTCGACGGCGGCCTCGACGCTGGCGCGGGTGATGTCGGCGTCCGCGGCCGACACCGTGGCCGTGCGGTCGCCCCGGCGCATCGTCACCTCGACGGCGACGACGGCGTCGGTGCCGCCGGTCACCGCGTCGACGTGGTACGACTCCAGCGCCGCGTTCGCGTCGGGGCCGAGCGCCGAGCGGACCGCCTCGACCGCCGCGTCGACCGGGCCGCTCCCGGTGCCCGCGGCCGTCCGCTCTTCCTCCTCGACCAGCAGGCGGACGCTCGCGGTCGGCACGTCGGCGCCGCTGGTCGCCGAGAGCGACAGCAGTTCGACCCGGCGCTCGCGCTCGCGGCCGAGCACGTCCGCCGCGACGGCGCGGAGGTCCGCGTCGGTCACGCGCTTGCCCCGGTCGCCGAGGTCCTTCACGCGGGCGACGATCGCGTCGAGTTCGTCGTCGTCGGGGTCGAAGTCCTGCTCGGAGAGGGCGGCCTTCACGCCGGCCCGTCCGGCGTGTTTCCCGAGGACGAGGCGGCGCTCGCGGCCGACCGTCTCCGGGGGGTACGGCTCGTACATCCGGCCGTCCTTCAGCGTGCCGTCCGTGTGGATGCCGCTCTCGTGGGCGAACGCGTTGTCGCCGACGACGGCCTTGTTCGCGCCGAGCGGGACGCCCGTGGCGTCGGCGACGCCGCGGGCGAGCCGGTAGAGCCGTTCCAGGTCGAGCGTCTCGACGCCGTAGCAGCGCTCCAGCGCGACGGCGACCTCCTCGAGCGCGACGTTGCCGGCGCGTTCGCCCACGCCGTTGACGGTGGCGTGGACCAGGTCGGCGCCGGCGTTCAGCCCGGCCAGCACGTTCGCGTTCGCCAGCCCCAGGTCGTCGTGGGTGTGGACCGAGGTCGGACCGTGGGTCGCGAGCGTCGAGACCACCTCGGCGGTGCGCTCGGGCGAGGCGGCCCCGACGGTGTCGCAGTAGCAGACGCGGTCCGCGCCGGCCTCCATCGCGACCGCCGAGAGCCGGTCGAGGAACTCCAGGTCGGCCCTGGAGCCGTCCTCGCCGAGCACCTCGACCCAGAGTCCGTGCTCGCGGGCGTACTCCACCAGTTCGACGGTTCGCTCGAGGACGGCCTCCCGGGAAGCGCCCACCTTCGTCTCGACGTGGCGGTCGCTGGCGGGGACGACGAGGTTCACGCCGTCCACGTCGCAGTCCAGCGCGTGGTCGACGTCGGCGCGCACGCCGCGCGCGAAGCTGGTGACGGTCGCGTCGAGCCCGAGGCCGGTCACGCGACTGATGGTCTCGCGCTCGGCGGCGCTGGTGCACGCGGAGCCGGCCTCCACGACGTCCACGCCGGCGGCGTCGAGCTCCCGGGCGACGTCGGCCTTCTCGTCGGCCGAGAGCGAGACGCCCGGCATCTGCTCGCCGTCGCGCAGCGTCGTGTCGAGGAACGTTACGTCGGTCGGATCGAGGGATCGAGCGTTATCGGGTCCGCACCCGAATAAAGCGTTCACGAGTCATGTGCTCGGCTCCCCCTCGGGGTCGCGGGCGGATAAACCGGGCCGACCGGACAGGTCGGTCTGTCGGGCCCGCAAGAATTGCGAGACGGGCGAACGACTGCGGGGTCGGTGGGGCTCCGCTCGGGCCGGGTTTCGATCGAAGCGGTTCGATCGGGTACGGCCGCGTCACGGGCGCCCCCCGGTCAGGGTCGGAACTCGACCCGGTCGCCGACGTCAACGCCGTCGGCCGCGCCGGCGGGCAGTTCGACGATCGTGTCCGCCTCGCCCCGGCCGAGTCCGACCCACGGCCGCAGCCGTTTCCGCTTCGTCACCTCGCCGTCCACGAGCCACAGGGCGTCGATGGCGAACGGGACGAACAGCATGTGGAGGCTTCGGGACGTGGCGCCGTCGAACCGGAAGACGAGCGCGTAGTCGTTCGGGATCGATCGCCGGAACATCAGCCCGCGGGCCTGCGCGAGGAGCGAGTCGGCGGCGTCGGCGCTCGCCGCGAGCACGCGGTGGTCCCCGGAGCCGGCGGTTTCGTCGGCGACGGCGCCCGAATCGGCGGGTTCGCTCTCGGCGTGGTGGACGACCTGCACGCCCTGCCGGTCCGGGGCGCGGGACTTGACCGTTCCGTTCCGGCGGGAATTCGCTATCGCGAAATACGATTTAGAAGACTGCCTCGCGGACGCTCGAAGCCGGGCTCGTGTCGGGACCGGACCCCCGGAGACGCCACGAGAAGGGCTTAACCGCGAGGACGAACCACGGGCCGTATGGAGCGGACGCCGGACGGAACGCCGGTCGGCGTGGACGACCCGTACGAGCACGCCGGGCCGTGCGACCACCTCACCGGCGACGGCCGGTGTCGCTACGCGCTCGACCGGGCGGGCGACGACCCCGAGTTCGCCGCCGAACGACGCGCGGACGGGTACGAGTGTCTCGTCGCGGACGAGGACGCCGACTGGGCCGACTGTCCACACTACCGGTCGACGACCGATGGGAAGGAGTGCGCCCGGTGCGGGCTGGAGGAGGTCCGGATGGCCCACGACGCGAGTCGGCCGCTGGTCGAGGAACACCACCTCTCGTACGGGAGCCGGGTCGCGTCGAGCGCTCGTAGGTCGGGAAGCCGGCCCGACTCGGGATCCGAGGCATCCGACGCGAACCGCGACGACGAGGCCGGCGACGAGTTGCCGGGCCACGAGATAACCGTCGGGCTCTGTCGGTGGTGTCACGCCAAGGTACACAACGGATTCGCGCGCGTCGCAGACGACGCGTCCCCGGACCCCGAGGCGATCGCCGAGCGGGAGTCCCGCCGCGGCGCGGAGATGGGCGAGTACGGCTTCTCCACCGCGCGCGAGCGCCGGGACGGCGGCTGAGCGGGGGCGGTCCGGCCCCGCCGGTTGCCGACCGGGAAACGACTTTCCGGTGCGGGCGCCTGCCCGACGACATGACCGTCGATCACCTCGGACACGTCCACCTCAAGGTCCGGGACGTCGAGCGCGCGATCGAGTTCTACGCGGACGTCCTCGACGGGTTGACCGTCGCCGAACGCGTCGGCCGGTTCGCGTTCCTCACCCTGGGGGAGCACCACCACGACCTCGCCCTGCAGGAGGTCCCGAACGCCGGATCGGCGTCGACCGGGTCGGACGGGCCGGTCGGGCTCTACCACGCCGCGTGGGAGGTGGCCGACGCCGAGAGCCTCGCCGGCGCGTACGAACGACTCCGCGCGCGCGAGGTCGACGTGTCGCCGGTCGACCACGGCATCTCGCTCGCGCTCTACTTCGACGACCCGGACGGCAACGGCGTCGAGGTGTACCTCGACGTCCGCGAGGAACGCGACCGCGAGGAGTGGGGCGGGGAGAACCGGCGGTTCGACCCGACGGAGCTCTGAACCCCGACGACCGCCGATCCGCCGCGCGAACCCGTCGACCGCCTCCCCGTCGGCCGCCGAACCTGCCGGTACGGGCGGCGTGCGTGCGAAACCCACCCGAAGCGCACCGCTTTTCACCGCGTCCCCGCTACGGTCGCCATGAGCGAGCCGCGGATCGCGGTCATCGACAACCACGGACAGTTCACCCACCTGGAGGGCCGGGCCCTCCGCGACGCCGGCGTCGACGCGGAGATCCTCGACAACGACACTCCGCCCGCGGAGATCGACGCGGACGGGATCGTGCTCTCGGGCGGGCCGAGCATGGACCGCATCGGACGCACGGAGGAGTACCTCGACCTGGGCGTCCCGGTTCTCGGCGTCTGTCTCGGTCACCAGGCCATCGCGGAGTTGCTCGGCGGCAGGGTCGAATCGGGCGAGTACGGCGGCTACGCCGACGTCGACGTGACCATCGCCGCCGACGGGGACCCGCTGGTCGGGTCGCTCGCCCCGGGGGTCCGGACGTGGGCGAGCCACGCCGACGAGGTCGCCGAGGTCCCCGAGGGGTTCACCGTGACCGCCGAGAGCGACGTCTGCGGCGTCGAGGCGATGAGCGACGCGGATCGAGGCCTCTACGGCGTCCAGTGGCACCCCGAAGTCTCGCACACGGAACGGGGGCAGGAGGTGTTCGAGAACTTCGTCGAGATCTGCCGGTAAACTTCATTTCGCGATATCAAATTCTTCGCGGTCGGTTCGCGCGACGTTTCCTGTTCAGCGGGTGGACCCGGAATGCTCCGGAAACCCCCGCGACCGGAGGCCACAGCCCCTTCCGGTCCCACCCTGCCGGCGTCCCGGCCGAGCGGCGCTGGCCCGACTACCGCTCGCGGACGCCGTCGGTAGTCCGGCGTGACGCCGGCCGGTGGACGGTCGGAGGGATGCGGCGGGCGCCCAGCGAGCGACCGAGCGGCGCGAGGGAGCGACGCCGCGCCCGCCGGGGAGGCGCGGGGAGCCACCGCGACGCTCGCTCGACCGTCCCAGAGGGCGGGACCGAAAGGGCCGCTGGAGGCTTTCGACCCATTCGTCATCGTGGTCCCGGTAGCGACGCACCGAAATCCGAACCGACCTCTCACCCGCTAGAGAAACCCCGACCGAAGTACGGCCCTTTTTAGCCGCCCCCGACGACACCCCACCCCACCGGACATGACCGCCTCCCAGAGCAACCTCGCCGGCCTCTCCCGGTTCATCTTCCGCGCGCCGTCGTGGTCGACGAGCGTCGCGTTCGCCGTCCTGCTCGCTGCGGTCGCCGGGATCGGCGCCTTCCAGCGGCCGGAGGCGGCGACGACCTGGCGCGGCGTCCTGTTCCTCGGCCGGGACGCCTGGGAGGGCATCTTCTTCATCGGCGTCCCGACCGTCGTCGCCAGTTTCGCCACGACGTGGGTCGACCACCGCGTCGGCGGGCGGTTCACGCACAATCGCTCGTCGCTGCTCGCGCTGGTGTGTGAACTCGTCATCGTCGCGATGCTCACCGTCGCGGGCGCGGTCGCCTACCTCACGCCGCTGGGTCAGGGGTTCGTCTTCGACGTGCTCGTCGTCTCGCTGGCCTCGGTGTTCGCGCTCCGCCTGCTCGTCATCATGGCGGTGTCGAACTCGCGGCTGCTCGTCGCGGCCGTCCCCGCGAGCATCCAGACGGTCACCGCCGCGGCGCTGCTGTTCGTCTACAGCGGGACGCTGCTGTACCTCGAGGTCGGCGGCCCGCTGTTCGACGCCATCCTCATGCCGTATCTCGCCCGCCCGGAGGAGGCGCCCCAGGCGCTGTCGGCCATCGGGCCGAACCACTTCCTGTTGCTGGGCGCCACGTGCGCGCTCTACGGGCTCGCCGTCTGGGGGTTCCTCTACGTCGTCGACCGCCCGTGGCGGAACTCGATGGGCGTCTCCGTGCTCGACTTCCTCGGCGGCTTCATCGGTCACATCGCGGAGGGGAGCCGTGAGCTGGAGGACTTCTTCGAACAGCTCGGCGAGGAGGCGATCGTCCCGGTCACCGTCCTCGCGTTCCGGACGCCCGACGGCGAGGAGAAGGCCCGCTGGGTGCTGCCGATGCTCCACCCGGGGCCGATGGGCGAGATCGGGGGCGGCAACCTCCCGGTCCGCATCGCGGAACACGCCGAGGGGGTGGCGTTCCCGCCCCACGCCACCGCTGGCCACGACTTCAACCTCGTCACCGGGCGCGAGGTCGACCCGGTCGTCGAGGCGGCCGACCGGGCGTTCGAGCGGCTCGAGTACACGAACGACGCGTCCCGTGGCGTCCGCGTCGCCGCCGGCGAGGCGAAGGTGCTCGGCCAGTCGTTCGGCGACGAGGCGCTGCTCGTCTCGACGTTCGCCCCCGGCTTCGCCGACGACGTGGAGTACGCCGTCGGCCTGTCGGCCGCCTCCGAGGCCCGCGCCGGCGGCCTGCGGGACGTGCTGCTCGTGGACGGACACAACTGCAACGACGGCCTGGAGGGCCCCGACCTCGGTCACGTCACCCCCGGGTCGCCCCGATCGTTCGACCTCATCGGCGCCTCCCGGGACGCCGCCGACCGGCTCGCTGCCGCGCCCACGGGCGATCTCCACGTCGGCGTCGCCTGGGACCGGACCGAGTGGGTGCCGACGCAGGGCGTCGGCCCGCTCGGCATCCGGGTGATGGTCACCGACGTGGCAGCGCCGGAGGGCGAGGGGGTGTCGGGCGGCGAGGCCCACAGGACCGCCTACGTGCTCGTGGACGGCAACAACATGGAGCCGGGCCTGCGCGACAGGCTCGTGGACGCGCTCCTCGCCGACGGCGTCGACGAGGCCGAGGTGATGACGACCGACACCCACATCGTCAACACCGTCGACGCGGACAACCAGGTCGGCGCGGCCATCGACGCGGACGAACTCGAGGCGCTCGTGCTCGACCTCCTGGCGGAGGCGACGGCCGACCTCGAACCCGCCGAGGCCGGCATGGCGACCGAACGCGCAGAGGTCACCGTCTTCGGCAACGACCGCACCGAGACGCTCGCGAGCCACGCCAACGCCGCGGTGTCGATGGGCGGCGCGCTCGCGCTCGCGGTCATCGTCTCCTCGCTCGCCGTCTCCGTCATCCTCTTTTTCGTGACCGGGGCGTGATCTTCGGGCCGACCGTCACTGCTCCGTGAGTCGCGACACGGTCGCCGTCCCGTCCGCGACGGTCCCGTACTCCGCGTCTGCGACCGAGTCGGGGACGCTCCGATCCTCGACGCTGTACCTCGATTCGAGCGACGCGAGCACCGCGTCCCTGACGCAGATCCGGGCGGCGTCGCCGACCACCGTCGCGCTCCCGGAGAACGCCGCGCGCTCGCCGTCGGGATCACACCCCGCCACGACGGCGTCGGTCGTCGTCCCCGGGAACCCCGCAGCCGCCAGCAGCGTGGCGGCCTTCGCCTCCGCCGCGACGGCGACGAGGTTCGCCAGCGCGCCCGGCGTGAGCGAACGGGCCGCCCCGACGACGACGTTCACCGTGCCGAGACGCGGGTCGTCTCTCCGATTCGAATCTCCGTCTCCCGATTTTCTCGTACTATTTCGATTCGTCCCGAATCCAACGACCGGGAGGGAAGCCGGATTCGATAGGCCGGCGGTCGCGACGACCTCGACGGGACCGGACCGCGCCCGTCTGGCGTGCCGCTGGTCGACGCCGGTGAGCAGCGCGGGGGTCGGAGAGTCCGCCCGGAAGCCGTCGCGGTCCGGCGCTCGGTCGGAGGCGCCGTCCGCGAGGAACCCGGCGCGCTCGCGACGCTCCCGGACGTACGTCGCCAGGTCCGTCTCGGGCCACCCATCGGGAACGGTGACGTTGTACGCAGCGTCCGCGACCGACTCGCCCCCGTTCGCGCCCGTCGAGAGCCAGCGGGTCCCGGGCCGCCGGAGCCGACAGACGCCGTCGCGCACGGCCGCCTCGAAGACGCCCGGCGCGGGGTCGTCGCGCCCGTCCCGCGATCCCTCCGATTCGCCGTCCCGTCTCACGGTCCTACCCCCGGGAGCGCCCGAAGGAGTTCGTCGTTCCCCTCGCGGCGTTTCACGGCCACGCGGACGTGATTCCGGAGCCCGCGGAACGTCGTCGCGTCTCGGACGGCCACCCCACGGTCGCGGGCGCGTGCGACCACCTGCTCCGGGTCGCGTTCGCGGGTGTCGAGCAGCAGGAACGGCGCGTCGGAGGGCGCGACGTCATACGCCGGTTCGAGCCGCGTCCGCAGCCGTTCGCGTTCGCGGTCGGTCCGCTCGCGCGTCTCCCCCACGAAGTCGGTCGCGCGGAGACAGCGCGCCCCGACGCGGGCCGCGGGCGTCGACAGGTTCCACGGGGGCCGCGCGGCCGCCAGTCGGGCCCGGAGGTCGCCCTCGGCGACGAGAAAGCCCGCCCTGAGACCCGGCAGGCCGAACACCTTCGTCAGCGAGCGGGCGACGACGGCGCCCGGTTCGCCCGCGAGCGAGGCGAGCCCCGTGTAGTCGAGGAACGCCTCGTCGACGAGCAGGTCGGTCTCCGATTCCCGACACCGTCGTGCGAATCTCCGCAGCGCCTCGGGGTCGGCCGCCTCGCCGGTCGGGTTGTTCGGCGTGCAGACGACCGCGAGCGCGTGGCCCGACGGGTCGGCCCCGAGGATCGCGTCGTGGGGGACGAACTCGGGGTCGGCGCCCTGCAGTCGGACCTCGCGGGCGTACTCGGAGAACGAGGGGTACGGAACGAGCGCCGAGTCGCCCGCGGTCAGCGTCGCCTCGAACGCCAGCCGCATCCCCGCCAGCCCGCCGGGCGAGGCGATCACGTGCCCGGGGTCACAGCCGACGTACTCGGCGGCCGCGGCCCGGAACTCCGGGTAGTCGTCGTCCGGATACCTCCGGGAGCCCTCGAGCGCCTCGGCGTAGACGTCCGCGACGCCGGGCGGCCGCTCGGGGTTCGTGTTCGCGCTGAAGTCGAGCACGGCCGGGTCCGACTCGCCGCCGTGGGGGACGCGGCCGACCGACCCGAGCGCGTCGGGGTGCATACGGGGTCGTCGGGGCGGGTCGGCCTGAATCTTGTGTCGTTCGGTCGGCCAGTCGGTCGGAACGCGCAGAACGCAATGGCGGTTATCCCCGAGGGTAGAACGCCTCGAAAGCCCCCGTGGCTCTCGACTCCAGGGCCTCGCTGTGCTCCTCGTCGCTCGGCTCCGCCTCGCTCCTGCGGTGCTTGCGTCGTCCGCGTTCGTCGAGAGCCGCGGCCCCTTTCAGTCCCGCCCGACCGCACCTCACCCTCCCCAGCCTCCTGCGCTCCTCGTTTCGTTCGCTTCGCTCACTCTACTACGGTGCTCGTCCCTCGCGCGCGTGCGCTCGCCCCACGAGGGGGCTCGCGTCGCGCGCGCCGACCGGCTGGTTCCCTCTCGCGAAACGAACCGAGATCACTCCGCCAGTTCCCGGGCCAGTTCGAGGTCCCCCGGCCGATTCACGTTCACGGCGAGCCTCTCGTCGTCCCGGACCACGACGCGGTCCTCCCCCTCCCCCACGACGTTGAGGCCGGACGGCGCGAGCTCCCGCCCGTCGTGCTCGAACGACGTGTCCACGCTTGCGCCGAGGTCTCGCTTCAGGTCGGCCGGAACGCAGATCGCGAGCGAGTCGCCGTTCGCCCCGTCGATGGCCCTGTCGACCGTCCCGGGCGCGAGCAGGGGGAGGTCCGCGGCGACCGTGAGCGCCGGCCGTCCCACCGCGTCGAGCGCCCGGTCGAGGTCGGCGACGTACCCCTCGCCGGTTCCGTCGATCACCTCGCAGTCGGCCGATTCGGCCCACTCCCGGGTCCGGGGCGTCCGCGTGGAGGCGACGGCGTGGACGCGCTTGACCCGCGACGCCGCGAGCGCGCGGCGGACGCGTTCGACCATCGGCACCCCGCCGACCGGGACGAGCGGCTTCTCCGCGGCAGCGGCCGGTTCCAGCCTGCTACCCGCCCCGCCGCACATCAGAACAGCGTCCACGCCACCACCCCCGCGTGGAGCGCGGCCGCGCGCCCGAGTTCGTTCGCGGCGCCGAGCACGTCGCCCGTGACCCCGCCGAGGCGCCGGTCCGCCCACCGTTTCACGAGCAACGCGACCGCGGGAGCGGCAAGCAGCGCGGCGACCAGCGCCGGGAACGTCGAGAAGCCAGCGACGGCGGCGGGGAGCGCGAGCGCGGCGACGAGCACGAGGTCGACCGGACCGGCTTCCCCGACGACCCGGCTCCCGAGTCCCTCGTGACCGGGGTCGCCGAGACAGACGAGCAGCGCCGTTCCGGCCTTCGCGCCGACCTCGGCGGCGACGACGAGCCGGAACGCCGCGACCTCGCTCCCCATCTCGGCGGCGCCGAACGCGCCGAGGGCCAGCACGAGGAGCGCCAAGCCGAGCGCCAGCGCGCCGCCGACCCCGGTGGCGGAGTCCTTCATGACCTCGCGTCGCCGGTCGGCGTCGCCGTGGACGGCCGCGGCGTCCCCGAGGTCGGCCAGGCCGTCGGCGTGGGGCAGGCCGGTGACGACGTAGACGGCGACGAGGTACGCCGCGGCCGCGGTGGCCGGCGGGAACGGGAGGAGGAGCGCCAGCCCCGCGAGCCCGCCGACGAGGTACCCCACCGCCGGGAACGCCGCGGGCGCCCGTCTGAAGGCGTCCCAGTCGTCGCCGTCGCCGCCGGCCGGCAGGCGCGTGAGGAAGGAGACCGCACCCCGAAGCGCGCTCGCCATCAGAGCGCCACCTCCAGGAGCACGCCGACGGAGACGGCGACCGCCGCGATCCCGGCGAACGCCGTCACCCCGAGCGCGCGCGTCGCGTCCGCGGCGGTCGGATGGCCGTCGCCCCCGGCGAGGACGTAGACGCCGGGCTTCTCCAGCCGCACGCCGAGGACGCGCGCGAGCGTCGCCATCGGCCAGCCCGAGTTCGGCGACGGCGGGGCCCGTGCGTCCGAGCGAGCGGCGACGAGCGCGGCCGGCCGCCCGGCCGCGAGCGCGACGAGCAGCGCGGTGGCCCTCGCGGGAACCCACATCACGAGGTCGTCGAGCCTGGCGGGCGCCCAGCCGACCGGCTTCGACCGGTAGCCGAGCATCGAGTCGAGCGTGTTCACCGCCTTGACCCACGCCGCCGCGGCGGCAGCGGACGCGAGCACGAGGCCGGGTGCGCCGGGGTCGGGGGCGAGGACGCCGGCGGCGGCGCCCGCGAGCGTGAACGCCCCGAGCGGCGCGACGAACCCGTCCGCGAGGTTCTCCGCGAGCGACTCGACGGCCGCCGAGCGAACCTGTCCCGCGGACAGCGCGTCGGCGTCCCGTCCGGCGAGCGCGGGGAGCGACTCCCGCGCCGCGTCGAGGTCCGACTCCGTCTCCCGGACCGTCCGCCGGGCGGCCGCGAGCAGCATCCGCAGGCTCGACGTCGAGAACAGGACCACCCCCGTGAGGACGGCGCCCGCGACGGGCTCGACCCCGGCGGCCAGGTGAACGGCGCCGAAGGCGACGCCCCCCGCGAGGAGGGGAAACAACGCCGCGGCGGCGACGCCCGCGAGCCGCGGCCGGGTCCACCCCCGGTCCACGGGTGAGACGAGCCGGCCGAACAGCGCGACTGGGTGCACCCGTGACGGGGGCTCCGCCAGGAGGGCGTCGAGCCCCGCAGCCAGGAGGACTGCCGCGGCGGTCAGCACGCGTCTACCTCCGCGGTCAGCACCCGTCCACCTCCGCGCCCGCCCGCCACGCGGTCGCGAGTTCGGGGAGCGGCCGCTCGGACGCGTCGAGGAACGCCCCCCCGGCCGCGCGGACGCCGCCGTCCGTGGCCGGGTCGTCGCCGACGTGGACCAGCGAGTCCACGGGCTCGCCGAGTCGGTCCGCGACCGTCTCGAACGCCCGCGCGTCCGGTTTGCGCCACCCGCAGGCGACGCTGGAGACGATCGCGTCGAAGTCGTCCCGCGAGAGCCCCGAGCGGACCAGCGTCCGGCCGACGAGTTCGGGGACCGAGCAGTTCGACAGCAGTCCGACCGGGCCGCGCTCGCCGGCCGCCCGGACGGCCGCGACGGCGCCCTCCAGCGTCGCGACCTCCGGGTCGAAGGCGGCGACGACGGCCCGGCGCGCGGCGTTGGCCGGCGCGTCCGCGCCGCGGGAGGCGAGCGCGGCGCTCACGTGGGCGGGGAGCGGGATCTCGGCCCCGTCGGGGGCGTCGACGTGGACTTCGCGGTAGGCGGCCTCCCAGTCGTCCGGCACCGCCACGTCGCGCTCCCGTAACTCGCGGGCGACGGCGGCGGCCGGGTCGGCGGGGCGCTCGACCGAGACGAGCGTCCCGAACATGTCGAAGGAGGTCGCCACGACTGTTGTCGGCTGGGCGCGGCGCCGGCAAGAAGCCACCGCTGTCGGTCGGGCGTGCGGCGACCCGTCGCCCCGTATCGGCGTCGGCGTCGGTCCCGTTCGGCCGTTACAGCGTCTCGCGCAGGATGCGAGCCCAGTTCCCGTGTGCCACCCGCTCGACGGTTCGCTCGGACCACCCCCGGTCGCGCAGGGCGTCGAGGACGCGCGGGAGACCCGACGCGTCGCCGACGGTGTCGGGAACCGTCGTTCCGTCCAGGTCCGAGCCGAGCGCGACGTGTTCCGGCCCCATCACGTCGACGACGTGGTCGAGGTGGTCGACCAGCACCGAGAGGGGCGTCCCGGGGTCGTTCTCGCCGTCCGGGCGGAGCTGTGAGACGGCGAACGTCAGCCCCACGACGCCGCCGGAGTCGGCGACCGCGCGGAGCTGGTCGTCGGTGAGGTTCCGCGCGGCCGGCGAGACGGCGTGGGCCGCGCCGTGGCTCACCACCAGCGGCGCGTCCGAGACGCGGGCGACGTCGCCGAACCCGGCGGCGTTCAGGTGCGCACAGTCGACGACGACGCCGCGCTCCCCGCAGGCCCGCACGAGTCGCTCGCCGGCGTCGGTCAGCCCCGGTCCCATGTCCGGCGAGGCGTCGTGGACGAGCGGGACGCCGTGCCCGAACGCGTTCGGCCTGGACCAGCAGAGCCCCACCGAGCGGACGCCACGCTCGTACAGCGCGTCGAGGTTCGACAGGTCCGGGGCGATCGCCTCGGCCCCCTCGAGGTGTGGCACGGCCCCGACGACGTCGCCGGCGAGACAGGCGTCCAGGTCGGCCGCGTCGCCCACGAGGCGGAACCCGTCGATCCCGTCGGCCCATCGATCGAGGAGGTCGAGCATCCGTCCGGTCTCCCGGCGGGCGACGTCGTGGTCGACCCGCTTCGGGAGTTTGGTTGGCTCGCGGTCGTCGGTTTCGTCGGCGCGTCCGACCGCTCCACCCTCGCTGACGTCTCCGTTCCCCGTGTCGCCGCTGCCCCCTCCGGCACCGCCGTCCGGGGTCGGGACGAACGAGGCGAAGAAGGCGGCGGCGACGTTCCCCTCCCGGAGTCGGGCGAGGTCGACGTGCCCCTCGGCGGACCGCTCCGAGAACGATCGGTCGCCCGAGCGGGACCCGTGGACGTCGAGGAGAACGTCCGTGTGGCCGTCGAGGATGGGTGTCCCGGTCATCACGAATCCCCCTACCGGGGCTCAGATCACGTTCGAGTCGACGTCACGCGGGAAGTAGGTGAGCCACTCGGTCCCGGTCTCGGTGACGGCGATCGTGTCCGAGTGGCGGTAGCCCGCCTCGTCGGTGTACAGGCCCGGTTCGATGGTGTAAATCTGTCCCGGCGCCATCAGCGCGTCGCCCTCGTCGACGTGGTCGTACTCGCCCCAGCCACGGTCGATGTACGGCGGTTCGTGCCCGTCGAGCCCGATGTTGTGCCCGACGTGGTGGCGCGCGAGGTCGGTCACGCCCTGCTCCTCGAAGTAGTCCCACACGGCCCGATCCACGTCGCTGATCGGGACGCCGGGGCCGAGCGCGTCGATGGCGATGGTCTGGGCCTCCAGCATGAGTTCGAAGTAGTGCTCCTGCTCGTCGGTGTAGTCGCCGACGAACATCGTCCGCTCGAGTTCGGAGCGGTAGCCGTCGACGTTCGCCGACGCGCCGGTGATGAGCACGTCCCCCTCCGAGAGCGTCTCGTTCGGCGTGTGCCCGTGCGGGAGCGCGGTCTCCTCGCCGGAGATGTAGCCCGCGTGGACCGGACCGCTCCCCCGGACCCGCACCGAGTACCGGTCGCCGAGCGCGTCCAGCATCGCGCGGGACGCCTCCGTCGAGGCGCGCTGGCTCACCGTCGCGGGGTGGGCGCCGACCTCTGTGTACTCCGCGAGGTACCGGTGGCCGAGGTTCGCCCACTTCGCGGACTCGCGGACCAGGTCGACCTCCGCCTCGGTCTTCTCCCAGCGCATCCGGGTCGTCCACGACTGGGAGTCGACCTCGACGAACTCCGAGAGGGCGGGGCCCTCGTACCCCATCACCCCGGGGGCGCCGTCGGCGTCGGAGACGACCGACTCGACGCCCATCCCCTCGAGCATCCCCGCGGCGACCTCGACGGGCGCGCCGCCGGGGTAGTCGAAGTAGTGGTGGGCGTCGTCGATGCGGGGGTTCGACGCCACGCGCTCGACTTCGAGTCGCGGGACGGTGATCTCGACCCGCTCGTCGGTGACCGCGAGGACGACGGGGCGCTCGGTCTGGACGTGGTGAAAGCCCGTGAGGTACTCGATGCCGGTCGCGCCGAACCACGTCGCCGCGTCGGCGTCCGTGTCCGCGAGGCGGCCGCGCACGTGCGTGAGCCGACCGTCGAACTCGGATTCGGGGAGTTTCGTCGCCATACTTGCCGGATTCGGCCGTTGCGGCATAAGGTTCGGGGAAGCGGAGGGGCGTTTGCGGCGACCGATCGACCGGTCCGGTAAATCGAATGACGCGATATCAAATTCCTTCGGAGGAGGTGTCAACGAGTCAACTCACCTCCGACTCGTCCTCCAGTTTTCCCCCGACCACTCGGACGACCTCGGCGTAGTCGTCCGGTTTCCGTCGCTCCCAACCTCCTTGAGGCTCCTTCGCGAATCGGCCTCCATGCTCTCGTACGACGTGGCGGACGAGGCGGCGTGGATCACCCTCGACAGGCCCGAAAAGCGGAACGCGCTCACCGTCCCCGACTGGCGCGAACTCGTCGAGCAGCTCGAACGGGCCGAGGCCGAGGCGCGAGTCGCGGTGCTCACGGGTACGGGGGAGGCGTTCTGCGCCGGCGACGACGTCGCGGCGCTCGACGCGGTCGAGACCGAAGCGGACGTCGGGAAACTGGCGGCCTGTCTCTCGGACGCCTTCTTCGGCATCGAGACGCTGGACGTGCCCGTCGTCGCCGCCGTGAACGGCCACGCGTACGGCGGGGGCTGTGAACTCGTCGCCGCGGCCGATCTCGCCGTCACTGTCGAGGGCGCCCGGTTCGCGCTCCCGGAGACGAGCATCGGCGCGTACCCGCCGTACGCGATGGAGCGCGCCGCGGAAACCGTCGGTCGGAAGCGGCTCATGGAACTGGCGCTGACCGGGGAGCCCATCGACGCGGACCGCGCCCGCGAGTGGGGACTGGTCAACCGGGTCGTGTCGGACGGGGAACTCAAATCGGCCGTGGAAGGGCTGGTCGCGTCGATCGCCGAGTCGCCGCCGACGGCGACGAGGACGGCGAAGCGGGCGGCGGCCGCGGGGCTGGCGTCGGCGGAGGAACGGGAGCGCATCCACGACTCGTTCGGGACGGTGCTCGACGACGACGAGTGCCGCGCCGCCACGCGGGCGTTCCTTGAGGACTGACGGGGCGTTCCCTCGCGGTCGCCTCACCCGTCGTCCAGGTCCACGCGGACGAACTCGTCGGTGACGGCCTCGACCTGTTCGGGGCGGACGTCCAGCGCGTCGACCTCCGGGTCCGCGGACGCGCCCATCCGGGACTCGACGCCCGTTCCGGGCTTGAGTCGCGCGGTGCCCCCCTCGATGCCCGCGATCTTCCCGATCGGTTCGCCCCGCTGGTCGACGACCGTCATGCCGACGTGCGTCTCCGTGAAGTGCTCCATGGGGCCGACTCAGTTCGGAACCCGCAAAGGCAGTTCGCCGGCTACTGCCGGGCCCTGACGTGGGGTACCGGAACGGGCGTCGGACGGACGGCCGACGGTGGGTTCCGCCGGGGCGGGCGGCGTCGTACCACCGGACGCGTCGACACCGCGTTCGAATCGGCGGACGACGTCCCGCGACCTCGCCGACACGCATATTCGGCCGTCTCGACCGTGTTTACACGGCCCTCACGTCGTCTTATCGGGAGGCCGGGTTTCCGACGCCGTCGCGTCGGCCGTTTTCGTTCGGCGCAGTGCTCCGCCGCCGACGTGACCGTCAACGCGGCTGACTCTCTAGTATACTTCTTCATCGCGCGTGACGTGTACGCGAACGTACACCGCTACTCGGTCGACGGCCGTTCGGTCAGCTACCGTCGTGTGATATCCTCCGCGACGGCGTACGTTCGCCGCCGTAAACGCCGGGGCCACGACCCACGGAGCCAACGAACCGGATGCGATGACCGCCCGGGCCGGAGGGTTGAAACGAGGGCCCCGAGTAAACGGCCGACGACACGACGGTCAGAAACGATCGGCCCATCGGGCGGTATTACGGGCCCAGGGGCTACGGGTTTCGGTCGAAACCGCGGGTGCTGGCCGTCGTACGCGCGTCTGCCGGTCCGACGGGGCAGCCGCTCCCGGACCGGCGCGCGACCGGAACGACCCGGTAGGAAGACCCTACCGGCGGACGGCGCCGCGGAGGAGCGTCTTACACTCCCCGGTACATTTATATCACATCCGTCTGTGATTACGGCTGCGTAAGACGGAACGTCTTACGGGCCGATGACACCGGGCGGACGCCGCCCGGACGGCCCCGGATCCGAGGCACGCGGACGCGTGCTCGCCGTCTTACCGGGGGAATGCAACAATGGAGCGTGTGACACTACGGATACCCAAACAGCAGATCGAGGAGGTCGAACAGATGGTCGAGACGGGCGAGTTCCCGAACCGGAGCGAGGCGATCCGCTCGGCGGTTCGCGACATGCTCAACGAGCAGACCGACGGCTCGGGCGAGCGCACCCGCCGCGAACGCAGCAAGCGCAGCTGGGCGAAGGTGTAACGATGCAGGACATCGTCCAGGACGCCCTCGAGAACGCGGAGGCCGAAAAGCGTCAGATGTCCGAGACCGGCGACGACGACGACGAGTTCGGGGAGCCCCGGATCGTCATCGTCGGCGCGGGCGGGGCCGGCAACAACACCATCAACCGGCTGTACAACATCGGCGTCGAGGGCGCGGAGACCGTCGCCATCAACACCGACAAGCAGCACCTAAAGATGATCGAGGCCGACACGAAGATCCTCGTCGGCAAGTCGCTCACCCAGGGGCTCGGCGCCGGCGGCGACCCCAGCATGGGTTCGCGCGCCACCGAGATGGCCCAGGGGACCATCAAGGAGGTGCTCGGCGACGCGGACCTCGTGTTCGTCACCGCCGGGATGGGCGGCGGGACGGGCACCGGCGCGGCGCCGGTCGTCTCGAAGATCGCCAAGGAGCAGGGTGCGATCGTCGTCGGCATGGTGTCGACGCCGTTCAACGTCGAACGCGCCCGCACCGTGAAGGCCGAGGAGGGCCTCGAGAACCTCCGCAACGAGGCCGACTCGATCATCGTCCTCGACAACAACCGGCTGCTGGACTACGTTCCGAACCTCCCGATCGGCAAGGCGTTCTCGGTGATGGACCAGATCATCGCCGAGACCGTGAAGGGTATCTCGGAGACGATCACCCAGCCCTCGCTCATCAACCTGGACTACGCAGACATGTCCACCATCATGAACCAGGGCGGCGTCGCCGTGATGCTCGTCGGCGAGACCCAGGACAAGAACAAGACCCAGGAGGTCGTCAACGACGCGATGAACCACCCGCTGCTCGACGTGGACTACCGCGGCGCCAGCGGCGGTCTGGTCCACATCACGGGCGGCCCGGACCTCACCCTGAAGGAGGCCGAGGGCATCGCCGACAACATCACCGAACGCCTGGAGGCGAGCGCCAACGTCATCTGGGGCGCGCGAATCCAGGACGAGTACAAGGGCAAGGTTCGAGTGATGGCCATCATGACGGGCGTCCAGAGCGCCCAGGTGCTCGGCCCGAGCACGCAGAAGCAGGCGGACAAGTCACGCGCCAGCATCGAGGACCCCGGGAGCGGCGACCTCGACGTCGGGACGAACGCCGCGTCGAACGGCAGTTCCCAGGCCGCCTGGCAGTCCGACGGCGGCCGCGAGGAGCGCGAGCAGCACAACGGCCTCGACGTCATCCGCTGACGGACGGGAACGGCGGACGAACCCACGTTCACGGCTGATTCCGAACCGCGGGCGGCCGACACGCCCGTTCGATCGCCTACCTTGGCTCGCGGTCGCGTCCCCGAACCGGGGCGGGCGCCTTTCGAAGGAACGGTGACCGACGAGCGGCGCGTCCGACGTGCCACCTCCGTGCGAGGGCAACCTGCCACGGCGACGCGCTCGACGACCCGTTTCCCGTTTACACCGCCTCGACCGCCTCGACGAGCCGGCACTTCCGACAGACGTCGCGGACCGTCGTCGACCCGCACCGCTCGCACTCCGAGAGGTCCGCGCCGCCCTCGCCGCGGTACTCCTCGGCCACGAGTCCGGACAGTTCCTCGTAGCCGGCCATGATGGAGTGGCGCGTTCCGGGGTGGTTCTCCTCCAACTTCAACAGCAGCTCCCGTATCTCGCCGCGGTACGCCTCGCTCGAGTGCGGGCACTCGGTGATGTGGGCCGGCAGGTCGCGCAGGTGAGCGTACAGCGCGACCTCCTTCTCGGGGACGTCCCGGAGGGGCTTGGCCCGGGGGACGAAGTGCTCGGACTCCCGGCGCTCGTCGAACGGACCGAGGCTCGCGTCGAAGTGCTTCGCGACCTGCGTCACGTCGCCCTCGAGGAAGTTCATCAGCGCGGTCTGGGCCTCGTCGTCGAGGTTGTGGCCCGTGAGCAGTTTGTCGGCGTCGAACTCGGCGGCGTACTCCTCCAGCAGGTCCCGGCGGAACACCCCGCAGTACGCGCACGCGGCCATGTCCTCCGGGTCGTCTTGGACGACGTCGTCCATCCGGACGCCGAGTTCCTCCTCGTAGGTCACCGTCTCGTGGCGCACGTCGAGCCGCTCGACCAGCTCCTCGCAGGCGGCGAGCGACTCGTCGCGATACCCCTCGATCCCCTCGTGGATGGAGAGCGCGATCATCTCGACGCGGGGGTCCTCCGCGAACGTCTCGTCCAGAATCCGCGTGAGGACGACGCTGTCCTTCCCGCCCGAGAGCCCGATCACCCACCGCTCGGGGTCCTCCGGGGTCGCGTCCCTCGGGAGCAGGCCGTCCTCGCGGACGCGGCGGCGAACCCGCTTCTCGACCGACTCGCGGAGGTGCGTCCCGCAGAGGTGGGCCCCGGAGTAGGCCGCGTGGTGGACCGCCTCCCGGTCGCACTTGTCACAATCCATTGCCGGACGGTACCGACCGCGCGGGGATACCGGTTTCGTCCCGCGCGAGGGTTCAAGGCGGATGACGGGACCACACCCCCCGTGACCTGAGGCCAGCGGCGCGCCGGGCAGCGGGTGTGCGGTCCGACGGCGTGCCCAGTCGCCCCGAACGGGACCGCCTGTTCGCCCCCCGAGCGACGCGACCGGAACGAACAGCCTGATCGTGATCCGGTCGGACGAAGACGTATGGTTCCCTCGCTCGCCGCCGTCCGCGCACGCCTCTATCGGATCGGCCTCTCGTACTTCCCGGCGTTCTGGTCGACCGGCGGGAAGGTGACGGACCTGGCGCCGGACTTCTCGTACGCCCGCGTGAAACTCCCCCTGAACTGGCGGACGAGAAACGGCATGGGAACCACCTTCGGCGGGAGCATGTACGGCGTCGTCGACCCGGTGTACGTGGTGCTCCTGACGCGACGGCTCGGAGACGGGTACACCGTCTGGGACCGGGCGGCCGAGATCGAGTTCCGCAAACCAGGTCGCTCGACGCTGTACGCCGAGTTCCACCTCCCCGACGGGGAGGTCGACGAGATCAGCCGCTCGCTCGCGCCCGGCGAGTCCTGCGACCGCGTGTACGACGTCGACCTGGTCGACGCCGACGGCACGGTTCACGCCGAGATCGAGAAGACGGTGTACGTCCGGCGGGACGAGTGAGGAGGGTCGGCCGGGTCTCCTCCGCGGGCCGGTCGGGCCCCTCCGGTCGAGTCCCTCCTCGGGCCGACCGTCCCCGGACGGTTCGTCCTCGGACCGATTCCGGGTCCGTCCCGGTACGTGACGCAAGACGCTTACAGCCCGGGCGCCCAGCAACGGCCATGGATCGCGATGCCGCCCTCGACCGCGTGGACGCCGTCGTCGACGCGGTCGAGTCCGACCCGATGCCGGTGCCCGTCCGGGAGGTCTGGGTGTACGGCGACGTCGCGCTCGGGCTCGATCCGATCGAGCGGCTCGACGTGTACGTCACCAAGGACCTCCACATGCGCGGCGACGCGGACGCGGAGGCCGAGTTCGAGGCGTCCCACGGCGTGAAGGGCGTCGGGAAGTCGGTCTCCGCCGAGTGGGCCCGCGAGTTTCCGGAGCACCTCCGCGCGAACGACAACGGCCACGCCGCCCCGGAGAAGTGTCTCGCGGCACAGCTCCTCCCGGACGACGAACCGGTTCACCTGGAGGTGTGTAACGCGCCGTTCGACAGGAACGTCACACAGCGGCTCAAGGGCGCGCTCGCCCGCGAGGACTACGCGAAGATCCTCGACCCGCGCGGCGTCCAGCTGTGGGCCGACGGCACCCGCGCCGAGGAGACGATGGCGAAGCTCAGGGGCGGGGAGCTCCCGTTCCCGACGCTCTCGGGTGCGCTGGAGATGCTCGGCGTCGAGGGGCCGAAGGCGACCGAAGCGGCCGAGGCCGTGCGGACCTACCGGGACGGCCAGGAGGGGCCGACGGTGCGCGGCGACGTCGTCTGACCGGGTCGCAGGGCCGTGAAAACCGGTTCCGTCAGACCCGCCCGACCGTCACGTCGAACGGCACGACCTCGACCCGCTCGTACTCCCCGTCGGCCATCTGTTCGACGACCTCGCGCCCCATCTCGCGCCAGTCGCGCCGGAGGTCGTCGTACGCGTCGGCGGCCAGTTCGTTCCGGAGTTCCGCCTCGTGGTCGGCGATGCCGGCGCCGCTGGCCTTCCGTCGGGCGCCCGCCAGGTCGGCCTCGGAGTAGGGCGGCTCGACGCGCTTCTCGTGGTGATAGCGGCGCGTCCGGAGGTCGGACAGGCCGGCCGCCGCGAACGTCCGCCGTACTCCCTCGCCGAGCGCGACGTCGGTCCCGACGCCGCGGATGTACGCCGCCCGGACGCGCGCCTCCAGGTCCGCCTCGGTCCCGACGGTCGAGGCGACGCCCACGTCGGCGTTGTCGGGTTCGATCGCCGCGACCAGGTCCGCGGAGACGCGGGCGAACTCCCGGACCGCCGCGGCCGGTTCGGGGAGGTTGCTGAGCAGCGCCTGGCAGGCGACGAGGTCGAACGCGTCGTCGGCGAACGGGAGCCGGAGCGCGTCGCCGGCACAGAAGTCGAGGCCCGTCCCCGTCGCCGCGACCCCGAGGAGGTCGGGGTCGGCGTCGACGCCGACGACCGTCGCGTCCGGCGCCTCCTCGGCCAGGACGCGGGTGAGTTCGCCCGTCCCGCAGCCGACGTCGAGGACGCGGTTCCGCGAGTCGAGTTCGAGGTCGGCGAGCGCGTCGCGGGAGGCCCACATCCCGCGGCGCGTCCGGTCGAGGTACTCGGGCGTGAATCGGCGCATTTCGGTTCGTTCGGGTTCCGGTGTGTGCGGGTCGGTGAAAAGGGGGTCGGATGAGTCGCGTACACCGTCGATCGGTTCGATGGAACCACGGAACGAAGCCCTCGCCCTTCGTGAGTCCGCCAGGGGTCGGTTCCCCGAGGGGTCGCGACATGCCCGACGCCCGGTGCGCTCCCGTCGGAACGCGCGCCGGAGGCGACGGGGCGTCAGCCGAGCGACGAGGAGCACGGCGAGGCCCGGCCGATGAGGGAACGGGGGCTCCCGGGGACACGGTAGCGGTGCTCGTGCCCGCGGTTGCGGTCCGAGAAAGCGGCGAAAACCGCGGTTACAGGTGGCCCGACGCCTCAGACCGACTCCTCGAGGTCGTACAGCTCGCCGTACTTCTCGGTCACGTACTCGAGGAAGTGCGAGGCCGTGAACTCCTCGCCGGTCGCGTGCTCCACGAGCTCGTCCGTCTCGTAGCGGGCGCCGTGGCGGTGGACGTTCTCGCGCAGCCAGTCCTGCAGGTCGGCGAACTCGCCCTCCCGGACCTTCCCATCCAGATCGTCGATCTCCCCGCTCGCGGCGTCGTACAGCTGGGTAGCCATCACGGAGCCGAGCGAGTACGTCGGGAAGTAGCCGAAGTTGCCGTGGGCCCAGTGAATGTCCTGGAGACAGCCCTCCGCGTCCGTCCCGGGCCGGATCCCGAGGTACTCCTCGTACTTGTCGTTCCAGGCCTCCGGCACGTCCTCGACGTCGAGGTCGCCCGAGACGAGCGCCCGTTCGATCTCGAACCGGACGACGATGTGGAGGTGGTAGGTGAGCTCGTCCGCCTCGACGCGGATCGGGTTGTCCTCGTACACCTGGTTCGCCGACTCGTAGGCCTCGTCGACCGACGCGTCGACGTCCGGGAACCGCTCGCGTACCTCGGGCAGGACAAGGTCCCAGAACGCCCGCGACCGACCGACCTGGTTCTCCCAGAGGCGGCTCTGGCTCTCGTGGACCGACAGGTCCCGCGACTCGCCCAGCGGCGTCCCGTAGTGCTCCCGGGGGAGCCCCAGGTTGTAGAACGCGTGGCCGAACTCGTGGATCGTCGACATCAGCGCGCCGAGCGGGTCGGACTCGTCGAACCGGGTCGTCACGCGACAGTCGAACTGGTTGCCGGAGGTGAACGGGTGGCTGGAGACGTCGAGGCGCCCGTGCTCCCAGTCGTATCCGAGCGTCGAGAGCACGTCCCGCGAGAGCGCCTCCTGGGCGTCCGCGTCGAACGTGCCCTCGAAGGCGTCGGTCGTTACGTCCACGTCGCTCGCCCGGATCTCGTCGATCATCGGCACGAGCGTCCCCTTCAACTCGGCCAGGATATCCTCTGCCCGTTCGAGCGGGAGGCACGGCTCGTAGTCCTCGAACAGCACCTCGTAGGGATCGCGGTCCGGGTCGACGTGCTCGGCGTACTCCCGCTTCAGTTCGACGTGCCTCTCGAGGTACGGCGCGAACGCCTCGAAGTCGTCCTCGGCCTTCGCCTCCTCCCAGGCGGCCAGCGCCTCCGAGGCGGTGCTGGACATCTCCTCGACCAGTTCGCCCGGGACCGCCGCGGCGCGCTCGTACTCCCGTCGCGTCTCTCGGAGCACGGCCGACTCCGGCCCGTCGAGGTCGAGTTCCTCGCAGGCGTCGAGCAGTTCGCCGGTGCGCTCGTCAGTGAGCATCTCGTGGCTCATCGAGGAGAGCACCGAGAGCTGTTTCGAGCGGGCGGGCGTCCCGCCCGAGGGCATCATCACCTGCTGGTCCCAGCCGAGGACGCCGCTCGCCCCCTGCACCGCGGTGATCCGTTCCAGCCGCTCGGTCAGCTCCGCGTACGCGTCGGCCTCCTCGGCCGCCGCCGCATCCGTTGCCATCGCGCAAAACTTGCGCGGGGGCGGCCTTGAAACGTCCGTTCCCGGCACGTGGGGTCCACGACGACGGGTCCCGCGCGGGGGCGTCGACGGAGGGGCCTCCGGCGCCGTCGGCTCCGCGACGGTCGCCCGCGGCTCACCCGACGAACCCGCCGGCGCCCTCCGCCACGTTCCGATAGATGCGGTAACACCGCGAGAGCACGTCGAGCGAGACGCTCTCGGTGTCGGTGTGGGCCTCCCCCGGCTCGGAGGCGCCACAGACGACGCAGGCGGTGCCGGCGCCCGCCAGCCAGCCGGCGTCGGTCGCGTGCGGCTTCGAGACGTGTTCCGGGTCGCCCCCCTGGGCGTCCCGCGCGGCCGCCAGCACCGCGTCGGCGAACGCGTCGTCCGAGCAGGCCATCGGCGGGAGGTCCTGTTCGACGCGCCACTCCACGCCGGGGACCTCCTCCGTCCGGTCGAGGGGGGCGTACTCGCCGGGAACCGTCCGCTCGTCCACGGTGACCGTACACTCGTCGGGGACGACGTTCCAGGCGCTCCCGCCGTCGATCCCGGTGACGGCGACGCTCCCGCGGACGCACTCGCCCATCACCTCGACCTCGGGGAACTCGAGTCCCCTGACGACGTCGACGGCGTCGCAGGCGCGGTAGACGGCGTTCACGCCCCGATCGGGCGTGCTGGCGTGTGCGTTCGACCCGCTCGCGAGGAGCGTGCTCGCGCGCCGCCCCTTGTGTGCGACGACGACGTCCGTGACGCCCTCCTTCGAGTAGTTCGTCGACCCCTCCGCGACGACCGCGTAGTCGGGCGCGAACCCGTCCGCGATGGCGCCGCGGGCGCCGACGCCGCCGACCTCCTCGCCGACGAACGAGGCGAGGACGAGTTCGCAGGCGGGCGCGCCGCTCCCGTCGGGTTCCGTCCGATCGCCCAGGTCGGCGTCCCGGAACGCCAGCATCGACGCCGCGACCGCGCCCTTCATGTCGGCGCTCCCGCGGCCGTACAGGCGGCCGTCCCGCTCCTCGACGACGTAGTTCCCCTCCCCGTCGACCTGCGGTTCGCCCGGCGGGACGACGTCGTGGTGGCCGACGAGCGCGACCGAGGGCGCCGTCGGATCCCCGCGGCGGGCGAGGACGTTCCCGTGCTCGTCGCGGGTGACCGCCGCGTCGGTCTCGTGCCGGAGCCAGTCCTCGACGGCGTCGCCGGCGGCCGTCTCGTCCTCGTGGCTCGGGACGGAGACGAGGTCGGCGGCGAGGTCCGCGAGTTTGCGTTCGTCCATGTCACCCCATCCGTCAGCGGGGACAAAACGTTCGTGGAGGCGGACGTTCGCGCGCGGCCCCGCCGACGGCCGCCGCGGTTTTGCCCGTTCCGCGCGAACGTCCCGACGCATGACCGACGAAAACGGGGCCGACGACTCCGACGACGGCGGAGGGGCGGACGTCGACGAGGAGGAGTGGACCGAGACGGAACACGAGTCCCCCGACGACAGGGAACCGGAGGACGACGAGGAGTGAGTCGCCGAGGGGCCGTCCCGCTCGCGACGGCTTCGCCCGCGACGCCCCTGCGAGCGACGCGACCCGCCGTCGGCCCGCCCGCCGCCGTCAGTTCACCTCGTTGTACATCTCGTCGATTACCTCCTCGAGGTCCGGGGGGCCGCCGCCGGGCTGGTCGGGGCTGTAGGTGAACTCCTCCTTCCCGTCGAAGGAGGTGCCCTCCGTCCACGGCCGCCCGGGGTCCTCCCGCTCCTCCCGGTACGTGGACATGAACGCGTAGTTCCAGTCGTCGTTCTCCTTCTCCTGCGGGAAGCTCGCCGGCACCGGGACGTGCTCGCCCATGTCCTCGAGCGCCGCGTGCCACTGGTTCTGGTGCATCGTGTCCCGCGCGATGAGGTACGCGAGCATGTCCTTCATGCCGGGGTCGTCGGTGAACTCGTAGAGGCGCGTCGCCAGCAGCCGGCCGGTGGACTCGGCCATCACGTTGGCGTACATGTCCGCCGCGAGGTTGCCGCTCGCGACGACGTACCCGCCGGTGAACGGGACCCCGTTGCTGTCGACGGGCATCGCGTGGAGGCCGGCCGAGAGCGCCTGCCGTGGCTGTCCGCCGCTCATCATCGCGTCGATGACCGCGTCCTCGCGCGCCTCCTCGCGGAGCTCCTCGGGGGCCCCGGCGAGGTTCTTGCTCACGGCAGTCGCGAGCATCTCGATGTGTCCGAGCTCCTCGCAGGCGGTCTCCATCAGGAGCCGCCGGAACTCCTGCTTCTCGGCCGGCACCGCGAACGCCTGGAACATGTACTGGAGCGCGACGCGCATCTCGCCCTCCGCGCCGCCGATGGCCTGCTGGAGCATCTTCGCGAAGTACGGGTTCGGTTCCTCGACCTCGACCTCGAACTGGAGTTCGTCGTCGTGAAAGAACACGGGTTACACCCGTTCTCCGTGAGGGCGACTGCGTCAATCAGTGGCGTGCTACCATATGCAGGGGTCGGAGGGATCGATGCGGCTTCCCCGCGGCGTCCGGCACGGTCGGCTCCACGGCCCAAACCGTTCTGCTTGCTGTTGCGGCCCCGGGTGGAACGGCCGGGGACGTCGACGATGAGCCGCGGGCAACGACGACGACCGACGGGGGAGGCGTCCCTCACGCCGGCCGTACACGCGGATTTTATGGGTGAGCCGACCGGAGTGGGCGTATGAACGTCGTACCGGACACCAGCGCCGTCGTCGACGGACGCGTGTCCGAACGGGTCGAGGACGGTCGCTACGAGGGAGCGACGGTGTTCGTCCCCGAGGCCGTCGTCGCGGAGCTGGAACGGCAGGCCAACGAGGGCCTCGACACCGGCTGGGACGGCATCGCCGAACTCCAGCGGCTCGCCGAGTTCGCGAAGGAGGGGACCGTCGAGGCCGAGTTCGTCGGCCGGCGCCCCTCGGCGGCCGAACAGGAGGGCGCCGGCGAGGGCGACGTCGACGCGCTCATCAGGGCGCTCGCGGTCGAACACGACGCGACCCTCCTCACGAGCGACTACGTGCAGGCCGAGACCGGCGAGGCGACGGGGCTCGACGTCGAGTACGTCGAGGCCGAGGTACGCGGCCGGAAGGACGACGGGCTCGCCATCGAGTCGTTCTTCACGGAGGACACGATGTCGGTCCACCTGAAGACCGGCACGCGGCCGAAGGCCAAGCGCGGCACCATCGGGGAGATGCGCTACGTCTTCATCGACGACGAGGTCGTCTCCGAGGAGCAGATGGCCGACTGGGCCAACGACGTGG
This sequence comes from Halorarum salinum, assembly GCF_013402875.1. NCBI lineage: Archaea > Methanobacteriati > Methanobacteriota > Halobacteria > Halobacteriales > Haloferacaceae > Halorarum > Halorarum salinum. The sequence continues at coordinate 3,879,519 of NZ_CP058579.1, read as the reverse complement.
AGGCGACGGCCCGCGCGTCCCCCCAGGGGTTCATCGAGCTCTCCGAGCCCGGGATGACCATCGTCCAGTACCGCAACTACCGGGTCGCGGTCGCCCGGCCGCCGTTCTCGGACGCCATCGAGATCACGGCGGTCCGGCCGGTCGCGAAGACGACGCTCGACGACTACGAGTTCGCGGACGAACTGCGCGAGCGCTTCCTCGAGCGCCAGCGCGGCGTGCTCATCGCGGGCGCGCCCGGCGCCGGCAAGTCGACGTTCGCGCAGGCGGTCGCGGAGTTCCTGAACGAGAACGACTACGCGGTGAAGACGATGGAGAAGCCGCGCGACCTGCAGGTGTCCGAGGAGATCACCCAGTACACCGCGCTCGGCGGCGACATGGCCAAGACGGCCGACTCGCTCCTGCTCGTGCGTCCGGACTACACCATCTACGACGAGGTCCGCAAGACCCACGACTTCGAGGTGTTCGCGGACATGCGGCTCGCCGGGGTCGGCCTGGTCGGGGTGACCCACGCGACCCGCGCCATCGACGCGCTCCAGCGGCTCGTCGGCCGCGTCGAACTCGGGATGATCCCGCAGGTGGTCGACACCGTCGTCTTCATCGAGGCCGGGGAGGTGGACACCGTCTACGACGTGACGACGGAGGTGAAGGTGCCGTCGGGGCTCACCGCCGAGGACCTCGCGCGTCCGGTCATCCAGGTCGTCGACTTCGAGACCGGCGTCCCCGCCTTCGAGATCTACACGTTCAACCGGCAGGTCGTCACCGTCCCGCTCGGCGACGAGGAGGACGAGCCCGAGACGGGCGTCGGCCGCATCGCGAAACAGGAGATCGAGCGGGAGATCCGGTCGGTCGCCCGCGGGCACGTCGAGGTCGAACTCCGGGGACAGAACGAGGCGATCGTCTACGTGGACGAGGACGACATCAGCTACGTCATCGGGAAGGGCGGCGGCCGCATTTCCGACATCGAGAACAGGCTCGGCATCGACATCGACGTGCGGACCCACTCGGAGCGGCCCGCCGACTCCGGCGGCGCGAGCGGCTTCGACGCGGCCGACGGCGGGGCACGGGGAGGGGACGCGGGCGGTGCCGGGACCGCGGGCGGAACGCCGAAGCCGCAGGGGCAGGTCGTCCAGCCCGAGATCACCAGCCGCCACGTCGTCGTCCGGATGGACGAGCACGTCGGCGAGACGGTGGAGGTGCGCGCGGACGGCGAGTACCTGTTCACGGCGACGGTGGGGCGCGGCGGCGACATCCAGGTGTCGCGCGGGTCGGCGATCGCCGAGGAACTCGAGGACGCGATCGACAGGAAGCGGACGATAACGGTCGTGCCGGCGTGACGTCGCCGAGCGACGGCGGCGGCACCGACCGGGTGGGCCCGCGCGGCGGCGCGGACCGCTCTCACACGTAGGAGCCTCCAGCGGTGAAGGCAGGTAGTGGTTGGCCCGCGACTACGGCAGGGCGGGCCGGATGGTGTCTCGGACGCTCACCGGCCCGTCGACCACCTCCGGCGTTTCGCTCCTCTCGTCCGGGCCGGCCCGCGCCGGCGACGCTCCCCTGGCAGCGGGAACGGAGCGGCGGACCAGAACCGACCGAGCGTTTCGTTTCCATCGGACATTGCGACCGATACTGGCAGGGAACACCGGATAAAGTTTGTCCATAGATGCACCGTTCGAGTATAAGGTGTATCATTACGAATCCCCGTTTCCACGAACATGCGTCTATGAAAACGAACGAAAGATAGACGAACGGTCGGAATTCCGGGAGGGGGGCGAGCGGCGGACCAGGCGACCCGGTCCCCGCGACGTTCCGACCCGTTCAGAAGTGGTCGGACGACTCGGTCGAGAACTGGAGTTCGCCGCCGCGGCCGCCCTCGACCGTGCTCGCGCCCATGTCGCCCGTGTCCGGCACCTTCACCTGCACGTCCTCGACCTCCTCGACGTCCATGATGAGGTCGCGTTTGATGTTCTGGGCCGTGACGTCGGAAATGCCACAGCCCGAACACGTCCCTCCGAGTTCGACGACGACCAGCCCCTCCTCGGGGTCGGCCTCGCGCACGACGCTCGTGCCGCCGTGCATCCGGATGATCGGCATCTGCCCGACCATCCACTCCTCCACGCGCTCGGCGAGGTCGTTCATTACCTCCTCGTAGGGGTCGGAGCCTTGAAAGCTTGCGGTTCGACCGATCCGGAGTTCCCCGAAGGAAAGTGTGTCAGGGTTCCTAACGCCCGCCGAGCGCCCGCAGGAGTGCCAGGCTCGCCCCACCCAGCGTCGCGAGCGCGCCGAAGCCCGATCCGGCCGTCTCGGTGGGGCTCCCGGTCGACGTCGCCGTCGGCGTCGCGGCCGGCGGCGGGGTCGCGGTCGTCGGCGAGGACGTCGCCGTCGACGTTCCGGTCGCGCCCGGCGCGTCGGTCGAGCCACCCTCGGCGAGCGCGTCCGGGTTCCCGCCGACGCCGGGTTCGTCCGGGAACGTCCACAGTCCGGCCGTCGTCTCCCCGATGTCCATCGAGGAGGCGACGAAGAACTCGTCCGGGACGGCCGTCCGCGCGGTCCAGAAGCTCGTCTCGTCGGGGTCGACCCACCACGTCTCCTCGACCGGGTCGGTCGGGTCGGTCAGGTCGTGTCGCTTCACGCCGCCCTGGTACCAGGACGTGTACAGCGTCCCGTCGCGGAACTCGAGGTTGTGCGCGGTGGTCCAGACGCCCGAGTAGGTCGGGTCGGGCGACTCCGGGGACGCGACGGCGGACAGGAGTTCGGGCTCGCTCGGGTCGGAGACGTCGTACAGCTCCACGCCGCTGGGCCCGCCCTCGTACTCCCCGTCCTCGTCGACGAGCGCGCCCCACGACTCCATCCCGATCGCGAGCAGGTCGTTCGCGGGGTCGGTGGCGGCGTAGTGGTGGTTCCCCGGCGGGAGGAGCGCTTCGCGGGCCGGCGGGTCCGCGAGTTCCGCGGGGTCGCCGGCGGGGACCGTTCCGACGTGTTCGGGCGCGGCGGGGTCGCTCACGTCGAGCAGGTACGTCCCGGCGTCCCAGTACACGAGCGCGGCGAGGCCGTCGTTCACCCACACGTCGTGGAGCACCCGGAGGCCGGGGGCGACGTCCCGCCAGGCCGCCTCGTGGTCGGTGAGCGACCAGCGCGCCAGTTCGGTCGGCTCCCCGCCGCCGACATCGACGACGACGAGCGGGTTTCCGCCGGCCCCGTTCCCCGTGAGATACAGCGTCGAGCCGTCGAGAAAGCAGTTGTGGATGGGGTAGTCGGTCCCGAAGAACGCCCGCTCCCCGGGGGCGCCGGGATCGGAGACGTCGACCAGCAGCGCGCCGGACGACCCCTCGACGCCCGGGTTCGCCGGGCCGACGACCGCGAGCGTGTCGTCGTCGTGTTTCACGTCGTACACCTGCCGCAGCGCGCCGGCCTCGGCGTCCTCCCGGAGCCCGCGGCGCTCGGCGAGGACGGCCGGATTCGACGGGTCCGAGAGGTCGACCGTCGCGTAGCCGTTCGTCAGCGCCAGGTACGCCGCCTCGCCGTCGGGCCCGACGACGGCCTCCTTGGTCCCCTCGAGGTCGAGCCGGCCGATCGGCTCGTAGCCGTCGGAACCGACCACGTCGGAGTCCCCGACGCCGGTCGCGTCGGAGCCCGCCACGCCGGCGGCGTCCGCGACCGCGCGGCCGGGGAGCAGTCCCGCCCCGAGGAGGGCCCCGCCCGCGCGGAGCGCGTCGCGTCGTCGCATACCCCAGTTGCGGGGCGGGCGGGCATAGACGTGGCGGAGTCGAACGCGCCGGCCGGTTACAGCCGGCTCCGGTCGCCGGTGCCGTCGGTGAGCGCGGAGGCGAGCGCGCCCTTCACGACCACGTCGTCGCCGAGTTCGGTGAGCCGGACCTCCGGGACGTTGGTGAACACCTCCGGGGCGAGCCGCTCGTTCAGGTGGTCGACGACGAGTTCCGGGTTGTGGATCGCGACCGCGCCGCCGACGATGACGACGAGCGGCGCGTACGCGTGGACGATGTTCGCCACGCCCAGCACGTTCCACCGCTGGACGCGTTCGACGACGAGGTCCGCGAGGGGGTCCGAGCCGTGTGCGCCGAACACGTCGGCGGCGTCGAAGCCGTCGGCGTTCACGGGGAGGTCCGTGGGGGTGTCGGTCGTCCCGAACAGGTGGCGGGCGTACCGGGGGACGTTCTCGCCCGAGCAGTACGCCTCCCAGTGGCCCTCCCGGCCGCACCCGCACGTCATCGCGCCGTCGGGGTCGACGACGACGTGGCCGAACTCGCCGGCGTTGCCGTCCCACCCCGAGAGGACGTTGCCGTCGACGCAGACCCCGGTCCCGATGCCCGAGGAGATGGTGAGATACACCATGTCGTCGGGGTTCCGCTCGCTGTGGAAGCGCTCGCCGATGACGCCCGCGGCGGTGTCGTTGTGGAGGTGCACCTCGTCGGTGCCGAGCAGGTTGGAGAGCGGGCCCGTGAGGGGGATGCGCCCGACCGTGTCCGGGAAGTTCGCCGGGTTGTCGACGACCCCCTCGGCGAGGTCGAACGGCCCGAACGAGGCGACGGCGGCCGCTTGCACGGTCTTCGGGTCGACGCCGGCGTCGGCGCACGCGCCCCGGGTCACGTCGAGGACCGCCTCGGTGATCGCGATGCCGGTGGGGCCGTCGGGCGTCGGAAGTTTCGCCCGGCCCAGAACTCGAGCCTCCTCGTCGCCGACCACCGCGCGGACGTTCGTCGCGCCGAGGTCGACGCCGACGTACGAAGCCATCACTCGTACGGTGACCGCCGCGATACGTAACGGTGCCGTTTCTCACCCGTCCGCGAGTGAATATTCGGGCGAACTGATGGGCGTTCGAACCCAGACGGTGCCGGGCCGCGGAACGGGACGGGGACGCTCTCGGGCGTCCAGCCTCCGAGGAAGCCAGCGAGTACTCACTCGCGCACGAACGTGACGGGGCACGGCGCGGACAGGAGGATCTCCTGGGCCGTGCTGCCGAAGACGGCCTTCCCGGTGGGGGAGCGCTTCCGGCCGCCGACGATGACGCGGTCGGCGCCGACCTCGCCGGCCAGGTCCGAGATGGCGCTGCCGGGGTCGCCGACGAGGCCACGGATCTCGAAGTTCACCTCAGCCGCCTCGAGTTCGGACCGCGCGACGCGGACGCTCTCCAGGCGACGGGTCACGTCGTCGGGCGATCCACCGGTGATGTCGAGCCGGCCCAGCGCGTCGTCCACGGATCCCTGCGTTGGGAAGGCGTGAGCCACGATGACTCGGGCGTCCGCCGAGGCGGCCAGGTCGACGGCGGCCTCGACCATTCGTTTCATCCGAGCGTCATCGTCGCGACCGACCGCGAGCAGCACGGTTTCGATAGGCATACGCGGCGACTTGGACCCCTGTATCAAAAGGGTAGCGACGGTGGGCAGCGTTTAGTCGGCGGCGGGCGAGCGGACGGGCATGGAACCGGACCTGACCGGGCGGACCGCCCTCGTCACCGGCAGCGCGACGGGGATCGGCCGCGGCTTCCTGCTCGCGTGCGCGGAGTACGGCGCCGACGTGGCGGTCCACTACCGGACGAGCGGCGCGGAGGCGGAGGCGACGGCCGAGGAGGCCCGCGAGCGCGGCGTCGCGGCGACGACGGTCCAGGGGGACGTGACCGACCCGGACGCGGTGGAGGGCCTGTTCGCGGACGTCGAGTCCGAACTCGGCGGCGTCGACGTGCTCGTGAACAACGTCGGCGCGTTCGCGCCGGAACACTGGGCGGACATCCCGTTCGAGACGTGGCAGACCGTCCTCCACACGAACGTCAACGGGACGTACCTCTGCTCGAAGCGCGCGCTGCCGGGGATGCGCGAGAGGGGGTGGGGGCGCATCGTCAACGTGGGCTACGCCGGCAGCGGGAAGTCGATGGTCCACCCGAAGAACGCGCCCTACTTCATCGCCAAGACGGGCGTGCTGATGTTCACGCGCATGCTCGCGGCCGACACCCAGGACGACGGGGTCACCGTGAACGCCGTCTCGCCGTACGTGGTCGAGACCTCCGACGCGTTCCCCGAGGACGCCCCCCGGGGCCGGTGGGCGTCCGTCGAGGACCTGGTGAACGTGCTCTCCTTCTTCCTGCTGGAGGAGTCGGGGTACGTCTCGGGCGAGAACGTGGAGGTCGACGGGGGGTATCTGCCGGAGCGGCTCTGATTCCGGGTTACTACGGTCGGGACGACGGGTCGTGGCGAACTGCGGCCGCGCCTCGGTCACGCGAGCGAGCCTGCGAGCGGGGGTGAGTTTCCGAGGAGGGTGCTCCGAGGTACGGGAGGGCGAGGTGCGGTCCGGGCCGGACTGAAAGGGGCTGCGGCTTTCACGGGCGCGTGCGCCCTGAACTCGGGAGAGCGTGCTCTCCAGTGGGTCGGCGAAGGAACGGACCGCCAAGCACCGCAGCGACCGGAGGGAGCGAGGAGCGCAGCAGTCTACCGAGTCGACAGCCGCAGGGGCTTCGGGAACCGCACCACGATACCCGAATCGATCCACGGGTCGGGAGCGGCGGAGGCTTCCGGGGCTAACGAGCAGGTCGTGCAGTCGCTACCGACTCTCCGGTACTGAATGGCCACACGAGCCCAGAATCAGTAGTCGGGCGCGTCGTCCTCGACCTCGCGTTTCAGCGACTCGCGGCGCGACTTCGCGTCCCGGCCCGTGGCGTCGAGCAGGAAGGAGTTCTTGGCGTCCACGGCGTCGGCAGCGGCGTCGGCGTTCCCCTCCGCGATGACCTCCTCGGCCGGTCGCTCCTCGAAGTGGACCGCGAGCTTGTCCTTCTTGCCGGAGTAGGAGGCTGCACCGGCGAGGATCCGATCGAAGACGGGGTTGTCGGGCTCCTCGACGACGTACAGTTCGTGGCCGTCGTGCTCCTCGGTGCCGGAGACCGGCCCGAACCGCTCCTCGATCTCGCCCTTCAGGTCCGGCATCCGGTCCTCGAGGTGCTCTCCGCGGCGCATCTTGTACTGCTTCATGGCCACCCGTTCGGCAGGGGTCCCTAAACGAGTTTCGTCAGACGTGACGGGCGTCCCGTGTGCACCCGTCGCACGCTCCGGGGTGGCGAGTCCGACGTGAACGAACTGGACCGGAACGGGGATGCACGGAGCGACGGGGCGGGCAGAGCGGAAGGACCGGACTGAGAACGGAACCGACCGGAGGACGGGACGTTGGAGAACTGGATTTGGAACTTCGCTGGGGGTGACCGGGGAGCTACTCCAGTTCCCGCTCCTCGATGTAGCCCCGCTTGCACTCGGGGCAGATGTCGCCCGCCCGCATGGAGGAGGCGCCGACGCGCTCGCGCGCGCCACACTTCGGGCAGACGTACTCCGTCTCGCGGTCCCCCACGGTCGTGGTCAACTCGACCTCGTGGCTCCGTGAGGAGCGGTCCGCCGCGCCGCCGCTGGACGTTCCGTTCCTGGCCGGCCCGGTCGGCGAGGTGGCCGAACTCGACGGGTCGTCCGAACCCCCGGTCGGCGAGACGCCGGGCGACGGCCGGGACTCCCTGGTCGAGGCGTTCGAGGACTCCGCCTCGATGAACTCGACGTCCTCCCCCGGGTCGGCGTCGGGGTTCACCCGGGGGGTGAGGTTCCCGTCGACGGTGACGTCCCCGTCCGACCCGCCGGTTCCCACCTCGGCGTCGAATCCCTCGTCCTCGCCCGTCTGGTCGGGCCAGGCGCCCGGTCCGTCCGCGTCGTCCCGTCCGTCGGCGTCGATGAACTCGACGTCCTCGTCCCCGGTCGCGGCCGTTCCGCCGGCCCCGTCCCGTTCGTCGCCGGAGACGACCCCGGTGCGGGCCTCGCTGGCCGCGGACCCCTCGCTGTCGACGGCCCCGTCGCGAGCGGTGCGGTCGGCTCCGTCCGGGTCGGGCCACCCGCCGCGAGAGCCGGTCGCCTCCTCGTCCGCACCCGCCGCGTCCTTGCGGTCGGCGTCGGGCCACTCCCCGTGGCCGCGCTCGGGGTTCCCGGCGGGTTCGGCGTCCGCGACCGTCGACTCGGCGGCCCGTTCGGCCCCCTCCTCGTCGTGGGCGTCACGCGCTCGGGACCCGACGTCGGGTTCCCCGGACGGGGCGCCGGACGGTTCCTCCGGGGCGTCGGAGGGACCCTCCCTGATGATCTCGGCGTCGTTCTCGATCGACGGGTCCACGTCCTCCGGATCCCCGTGCGGGTGGTCGAACCCCTCGTCGATGTCGGTGGCCTCGGCCTCGTCGACGCGCACGCCGGACCGGCCGCCCGCGTCGAAGTCGCTCGTGCCGGCGCCGCCCGCGTCGGGTTCCCCCGAGAACAACCCCGTGTTCGGCTCCGCTCCGCTCCGGCCCCGGTCGGCCGGCCGGTCGACGGACGTGACCTCCGTGTTCTCGGTGATCACCTGCGTCTCCCCGCAGCGTCGGCACTCCTTCACCTCCCTGATGGTGACGACGACCTCGTCCCCCCGTTCCTCGCGCTCTCGCTCGGCCGTCGGCTCCGTGAAGTCGTGACCGAGCAGGCACCTGAGTCCCATTACCGACCAACACCGGCTTCGTGGACAAAAGGGTTCCCTCACCGTCTGACGCCCGACAGACGGTGACGCCGGTACACGTAAACCGGCGCCCGCCGATACCCCGCGTATGAAGGCGCGGTCGGAGTTCCGCGACCGTGCGGACGTGGAGGTCGCCGTCCTCGACGCGCTCGTCGCAAGGGCCGACGAGGGAATGACCGTCCTCGAACTCCGCTCGGGCGTGGACGCCGGCATCGACGAACTGGAGGGCGCGCTCGCGACCCTGAAGGACGACGGGCTCATCGAGGTGAACGACGACGGCGAACGCGTCAGGATCTTCCCCGAGGACAGGGTGGTCCCCGACCCGGGCGAGGTTCCGGACGACGACGCGGGGCTCCTCGACACGATCAGGGACCGGTTCGGGCTGTGATCTCGTCGGTCGACCGTCACCGCGACGTCGCCGGTCGCCGGTCGCCGGTCGACCGGGGGGCCTTTTGATGCCGGGGCCGTACGCGGGGCCATGAGTCTGGTCGCTGACGTCCACGAGGACCACGGCGCGACGTTCGAGGAGCGCGGCGGCCGGGAGGTCGTCGCCCACTACGGGCGCCCGGACAGTGCGGCGCGGGCCGTACGAAACGGCGTCGGGGCGATCGAGATGGGGTACGGCGTCGTGGTCGTCGAGGGCGACGACCGCGTCGACTTCGTCGACAACGCGGTCTCGAACCGCGTGCCGACGACCGACGGCGAGGGGACGTACGCGCTGCTGCTCGACCCGCAGGGCGCCGTCGAGACGGACATGTACGTCTACAACGCCGGCGAGCGGCTCCTGCTTTTCACGCCGCCGGACCGGGCGGGGCCACTCGTCGAGGACTGGTCGGGGAAGGTGTTCATCGACGACGTCGAACTCCGGGACGCGAGCGACGAGTTCGGCGTGTTCGGCGTCCACGGCCACAACGCCACTGAGAAGGTCGCCTCCGTGCTGAACGGTGCCGGCGCGCCGGAACCCGCGCTCTCGTTCGTTCGCGGGCGAATCGACGGCGGTCCCGAGGAGGACATCGGCGTCACCGTCGTCGCGGCGGACGCGCCGCTCGGCGAGGAGGGGTACGAGGTGATCTGTGCGGCCGCCGACGCCGAGGACGTGTTCGACACCCTCCTGACGCGGGGGTTGAACGCCGCGCCGTTCGGCTACCGGACCTGGGACGCGCTCACCCTCGAAGCCGGAACGCCGCAGTTCGAGTCCGAGCTCGAGGGCAGACTCCCGAACGTCGTCGGCCTCCGGAACGCCGTGGACTACGAGAAGGGCTGTTTCGTCGGCCAGGAGGTCGTCTCGAAGGTGGAGAACCGCGGCCGGCCGAGCCGTCGGCTGGTCGGGCTTCGGCCCGAGGAGCTCCCCGACTCCGGCGCCGCGGTGTTCGACGGCGACGCCGCGGTCGGCGAGGTGACCCGCGCCGTCGAGTCGCCGACGCTCGACGCCCCCGTCGCGCTCGCGTTCGTCGACTTCGATTCCGACGGAAGCAACCTGACCGTCCGCGTCGGCGGCGACGAGGTGGCCGCAGAACGCGTCGACCTCCCCTTCGTCGAGGGAAGCGCAGACTCGGCCCGGCTCCCGACGTACCCCGAGTGACCGCCGGCGACGAAGCCGATTCTCCGGCGAGGGACGACCCCGACTGACTTCCGGGTGGGAGTGGAAGGGGCCGCTCGCTGCGCGCTTCACCTCGGTCGTGGTTCGAGAGGCGCTTCGCGCCTCTCGTCATCACGAAACGGCTTCGCCGTTTCGAACGACTTCGCTCCCTCGGCTCCAGTGCTTGCGTCGTCGGGGCTCGGTCAGCGAGCGGGGGCTTCCGGGGACTTCTCGCCGACTGTGGCCGTCACACCGTCGACACCGAAGGGACGAACGATTCCATGCCCCCTCAGGAGAACAACTTTCGAAGGTGCTCGCGCGAGAAGAACGAACTCGGCTCGTCCATGTGGACGCCGATCTCTCCCGAGAGCGCCCACAGCCCCGCACGTTGGACCGGCTCCGGCAGCGAGTAGGCCCGTCGGATCCAGTGGCCGAACCGGATCTCACGTTCCAGCTCGTCGCGCCACGCCTCCTCGTAGCGCGGGAGCGTCGTGGGGTCCTCGGGGTCGACCACGTCGGCGGCGACGTCGGCCGCGCGCATCCCGTAGAGGATGCCGCCGCCGGTGAACGGCTTCGTCTGGGCGGCGGCGTCGCCGATCAGGAACCCCCGTGTGGCGGTCGTCCGCTCGGGCGGGCCGATGGGGATGGCGCCCGAACAGAAGTGGTCCGTCTCCACGTCGTAGGCGTCCGTGAGCTCGTCGAACAGCTCGTTCACCTCGTGGCCCGGCGGCGCGGCGAGGCCGTACTCGACGCCGGCGTCGCCGCGGGGGATGCGCCAGGCGAAGAAGCGCGGCGCGGTGAGGTGGACCGAGACGTAGTCGCCGCCGTCCGGCTCCTCGTCGAACGCGAGCACCCCGTGGAGCGTCTCGTCCGGCTCCGGGAGGCCGAGCCCCCGGCGGACCCGGGAGACCGGGCCGTCGGCGCCGACGACCATCCGGGCCTCGAAGGTGCGCTCGGCGCCGCCGACGCTGGCGGTGACGGCGACGTGGCCGGCCCGCTCCTCCACGCTCGTGACGGTGTGGCCCTCCCGCACGTCCGCGCCGGCCTCCCGGGCGGCGTCCGCGAGCGTCCGGTCGAGTTCGACGCGGTCGATGACGTTCGACACCTCCTCGCGCTTGTAGAACCGGTAGCCGTCCCCGTCGGGGCCGCCGACGTGGAACTCCGCGCCGTAGACGCGGTTCTGGAACAGGTCCTCCCGCGCCCCCTCGGGAACGTAGTTCCAGACGTCCGTGGAGACGTGGCCCGAGCAGGCGAGGGGCGTCCCGACCTCGCCCTTCTCCAGCGCGAGCACGTCGTATCGCGACTCGGCCGCGCGCCGGGCGAACCGCGCCCCCGCCGGGCCGACGCCGACCACGACGAAATCGTACATACTTCCGGCTGTGCGCGGAGGGAGATATGTCTCGTGGTTCGCGGGACGGGTCCCGGTCCGACGTGCCACCGTCGGTTCGGACCCCGGGTCGTGGCGTGCGGGCGACGCTCCCCTCCGGACGGCGACGCGTCGCGCACCCGCTCCACGCCGTCCGGTCGCCGGCTACGTCATCGACGACGATGGTCCCGTTCCGTGCCTTGAAACCGTGGGAGCGTCCGCCGGGGTGAACCGGGAGCGAGTCGGCCGTAGTCTAGGGAACTACCGCCAGCCCGCGGGCCGTCTGGTCGGCGAAGCGGTCGGGCCAGTCGACGCCGACGGCGTCCCACGAGTCGCCCGCGTCGGCCGTCCGGAACAGCCCGCGGTTCGACAGGGCGTAGAACCTGCCCGGTCGGTCCGAGGGGGACCGTGCGAGCACCGGCCGCGTGACGCCCTTCCCGAGCGGGAGTCCTCGGTCGTCGAGCCGTTCCCAGTCGCCGTCACCCTCGCGGCGGTACACGTACGTCTCGGCGCGCTCGGCCCTGTGGGCCTCGTACGCGCCGCGCGCGGCCGAGACCAGAACGCGATTCGCGCCGTCCTCGGCCGGCTCGTCGACGGCGACGCTCCAGCAGTAGGTCCTGTCGAGCCCCCTCTGGGGGTGTCGCCAGCCGTCGCCCCCGTCGTCGGTCTCGGCGTAGCCGTCGCCGGCGGCGACCCAGGCCCGCCCCGGGGCGTCGGCGTGGGTGACGAGCGAGTGGTTGTCGATCCGGGAGCCCGGCACGCGGTCCTCCCACGTCGCGCCGCCGTCGCGGGTCCGGACGAGCGCCCCCGCCTCGATGGCGACGTACCAGCGGTCGGGGTCCGCGGGGTCGGGTTCGAGCCAGCGGACGTGGTGGGTGTGGGGTCGGGGCGGGAACGACCAGTCGTCGCTCGACGGGAGGTCGACGAGGCCGTCGAGGTGGGTCCACGAATCGCCGCCGTCCGCGGAGCGGTACACCCGCGAGGGCTCCGTGCCGGCCCACACGACCTCCGGGTCGTGCGGGGAGACGGCGGCCGACATCACGGCGTCGTGGGGGAAGTCGTCGACGCGCTCGAAGGACCGTCCCCCGTCGGTCGACCGGCGGAGGCCGGACTCGAAGGTGCCGACGAAGACGCGTTCGGACCGGTCGGGGTGGACGGCGACGCACTCCAGCGACCGGCCGTCGAGGGCCGTCGAGACGGTCGTCCCCGCGTCGGGGTCGGCCGCGAGGAAGCGGTCGCGCATGGCGGCGTAGGCGGTGACCATGCGTGGAACTGTGCGTGACAGTCACAAAAGCCTCGCGTCGACTCGGGGGGAGGTGGTCGGCCGCTCACGGCCGGACCGCGAACCCGTCGGACCGTCGCCGGACGCCGACGACGTACGCGCCGGCGTACACGACCGCGAGAAACGCGAGCCGCACCGCCGGGGCGCCGAGCCCGCCCCCGACAGCGAACCTGTCGAGGAGGAACGCGAGCGGCAGGCCGGCGGTGACCGACAGCGCCACCGCCCAGAAGAACATCGCGCCGAGCGGGCCCACCGACCGGCGACCCAGCCAGTGGAACGCCGCGAGCGGGGCCGCGACGAGCGCGGCGAGCACGAACGCCGGCCCGGTGCCGACGGCGCCGAGCGAGAGCAGTTCGATCACCCCCGCGGCGGGCGCGAGCGCGAGGAGGAACCAGCCGGCGAGGGCGTACGCGAGGTCGCCGAGCCGTCGTGCGGGCATGGACGTGGGACTCGAAACCCGGGGGAAACCGGTTTCGCTCAGTCGTCGGTCGCCGCGGGGGCCTCGGCCTCCTCCTCCCGCGCGGGAAGCCGGCGGTCCGCACGCGGCCCCTCCAGGTCGACGTCGGGGAGGTAGTCGCGCAGGTACCTCCCGGTGTAGGAGCCCTCGGTGCGGGCGACCTCCTCGGGGGTGCCGGTGGCGACGACCTCGCCGCCGCCCTCGCCGCCCTCGGGGCCGAGGTCGAGGACGTTGTCGGCGTTCTTCACCAGGTCGAGTTCGTGCTCGATGACGACGACCGTGTTGCCCTTGTCCGCGAGGCGGTGGAGCACGTCGATGAGCTTCCGCTCGTCCTCCTTGTGGAGGCCGGTCGTCGGCTCGTCGAGGAGGTAGAGCGTGTCGCCCGAGTCCTTCTTGCCGAGCTCCTCGGCGAGCTTGATTCGCTGAGCCTCGCCGCCCGAGAGCGTCGTCGAGGGCTGGCCGAGCCGCATGTAGTCGAGGCCGACGTCCTTCAGGAGGCCGAGCCGGCGGCTGAGCCCCGTGTGGGACTCGAAGAAGTCGTACGCCTCCTCGACGGTCATGTCGAGCACGTCCGCGATGGTGGCGCCCTTGAACGTCACGTCGAGCGTCTCGTCGTTGTACCGCGCGCCGCCGCACTCCTCGCACGGGACGTACACGTCCGAGAGGAAGTTCATCTCGATCTTCACGGTGCCCTGGCCGCCGCACTCCTCGCAGCGGCCGCCCTTGACGTTGAACGAGAACCGGCCCTTCTCGTAGCCGCGCTGGTTTGCGAGCTTCGTGTCCGCGAACAGTTCCCGGACGTAGTCGAACACGTCGGTGTAGGTCGCCGGGTTCGAGCGCGGCGTGCGCCCGATGGGCGACTGGTCGATGAGCCGGACGCCCTCGACGTGCTCGGTCCCCTCGATGGCGTCGTGGTCGCCGGGGTCGACCTCGGTGTTGTCGTTCATCGTCCTGGCGAGCCCCTTGTACAGCACGTCGTGCATCAGGGTGGACTTGCCCGACCCGGAGACGCCGGTGATGGCGGTGAACTGGCCGATCGGGACGTCCACGTCGACGTCCTTGAGGTTGTGCTGGCGCGCGCCCCTGATCGTCAGCGCGGCGTCGCTTCCGCGCCGCTCGTCGGGCACGTCGACGTCCTTGCGGCCGGCCAGATAGTCGCCCGTGATCGACTCCTCGGAGGCGACGATGTCGTCGAAGTCGCCCTGCGCGACGACCTGGCCGCCGTGCTTGCCCGGCCCCGGACCCATGTCGATGATCTCGTCGGCCCGGCGCATCGTCGCCTCGTCGTGCTCGACGACGATGAGCGTGTTCCCGAGATCGCGCAATCCCTCGAGCGTGTTCAGCAGTCGGTCGTTGTCGCGCTGGTGGAGGCCGATCGACGGCTCGTCGAGCACGTACAGCACGCCGACGAGGCCGGAACCGACCTGGGTCGCGAGCCTGATGCGCTGGCTCTCGCCGCCCGAGAGGGTCGAGGCCTCCCGGTCGAGCGTCAGGTACTCCAGCCCGACCTCCTCCATGAAGCCGAGGCGTGCGCGGATCTCCTTCAGGATCTCCTCGGCGATGGTGCGTTCGCGGTCGGTGAGCGTCGACTCCATCCCCTCGAAGTGCGCCAGCGCGTCGCCGATGGACATCCGGTTCACCTCCGCGATGCCGGTTTCGGCGACGTACACCGAGCGGGACTGCGGCTTCAGGCGGGTCCCCTCGCAGGCCGGACACTCGGTGACGGCCATGAACTCCTCGATGTGCTCGCGCGTGCGGTCGGAGTCGGTCTCGACGTGCCGGCGTTCGAGGTTCGGGATGACGCCCTCGAACCGCTGGGTCTTGCGACGGACGCCGTTCCTGGTCTGCTGCTCGAAGGACACCTGTCGGTCGGTGCCGTGGAGGAACTGGCGCTGCACGTCGTCGTCCAGTTCCTCGAACGGCGTGGTCACGCTCACGCCGAAGTGCTCGGCCACGTTGTCGAGGCGGGTCCGGTAGTAGTTCCGGTTGTAGCTCCACGGCTCGAACACGTGCTTGATCGGCTTCGACTCGTCGCGGACGACGAGGTCCTCGTCGACCTCCTTCGTCGAGCCGATGCCCTCGCACTCCGGGCAGGCGCCGTGCGGGGAGTTGAACGAGAACGACCGCGTCTCGATCTCCGAGAAGTCGATGCCGCAGTGGGTACAGGCGAGTTCCTCGGAGAACTCCACGACCAGCCGTTCGGCGGCGTCGCCGGCGAGGTCGCCCGTCGAGCGGGCTTCGGTGCCGAGGTCGACGTCGGCGGGCGGGTCCGGCAGGATCACCTTCAGCACGCCGTCCGCCTCCTCCAGCGCGGTCTCCACGGAGTCGGTGATGCGCGAGCGGTCCTCCTCGCGGACCTTCACGCGGTCGACGACCACGTCGACGGTGTGGTCGTAGTTCTCGTCGAGGTCCGGCGTCTCGGTCGCGAGGTCGTACTCCTCGCCGTCGACCTCGACGCGGGCGTACCCCCCCGAGCGCAGTTCCTCGAACAGGTCCTCGAACGCCCCCTTCTGGTCGCGCACGACGGGGGCGGCGATCTTCGCCCTGGTCCCCTCCGGGAGTTCGAACACGCGGCGGACCATCTGCTGGGCCGACTGCTCGCCGACTTCGCGGCCACACTCCGGGCAGTGCGGCTGGCCGACGCGCGCGTACAGCAGTCGGAGGTAGTCGTGGAGTTCCGTGACGGTCCCCACCGTCGAGCGGGGGTTGTTCGCGGCGTTCTTCTGGTCGATGGAGATGGCCGGGGAGAGCCCCTCCACGCTCTCGACCTGCGGCTTGTCCATCTGCCCGAGGAAGTTCCGCGCGTACGCCGACAGCGACTCGATGTAGCGGCGCTGCCCCTCGGCGTACACCGTCTCGAAGGCGAGCGAGGACTTGCCCGACCCCGACAGTCCGGTGACCACGGTGAACTTCTCCCGCGGGATCGACACGTCGAGGTCCTTCAGGTTGTGTTCCTCCGCGCCCGTGACCTCGATGAAGTCCTTCGCCACTACCGACCACCCCGTCGGAGCACCGCGTCGCGGGTGCTCGACACCCGTTCGGTCATTACGACGATGCAGGGGGTCGAGACACTTAACCGGCGCGTCATGGCTGCCGGAGGGGGTCCGAGTCCGTCGACGCGACGGCGCCCGGGGCGACCCGGGAATCGCGGTCGGGCGGGCCGCGCGGGCGACCACGGTGGGGAGTCGGTCCGGCCACGGCGGGTGCCGACCGGACAGGTGCGTTCGGGGACGACCCGGCCGAGCGGAAAGGTTCTTAACTGTGGGTTGCGTTGGCACGGTTGTCAATGCCAGACACGAAACGTGGGCGCGAGCGTCAGGGCCGCAAGAAGCGCGAGCAACTGGAACGGCAGCTCAACCGGCGCGAGCTCGAGACGATCGACGCCGAGGACGAGCCCGAGTATCCGCCCGCGGAGCTGGAGTCGGAGCTGCTGTCGGCCGCGGAAGCGCTCGACGACTGAGCCGAACGAACGGCTGTTCTTTTCATCCGTCGCCCCGAAGGGTACACCGATGCGGACGCACGCGAACTACGCCACCGTCTACGTCGGCGCCCAGCTCGCGCCGTCGGGTCGGGGACTCGACCTCGACTGGGCACGGGACGCCGGCGACCGGACCGACGAGTTCGAGTTCGAGGTGGCGACCGACGAGCCGCTGGACCCGTTCGTCGGGGTTCAGGCGTTCGACGTCGCCGAGTACGGACACGAGATCCTCGTCAACGGGGACTCCCTCTCGGGGTTCGACATCCCGCCGAACGACGGGTGGCAGTACTGGGCGGACTCGCTCACCGGGACCTCGCTCGTCGAGGGGACGAACACCGTCGCCATCCAGCGTGACACCGACACGACCGACGCGTTCGCGGTCGGAACGGTCCGCATCCACTGGAAGGGGGCAGTCGACGGACGGGACGCGTCCGGCGGATCGGAGCGGGACGCGTCCGGCGCCCCGGGGCGGAACGTGTCCGGCGGACCGGGGCGGGGCGCGTCCGACGAGTAGGGCCCCTCCGGCGGGCGGAACGTCCGACGTGGACCGGCCGTTCAGCGGACGATCCGTCCGGCGAGCGGTCCGTCCGCCGGGTACGGTCCGTCCGCCGGGTCCGCCGCTCCCGCCGTCGTCCGCTCGCACTTAAAGGAGGCGCTCGCTCGTCGTTCGCCGGCCGTCGGCCCGAACGGTGTGGTACAGATTAGCACATAACGCCCCGTCCGAGTCTTCCGCTTTCGCTCGTTCGATCCGATCGGCCCGAGCGCCACGCCGTCGGACGGCAACCAAAGTTTTATATAGAATCACAACCTCATTCGGAGGTGACCATGAGTCAGCGACGAATGCAGGGTCAGCCCATGATCATCATGGGCGAGGACTCCCAGCGGGTGAAGGACAAGGACGCTCAGGAGTACAACATCTCGGCGGCGCGCGCCGTCGCGGAGGCCGTGCGCTCGACGCTCGGCCCGAAGGGCATGGACAAGATGCTCGTCGACTCGATGGGCGACGTCACCATCACGAACGACGGCGTCACCATCCTGACGACGATGGACATCGACAACCCGACCGCCGAGATGATCATCGAGGTCGCCGAGACCCAGGAGGACGAGGCCGGCGACGGGACGACGACCGCCGTCGCCATCGCGGGCGAACTCCTCAAGAACGCCGAGGACCTCATCGAGCAGGAGATCCACCCGACGGCGATCATCAAGGGCTTCCACCTCGCGAGCGAGCAGGCCCGCGCCGAGGTCGACGACATCGCGGAGCACGTCGACCACGACGACGAGGAGCGCATCAAGAAGGTCGCCGAGACGTCGATGACCGGCAAGGGCGCGGAGCTGGAGAAGGAGGTCCTCGCCGACCTCATCTACCGCGCGGTCCAGCAGGTCACCGTCGAGGCGGACGACGGCAGCCACGTCGTCGACCTGGAGAACGTCGAGATCGAGACCCAGACCGGCCGCTCGGCCGGCGAGTCCGAACTCCTACAGGGCGCGGTCGTCGACAAGGACCCCGTCCACGACGACATGCCCACGGGCGTCGAGGACGCGAAGGTGCTCCTGCTGAACGACCCGATCGAGGTCGAGGAGGCCGACGTCGACACCTCCGTCAACATCGAGAACCCGGACCAGCTCCAGCAGTTCCTCGACCAAGAGGAGGAGCAGCTCCGCGCGAAGGTCGAGGCCATCAAGGCGACCGGCGCGAACGTCGTCTTCTGCCAGAAGGGCATCGACGACATGGCCCAGCACTACCTCGCGAAGGAGGGCATCCTCGCGGCCCGACGCGTGAAGAAGTCCGACCTGGGCTTCCTCCAGAACATCCTCGACGCCGCCATCGTCTCCGACGTCGAGTCGGCGACCGCCGACGACCTCGGCCACGGCTCGGTCGCCCGTGACGACGAGGACGAACTGTTCTACGTCGAGGGCGGCGACGAGGCCCACGGCGTCACGCTCCTCCTGCGCGGCTCCACGGACCACGTCGTCGACGAACTCGAGCGCGGCGTTCAGGACGCGCTCGACGTCGTCGCGACCACGGTCTCGGACGGCCGCGTGCTCCCCGGCGGCGGCGCCATCGAGGTCGAACTCGCCTCTCGGCTCCGCGACTACGCCGACTCCGTCGAGGGCCGCGAGCAGCTCGCGGTCGAGGCGTTCGCCGACGCGCTCGAACTCGTCCCGCGCGTGCTCGCCGAGAACGCCGGGCTCGACTCCATCGACACGCTGGTCGACCTCCGCGCGGCCCACGAGGGCGGCGACCCGAACGCCGGCCTGAACGTGTTCTCGGGCGACGTCGTTGACACGTTCGAGGCGGGCGTCGTCGAGCCGGCCCACTCGAAGGAGCAGGCGCTCTCCTCGGCCACCGAGGCGGCGAACCTGGTCCTCAAGATCGACGACATCATCGCAGCCGGCGACCTCTCCACCGAGGGCGACGGCGACGAGGGCGGTGCCCCCGGCGGCGGCATGGGCGGCATGGGCGGCATGGGTGGCATGGGCGGCGCGATGTAAGCGTCGACCGAGACACGCCACCCACACCGACCGCCGACTCCGTCGCACCGTCTCCCGAACGCTCGAACCTTCTTTCGCGGCCCGCGAGTCCGACAGCGATGCTGCCCAGGGAGCGTAGTAGTCGGAAGGGGTCGGACCGTGACCGTCGAAGCGGATGGCCGACGGCGACCGGAACCGGTCGACCGATAGCAACTGGAATCGGTCGAACGACGGGAATGGAACGGTCGGACGGGCGCGGTCGGAAGATCCGGTCTGCGGTCAGTTCAGCGAGCCGCCGTCAACGGTCGCCTCACGCCTCGGCGCCGTCGTCGGCGTCGGCGTTCGCGTCACCCTCGTCGCCGTTCCCCCCGCCCGCGATGCCCGGGACGGCCTCGCCGAGCGAGCCGGTCAGGTCGCCGTCGAGGAACGAGTCGATCGCGTCGTGGACGCCCGAGATGAAGTCGGGCACCGGTCCGGGGAGGTCGCTCGGCGGCCCCCGTGCCCCGTCGCCGTTCCCGGCGTCGTCCGTGCCGTTTCCGGATCCGTTACCGGGTGCGGCCGCGGCGGCCGCGCCGGCGGTCACGAGCAGTGCTGCGAGCGCGACTGCGACGAACTTCTTCGGTGTCATGCTACACCCGCCGCTTCCGACCGGAGGGTAATGGGGGGTGGAGACGCCGTACCGGAATTCGGACGGATTCGGCGCCCGGTCAGCCCGATTAAGGCGAGTTAATCGCCGGACTCGGGTGGAGTCCGTGCGGACGTAGTCCCGGTGGGCGGGCCGGCCGAACCGGGACCCGTGCGCGGTCACGACGGTCAGGACGAGGGCTCGACGGCCGTCACGGCGGGGGCGGCTCCGCGTCCCACGCGTCGCCCGCTCGGTCGCGGGCGCTATCGGAGGGTTCTAATCCCGCCGCGCAAATTTTGCGCGCATGGAGACGCTGCTGCTCAACGGCGCCGAGGTCCACGAGAACGCCGAGATGGCGGAGCTCGTGCCGGCCATCGAGGAGGCGTTCGCCGCCTACGAGCGCGGGGACGCCCAGATGCCGCCCAAGTCCTACATCGACCTCCCGCAGTACAACGGGGACTTCCGATCGATGCCGGCCTACCTCGACGCGGGCGACTGGGACGCCGCGGGCGTGAAGTGGGTGAACGTCCACACCGACAACGAGGAGGAGTACGACCTCCCGACGGTGATGGGAACGATGATCTACTCGGACCCCAGCAACGCGTTCCCGCTCGCCATCCTCGACGGGACCGAACTGACGATGAAGCGCACGGGCGCGGCCGCCGCCGTCGCCACCGACCACCTCGCGATTGCGGACGCCACCTCGCTCGGCATCGTCGGCGCCGGCGCCCAGGCGTACACGCAACTGGAGGCCATCGCCACGGTTCGGGACGTCGAGACGGTCGTCGTCTCCGACCTCGACGAGGAGCGCGTCGCCCGGTTCGTCGACGCCTTCGAGGGTCGGTTCGACGTGCGCGCGGGCTCCATCGCCGAGGCGGCATCCTGTGACGTGCTCTCGACGGTGACGCCCGTCGAGGACCCCATCGTCCCCCGCGACGCGGTGGGCGAGCACACCCACGTCAACGCGATGGGCGCCGACGCGGAGGGGAAACACGAACTCGCGGACGACCTGCTGCTCGACGCCAAACTGGTCATCGACGACCACGCACAGACGACCCACTCGGGCGAGATCAACGTCCCGTACACGGCGGGCGTTCTCGGCGACGACGACATCTACGGCGCGCTCGGCGAGATCGTCGTCGGGGAGAAGGCGGGCCGGACCGACTCGGACGGCGTCACGGTGTTCGACTCGACCGGGCTGGCGATCCAGGACGTCGCGGCCGCCCACGTCGTCTACGAGCACGCGAACGAGCGGGACAACGGCTACCCGTTCGACCTGCTCGGCCTGGCGGACTGAGCGTTCGAGCCGATCCGTGGTCGGCGTTCGGCGAGGGGCCCCCGCCCCCGGCGGGCAAACGGCGACGCTACTCCCCGCTGGGGGTGACTGCCTCCAGCACCTTCCCGACGAACCAGACGATGACGATGAACGGCAGCAGCGGGATGAGGATGAGCACGAGGCCGAGGAGGATCCCCCACCCGATCGCGTTCATCTCGACGTCCTCGCGGCCCCGGTAGCCCGGCGTCACCGTCCGGTAGGTCCGCTTCAGCACGCCGGGCTCGTCGGACTCGGCGGACTCGCTCATGCCCCTCTAGTGGGGTTACTCGGCGAAAAAGGCTCCGTGGGGTTCGTCGTCGAGGGCGTCCGCGGCTGCCGACTGGCTGGTTCGGTCGGTCGTCGTGACAGGGTCGATCGTCGTGACGGAGTCCTCGAAAGCCCCTGCGGCTGTCGGCTCGGTGGTCGGGCCGGTCGTCGCGCCAGAGTTCCCGAAAGCCCCCGCGGCTGTCGGCGCTGGCGGACCCGACAAGCACCGCAGACGAGTGAAGCGAGTCGAGGAGCGCAGGCACGGTCTCCCGAGCCGACAGCCGCGGCCCCTTTCAGTCCCGCCCGACCGCACCGCACCTCGTCCTCCCCAGCCTCCTGCGATGCTCGCGTTCGTTCCCTCCGGTCACTCCCGCTGTGCTTCTCGTCCCTCGCACGCGTTGCTCGCGCGCGCCACCGCGGTCGGTCGATCACCTCGTGACCTGGTAGGACGGGCGTCGGTCCGTCGACCGCCCGGCGGCCTCGTCGAAACCCACCCGCTCCGCGCGGGGACGCCGCCGAATCCCTCCAGTTCGATGGAAAGGGATATGGGCCGAAGCCGACGACGTGATGCCAAGAGAATGTCCGAGGAGGGATACGACCACGCCGCGGTCGAGCGACGCTGGCAGGCGGCGTGGGACGACGCCGACGCGTACCGGACGCCGGACGAGGCCGAGGACCCCACCTACGTCCTGGGGATGTACCCGTACCCGTCAGGACAGCTCCACATGGGCCACGTCCGGAACTACACCATCACGGACGCGTACGCCCGCTACCGCCGGATGCGCGGCGACGAGGTGCTCCACCCGATGGGGTGGGACGCGTTCGGCCTGCCCGCCGAGAACGCCGCCAAGGAGCGCGACACGAACCCCCGCGACTGGACGTTCGAGTGCATCGACACGATGCGGGGCCAGATGGAGTCGATGGGGTTCGGCTACGACTGGGACCGCGAGGTCACCACCTGCACGCCCGAGTACTACCGCTGGAACCAGTGGCTGTTCCGCGAGTTCCACGACGAGGGCCTCGTCGAGCGCGAGGCCGCGGAGGTCAACTGGTGTCCCAACTGTGAGACGGTGCTGGCCGACGAACAGGTCGAGGGCGAGGCCGAACTGTGCTGGCGCTGTGGCACCCCCGTAGAGCAGCGCGAACTGGAGCAGTGGTTCCTGAAGATCACCGAGTACGCCGACGAACTGCTCGCGGACATCGACGACCTGGAGGGCTGGCCCGACAGCGTCCGGCAGATGCAGCGCAACTGGATCGGCCGGCAGGAGGGCTCGCGCGTCTCGTTCACGATCGGCGAGGCGCGAAGCGCCTCGGACGGACGCGGGGAGCGGAGCGAGCCGCGGGTGTACGGCCCCGTCGAGGCGTTCACGACCCGCCTGGACACGATCTTCGGCGCGACGTTCTTCGCGCTGGCGCCCGACCACCCCATCTCGGAGGAGCTGGTCGCACAGGACGACGACGTCCGCCGGTTCGTCGAGGAGGAGGCCGACCCCGAGGGCGACGAACCGAACGGAGTCCGGACCGACCTGACCGCCACGAACCCCGCGACCGGCCAGGAGGTCCCGGTGTTCGTCGCGGACTTCGTCCTCTCGGACGTCGGGACGGGGGCGCTGATGGGAGTCCCCGGCCACGACGACCGCGACCACGCGTTCGCCTCGAAGATGGGCGTCGACATCGTCCCGGTCGTCGCGCCCGAACCGGACGAGCCCGGCCGGGACGACGCGGAAGGGGACGACGAGGAGCCCCCGGAACCAGACGTGAGCGAGGCCGCCTTCACCGACGACGGCGTCCTGGTGAACAGCGGCGAGTACGGGGGCCTGTCCTCCGCCGAGGCGCGTGAGCGGCTGACCGCCGACATCGAGTCGGCCGAGTTCCACACCCAGTACCGCCTGCGCGACTGGGGCATCTCCCGGCAGCGCTACTGGGGGACGCCCATCCCGGTCGTCCACTGCGAGGACTGCGGCCCGGTGCTGGTGCCCGAGGACGACCTGCCGATCGAACTGCCCGAGTTCGTCAACACGACCGGGAACCCGCTGGACGCCGCCGAGGAGTGGAAGCACGTCGACTGCCCGGAGTGTGGCGGCCCGGCGGTCCGCGAGACGGACACGATGGACACGTTCGTCGACTCCTCGTGGTACTTCCTGCGCTACGTCTCACCGGACCTGGAGACGGCGCCGTTCGACGTCGACCGGGCGAACGACTGGATGCCCGTCGACCAGTACGTCGGCGGCATCGAGCACGCCGTGATGCACCTGCTGTACTCGCGGTTCGTCACGAAGGTCGTCGCGGATCTGGACATGCTGGAGCACCGCGAGCCGTTCACGAACCTGCTCGCCCAGGGGATGGTCCAGCTCGAGGGCGAGAAGATGTCGAAGTCGAAGGGCAACGTCGTCTCGCCCCAGCGCATCGTCGAGGAGTACGGCGCCGACACCGCCCGGCTGTTCATGATGCAGGCCGCCCAGCCCGAGCGCGACTTCGACTGGTCCGAGGAGGGCGTCCGCTCCACGTACCGCTTCCTGACCCGGCTGGCCGAACTGGTCGACTGGTTCGTCGACGAGGTGGACGGCTCGGGCGGCGCGGCGACCGCCGACGATGCGGCCGCCGCCTACGTCCGCAGCGAGGCCGACGCGACCGTCGCGGTCGCCACCGACGAGTACGACGACCTGACGTTCAACACCGCCCTGCGCGAGACGCAAGGGCTGGTTCGCACGCTCCGGACCTACCGCGAGTACGCCGACGAACGGGACGGGGACGTCCACCCCTGGACCGTCCGGAACGGGCTGGAGACGGCCGTCCGGCTGCTGGCCCCGGTCGCCCCCCACATCGCCGAGGAACTGTACGACGAACTCGGCGGCGACGGCTTCGTCCTCGAGGCCGAGTGGCCCGAACCGGCGGGTGACGCCTCGGCCGCGGACGAGCGCCGGCGCCTGGTCGAGAACACCCGTGAGGACGTCCGACAGATCGTCGACGTGGCGGGCATCGAGGACCCCGAGCGAATCGACGTGGTCGTCGCGCCCGAGTGGAAGCACCGCGCGCTCGAACTGGCGATGGAGAGCGACGCCCCGAACCTCATCTCGGAGCTGATGGGGGTCGAGGAGATCCGCGAGCAGGGCGACGCGGCCGCGTCCTACGGGCAGGACCTGCAGGCGGAGCGCGAGGCGTTGCGTCCGGCGCTGGCGCCCGAGCGCGAGCACGAGGCGCTGGAGGAGGCCGCCTGGCTCGTCGAGCGCGAGTTCGACGCCCCGGTCCGCGTCCTGCGTGCGGAGGACGCCGCCGACGACGTGGCCCGGAAGGCCGAACCCGGCCGTCCGGCCATCGACATCGCGGAGTGACGGGTCGGCGGGTGGGCGGGAACGGTACGAAAAACCGAGAACGGAACCTCTCGGGACCCGTGGGCGGGGTCCCACGGGGCCGACCGGGCTCAGTCGGGGGCGACCGCGCTCAGTTCACGTCGATGTGGTGGTCCTCGCCCTCGTCGTCGGCGTGGACCTTGGGGAGGGTGACGGTGAGCACGCCGTTCGTGTAGGTCGCGCTCGCCTCGTCCTCGCGCACCTCGTCGGGGAGGCGGATGCGCCGGCGGACGGACTCCGAGCGGCGCTCGCGGCGGACCCAGGCGCCCTCCTCGCCCTCCTGGTCCTGCTCCGTGGAGTCCGCCGATCGGTCGGCGCTGATGGTGAGCACGTCACCGCGGACCGTCAGGTCGATGTCGTCGCGGTCGAACCCCGGGAGGTCGGCGACCACGACGAGTTCGTCGTGGTACTCGGCGAGGTCGACGTCGGGGCCGTCCCCGCGCGCCATCGCGTCGAAGCCGCCCCAGGTCTCGTCGAACTGGCGGGACATCCGGTCGAACATTCGGTTCACGTCGTCGAAGGGGGTCATGCGAGTCATCGTCGTTTCACCGATGGGTTAGAGGATCTCCGAGATATTAACCGTAGCTGTACGGTTGATAGCCGATCGCACGGTTTCCCCGACGATAGTGAAAAACACTGGCAGTGGCGTCGCCGTCGAGTGCCGGATCCGGCGTTCGGAAGCTACTCCACGTCGATGTGGGTCCCGTCGGTCTCGTCGGGCGACGCCTTGGGGAGGGTGACGGTGAGCACGCCGTTCCTGTACTCGGCGTCCGCCTCGCGTTCGAGCACGTCGGCCGGGAGGCGAATCCTCCGGGTCGTGCTCCGTCGACTACGCTCGCGGCGGTGGTACCGTCGGCCGTCGCCCTCCTCGTTCTCCTCCTCGCTCTCCTCGCGGTCGGCCGAGAGCGTGAGATCCCGATCGGCGACGTTCACGTCGATCTCGTCGGAGCTGAACCCGGGGAGGTCCGCGACCACGACGACCGCGTCGTCGGTCTCGGAGACGTCGACGTCGACGGTGCCGCCGAACTCGCCCTCGAGCTGCTGCCCGAGCTGCTCGAGCTCCCGATTCATCCGGTCGAACACGCTCTCGATGTCGTCGAAGGGGCTCCTGGGTGGCATACACGTATCTGGAGCGCGATTCCTCTTGAATCTTGTCGCCAGTTACGGGACGGATTCCGCGACCCCGTCCTCACCGGACCAACGTTCGAACCGGATGACGAACCAGGCGCCCCGTGACGTGAGGTTCGCGGCGTGCCGGAACGCGATCGTGCGATCCGACGGTGCGCCGGCGGCGCGGGGGTCGCCTGCTCGCCAACCACCGGACAGCCGTCGCTTCGCTTCGGGGTGACCGGCTCACTCGACGACGTGCTGGGTGTCGTACGAGCCGAGGACCTTGACCCACCCGTTCGCCGCCAGCTCCTCCACGTCGGCGAGCGCCGCCTCGGTGCGCGGCTCGTAGAGTCCCGCCTCGAAGTCGACGTGAAAGAGGTAATCGCCGAGCCTGTTGCCGCTGGGTCGCGACTCGATGCGGGTGAGGTTGATGTCACGGTCGGCGAACGCCTCCAGCAGTTCCAGCAGCAGCCCGGGGTAGTTCGTGCCCGGGTACACCACCACCGACGTCTTCCCGCCGCCGTCCGAGCGCTCCGATTCGGGCGCGACGACGAGGAACCTGGTCGCGTTCGACGACTGGTCCTGGATGTCCTCCGCGAGCACCCGCAGGGTCCGTCCCTCCCCCTCGGGTTCGGCGGTCGCCGGGTGGCCGATGCCCGCCACCGACGGGTCCTCGCGCGCCCGTTCGACGCCGCGCGCGGTCGAGGCGACCGCCTCCTGGTCGACGTCGGGGTACTCCCGCTCCAGGTAGTCGCGACACTGGGCGAGTGCCTGCGAGTGGGACGCGACCACGGAGAACTCCTCCGACTGGGCGAGCAGCCCGTGCCGGATCGGGGTGACGACCTCGCGGACGACCGCGACGTCCGACTCGGCGAGCGCGTCGAGGCTCTCGGAGACGCTCCCCTCGATGCTGTTCTCGATCGGGACGACGCCCCGTTCGGCCTCCCCGTCGGCGACCGCTTCGACGATGGCCGTGACCGACTCGCGGAAGCTCACGCCGTCGGCGACGGCCCGGGCGGCACGGTGGGAGTAGGTCCCGGCCGGCCCGAGAGTGACTGCCTGCATGCCCACCGCTCTGCCCGGACCGCGGATAAGCGCCCCGGTGTGACAGCCCGCCGTCAGCTACTGCTCCGCGCAGTAGTCGACGAAGTTGCGGAGGATGCGGAGCCCGGTTTCGCCGCTCTTCTCGGGGTGGAACTGCGTGCCGAAGACGTTCCCCGCCTCGTTCGCAACGACGGCCGGGAACCGGCTGCCGTACTCGCAGGACGCAACCACGGCGTCCGGGGTATCGGGTTCCGCGTAGTAGGAGTGGACGAAGTAGGCGTACTCCCCGTCGACGCCGCCGACGACCGGGTGGTCGCGCTCGAGCCGGAGATCGTTCCAGCCCATGTGGGGCACCGTCTCGACGTCCCGGAAGCGGACGTTCGTCCCGGGGATCAGGTCGAGCCCCTCCACGTCGCCCTGGCCCGCACGCTCGGCCTCCTCGCTCGTGGTGAGGAGCATCTGCATCCCGAGGCAGATGCCGAACAGCGGGCGGCCCGCCTCGGCGTGTTCGACCAGCGCGTCGCGGTAGGGCCCGGCGTTCTCCATCCCCTCCCGGAAGGCGCCCACCCCGGGGAGGACGACCCCGTCGGCGGCCGCGAACGTCCCCGGGTCCTCGGAGATCGTCACGTCGGCGCCGGCTCGCTCCAGCCCGCGCGTGGCGCTCCGGAGGTTCCCCAGCCCGTAGTCCACGAGCACGATGTCGGCTCGACCACTCATGAGGGGGCGTACTCGGCGGGCGGATAAGTAGTCGTTCCTCGCGGCACGGCTTCGGCGGCCGAACGTCCCGTCACGGACACGTTCAGAACCGGTCCCGTAGCTCCGTCCCGAGGTCGTCGACGTCGAGGTCCTTCATCGCGAGCAGCACCAGGAGGTGATAGACCAGGTCGGCGCTCTCGTGGAGCAGCTCCTCGTCGTCGTCGTCCTTCGCCGCGAGGATGGCCTCCGTGGTCTCCTCGCCCAGCTTCTCGAGCACCTCGTTTTCCCCCTTCTCGTGGGTGAACAGCGAGGCCGTGTACGACCCATCCGGGAGTTCCTCCCCGCGCGACTCGATGGTCGCGAACAGTTCCGCGAGGACGGCGTCGATCTCGGAGCCGTCGTCGGTCTCCGCCCCGACCCGTTCGGACGCGTCGCTCATTCGGCCACCTCGACGTTCGCGTCGGCCCCGGCGTGCTCCTGCGCGAAGAACGCCAGGTCGTGGATGCGGGCGTCGTCGGTGAGTTCGGGGTGGAACGAGGTGCCGACGACCGGCCCCTGCTTCACCGCGACCGGGTCGCCGTTCCATTCGGCCAGCACCTCGACGTGCCCGCCGCTCACGCCCTCCGCGTTCGCGTTCGAGGCGCGGAGCGCCTCGCCGTCGATGACGGGCGCGCGGATGAACACCGCCGGGAACGGCTCCTCGAGTCCGGTCACGTCGAGGGGTGCCTCGAAGGAGTCGGCCTGCCGGCCGAACGCGTTGCGGTCGACGGTCACGTCCAGCAGGTCGAGGGTGTCGACGCGCTCGTCCCTCGCGTCGCGCGAGGCGACGATCAGCCCCGCGCAGGTCGCGAGCACCGGCTTCCCGTCGCGGACGTGCCGTTTCAGTTCCTCGTCGATGCCCTCCTCGCGGAGCAGCCGAGAGATGGTGGTCGATTCACCCCCCGGCAGGAGGAGCACGTCGCAGTCCGGGACGGCCCCCGCCTCACGGATCTCGACGATCTCGGCGTCGATCCCGTGGCTCGCGGCGGCGCGTCGAACCGCGTCGGCGTGCTCGGAGACGTCTCCCTGGACGGCGATGACGCCGGCTCTCATGGTAGCAGGTCGGCGCGAGACCGGGGAAAAGGTGTCGTTGTGCGGGCCCGACCGGCGAGTCGGGACGCGAGTCAGTACGCGAAGTTGAGGAGGATGATCATGACGCCGAAGAGGACGCCGAAGGCGACGACCGTCTTCGGGTCGATACGGATGGCGTTGCGGTCCTCGGCGTCGAAGTAGCGGACGAGCCCCGCGCTGGACATGAGCCCGCCGCTGTTCTGTCCGCTGCTCATGTCCGGAGCGACGCGGGTGTCTTGCCTAAGCCTTTCGACTCGTCGGGCCGCCGCCCCGCTCGCCGCTCGGGACGGCAATCGGTGAACCTGGCGAGGTGAGTAACCCTTATGCGCCGGCCGGCGCAATCCTCGGCCGTAAATGACCGTCCGACTGAAGGATTTCCACGCGGACTGGTGTGGCCCGTGCAAGACGCAGGACCCGATCCTGGAGGAACTGCTGGAGGACTACCCCGACGTGAGTTTCGAGAAGGTCGACGTGGAGGAGGAGCAGGAGATCGCCAACCAGTACCAGGTCCGTTCGCTGCCCACGGTCGTGGTCGAGAACGACGACGGCGTCGTCGAGCGGTTCGTCGGCGTCACCCAGCGCGAGGACATCGAGGAGGCGCTGGCGTCCGCGGGCGCCTGATTCGCTCGGGGATTCGGGTTCGCC
This sequence comes from Halorarum salinum, assembly GCF_013402875.1. Classification (NCBI taxonomy): domain Archaea; kingdom Methanobacteriati; phylum Methanobacteriota; class Halobacteria; order Halobacteriales; family Haloferacaceae; genus Halorarum; species Halorarum salinum. The sequence goes on along the minus strand of NZ_CP058579.1, from coordinate 3,850,209 downwards.
GTTTTCGTCGGTGTCGGTTCGGTCAGCGCCGCGGCTACCGCAGTGACGATCGCGTCCCCCTCTTCCCGCCCGGCCGGCTTTCCGGCCGAACGAAGGGGGAAGCCCGACTACCGCTCGCAGACGCCGTCGGTAGTCCAGCGGGGCGTTCGCCGGCCGACGGTCGGAGGGATGCGGCGGGCGCACGGCGAGCGACCGAGCGTCGCGAGGGAGCGAGGCCGCGCCCGCCGGGGAGGGGCGGGGAGCCACCGCGATGGCTGGCCGACCGTCCCCGGGGCGGGACTTTCGTGCCGGACTGCACCCTCGAGGAACGGCTGGTCCACGGCCAAGCAAGTCGATTCTCGCGAAACCGTACCGAGGAGCTTCGACTCGGAACCGTTAACACGGGTCCGCCCACTCCACTCTACCATGGCGAGTTTCGACGCGGCCGAACGCCGCACCCTGAACAAGATGATCTGTATGCGGTGTAACGCCCGTAACTCGGAACGTGCCGACCGCTGCCGAAAGTGCGGCTACTCCCGACTCCGGCCCAAGGCGAAGGAACCCCGGACCGCATAACGCCGCCCGATCAGCTTCTCGGCCGATCTCCCGCGTGGCGGTCGGCCACCCGATCAGTTCTCAGGGACGAGCCACCGCGTCGTCGGTCGAACGGGACCCGATCCCCTCGACTCACCCCTCGGGGTACTTCGGCTCCCGTCGCTCGGCCCGCGAGAGCGCGCGGTCGATCACGTCCCGCACCGACTCGTCGTCGCTCGCGTGGAACTGGTCGCCGTGGCCCGGGTACATCGAGGTGACCGTGTCGGGCAGGTGCTCGAGGAGGTCGTACAGGCTCTCGACGAGCCGCTCGCGCGACTGGCCCGGCATGTCCGTCCGGCCGAACGAGCCGTCCTCGAAGGCGGCGTCGTTGTAGACGACCACGTCGCCCGAGAACAGCGCCGACTGGCCGACGAACGAGAGGTGATCGCCCGCGTGGCCCGGCGTGTACACGGCCTCGAACGTCTCGTCGCCGAGGTCGACCTCGTCGTCGGGTTCGAGCGCGTGGTCGCGGCGGGGGTGATCGGCGTAGGCGTACAGCTCCGGGTCGAAGGCGTCGAGCACGGCGTCGAGTTCCCCGACGTGGTCGTGGTGCTGGTGGGTGAGCACGAGGCGGTCCAGTTCGTCGGTGTGCTCCCGGAGCACGTCCACGACGCCCGGCATCGTCCCCGCGTCCACGAGCGCGGGGACCTCCCCGTCGAGGAAGTACGCGTTGCAGGTGAACTCCTCCGCGTCCGCGGTCACGTTCACGACGTCCATACCCGGCCCTGGGGCCCGCGGGTGAAAAACACCCCCGGAAGGCGTGGGAACGACTCCGGAAGACGTGGGTACGCCGGCTCCCGCGGCGGTTGCCAGCGTCCGGCCTCAGTTCAGAAAACGCCAGCGAGAGCCCGTATATCGCGCGTTCGGGGCGGTTTCGGCCGGCTCGACCACGGGATTTTTCCCTCCGTACCCCTTATTCGTACCCGTATGGGTTTCGGAAGCTACGACGAGTCCGAACAGGAGAACCAGGACGTCGACGCGGACCTCGACGACGAGACGGTTTCGACCGGCGAGGCGGACCACGAGGGAAGCGTCGAGTTCGAGATCGGCGCGTCGAACGACGAACTCCTCGACAGGCTCTCGGACATAAAGGACGACTGACGTGAAGTCCGGCGCGCGGACGCTCGGAATCGCGGTCTCTACACCCCCCGGGGTCGCATCGACGGCCGCGACCGAGGACGCCGCGTCCGGCATCGTCGCCGGGGCGCTCGTCCGCGCGGACCGCGTCTTCGACGGGCTCTCGTTTTCGACCTGCACCGTCGGGGGCACCGACTACACCGACGCCGTCCTCGACTGCGTCGGGACGCTCGGCCGCGAGGACGTCCAGTACCTCCTCACGGCGGGCGTCGCGCCGGCGTGGTTCAACGTTCTCGACCTCCATCGGGTCCACGAGGCGGTCGAGCGTCCCGTGCTCTCGGTCTCCTTCGAGGCGAGTCCCGGGCTCGCCTCGGCGCTCGGCGAGCAGTTCTCGGGCGCGGCGCTCGAGGAACGGCTCGGGACGTACGAACGACAGCCGGATCGCGTCCGGGTCGACGGGACGGACACCTGGGTCCGCGCCGTCGGCGTCGACGACGACGAGGCGACGGCGGTCGTCCGCGCGCTCACCCCCGACGGGGAGCGTCGACCGGAGCCGCTCCGCGTCGCACGCATCGCGGCGCGGGCCGGGCGCTCGTTCCGCGGCCCCGACGCCGACGGCGCGGACGGGGTCGACGACGACCGGGAGACCTAATTCCCCGCCGACCCGCGTTCCCCCCATGGAGCTCGACGACGACCTCTGCGTGAACGAGTGTACGCGCTGTCCGGCGCTCGTCGAGTCGCGCTCTCGGATCGTCAACGGCGGCGGCCCGACGGACGCGGACCTCGTGTTCGTCGGCGAGGCGCCGGGCGCGACCGAGGACGAACTCGGCGAACCGTTCGTCGGCCGCTCGGGGACCGTGCTCGACGACGCCCTCCGGGACGCCGGGCTCACCCGTGCGGACGTCCGAATCACGAACTGCATCCGCTGTCGGCCCCCCGAGAACCGCGACCCGCACGTCGAGGAACTGGCGAACTGCAAGGGGTACCTCGCCGAGGAACTCGACCGACTCGACCCCGAACTGGTCGTCACGCTCGGGAAGGTTCCATCGGAGCACTTGCTGGACCGGTCGGTCGCAGTGACCTCAGAGGCGGGGGAGGTGTTCGACGCCCGCGTCGGCGGGACGGCGATCAGGCTGCTGGTGTCGGTTCACCCGGCGGCGACGCTGTACGACCGGAGCCAGGAGGAGACGTTCGAATCAACGATCCTGCGGGCGGCCGAGTTGGCCGGCGTCGGGGAGTCCGGCGGCGGGCAGTCGCGGCTGGGCGAGTACTGAGCCCCCGGGGACCGAACCCGGAACGGGGGCGCCGGTGCACTGCCCGGAGGAGTTCCGCCGTAGCGTTCTTCACCGTGACGTTCGGTAATCCGGTGCTGGCCCATGACCGAGTACGAACTCCACGAACCCGAGTATTCGGGGACGACGGCGGAGGGGTGGGACGCCCCGCAGGCAGAGGACTTCGATACCGACGACCTCTCGGAGATCGACGACCGCTTCCTGCTCTCGTCGTCCGGGTTTCCCCCGGACGACTTCACCGACCTCAAACTGCCGGTCGTCGGCCCCGACGGGAACCTCAACGAGAACGCCCTCCAGGCCGCACACGGCGGGGCTCACAGCGTCGAGGCCGTCGACGACCTCGACGACGACACCGAGGGGAACGTGAAAGACCTCTTGGAGGAACTCTCCCGGGAGGAGTTCGACGCGGATATCGGTGGCTGAGACCGCGGGTCGCGGGCCGGCCGCCGGGCGAACGGCCCGTGCGGCCACGGCGTCGAGGTGTCACCTTTCAAAGTCGAGTGACGTGGACTGCAGAGCGCGCTACTGGATGTTGCGCTCGGAGAAACGGGAACCGCGGACGCCGGACGGCCTACTTCCCGCCGCGGTCGCCGCGCGAGACGGACGGCCGGGTCTTCTCGGCGCCCTTGCCGCGGTTGTTGAGGCCGCGGTTCTTCGTGCCGGCGTTCGTCAGCCCGCGGAACGCGCGGCCCTTCTGGGAGTCGTCGCAGATCCAGTTCAGGTCGTCGTCCGACTGGATGGCCGGGTGCTCTGGGTCGACGAGGATCGCCTCGAACCACTTCCGGGAGCCGTCCTGGCCCACCGGGTAGGAGGCGAGCACGCGGAGGTTCGGGTACTTCCGCGAGACGCGTTCCTCGCCGATGCGCTGGATGGACTTCCGGCGGCCGATGCGGTTGACGCCCTGCCGCTTCGAGCGGCGGCCGGCCTTGTGGCGGCGCTTGCGCGCCCCGCCCTTGCGGACCGAGACGCGGGTCACGACGATGCCCTGCTTGGCCTTGTAGCCGAGTTCGCGCGCCTTGTCCAGGCGCGTCGGGCGGTCGACGCGGACGATGGCGGGTTCGCGCCGCCACTCCTGTTTCCGCTGCCACTGCAGTTCCGCCAGCTTTCCGTCGTCCTGGTCCTTCCAGGCCTCCTTGATGTGGGAGTAGAAGCTTCGTGCCATGGGTGTTCTGCGGGCGCTTGCGATTCAGGCGTGCGCGGCCGACGGCCGCGGAACCCACATTTCGTCCCGGCGAACCGGGTGCCCGCTGGCGGCCCACCTGCCAGCGAGTTGGCGGTAGTACCGCGGGGTCGCTGTTAAGGACTTCGAAGCGCCGTCGGCTCAGGGCTCGTCCGGACGGTTCGTGGCGGACGGGGCGCCCCGCTCGCCGGGCGGACGCGGCGGCTCGACGACCCCCAGGGCCGGCAGCAGGGCGATCCACCCGGCGAAGGCGAGGACGACGCCGGCGGCCGCGTAGTAGCCGTGCGAGCAGCAGTAGTGGCCGCCGCCGAGCGCGCGGAGCACCTCCCGGCCGCCGTACGCGAGCGCGAGGGTTCCGGCGGTCGCCGCGCCGGCCCGGCCGAGCACACCGGGCCGACGACTCACGAGCGCGGGCGAGAGGAGGGCGGCGAGGAGGAACAGCGCCGCGAGGGACTCGTTCATGCGTCCGGACACGTCCGACTGCGGGAAAACTGTTGAGGAAACCCGTTACTGCTCCGCCTCGCCGAACGTCCGCACGGACTCGAACTCGCCGCCGGCAATAGCGTCGGCGACGGCGTCCGCGTCGACCTCGGGCGTCTCCCGCGGGTACTTCCGGCGGAAGTAGCCGATCAGGTTCGCCACGTCGCGCGCGAGCAGTTCGTCGGCGTTCTCGTGGTCGGTCCCGACCGACTGGGGCCAGTCGAACACGACGACGCCGTCCTCGCTCACGGCGACGTTGTACTCGCTCATGTCGGCGTGGACGTAGCCGACCCGGTGGGCGGCCGCGACCTCGCGGAGGACCAGATCGAGGACGCCGACCACCTGTTCCGACCGGAGCTTCGCGTCCGCGAGCTCCGGCCCCGGGAGCTTCTCCATCACGATGGCGTGGCGGTTGTGATCGACGGGGCGGGGAACCGAGACGTCGGGGTAGAGGTCCTCCAGCGCGCCGTACTCGCGCTCGGCGGCCTTCCGGGCGGTGTACTGCCAGGAGACGTGCTGGCGGTCTGCGGTGTAGTCGCGTCCCTTGCTCACCTCGCGGAAGTTGGTGTACCCCTCGCGGTGGAACTTCAGCGCGAACGGCCGGTACGACTCCACCTCGTACACGTCCGACTCCTTGCCGACGCCGAGGGGGGCGCCCACGCCGAGGACGGTGTCCCGCTCGGCGAACGTGTGCAGCGCGAGCGCGTCGTACCCCCGGAAGGTGAGCTGGTACCCCTCGTACTGGATCGTCTTGCGCCGGATCAGCCCGCGGTCGGAACACCGGTCGACCCGGTACTCGACCTCCTCGTCGGTGAGGTTCGCGTACTCGGGGAGCTTCTCGCGGTTCACCCACTCGGAGAAGCGCATCCCCTGCTCGACGCCCGAGAGGAGGTAGAAGTCCTCGGGTTCGAGTTCGGCCATCACCCCCGCGACGTTCTCGACCATGTGTTACACGAGGCGTGGGACGCGGTAAAAGCGGTCGGTCACGAAAGCATCAGTTATCGAATCTAGTGCTTGGTCGACATCTGATGGATGTCGAGATTGTATCTGTTTGGGGAGTAACTGGACGAAACTTAAACCAACGGACATACAATCGTGCCTCAATGCCGGTCAGTGGCCTATTCAAATCCGAGATAGAGAAGGCCCAGGCACAACTCGATTCCATATTTGGCGATGAGACGTTATTGTCCTTCAGGGACGATTTGTGCGAGATATATGTTAATCACCGAGACGAGAGTGACGCGACGGAGTGGGGAGAAACGAGCATGGATGAGAATGGGAAGACAGGGTCTTGACGAAACTCGACGTCAATATGTAACGTTCGGCACTCACCTTGACTTGCTAAACCTCTCAGATGCTGCGCTTTCTGCTGCTCTCGGACTGATCGTTAATTGGGTCGCCAGAACTCTCGGAGTTCCATCGATTCCATCAATTATCCTCTCGTTTGGAGTGACTCTGTTCATCTATTCGTTAAACACTGGCCTGGTATTCGCAAAAGCCCTTGTAACTGAGAGTGCGTATCCGTTCTGGAGGATACGCACTCGGGTACCTCCAACAGAACTCCGGTTCCGGGCCGGATGGAACGAGGGAGTGATTCAATCAAGTGCAACCATGATGGGTGTCATTCTCTATGGGGCAATCACACGTCCGGACCCCCGAGGTTACGACCTTGGCCTGCGGGTCATTGAATGGTGGATCAAAGAACGATAGCTCCACCGCTCTCTACGAAGAACATAGCGGGCGTACCGAGGGTTTCGTCTCGTCCTGAGCGAGAGCCCCCGAAAGCCCCCGCGGCTGTCGGCTCGGTGCGGCCGCTGCGCTCCTCGCCTCACTCGCTTCGCTCGTTCGGCTGCGGTGCTTGTCGGTCCGCGCCGTCGCCGATAGCCGCGGCCCCTTTCAGTCCCACCCACCGCACCCGCCCCGCCCACGTCCTCCCCAGCCGATTCGCTCGTCGCTCCGCTCCTCTCTCATCCCTCGCGCGCGTCCGCTCGCCCTTTGGGCTCGCCGTCACGCGCGCCACCGCAACCCGGTCGGTTCACACCGCGACACCGAGGGGTCTTTGCCCCGTCGTGGTCCATCCTCGGGCATGACTGACGGCGACGCGGATTCAGTCGGCCCCCTCGCGGACCGCGAGTGGCGGCTGATCCGCGAGGAGGCCCGGCCAGGTCCGCTGAACATGGCACTCGACGAGGTCGCGGCCGAGACTGCGGCCGACGGCGGCCCGCGAACCGTCCGGGTGTACCGCTGGGAGCCGTCGTGCCTCTCGCTCGGCTACAACCAGGACCCCGAGACGGTCGACTGGGGCCACTGCGCCGACGCGGGCGTGGACGTGACGCGCCGTCAGACCGGCGGGGGCGGCATCTACCACGACTACTCGGGCGACGTCTCGTACTCCATCACCGCCCCGGCGGCCGAACTCCCCGGGTCGCTGCTGGAAGCGTACCACCTCCTCTGCGAACCGGTGCTGGACGCGTTCGCCCGGCTCGGCGTCGACGCCGACTACGTGAGCGAGGAGCGCGAGGCCATCCACCACCCCGCGTGCTACCTCCGGGGGCTCCACCCGGCCCACGACGTGCTCTCGGCGGGCGGCGGCGGTCGGAAGCTCTCCGGGAACGCCCAGTACCGCCGCGAGGACGCGGTCATCCAGCACGGCTCCGTGACCTACGAGGCGAAGGCGGGGGAGCACCTGGCCTGCTTCGCGGACCCGGGCGTGACCGACTCGCGCTTCGCGGAGCGGGTGGTCGGCATCGCGGAACTGACGGACGCGACGCGCGCGGACGCGGTCGCGGCGTTCGAGGACGCGCTCGCGGAGTGGGCCGACGCGGCGGCGGGCGAGTGGACGGACGCGGAACTCGCCCGCGCCGAGGAGATCGCCGAGGGGAAGTACCGGAGCGACGACTGGGTGCGGCGGGTTCCGGGCGAGCGATAGGGGAGCGCGGTCCCGTGTGAACCCGTGGCCACCGGTCCGCGCCTCCGCTTCCGAAGCGGCTTTTAGGACCCGCCTACCACCCGCTGGTATGACGGAACTTCGCGTCGGCGCACACGAGTCCATCGCGGGCGGGGTCTCCAACGCCGTCGACGACCTCCTCGAGGACGGGGGCAACTGCGGACAGATCTTCACCCACTCGCCGCAGGTCTGGAACCACGGCGAGATCGACGACGAGGAGGTCGAGCGCTTCCGGAAGTCGTCCGACGAGAACGACGTCGGCCCGTGGGTCATCCACTCGTCGTACCTCGTGAACCTCTGTACGCCGAAGGACGACCTCCGCCGGAAGTCGATCGAGTCCATGCAGAAGGAGGTCGACGCGGCCGACCGGCTCGGCGTCCCGTACGTGAACGTCCACCTCGGCGCCCACACCGGCGCGGGCGTGGAGGGCGGCCTCGACAACGCCGCCTCGGCGCTGGAGGAACTCGACGTCCCCAACGGCGTGACGGTGCTCGTCGAGTCCGACGCCGGTTCGGGCACCAAACTGGGCGGCGAGTTCGAGCACCTCGCGGGGGTGCTCGACCGCTGTGACCTGGACCTCGACGTCTGTCTCGACACGGCCCACGCGTTCGCGGCGGGCTACGACCTCTCGACCGCGGAGGGCGTCGAGGAGACGGTCGCGGAACTGGACGACGTCGTCGGCCTGGAGCACCTCAAGTACGTCCACCTGAACGACTCCAAGCACGCCTGCGGGACGCACAAGGACGAGCACGCCCACATCGGCGAGGGGCTCATCGGCGAGGAGGGAATGCGCGCGTTCCTCAACCACGAGGACCTGCGCTGCGTTCCGTTGGCCCTCGAGACGCCGACGGAGAACGGGAAGTCGTTCGCGTGGAACATCCAGCGCGTGAAGGAGCTGCGCGACTGATCGGTTTTCTTCGGGTCGGGTTTCGTCGTCGGTGTTGGTTCGGTCAGCACCGCGACTACCGTGGTGACGACCGCGGAAGCCCCCGGCTGTACCGTTGGTGGTAAACCGTTCGATCATACGGTTCGGAATGCCTCGAAAGCCCCCACAGGGCTCGACTCGGTGCGGCCGCTGCGCTCCTCGTCGGCCGGCCTGCGGCCTCCCTCCTGCGGTGCTTGTCGGTCCGCGCCGTTTACGAGAGCGCAGCTCTCGTGAACGTCGTCGAGCCCTGCGGCCCCTTTCAGTCCCGCCCGGACCGCAGCCTCGCCCTCCCCAGCCTCCTGTGCTCCTCGCGTGCGCGACCGGAGGGAGCGCACGCTCCGGTGCTCGTCCTCGCACGAGCGGCCGCGCTGCGCCTGGCCGCCGCGCGCCACGTGGTTGGACCGGGACGTGCGCGAGGGACGAGTGAGCGGAGCGAGCGAGTCGGCTGGGGAGGGCGTGGCTGCGGTTTGCGGTGCGGGGTGGGACTGAAAGGGGTCGGCCGGGGCTTTCGAGGCGGTCGTCGCGACATCCGAAACGGTACCGGAGACGACATTTTGGGAACCGAGGGTTACGGACGCTTTCCAGGTCGTCCGATTAGCCACCGAGAACCCCTGCCTGGTCCCTCCGAAGCACGGCCACACATCGAACGAAAACCGGCCACGAACGCGGTACACCCGGAACTTGATACCGTCCACCAAACACACTAACACGAGATGTCGAGCCAGTCCTCCGACGCCGAATCCGATCGAGAAACGCCCGAACCGTACGAAGCCCTCCTCGACCGATACGGGCGGATCGCACGCCTCGAGAGCGGCGCCGGCGTCCTCTACTGGGACCAGCAGGTCACCATGCCCGAGGGCGGCACGCCGGCACGCGGCAAGCAACTCGCCGCGCTCTCGGCGACCACCCACGAGAAGCTGACGAACGACGCGATGGCCGAGGCCATCGCCGACGCGGAGGACGCCGACCTCACCGACGAGCGGGCGGCGAACGTCCGCGAGATACGCCGGCGGCACGACCGCAACCGGAGCGTCCCCGAGTCGCTCGTCGAGGAACTGACCGAGCACATCTCCAGCAGCCAGCGGGTCTGGCAGGAGGCGAAGGCCGAGGACGACTTCGACCGCTTCGCGCCCGCGCTGGGGGCGCTCAGGGACCTGCAGGTCCGGCGCGCGGAGGCGATCGACCCCGACCGGCCCGCCTACGAGGTGATGTACGAGGACGGCGAGCCGTACCTCCCGCTCGACCGGATGGCCGCGATCTTCGAGGAGCTGAAGGACGCGCTCGTGCCGCTCATCGAGCGGATCGAGGCCGAGGGGGAGGACCTCCCGTCGCCGTTCGTGGCGGCCGGCCCGCATCCCGACGGGGACCAGCGTGCGCTCTCGGACGCCGTGCTGGACCTGCTCGGCTACCCCGAGGAGCACGGCCGCCTCGACGAGTCGGCGCACCCGTTCACCTCCGGCAACCAGTACGACGCGCGCATCACGACCCGGTTCAAGCCCGAGGACCCGATGGACGCGCTCACGGCGACCGTCCACGAGTTCGGGCACGCGAGCTACGAACTCGGGTTGCCGAGGGATCGGTTCGGCGAGCCGCTGGGCGCGTCGCTCTCCAGCGGCGTCCACGAGAGCCAGTCGCGCTTCTGGGAGAACCACGTGGCGCGGACGAAGCCGTTCTGGGAGGGGTTCCTCCCGACGGCGAAAGGGCACCTCGACGGCATCGACGACGTGACCGCCGAGGAGGCCTACGCCGCGGTGAACCGCATCTACCCGGACAACCTGATCCGCGTCGAGGCGGACGAGCTCACCTACCACCTCCACATCGTCCTCCGCTGTGAACTCGACCGGGCGTTCGTCGAGGGCGACCTCTCGGTGGACGAACTGCCGGCGGCGTGGAACCGGAAGATGGAGGAGTACCTCGGCGTGGTCCCGGACGCCGACGCGGAGGGGGTCCTCCAGGACATCCACTGGTCGAGCCGGTTCGCGGCGTTCCAGGGGTACACCATCGGCTCCGTGCTGGCCGCCCAACTCGACCACGCGATGCGGCGGGACGTCGACGACGTGGACGCGAAGATCCGCGCGGGCGAGTTCGAGCCGCTGTGGGACTGGATGACCGAGAACGTCCACTCGCACGGCCGGCGCTACCCGACCGACGAACTCGTCGAGGAGGCCACCGGCGAGCCGCTGACCGCCGAGTACTTCGTCGACTACGTCGAGGCGAAGTTCGGCGACCTGTACGGGCTGTAGCACCGTTGACCACCCGTGCCCCGGTCGGGCCGACCCGACCGGCGTCGGCCGCACCGCCACCTCACCGAAACCGCACGAAGGGAACGATTACCCCTCGTCGTGCAGCGGTTTTTCGAGTCGCATAGCGCCCCAATAGCTAAATACTGGTATGACATAGCGTAGCATGTATGGCGTCGGCCCCGAACACCGACGACGACCTGTTCGACAGATTCCTGACCGCCCGCGGCCACGACACCGAGCGAGCCGAGTGGGAGGAGTCGTACAACAAGAAGCAGTGTCCGGACTGTGGGGGCCTCCACGGGGCGGACGCGGTAACGTGTTCGGTGTGCGGCTGGCGACCCGATCCCTGAGGGGTCGACCGCCCGCTCGACCCGTTCTGCCCGCCGTTTCCCCGCCGAGCGGAAGCCACGGCGCTTATGGGGTGGCAGGGCCAGTACGTGGACGATGAGCGACCCCACGGTGACCCGACTGTTCGGCGGTCCGGGCAGCGGGAAGACGACTGCGCTGCTCGACCGCGTCGAGACCATCATCGAGGAGGACGACGCGGAGGTCCGCGACATCCTCGTGGTCTCGTACACTCGGGCGGCCGCGGCGGAGATCCGCGAACGACTCGCCGAGCGACTGGACACGACGCCCCGGCACCTCCAGGGCAACGTGTGCACCATGCACGCGAAGGCGTACGAACTGCTGAACCTCTCGCGGGGCGACGTCGTCTCGGACTCCGACAAGGAGGAGTTCTGCGAGGAGTACGGCGTCGAGTTCGAGGACGAGTACTCTGGCGCCGGACGGCGGACCGCCCGCTCGACGACGCTCGGGAACAAGGTGATCGCCACCTCCCAGTGGCTCCAGCGCACGAACCGCGAGGTCGCCGACTGGTACGACGTCCCGTTCCAGTGGGACGTCGAGGAGGTGCGGCTCCCCCCGGACATCGACCCGAACGCCCAGGAGGGGAACAAGTACACCCCGACCTGGCCCGGCGACGACGACCGACTCGACGTGCCCAACGCCATCCGCGCCTGGCGAACGTACAAGGGCGAACACGACCTCACCGGCTTCGCCGACATGCTCGAGCGCGTGAAGCAGCGCTCGCTGCTGCCGAACGTCGACTACCTCGTCATCGACGAGTTCCAGGACATCACCACCCTCCAGTACGAGGTGTACGAGGAGTGGCGCCCGCACATGGAGACCGTCCTCATCGCGGGCGACGACGACCAGGTCGTCTACGCCTGGCAGGGCGCGGACCCCGACCTGCTGCTCGACACCCACGTCGACCACGATCAGGTGCTTCCCAACTCCTACCGGCTCCCCTCCCGGATCCTCAACGTCGTCAACCGCGAGATCCGACACATCGATAAGCGCCAGGAGAAGGACCTGAAACCCCGCAAGGAGGGCGGCTCGGTGGAGGCCATCGAGTCGCCGTCGATGCTCGATCTGGTGCGGAACGTCCGCCACACCGTCCAGCGTACCGACGAGACGATCATGGTGCTGTTCCGGGCGCGCTACCAGATGTTCCAGTTCATCGACGAGTTCATCACCGAGGGCATCCCCTTCTCGTGTCTCACCGACCAGCGGATGTGGACCGACCGACTCACCGACTACGTCCGCGCGATCGAGGCGATCGAGGCGGACGAGCCGCTCTCGGTGCTGGAGGCCCGCCGGCTCGCCGACATCCTCCAGGACTCGGCGTTCGGCTCGAACGAGCGCGACGACCTCTACGACTTCCTCGACGACGCCGAGGAGACCGCCGACGAGGACGACCTCGCGGAGATCCCGCTCTCGCCGAAGGACGTGACCGACTTCGTCCCGTTCATGCCCGACGGCGTGAGCGCGGCCGACATGGCCCGGAAGATTACCTCCTTCCAGCGGAAGTCCGTGAAGGCGTACTTCGCGGGCGACTACGAGGGGATGGACCCCAGCCGGGTCCGGCTCGGCACCATCCACTCCGCGAAGGGTCGCGAGGCCGACCACGTGTTCGTCAACACCGACCTGACCGAGAAGGTGGTCGAGCAGATGGCCGCCCAGGTCCGCCAGGAGGGAATCGAGGTCCCCGGACTGGCGCCCGACGAGGAGTTCACGAAGACGACGAACCCGGTGCCCATCCTCACGGACAACGAGCGACGCGTCTTCTACGTCGGGATGTCGCGCGCCCGCGAGCGGCTCGTCCTGATGGAGAACCTCGTCAAGGGCGCCCCGACGCTCCCCATCAGCGTCGTGCTGTACAACGAACTCCACGAGCAGCCCGCCGACGAACTCGTCGAGGACGTCATCGCGGAGCTGGACGCCCCCGAGCCGGAAGCCTGAGCCGTGCGCGACGCGGACGATCCGACCGGGTCGGCGGATGCGGCCGACGACGCGGACGCGACCGGTCCGACCGGCCGCGACTCCCCGCTCTCCACCGACTACGGGTTCCTCGAAGCGGAACTCCGCCGCCGCAACGCCGAGGCGTTCGTCCACGTCGGCGACCGCTTCGACGACGACCTCCGGTACCTGACGCGCTTCTCGGGTCCCGACCGCGGCTACGCGTTCGTCCTTCGGCGGGGGACCGCGACGCTCTGTGCGCCCGCGCCGTTCGACGGGCAGGCGGAGCGGGAGTTCCCCGGCGACGCCGTCGAAACTGCGACGCAGGGAGACCCCGCCGGACGCAGGGCGGCCGCGGTCCTCGAGGCGGCGGACGCGGCGGACGGCGGGACCGTGCTCGTCCCGCAACACGTCCCACACGACGCCGCGGTCTACCTCCAGCAGGCGGGATACGACCTGGAATCGACCGACGCGGTGACGACGGCCCGGCGGGTCAAGGCCGACGCGGAGGTCGACCGGCTGCGCCGGGTCCAGCGCGCCGCCGTCCGCGGAATGGAGAGGGCGGAGGAGGTGCTGTACGAGGCGCACGCCGAGGGGGACGAGGTGGTCTGGAACGGCGGGCCCCTCTCCACCGAGCGGCTGCGCCGACAGGTGAACGGGGTCCTCGCGGCCCACGGCGTGCGGGACGCGGGCAACACCGTCGTCGGCTGCGGGCCGACGGCCGCGGACCTCCACTTCACCGGGCTGGACGCGATCCGACCCGGAGAGACGGTCCTGCTCGACGTCTCGCCGCGCGGGCCGGACGGCTACTACGGCGATCTCACCAGGACCTTCGCGGTCGATCCGGAGGGCGGCTGGGAGCGACGCGCGTACGTCGCCGTCGAGGCCGCCCGGGAGGCCGCGCTCGGGGAACTGGCGGCGGGCGTCCCCGCCTCGACCGTCCACGAGGAGACCGCCGCGGAGCTGGCGGCGTACGGCTTCAGGGTCGACTCGGACGAGGTCGGGTTCGTCCACTCGACGGGCCACGGCGTCGGCCTCTCGCTGCACGAGGGGCCGTCGCTCCCGGCGGACGCGGAACTCGAGGCGGGGAACGTCGTCACGATCGAACCGGGCGTCTACGATCCCGAGCGGGGGGGCGTCAGGCTCGAGGACCTCGCGCTGGTCACCGACGACGGGTACGAACTGCTCGGCGAGTACCCGTTCGGGCTGGTGCCGCGGGAACGCTAGGGCTCGGGTTCGGCGACCGCGTCGTCGTCGAGTTCGTCGTCGGCGTCGCCCGCTCGCTCGACGTCAGTTCCCGCCTCGGCCTCCGTCCTGACCGCGGCGCCGACGGCCTTCTCGGCGGCCTTGCCGGGGATGTCGCTCGGCGTCGTCAGCCGCTGCGGGAGATACACCATCAGCGCGGCGACGACGAGGAACGCCGCGCCGACGAGCGCCTCGCCGCCCGCCGCCCGCTGGAGGCCGTAGAGCGCGACCGGGAGCGCGAACACGAGGCTCGCGGCGAGCCCCAGTTGGTCGAGGATGCCGAGTGCCACGCCGGGCGGTACGGAGCGGGGGGAGAAAACTTCCGCGCCTTCCGGCGCCGGCCGCCGCCGTCACGGGGTCGGAACGCTTTCCACTTCCGGGGCGGAAGACGGGAGCATGTTCACCGGCATCGTCGAGACGACGGGGGAGGTCCTCGGCCGCGAGGCGACCGACGACGGGGTGCGCCTCCGCGTCGGCGTCGAGGGGTTCGACGACCTCCACCACGGCCAGTCGATCAGCGTGAGCGGCGTCTGTCTCACGGTCGAGGCGTTCGACGACGGGTGGTTCGAGACGTTCCTCGCGGCCGAGACGGTCGGGAGGACGTATCTCGGGGAGCTCCGGGCGGGCGACGCGGTGAACCTCGAGCGCGCGCTCGCCGCGGACGGGCGCTTCGACGGCCACGTCGTGCAGGGCCACGTCGACACGACGACCCGGGTGACCGGGATCGAGGAGGTCGGCGAGGACTGGCGGTTCTCGTTCGCGCTGCCGCCCGCGTACGCGAAGTACGTCGTCGACAAGGGGTCGGTGACGCTCGACGGCGTCTCGCTCACCGTCGCCGAGCGCCGTCCCGACGAGTTCGACGTCGCGGTCATCCCGGCGACGTACGACCTGACGAACCTCTCGGAGAAGGAACCGGGCGACCCGGTCCACCTCGAGGTGGACGTGGTCGCGAAGTACGTCGAGAACATGCTGGAGGGGTACGCGGAGTCGGTTTCGCCGGGGCTGGACGATCTGACCGCGGAGTAGCCGCCGGAGCCCCCGGGGGTGCGGTGGCGCGTGCCGGCTGGGGCGACTCACTGCCGGATCGGCAGGTCCGGGCGCTTGTCGACCTCGACCCACCCGACGTCGATCGCCTGCTCGCTCGCCTCGGCGCTCGCGATCCGAGCGACGAAGACGTGGTCGGCACAGGCTTCGTCCGGCGACCCTGGCGTGAGTCCCCGCTTGGGACGGGTCCCGTGCTCGCCGACGATGAAGTCGACCCGGTCCAGGTCGACCGAGTAGAAGAGCTGGAACAGTTCGGCGTCGCCGTCCCCGACCGAACCCACGCGAACGCGTTCCTCGCCCCGCCCGTCCTCACGGACGCCGTACACCTCGCCCGACTCGATCCGGTAGCCGACGTACGCGACGTCGGGGCGGCCCCAGAGCAACTCGACGGTCGCCTGCTGGACGGCCCGGACGTTCGCGTAGCACCGCCACACGCAGTTCGTCCACCCGCCGAGCACGGGGTTGGGCGCGCCCGGGAACCCCCGGACCTTCGCGACGCTCGCCTCCTGCTCTCTCGCCGTCGACTCCCCGACGCCCGTGCCCGCCACCGTCGCCGCGGTGGCCGAGCTCGGGGCAGTCGACAGGCGGACGCCGCGCTCGTGGAGGTCGACGGACGCACCGTCCGTCGCCCGCGTCCGTAGCCCGTCGAGCGAATCGAAGTGGGTCTGCCACCGGAGCCGCCGCCGCGGCGTTCGGAGGGACGTGTCGTCGGGCGACTGGGCGGTCCGCCCGCGGGGACCGATCACGAACGCCTCCCGGGTGCCCGAACCGGCGTACGGGGCCTCCAGTCGCGCCTCGCCGCCGGGGTACAGGTAGAGCCGGCCGTACGGCGTGTACGAGCCGTCCCACCGGAGCCGGTGGATCCACGGGACGTAGACGTGGCACATCCCGTAGGCGCGCTGTTCGCGCATCCGATCGAAGAAGGGGTTCGGATGGCTGCCGTGGTTGTTGGCCGTGTTGCTGTCGTGGTGGCAGTGACCGAACAGGGAGCAGACCACGTTGTCGTACCGACCGAGCAGCCGCCCGACGGGCTCCTCACCGACCGCGTGGTCGTACGCTTCCCCGTTTCCGACCGACAACGGGACGTGGGTGAGGACGACGACCGGTTTCCGGGTGGTCCGGAGCAGCCGCTTCAGCCACGGGAGCTCCTGGGGGTGGAACCGCGGGTCGAGGCTTCCGGTCTCCGAGTACCCGTTGTTCAACACGACGACGTCGGCGGTCCGCGTCTCTACCCTGTACCACGTCTCCTCGTGGTCGGTGATCCCCCATGGCTCGTAGGACCACGTCGCCCCCCAGCGCTTCGCGTCGTGGTACTCGTGGTTCCCCCACACGGGGTGGGTCGGCGCGTCGATCCCGTCCTCGACGAGCGCCCGGAACTCCCGGATCAGCCGCCGGGACCCCGCTCTCGTCCCGTGTTCGTGCGTCATGTCCCCCATGAAGAAGACGTGGTCCGGGCCCCACTCGTTCATCCCCTCGACGAACGCCTCGAGTTTCCGCCCCGTCCGGTCGCGGCTCACCGACCCGAGGCCGGGGATGCCGCCGGGGTAGTGGACGTCGCCGAGGAGGCCGATCCGGACCGGAGCGGCGACCCGCTCCCACCCCGTCCCGGTCCCGACGTACCGGTCGCCGCTGCCCGTCGCCGTGTACGTGTGACCGATCGCCGGTTCGACGTCGGCCTTGGCCGGCTCCGGCCCGTACCACTCGGTGTCGACGGCGGTCGCGGCCCGGGAAGGCCCGGGTGGCGTCCGTTCGACGGTGGCATCGTCGGCGCCGTCGCCGCCGGCGGCCGACAGCGATCCTGCGACCGCGCCGGTCAACTGGAGGTACTCGCGACGCGATACCGGCCACTTGTCGCCACGCTCCGCCCCGGGTCGGGGTCCCATACCGACACCACCGGCATCGATCCCTTCAACGGTTTTCCACGGTTTCAGACGGTTGGAACAGGTATCGACCGCCATACGTCGCCGATACGTACCAGGTGCCTACCGGAAACCGACGGGCGGTGCCGGACGGGCGGAACGCCGCCCAGCGGGGTCGGTCGACCGCCCAGCGGGACCGATCGGTCGCCCGACGTGGCAGATGCCGCGTACACTCTTTTGGTCCACGCCGTGGTTCCTCCCGCATGAGCGGTCGCGTCCGTCCCGCGGTCGGCGCGGGGCTGCTCCTCGTCGTGATTCTGGTGGCCGCGACCGCCGCGCTCGTCCCGCCCCCGGGCGTGGACACGTCGCCGTCGGACGAGGACGGACCACCGTCCGACGGGACCGAACCGCCGCCGGACGCGGACCGCGGGTCGGAGACGGTGCGGACGATCTCCGGATGCACGACCATCTCCGAACCCGGCACGTACCGGCTCACGAGGGACATCGCGGACGCCGACAGGGGTCGCAACTTCACGTTCATCTCCGAGGCCTGCATTCGGATCGAGGCCAGCGACGTCCGTCTCGACGGCGACGGCCACACCGTCGAGGGCTTCGGCGTGAGCGACACGACGGCCATCCGGGTCGCCGGGTCAGACGAACTCGAGGACGTGACCGTTGCGGACCTCTCGGTCACCGAGTGGAATCGGGCGGTCTACGTCCACGACGCGGCCAACGTGACGATACGCGGCGTCAACTCGACCGGGAACACCTACGGGTTCTTCCTCGAGGACGCCCGAAACGGCACGATCAGGGACTCGACCGCCTCGACCGGCTTCGTCGGCGTGTACCTCGACGACGCAGGCTCCACGACGCTCGCGAACGTCACGTTCGGACCAAACCACGCCGACGACGTCGTCCGGGAAGGGGGAGCCACACGACACCCCGACGAGAGCGTCGACGCCCTTGCCCGGGTCGGCGCCGTCGCTACCCCTGCCGTGCGCTCTCCGCCCACTCGGGCCACTCCTGCCGTTTCTCCCCGTGGAACTCGGGGTCGCCCGACATCGCCTTGATGGCACGGGCGTCCTCGCGGCTCCACACCGCCCCGTCCTCGTGGAACAGGCCGTTGAGGACCCCCTTCCGCCGCTGCGAGCGGTTGAACGCCGGTTTCACCATCAGCGACCAGAAGAAGTTGCCGAACCCCGCCTCGTGGATGTGTGGCGCCATCGAGGCGTAGTTCGGGACCCGCTCGTCCTCGGCGGGCGCGGCGTGCGAGCCCCGGCCCGAGCGGATGCGCTGCCACTCGGTCAACCACACCGGCGCTTCCATCGATCGTTCGACGATGGAAACCTGCCGGAGCGCGTCCCTGAACTTCGTCGCGTCGATGGGGAAGTTGTAGTGGAACTGCAGGACGTCACACCCCGCCTCGTAGTAGTCGACGTTGTTGATCATGCTCGTCGACCCCACGGTCAGCGGGACGCTCCCCTCGCGCCGGTCGAGCGCCTCGAGCACGGCGCGGGTGAACGCCGGCTTGCCCTCGAACCACCCCGGTTCGTTCATCACCTCGATGCCGAGCAGCCGCTCGTCGTCCCCGTGGCGGTCCATCACCCAGTTCGCGAACCGCTTCGGCTCGTCCCACCGGTCCCGGTTCCGGATGATCGAGGGCCCCGGCGAGGCGACCGACGTCGCGGTTTGCGGGTCCGTGTCCGTGAGGTTGTCCTCGGTCGGTCGACTTCCGATCCCCTCGAACAGGATCAACAGCACGCGCATCCCCTCGTCGGCGGCCGTCGAGAGGAGATGCTCCAGTTTCGCCGCGCAGTCGCGGGGTTCCCGGTTCCAGTACTCGTAGTTCACCCAGGTGCGGATCGCGTTCAGGTTCACCCGGTTCGCGTAACCGAAGTCGCGCTCTACGACCTCGCGGTCGTAGTCGCTCCACATCTGGTAGGTGTTGAACGCTCGCGCCGGGAGGTAGATGGCGCCCCGGACGTCGAGCGGCGGAGGGGGGCACCGCCGGGACCCAGTGCTCACAGCCTGCGGCGACCGCCCGTCGTTGCAGCCCCATCCGTTCGGTGGGGGGGTCTCGGATCCCCTCGCCGGATCGCTCGGCGAGCCCTCCGCGGTCGACGCGTATCCGCCGCCGAGGGCGGCGGAGAGGCCCATCGACACCACCGAACGGCGCGAGAACCGCTCCATTCCCTCGAACCATCGTCCGCCGCGAGGAAAAGCCTATCTCGGGTACTCCGTCCCGTGCCCTCGGGACGCCGGCCGCGTCGCTCGCGGTGTGAGTCCGTCGGAAGACGCCAGGACAGGGATTTGAACCCTGGATCCCAAGGGGAACACGCTTTCCAGGCGTGCGCCTTACCACTCGGCCATCCTGGCTCGCATCGGAAAATACCGGCGTCGCAGTTTTAAGCCTGTCCCTTCCCCGTCAGGCGGTGTTCGACCCGGTGGGCGACGACCGCGACGAGCCCGCCCAGCGCCGCCGCCACCCCGAGGAGCCCGAGGAAGCCGACCGGCAACGGCACCGACAGCAGCACCGCGCCCTGGGCGAGCACGAGGAACGTCAGCGCGCCGATCGCGCCCCAGAGGAGCGCCGACTTCCCGCGCGGCGTCACTCCAGCGCGACGACCGCCTCGATCTCCACGCCGACGCCCTTCGGGAGCGCGCCGGCCTGCACCGCCGATCGCGCCGGCGGTTCGTCCTCGAAGTACGTCGCGTACGTCTCGTTCATCTCCTCGAAGTCGTCGATGTCCGCGAGGAACACCGTCGTCTTCAGCACGTCCGAGGCGTCGGCGCCCTCGGCCTCGACGATGGCGATGACGTTGTCCAGCGCCTGCTCGGTCTGCTCCGCGATGGGGGCGTCGTCCAGCAGTTCGCCGTCCGTCGTGAGCGGGATCTGCCCCGCGGTGAACATGACGTCGCCGTTCGTCGTCGCCTGGCTGTACGCGCCGACCGCCGCGGGCGCCTCGTCGGTGGAGACCACGCGCTTCATACCCCCAGTGGAACCGCACGGCCCTTAAATCGGCGTGACCTGGGTCGGGTATGCGACTCCGACGGGTCCTCCCGTCGCTCCCGTTCCCGGCGGTCCTCCTCGTCGCCCTGGCCGGGGTCGTCGTTCGCCGGGCGGTGCGTGGGGCCCGGGAGGTCCCGCTCTCGCCGCTCTCGGCCGGCCGACGGGTCGGTCCCGACTGGCCCGAACGGGTCGGCATCGCGGTCGACA
Organism: Halorarum salinum; assembly: GCF_013402875.1. Classification (NCBI taxonomy): domain Archaea; kingdom Methanobacteriati; phylum Methanobacteriota; class Halobacteria; order Halobacteriales; family Haloferacaceae; genus Halorarum; species Halorarum salinum. The sequence continues at coordinate 3,829,829 of NZ_CP058579.1, read as the reverse complement.
CCGGGTCCGCCGGGGAACCGGGCGGCTCGAACCGGGAGCCCGTCGTCGGCGAGATGGACGACCTGACCGCCTACGAACGCCCGGGGTTCGACTCCGAACGGGTGGCCCCGGTCGTTCGCGGGTTCTACGAGCGCACCGCGGAGTTCGAGATGGAGTACGCGGTCCGGTGGCACGGGCCGTTTCGGGCGGGCGCCGCGCTCGTCTCGCCGCTCACGAGCGCGATCGGTCAGTTGAACCTCCCCGGCCGTTCGGGGCCAGGCGGGCGACTACACGGCCGATTCGCCGCGGTTCGCCCCGGTATCGACCCCCGCGAGGGCGCGCGGGCCTGGGTCCGAACCGACGAGGATGGCGCGGCAGTCTTCGTCGCCGTCTACGCGAGCCACGAGCGGGACGGTGAGCGGTTCGTCAACGTCGCGGTCCCGCTCCCGGGCGGGAACCTCTCGACGGTGCTCCGGATCGACCACCTGGACCCGGACGGCGAGGGTGGAACGGTCGAACGCGGGGAGACGGCCAGCGGAACGGGCGTCCGGCTCCACACGGACGGCCCGGGCGATCCGGGGCTCTACCTCTCGACGCCGGTCGGCCCGTTCGAACTCCCGCTGGACCAGTCGTTCGCCGTCGAACCCGCGGGGCCGGACGAGGAGGGCGACCTCCGCGCATCACACGAGATGTGGGTCCTCGGGCGGCGGTTCCTCACCGTCAGCTACCGCATCTACGCCAGCACGTCGACCTCGTAGCCGTGCTCCTCCAGCGAGGCGACGATCTCCGCCGCGTGTTCGTGGCCGTGGGTCTCGAGGTCGACCTCGACCTCCGCCGCGTTGACGGCGATGTCCCGAGAGGTGCGGTCGTGACGGATCGCGAATATGTTCGCGTTCGCGTCGGCGACGACCTCGACCAGCCGCTCCAGCGACCCGGGACGGTCCTTCAGTTCGGTCCTGATCTTCAGGTATCGGCCCATCTCGACGAGCCCGCGCATCACCACCGTCGTCATGGTGTTCATGTCGATGTTGCCGCCAGAGAGGAGCGGGACGACCGTCTCGTCCGGCTCGTAGTCGAACGCCCGTTCGAGCGTCGCCGCCAGCGGGACGGCGCCCGCGCCCTCGACGAGCGTCTTCGAGCGCTCGAGGAGTTTCGTCACCGCCACGGCGATCTCCTCGTCGCTCACGGTCACCACCTCGTCGACGCGCTCGCGGATGACGGGGAACGTCCGCTCGCCCACCGAGCGGACGGCGATGCCGTCCGCGATGGTGTCCACGCTCGCCAGTTCCTGCGGGCTCCCCTTGCGGAGCGACTCGGCGGCGGAGGAGGCGCCCTCCGCCTGCACGCCGACGACGCGCACGTCGTCGAGCCGTCCCTTCAGCGCCGTCGCGACGCCGGCGATCAGCCCGCCGCCGCCGATGGGGACGACCACGGTGTCCACCTCCGGGCACTGTTCGGCGATCTCGAGGCCGATGGTCCCCTGTCCGGCCATGACCAGTTCGTCGTCGAACGCGTGGACGTAGGTGCGGTCCTCCGCGGCCTCGATCTCGCGGGCGCGGGCCTGCGCCTCGCTGTAGTCGAGGCCGTGGAGCACCACGTCGCCGCCGTAGCGCCGCGTCGCGTCCACCTTCGAGATGGGCGCGTACGTCGGCATCACGATGGTCGAGTGAACGCCCGCCCGCGAGGCCGCCAGCGCGACGCCCTGGGCGTGGTTGCCCGCCGACGCGGTGACGACGCCGCGCTCCGTCTCGGCGGCCGAGAGCGTCGCGACGCGGTTCGTCGCGCCGCGGATCTTGAACGAACCGGTCCGCTGGAACGTCTCCAGCTTCAGGTGGACCGACGCGCCGGTGATTTCCGAGAAGGTGTGGGAGTACTCCAGCGGCGTCCGGCGGGCGACCGCGTCCACCCGCTCTCGGGCCGCGAGCACGTCCTCCAGCGAGAGCATACCGGGGGTCCCACGCGCCGCTGGTTAGTCGTTGCGACCGAAGGGGAAAGAGGGGAAATGCACGCGTGTGACGTGCATCAGTTCACTGGCACCCCAGGTATAAAAAGGTGAGTCACGCGAACCGGAAGTGAAACCGCAGCACGGCGGCGGGAAGTTCGGTCCGTATGACGCCCGTCCGCCGTCCGTCGCTCGCTTCAACCTGTCGGTGGAATTCGGACCTCGACCGGACGCTCGCGGAGGACGCGTTCGACCCGCTCGCGGAGGGGTCCGTCGCCGGGCCACGCCGCCGGCGCGCCGAGTCGGTCCGGATCGCCGACGTACACCGCCGCCTCCCCCGCGCCCTCGGCCGCTCCATCCGACCTGCTCGCGCCCGCTTCGTGTCCGGTCGTCCGGCTGCCGGCCGTCTCGTCGACGACGGGGACGGACACCCGGACGTACAGCCCGTCCTCGACCCCCTCGTAGGCGTCAAGCGCGTCCACCTCGTTCGTCCGGAGCAGGCGCCCCGCGACGTCCGGACCCGCCATCCCGCCGCCCGACGCGTCGGCGTTCGATGCGTCGACGTTCGATCCGCCGTCGCTCGATCCACTCCCGCCGCCGTCGGCCGGCGGCGCCAGCGTCGGACACTCGCCGTCGACGACGCGGAGCCCCTCCAGCACGGCCGGGCCGACGAACACGAACGAGTCGACGACCGTCCGGACGCGATCGGGGTTCGTCAGCGTGCCGTACACGAACACGTCCATGTGCGACCGTGCCGCCCGCCGGGGAAGGCGCTTTCGCCGGGCCGGCGCGGCCGTTCGGGCTACGCGCGGTCGTAGCGCAGGCCGAACTTCGAAGCCAGCACCTCGTGCCACTCCTCGCCGGTCACGGTCCGCTCGCGCCCGTCGCCCCCGACGATCTCGGTCAGCGTGTCCCGCGACAGCCGGAGGTGCCCCTCGTCGGTGGCGACGGTGACGATCGGGTCGCCCGTGAACGTCGACTCGGGGGCGCTCGCCAGGTAGTCGCAGGTCGCCTCGAAGTAGCTCAGCTCCCGCGGCACGTCGCTGAACACGTAGCGCGTCGACCACTCCGACTCCCCCGGCGTGCGGTACTCGGTCCGGTACGTCTCGTCGGGCCGGTCGCTCTCGGCGACGCGCCACTCGACGCCGGCCCCGTCGGCGCGCGACCCGCCGTCGAGCGGGAGCGGCCGCCGCATCGTCGGGGTCCCCATCCCCACGTCGGTCACGTACCGGCGGTCGAACTGGACGACGTTCGCGTGGTGGTTCGCGGGCGGGGTGGCGTCCCCGTCGCTGGTCACCCGCGCGGCCACCCGGTCCACGTCGTAGCCGAGCTCCGCGAGCAGCCAGTGGAACAGGCCGTTGAGTTCGAAGCAGAACCCGCCCCGGCCCCGCTCGACGACCTTCGCGTAGAGGTCCGGCACCGAGAGGACCACGCCCGACCCCTCCCGGTCGCCGTACGGGTCCCCGACGACGTCGAGGTTCTCGAACGCGACCGCCGTCACGTGTGCGCGCTGGAGTCGCGCGAGCGTCTCGAGGTCCGGGGTTTCGACGGCGTCCGGATCGACGCCGATGCGCTCGAGGTACCTGTCGGGGTCCATCCCGCCGGGGGCGTCCTGGTCGCCTGACATCCGTTCGTGAGGACGCGCCCGGGTCCCATCACTGTATCCTGTACTCGATTTCAGTACCCGCGCCGACCGTTCGCGGCTTTTCGACAGTCACCCCGATCGCTTGCGGCTTTTCGGCAGCCGCGCCGACCGCTCGCGGTTCCGCTTCCGGTACCGTGAAACCCGGACCGGCTGAGCGTGGGGTATGGACGGCGGCCGACTGGTCGGGGTCTGGAGGCGAGTGCTCTCGCTGGCCTGGCCGGTCATGGCCGAGCAGACGTTCCGGACGGCGATGCGGACGACCGACGTCGTCGTCACCGCGCAGTTCTCCCCCGCGGCGGTCGTGGCCATCGGCCTCGCGGACCTGTACGCCCGCTTCCCGCTCCGCATCGGCCTCGGCCTCGGCGGCGGCGCCATCGCGCTCTCCAGCCAGGACACCGGCGCGTCCGCGACCGCGAACCGGGACGAGGATGTCACGCAGGCGGTGCTCGTGGGCGCGCTCGCGGGCCTCCCGTTCGTCCTCGCCGGCCTGTTCCTCGGCGGCCCCATGATCGCCGTCCTCGGGGCGGCCCCGGAGAGCGTCCGACTCGGCGGACAGTACCTCGCCATCGTCTTCGCCACCGCGCCGGCCCGCCACGTCGCGCTGATCGGCGCGCGCTCGCTCCAGGGCACCGGCGACACCCGGACGCCGATGTACGTCAACGTCGTCGCCAACGGGCTCAACATCTCCGGGTCGCTGGCGCTCGGGCTCGGGTTCGCACCGCTCGGGATTCCCCGGCTCGGCATCGTCGGCGTCGGCGTCGCCACCGCCGCCGCGAACGTCCTCACGGCGGTCGCGCTCGTCGCCGCGATGGTCACCGACTGGTCGGACGCGAGCCTCGTCCGCCCGCGCGACCCGGTCATCGCCCGGCAGCTCGTCCGGGTGTCGACGCCGCGGATCGTCGAGGGGTTCGGGGCCACGCTCGCGGAGTTCCCGTTCAACGGCATCCTCCTCGGCTTCGGCACGAACGTGAACGCCGGCTTCCAGATCGGCCGGCGGATGTACCAGCAGGTGACCGGGCCGCTCTCGCGTGGGTACAACGTCGCCGCCTCGGTCGTCGTCGGGCAGGCGCTTGGCGACGGCGACGACGAGGCGGCCCGGTTCTACGGCTACGCGGTGACGGCGCTCGGGCTGGCGACCGTCGGCGTCATCGGGCTCGGACTGGTCGTCGCCGCGCCGGCGTTCGTCGACGTGTTCACCGACGAGTCGGGCGCGGTCCCGTACGCGGTGACGTTCGCGCGCGTGTACGGGCTCTCGGGGGCGTTCCTCGTCTCCTTCTCGGTGCTCTCGGGGGCGCTCCAGGGCGCGAGCGAGACGCGGGTCCCGCTGGTCGCGCGGCTGACGGGCGTGTTCGGCTTCCTGCTCGGCTTCACGTACGTCGCGGGGGTCGTCCTCGGCCACGGGGCGACCGGCGCCTACTGGGGCGTCGGCCTCCAGTACGTCTGGATGGCGCTGGTCGTCCTCGTCGGCTTCCGCTACTCGGGGTGGGCCGAACGGGCGGCCGGGATGATGGCCGAGCGCGGGAGCGGCCGCTCGACGGACTGATCGGCTCCGAAAAACGTCGACGCCGTCGACGGGTCGGGTCGAACCGCGGGGCCGCCTCAGCGACGCCGGAGGAGTTCGCGGCCGACGAGGCCGACGGCGACCCCCGCGCCGAACGCCTTGGCGGCGTCGCGGCGCCGGCGGGCGGCGTACTCCTCGGGGAAGTTCTCCTCGAGGGCGTCGAACAGACGGTCGCCCAGCTCCCGTCGAAGCGTCTCGCGCCGCTCGGCGGCCGTCTCGCGGGCCCTCACCCGCGCCTTCGAGCCGCCCTCACGCATTCGGTCGGCGTACTGGCTGCGCTGCTCGGGACTGATTGTGAACCCCATACCCGTCGTTGGGCCGCGAAACGGATAACCTCGTCGGCGGTCGTGGCGCCGCCACCCCGCCGAGTCGGGCGGTAGGAACTCCTTACCGGCCACGCGAACGCGACGCGAGCGGCCGACCGCGCGGCTCCGGCCTACCGCTCCTCGATGGGGACCCACTCGGCGTCCCGCTCGCCGACGTAGCGCGCGCGGGGCCGGATGAGCCGGTTGTCCTCGTACTGCTCCAGCACGTGTGCGATCCAGCCGCCGACGCGGCTGACCGCGAAGATGGGCGTGTAGATGTCCACGGGGATGCCCATCTGGTAGTACGTCGAGGCGGAGTAGAAGTCGACGTTGGGCGCGATGCCCTTCTCCTCGGCCATGTACTCCTCGATCGCGACCGACATCTCGTACCACCTCGTGTCGCCGGCGGCCTCGCCCAGCTCCTCCGAGCGCTCGCCGAGGATGTTCGCGCGGGGGTCCTTCACCTCGTAGACGCGGTGGCCGAAGCCGGCGACGCGGCGGCCCTCCTCGAGCGCCCGCTCGACCCACTCGACGGGGTCGGAGTCGGACTCGTCGACCTCCTCCAGCATCCGCATCACGTTGGCGTTGGCGCCGCCGTGGAGGCTCCCGGAGAGGGTGCCGACCGCCGAGGTGACCGCCGAATGGAGGTCGGCGAGCGTCGAGGCGGTGACCATCGCGGAGAACGTCGACGCGTTGAGCCCGTGGTCGGCGTGGAGCACGAGCGCCTGGTCGAAGACGTCCGCGAACACGTCGTCGGGCTCCTCGTCGTTCAGCATGTAGAGGAAGTTGGCGGCGTGGTCGAGGTCCTCGCGTGGTACGACGGGCTCGTCGCCGTTGCGGATCCGCGCGTACGCGGCGAGGGCGGTCGGCATCTTGGCGGTGATGCGCCGGCCCTTCCTGACGTTCGCGTCGTGGTCGGTCGGGTCCTCGTCGGTGTCGGGGTCGTGAGCCGAGAATGAGGAGGTGATCGTCCGGAGCGCGGCCATCGGCTCCTCGTCGGCCTCGGCCAGCCGCCGGACCGTCTCCATCGCGTCGTCCGACAGGGCCCGTTCGGCCGACGTCTCCCCGGAGAAGTCGGCGAGTTCGGACTCGGTTGGGAGCTCCCCGTGCCAGAGCAGGTAGAGCGTCTCCTCGTAGGACGCGTGTTCCGCGAGGTCCTCGATGGCGTACCCCCTGTAGACGAGTTTCCCCGCGTCCCCGTCGATGTGGCTCAGACCGGATTCGGCGACGACCACCCCTTCCAGTCCGCGCTTGAGTTCGTCGGACATACCCTTCGGTTCCTAGTGGCTGCCGAAAAGCGTTATCTTTCGGGAGGAATCGGCGAACGCCGGATTCCCGGCGGAAACCGCCGGAAGGCGGCTCGCGCCTTACGCCGTGGCGCGCCCGGCGCCGAACCCCACCGCGTCCTCGCGGGCGGCCAGCAGCTCCTGGTACCGGTTCCGGATGGTGACCTCGCTCATGTCGGTCACCTCGCTGACCTCGCTCTGGGTGAGCTTCTCGTTCGTGAGGATGCCGGCGGCGTAGATGGCCGCCGCGGCGAGCCCCACGGGCGACTTGCCCGAGTGGACGTTCGCCTCCTTCGCGGTCTCCAGCAGTTCGCGCGCCTGCCGCTCGGCCTCGTCGCTGACGCCGAGTTCGGAGGCGAACCGCGGGAGGTACTCGGCCGGGTCGGCCGGCTCGATCTCGAGGCTCAGTTCGCGGACGACGTAGCGGTACGCCCGCTCGAACGTCTCCTCGTCGACGCGGGAGACCCGCGCGACCTCGTCGATCGAGCGCGGGACGTTCGCCATCCGCGCGGCCGCGTGGAGGCTGGCGGTGGAGATGCCCTCGATGGACCGGCCCGGCAGCATGTCCTTCTCCAGCGCCTGCCGGTAGATGACCGAGGCGGTCTCGCGGACGCTCTCCGGGAGGCCGAGCGCGCTGGCCATCCGCTCGATCTCGCCGAGCGCCTGCTTCAGGTTCCGCTCCTGGTGGTCGGAGGTGCGGAACCGCTCGTTCCAGGTGCGGAGCCGCGACATCCGGCGCCGCTGGTTGCCCGAGAGCTGGTTGCCGTAGGCGTCCTTGTCCTGCCAGCCGATGTTCGTCGAGAGCCCCTTGTCGTGCATCATGTTGGTCGTGGGGGCGCCGACGCGGCTCTTCTCGTCCTTCTCGGCGGCGTCGAACGCGCGCCACTCGGGCCCGCGGTCGATCTCGTCGGTGTCGACGACGAGCCCGCAGTCGCGACACACCGTCTCGCCGCGGCGCTCGTCGGACGCCAGGGTGCCGCCACACTCGGGACAGACCTGCCGCTCGTCGGCCGACTCCCGCTCGCCGGCCGACTCCCGCTCGTCCGCGTTCACCTCGTGTTCGTCCGCTCGGTGCTCTCGCCGGTTCTGTCGGAACTGTTTTGCGTTGCTCATTGGAGGGGGGAAGACGACCCGGGACGGTTCGCGCCCGGACGTTTACTTCACTCCGAGTTAGGTGCCCCAAGCTTAAAAAGCCTTGGCGGACGTGCGCGGCGTAATTCAGGGGGTACAGTCCCTGAGAACGTCTCACACGGCGTCTTCGGGGTCGGCGGATCCCCACGCGCCGCCGTCCCCGCCGCCGCCGGTCTTGAACGTCCCGCGGGCGTCCGCGACGTGGGTTCCCTCGACGTCCTCGATCCGGACCCTCGCGGTGGCGACCGACCCCCCGTCGCGGACGACCTCGGCCTCCGCGCGGAGGTCGGCCGTGGCCGGCGCCAGGTAGTCCATCCGCATGTCCACGGTCGGGGTCGGTTTGCGGTGGAGCGAGATGACCGCGGCCCCGCCGACGGTGTCCGCGAGCGCGTAGGTCACGCCGCCGTGGGCGACGGTCCGGCCGGGGACCGAGGAGTGCTCCTCCCGGAGCGGAAGTTCGGCGACCGCCGCGCCCTCGGCCGCCTCGACCACGTCGACGCCGAGCAGGTCCGTGTACGGCATCCGGTTGAGCAGGTCGACGACGTTCACGCCTCGCCCCCGATGCCGCAGCCGCCGGCGTACTCGACGCCCTCGATGGTGTCGATGGGGTCGTCCCCGCACACCGGACAGTCGGGGTTCCGCCGGTACGGCACCGTCTCGAAGCTCATCGCCATCGCGTCGTAGAACAGCAGGCGCCCCTGCAGCAGTTCGCCGTCCACGAGGAGACCCTCACCCCGGAGGAGGAGCTTCACGGCCTCGGTCGCCTGGAGGCAGCCGACGGTCCCCGGGAGCACGCCGAGCACGCCAGTCGTGGCACAGTCGGGCACCTCGCCGGGTTCGGGTGCCTCGGGGAACAGACACCGATAGCACGGGCCGTCCGGGACGAGCGTCGTGACCTGCCCCTCGAACTTGTAGATCGCGCCGTGGGCGACCGGGACGTCCGCGAGCCGCGCCACGTCGTTGAGGAGGTAGCGCGTCCGGAAGTTGTCGGAGGCGTCGAGGACGACGTCGTGGTCGGCGACCAGGTCGACGGCGTTGTCCGGGTCGACCCGCGTCTCGTGGGTCGTCACCTCGACGTCGGGGTTGAGATCCCGGACGTACTCGGCGGCCGACTCCGCCTTCGGTCGGCCCACGTCGGCGTCGGCGTGGACGATCTGGCGCTGCAGGTTCGACCGCTCGACGACGTCGTCGTCGGCGATTGCCAACTGGCCGACGCCCGCGGCCGCGAGGTACTGGATGGCCGGCGAGCCCAGTCCGCCCGCGCCGACGACCAGCACGGAGCCGTCGAGCAGCGCCGACTGCCCCTCGGGGCCCACCTCGTCGAGGATGATGTGCCGCGAGTAGCGGTCGAGCTGGGTGGAGTCGAGTGCGAGTCCGCTCATGCCCCGCAGTAGTCCTGCGGGGGTGATAAGCGCCCTGCCGCCCCGTCGCTCCGGCGCTCGGACGCCCGTCTCACCCGGTCGTCGGGCCGTCCCACCGCCGGGGCGACCTGCCGTTCGGGTTCGTCGGCCGCGGGGACTTTGGGCGCGGGACCCGTCCTCCCGCCCATGGCCGACAACCGTCGGTACCACCTGGCGAAGCGACCCGAGGGGACGCCCGACGCCGACACGTTCGACCTTCGGGAGGCGGAGCGGCCGGAGCCGGGACCGGGGCAGGCGCTCGTCCGCCTGCTGTACCTCTCCGTGGACCCGTACATGCGCGGCCGGATGCGCGCCGGGGAGTCGTACGCCGAGCCGTGGGACGTCGGCGGGCCGCTGTACGGCGGCGCGGTCGCCGAGGTCGTCGAGTCGAACGGGGCGGGGTTCGAGCCGGGCGAGACGGTCGTCGGGAACCTCCCGTGGGCCGAGTACGCCGCCGCGGACGGCTCCGAGCTCACGCCGGTCGACACGGGCGAACTCCCGGTCTCGACCGCGCTGGGCGTGCTCGGGATGCCCGGCCGGACCGCCTACTTCGGCGTCCGCGAGGTCGTCGAGCCGCGGGCCGGCGACGTGATGGTCGTCTCGGGCGCCGCGGGCGCGGTCGGCTCCGTGGCGGGGCAGCTCGGCGAGTTGCAGGGCGCGGACGTTGTCGGCGTCGCCGGCAGCGACGAGAAGGTCGACTGGCTCACCGGGGAGCTGGGGTTGACGGCCGGCGTCAACTACGAGTCGGAGGACGTCGGCGAGCGGCTGGACGAACTGACCGACGGCGTCGACGCCTACTACGACAACGTCGGCGGCCCGGTGACGGACGCCGTGTTCCAGCGCCTGAACGTCGACGCGCGGGTCGGGATCTGCGGACAGATCGCCCTCTACAACGAGGAGGAGGTTCCGACAGGCCCGCGGAAACTCGGGAAACTCGTCGAGACGAGGGCCCGCGTCGAGGGGTTCCTCGTCGGCGACTTCGCGCCACGGTTCGGGGCGGCGACCGAGCGCCTCGGGGAACTGGTGGCGGGCGGCGAACTGCAGTACCGGGAGACGGTGACCGAGGGGCTGGAGAACGCGCCCGACGCGTTCCTGGGGCTGTTCGAGGGCGAGAACGTCGGGAAGCAGGTGGTGGAGGTCGCTGATCACTGAGTAGGATTCCTATTCGATCGGTCCGTGTTTCGGGAGTCGTGGTGGCTGCCAACGACGACATGACCACGGAAGCCCCCGCGGCGCTCGGGTCGCGCGCCACACGCTGCGCTCCTCGCTCGCTTCGCTCGCTGCGGTGCTTGCGGTGCCGTGCTTCCCCGAGCGCCGCGGCCCCTTCCATTCCCACCCTGCCGGCCTCCCGGCCGAGCGTCGTTGGCTCGACTACCAAGTACGTCCGTCGCCGGTAGTCCACCGAATCGTTTGCCGATCGACGGTCGGAAGGATGCGGCGGGCGCCCCGCGAGCGACCGGAGGGAGCGACGCCGCGCCCGCCGGGGAGGCCTGGGGACACACCACGACGCTCACCCGACCGTCCCACGGGGCGGGACTGAAAGGGGCCGGCCGAGGGCTTTCGAGGCAGTAGTTTACGAACCGCTGTCCACACCGAAACTAGCCACTACTCACAGAAACCGTACGCCGAGGTCGTGCATCCCCTCGTTGTTCGTCGCCACGTTCACCAGCAGCGGCGTCACCGACTCGACCTCCGCGGCGTTCGCCAGCCCGCCGGCGTCCAGCGCCCGGAGCCCGTCGATCTCCTCGGCCAGCCGCGACACCGTCCCCTTCGCGTCCGCGTCGTCGCCGAGGACGAGCGTGTCGACGCCGAGGTCGGCGTCCAGGTCCGCCAGCCGACCGGCCGCGAGGTTGTGGAACGCGCCGACGACCGGGATCGGGTCCGGAACCGCCTCGCGGACCAGCGCCGTCACGCTCCCGGCGCTCGGCGGGTGGTAGTGGAAGCCGTCGTCGTCGCGCTTCATCCCCGCGGCGGGGGTGACGACCACGTCCTCCCCGTCCAGCACGTCCGCGACAGACTCGACGGTGTCTGCGACGTGGTACGGCGGGACCGAGAGCACGACCACGTCCGCGCGGTCGGCGGCCATCCCGTTCGCGAACCCCTTCAGGTCGGCCTCGCCGCCGGCGTCCGCGACGGCCGCCGCGTACGACTCGGCGGCGTCCCGCGCCTTCTCCGGGTCGCGCGAGCCGACGAGCAGTTCGTGGTCCGTGTCCCGGCCCCACCGGAGGGCGAGCCCCTCGCCGACGTCGCCGGTTCCGCCGAGCAACGCGATTCGCATGCCCCGAACTGCGGGGGGGCCGCCGGTAAACGTTGCGTGACCGGACGCGTCTGCCGGCCCGGCTCAGCCGCCGTCGTTCCGTCCCCGAACGTACACGAACCAGTAGGCGAGCACCGGCGCGACCACCAGCATCGGCCCGACGGCGAGCAGCTGGACGAGCGGGTCCGGCGCGGCGAACTGCGCCGCGATCGCGAGCGCCAGGAGGTCGAGGAGGGCGACGTAGGTCAGGAACCGGAGCAGTCGAACCCGCCGCCCGTCCCTCCCCCGCGGCTCGCTCATTCCAGCAGGTCGGGGAGGTCGTTCACGGAGTCGACCACCGCCGTGGCGCCCGCGTCCGCGTACTTCGCCCGCCCCTCGTCGCCGGTCAGGCCGCCCGTCAGGACTCCGACGCCGAAGTACGCCCGCTCCGCGTCGGCCGCGGCGGCGTTGACGGCCGTCCGAACGTCGTCGAGCGTGTCGCCGACGAACGCGACCCGACGCGCGTTCAGCCGCTCGGCGAGGGTGACGAGCGCCCGCGGGTGGGGCTTGCCCTCCGCCCAGTCGTCCATCGTGAAGCGGTGCCCCTCGGGGAGGTCGAGGCCCGCCCGTTCCAGCGCGATGACCGCTTCCTCGCGCGGCCGCCCGGTGACGACGCCGAGCGCGTACCGCTCGCGGAGGGTCCCGATGGTCCCCGGCGTGACGATGACCGGCTCGTCGTTGACGTACCCGCGGGCGTCGAACGGCGGTTCGCCGCCCTCGACGTCGCGGTACAGCTCCGTTCCCAGATAGAGCGTCTGGAAGGTGTCCCGCAGGCGGTCGGAGTCCCACGCGGCCTCCACGTCGTCGGCCGCGTCCTCGCCCAGTTCGGTCCGGACGACCGCCCGGGCCGCGTCGAGGCCGCCGCCCCGGTCGGCGACGGCGCCGGTGAACGCGGCCACGTCGGCCGTCAGCCCCCGCTCGCGGGCGAGCACGTACAGCGCGACCGCGTCGGTCAGTTCCCAGTCGTTGTTGAAGCCGCCGGCGTCCTTGAACGCCTGCAGGTCGGCCTTCGGCAGGGTGTCGCCGTGGAGCCGCTCGACCGACTCGACGACCGCCCGCCGGTAGGAGTCGGCGACGTCGACGAGTACCCCGTCCACGTCGAGCACGACCGCGTCCACTCGCATGTCCGGAGGGGCGGGGGCCCGGCGTATGTGCGTTCCGACTCCGGCCGGTGGGGAGGTGCCGGCGGGCGCGGCCGAGGACTGCCGTCGCGTTACCCGGGGTCGATCTCGCGCTCCGAATCGCCCCCGCGTTCCGGATCACTTCCGCGCTTCGGCTCGTCGTCGCGTTCCCGACGGTAGTTCCGTTCGCGGGCGACGTGGACGGTCGTCCCGTCCTCGAGGGCGACGGGCCGGGCGTCCACGGCCGCCTGGTCGCCGCCGAGCGTGGTGAACAGGCAGTCGGCGTCGACGCGGCGCGCGACCGTCAGGACCGGCCGGTGGAGCTCCGGCGGGAGGTTCCGGGCGTAGACGGCGTCCGCGCGGTAGTGGTCGCCGGGGTCGGGTCGCTCGCTCGCCTCGACCACGTCGTCGCGGACGAACCGGACCCCAGCCGGGAGTTCCCGGTCGTGGACGTCGGTCGCGGTCACCGGACGGCCGCGGTCGGCGAGCGCGGCGGCCACGTCCGGCCTGCGGCCGACGCCGACCTCGCACAGGCTCGCGTAGCGGGCGAGGAACCGGACGACGGCGCGCGGGCGACTGGCGGACACGGGCGGGAAACTTATGGCGGGGCCACGCATAAAGCAGTTCATGCTCGTCGACATCGTGCCCGTCGGGGACGTCTCCGCGAAGGAGAAGCGGGAGGCTTCGGCGGCGCTCCGTTCCGTGTACGACTGCGAGGTGTCCGTACACGACGAGCAGGAGATCCCCGAGGGCGCGTACGACCGCAGTCGGAACCAACACCGGGCGGAGCAGTTCATCGAACTCGTCTCGCGGGTCGGCGCCGGCGAGAAGAACATCGGCATCACGCCGGAGGACCTCTACTACCGGCGGCGAAACTACGTCTTCGGGCTCGCGTACCTCAACGGCAACGGCTCGGTCATCTCCAGCTACCGCCTCCAGACCTCCTCGGACGGCGGCATCTCCTCGAAGCCCTCGGGGGAGGTGTTCTCGGACCGCGTCCGCAAGGAGGTCGTCCACGAGATCGGCCACACGCTCGGGCTGGAACACTGCGACAACAACAAGTGCGTGATGAGCTTCTCCCCCACGGTCCGCGAGGTCGACGTGAAGGAGGAGAACCTCTGTGGCACCTGCTCGCGGACCGTGCGCTGAGTCCGAGTCCCGACCCGGACCCGTCGGCCCGGCGAGTTTCGGCGAGTAGCTATTTGCCGTTCGCGGCCCAACGTCGACCCGTCATGTCCAGCGATCGCGTCGTGGAGCTGCTCCGCAAGGCGTACGGCGACGAGATGGAGACCGTGATGAACTACCAGACGAACGCCGTCGTCCTCGAGGGCGTGAGCGCCGAGGAGATCAAGGAGAGCCTCCAGGCGGACATCCAGGAGGAGCTCGGCCACGCGGAGCGGATCGGCCAGCGCCTCCGCCAACTGGAGGCTAGGCCGCCGGGCTCCGCGGAGTTCACGGCGAACCAGAACAGCCTCCAGCCGCCCGCGGACTCGACGGACGTCCTGTCGGTCATCAACGGCGTGCTCGACGCCGAGGAGGACGCCATCTCGACGTACAAGTCGCTCATCGACGCCGCCAAGGAGGCGGACGACCCGGTCTCCGAGGACCTCGGGGTGACGCTGCTCGCCGACGAGGAGGCCCACCGGGCCGAGTTCCGCGGCTTCAAGAAGGAGTACGGGAACGGGTAGTCCGATTCGGGTTCGCGGTCGATTCGCCGCCTCTCCAGGCTGGTGGACGGGGAAACTGATTCGTGGTGACGACCGCGAACGTCCCCTGGGCACTCGGTCCGGTCGTCGTCTCGAAGGTGCCGCAGGTACCCGCGGCTGTCGGCTCCGGAATCCGTCCGGTCGTCGCGGAGCAGTCGCCGATAGCCCCGCGACCCCTTTCAGTCCCACCCGCCGGTTGATCGGTCGAGCGCAGCGGCTACGATTTCAGATGCGTCACGGGGGAATCAGCCGCTTGGCGCGCGGCGGTCGCGCGCAGCGCGACCGCTCGTGCGAGGGGCGAGCATCGCAGCGACCGAAGGGAGCGAGAAGCGCAGGAGGCTGGGGAGGGTGAGGTGCTGTGCGGCGCGGCGGGCGGGACTGAAAGGGGCCGGCCGGGGGCTTTCGAGGCAGTCGTCACCGAGCATTTACCCCGAGTCGAATGTACCGAAGAACCAGCCCGGGCGCCGGAAACGTACGATCCGACTCCTCAAACTGAGTAGTAGTACTCGCCCTCGCGCTTCTGCTCGCGGTCGAGTTGCGAGTCGGGCTTGTTGATCCGCGGCCGCCCGGTCCGCTCGTCGCGCCTGAAGGTGACGTCCAGATCGGCGAGGAAGTCGTTCATCCCCTCGCGCATCTCCTGGGGCGGGCTCGCGTGCCCGCGCTCGGCCGGCTCGCCGTCGAACACCATCAGCCGGTCGGCCAGCAGGTCGACCATGTAGATGTCGTGGTCGATGACCATCACCGTCGCGTCGTGGTTCTCGGCGTAGCGCCGGATGGCCGTCGTGGCCTGCACGCGCTGTTCCACGTCGAGGTGGGCCGACGGCTCGTCGAGGAGGTACAGATCCGCGTCCTCCGAGAGGCACGCCGCGATGGCGACGCGCTGGCGCTCGCCCCCGGAGAGGTCCGTCAGGTTCTGCTCCATGATCCGGTTCAACTGGAGTGGTCGCGCGATCTCGGTGTCCCAGTAGGAGGAGCCGAACTGGTCGGTGATCGAGGCGAGGAACGCGTCCACGCGCATCGGCCGGTCGATGTCGATGTACTGCGGCTTGTAGGCGATGTCCATCCGGAAGTCGAGTTCGCCCGCGTCGGGCTCCAGCTGCCCGGCGAACAGCTTCGCCATCGTCGACTTCCCGATGCCGTTCGGGCCGACGATGCCCAGCACCTCCGACTCGTACACCGTCCCGCCCTCGACCGTCAGCGAGAACTCGCCCTCGCCGTAGGACTTCTCGAGGCCGGGGTACTCGAACAGCGGCCGACCGGTCACCGACTCGCGGGGCGCGTGCTCCTCGAAGGTGATGGCGTTGGGCCGGATGCGCATGTTCTCGTTGTCGAGGTACCCCTTCAGGTACTCGTTGATGCCGTTCCGGACCGACTTGGGGTCCGTGACGACGCCGTACGCTCCGGGCTCGCCGTAGGTGACGTGGAGCGTGTCCGCCAGCAGGTCGAGGATGGCCAGGTCGTGCTCGACGACCATCATCGAGCGCTCCCCGTCCTCGGCGAGTTCGCGGACGAGCCGCGCGGCGGTCATCCGCTGGCCGATGTCGAGGTACGGCGTGATCTCGTCGAGGAAGTAGAAGTCCACGTCCCTCGCGAGCGTCGCCGCGAGCGCGACCCGCTGGAGCTCCCCGCCGGAGATGGAGTCGATGTCCTGGTCCATCACCGGCGCGACGTTCAGCCGCTCGATGAGGTGGTCCAGTTCGCCCCGCTCGTCGGTCGCCTCCAGCAGCTCCCGGGTGTTGCCGTCGAACTGCTTCGGGATCTGGTCGACGTACTGGGGCTTGCGGGCGACGGTCACCTCGCCCTCGATGACCTTCTCGACGTAGTTCTGGAGCTCCGTCCCGCGGAAGCGGTCGAGGACGGCGTCCCAGTTCGCCTCCTCGTCGTGTCGACCGAGGTTCGGCGTCAGCTCCCCGGAGAGCATCTTCACGGCGGTCGACTTCCCGATGCCGTTCGGCCCGAGGATGCCCGTCACCGAGCCGGGTTCGGGCACCGGCAGGCCGTAGAGGGCGAACGCGTTGTCGCCGTAGCGGTGGACCGGCTCGTCCTCCAGCTCCGAGGGGAGGTTGATGATCTCGATGGCGTCGAACGGGCACTTCTCGACGCAGATTCCACACGACTCGCCCAGGCAGATCTCCTCGGAGATCCACACCTGGTCGGGGCCGCCGTCGTACGGCTCGTCCTCCCCGTAGTGCTCGCCGCGGGTGACGATGCAGTCCTTCCCGGTGCGGTTCGGCGGACAGAAGTTCGCGCACTCGTAGTTGCAGCGGTCGGGCTGGCACCTGTCGAGGTCGACGACCGCGATGCTGTCGTCGGCCATCTCAGACCGACCCGGCGAGGGTGGTCGACAGCAACACGCCGTACGAGATGAACCAGAGTGTGAACGTCATGAACCCGACGTAGAGGTTGTCCTTGATCCCGAACTCGCCGACGTCGACGCCGATCAGTTTCAAGAGCGGGTACTCGACGAACAGGAACGCCGCGAGCACCAGCAACGGCTCCGTGCTCGCCGCCGTCTCCGTCGAGAGCCCGAAGACGGCCGCGGAGACGAACGCCGCGGCGATCCCGGCCAGACACGCGACGGTGGTGACCGCGACCCCGCGCGTGTGGTCGGACAGCCCGGAGGCGGTTTCCGTACTCATACTCGGGAATCCGGCGGGCGGCGACAAAAGGGGTTCGCTTGCGGTTCAGACGCCCCTCCGACCCGTTCGAGCCCGCCCGCGTGCCGGCGGGTCGGCCGACCTCCCCTCCGCGGGCGACGGTTCGATTCGCGAGTCGTCAAGCTTTAAGCCGATGCACTGTTTCGAATCGTAACGATGGCTGGAACCGAAGAGGAGAGTCTCGACGATTTGCCCCCCAGCGCCAAACTCGTGTACAAGGTTCTGGAGTACAACGGTTCGCTGACCCAGAAGGGAATCGTCGAGGAGTCGATGCTCTCGGCCCGCACGGTTCGGTACGCGCTCGAACGACTGGAGAACATCGGCATCGTGGACGAGGACGTCTACTTCGCCGACGCCCGGCAGAACCTCTATCAACTCGACGCCCCCCAGCGGGCCGAGGCCGACGGCGGCCAGGAAGCCTGCTGCGCGGAGTAGGCGGCGACGGTCCCCGCGTTTCTTCTCCCCCGACGCGCTTCGACGCGTACGCTCGCGGCTCCGGAACGACCGAAGGTTCATACGCGGAGCCGGGACCAGCGCCCCCGTGCGCTGACCGTCGCCGTGGGCCGCCCCGCGAAACTCCGGGGGGAGGCGGCTCGCGACCCCACCGACGTTCGTCCCCGGTGTTCACCCCTCCGCCCGTCCGTCCCGCCTCGACGAGGTCGGCCAGCGCGCGGTTCCCCTATAGCGCGTTCTCGACAGCGCCGGCGACCAACCGCGCCTTCGCCGCCAGCGACTCGGACACCTCCCCCGCCGCGACCGCCCCGTCGAGTTCGTCGTCGTCCACGCGCTCGACTCGCCCGTCCGCGTGCTTCACCACGTCCACGTGGAGGTCCACGTAGCGGACGCTCCCGGGGAACGCCTCGACGGGCGTGCAGACGTTCACGTACGTCCCCTTCCGCTCGCCGTCGGCGTCCCGGTACACCGTCGGGTACCACCAGCGTCCCTCGCGGAACGTCGTGAGCGCCACGTCCCCCGCCTCGCGACGGGCGTCCAGCGCGTCGTAGGTCCCGCCGGCGGTCATCTCCCGGCGGACGGAGACCGTGCCGTCCGCGTCCCGGCCGGTCACCTCGCCGCGACCGAGGGTGATGAGCCTGCCGTCGGGCTTCCCGTGCTCGATGGCGACCGAGTCGCCCTCGACGGGCCCGAACCGGTCCGCGACGACCCCGAACGGGAACCCCCCGTTCCCCTCCCCGCCGTCCACGCTCCCCTCGTCGCCGTCCGTCGCGAACGAGCAGAGCGCCTCGGCGAGGTCGACGCCGGCGCTCGCGGCCGCGGAGGCCGCCTTCGTCCGGTGGTGGCCCGGCATCGTCGCCGTCACCCGCCGGCGGAGACCGTCGAGTTCGAACCGGGACTCCCGGCCGAACCAGACCCAGGCGCCGTCGGTCGGCGCGGCGACCCGTCCCGGTTCGCCTTCGGGTTCGTCGAGCACCGGCTCCAGCGTTCGGGCGTGCTCGGTCGCCCGTTCGAGTGCGCTCCCGAGCGCGTCCATGCCCGCGTCCCTCGCGCCGCGGGCCCACTCGATCCCCCAGCCCTCGGGGAGTTCCGGGTCGAGGAGGTCGGTCATCCCCACGAGTTCCCGCGCCGCGGCGTCGTCGCCGCCGGCGACGCGGGTCCCCTCGCGTCCCGGAACGAGAGTCGCGAGGCCGGCCATCGCCCGGACGCGCGTGTCGAGTTCCGGCCGGCCGTCGCCCCAGGGCGCCCGCGACTCGACGACCTGGACCCGGAAGACGTCGTCCTCCCCGACGTAGCCCTCGGCGTTCTCGAACGGGAGGTAGCCCTCGCCGACGCCGAGGTCGAGCACCGCGCCGCCGCCGAACGTTTCGGTCACGCGGCCGTCGAACACCGCGCCGCGCGGGGTCGCGTCCGCCCACGCGAACGCGTCGATGCCGACGTCGCGGAGGAGCGCGGTCGCCGCCTCGACGGCGTCGGGTTCGCCCCCGACGCCGACGCCCTGCCTGTCGTCGGTCGTCTCGAGCGAGACGTCGTGGTCGGCCGTCGGCAGCTCCGCGTCGAACCGCCGACGGATGGGGGAGGAGGCCTGGACGACCTCGTGGTCGGCCTCGAGCAGCAGCCGCGTCAGCGCGGTCGCGTAGATGCCGCGGACGCGGGCGTTCATCGGAGCGCGTCCGCGTCGCGCGCGAACCGGACGCGGTCGTGGACGGACGGGCCGAGCGTCAGCTCCACCACGTCGTCGTTCAGGACGCGCCCGCCCTCGACGTAGACGCCCCACGAGTCGAAGCGGAGGTAGCCGCGGAGGTCGGCCGAGTGGGTGTACGTGTCGAGGTGATCGACCCCGTGCTCCTGGATCGTCGCGTCGCCGTGAGCGACGTCCATGTCGGAGTAGTACGTGCCGCCGTCGGCGAAGAACGTCTCCAGCGCTGCGGCGTCCTCGCGGACGGCCTCGGCGACGAGGTCGGACGCCTCCTCGAGGTCGTCGGTGTCGAGCCCGACCGCGCGGAGCGCGGCCTGGGTGCGCGGGTCGAAGTGCATGGCCACCGCTACGGACGCCGGGGATTTGAACGGTCACGTTCCCGCGGCCGTCGATGGGGGCGTGGACGTGGGGTCGGCGCCGACGGAGGCGTCCGCGTCGGCGACAAGAACTTAGACGGCGGCGGCCGACAGCATCGATATGACTGCCAAGGAGCGGACGGATCCCGTCGAGGGCGCGACGGACGGGTCGTCCGACCTCTACGACATCGCGACCTGGGAGGAGCGGAGTTCCCTGGACGGGCTCGCGGTCGCCATCTATCGGCTGCTGTCGGCCTCCGCGCGATGGGGGCTCATCCTCCTCGCGTTCCTGCTGCTCGTCGGGATCGGGGGGTTCTCGGCGCTCACCGACCCCGCCATCGGCCTGCTCACGGTGCTGTCGGCGATCCCCGCGCTCGGGCTGGCGGCGTACGTGTACGCCACCGACATCACCACCGACGAACCGCTGACCCTGCTCGTGGTGACGTTCCTGCTCGGAGTGCTCACCGCGAACTTCGCGGCGGTGCTCAACGGCATCGCCCAGCCGTACTTCCGGCCCCTCCAGTTCCTCGGCACCGTGCTGTTCTTCTTCCTCGTCGTCGGGCCGATCGAGGAGACGGTGAAGCTCCTCGCCGTCCGGCTGTACGCCTACGGCGACGACAGCTTCGACGCGGTGCTCGACGGGGCGGTGTACGGCGCGATGGCCGGGCTCGGGTTCGCCTTCATCGAGAACGCACTCTACATCACCCAGAACGTCGGCGCGGCGCCCGGCGAGCTCGACCTCGGCCTCGGGCTCGTCGGCATGGGCGGGGGGATCACCGCGGTCAGGGCGCTCGCGGGGCCGGGACACGTCATCTACTCGGCGTTCGCGGGCTACTACCTCGGGCTCGCGAAGTTCAACCCGGAGCACCGCGGCCCCATCGTCATCAAGGGGCTGCTCATCGCGGCGGCCATCCACGCGACGTACAACACGACGGTCGGCATCGGCGCGGGGCTGTTCGACCTGGCGTTCGGCGCGCTCGGCATTCCGACGTTCGGCGGGCTGCTCGCCTTCTTCGCGTACGTCGTGGTGTACGACGGCGTCTTCGGGCTGTTGCTGCTGCGGAAGATCAATCGGTACCGCGCCGCCTACCGGTCGGCCCACGCGGGTGCCGGCGTCCCGAGAACGTGACCGGATCCGAGCGGTGAGCCGTCGGGAGCACGGGAGCTGCCGGACGCGAACGGGCCGGCAGGGGCGGGGACGGATGCGGGGAGGACGGGGGCTCAGGCGTTCAGCTTGTCGCGCGAGACGGTGACGCCGGTCGGCGTGAGGATCAGCTGGTCGTCGCCCTTCTGGACGATGTCGCCGTCGACCTCGTCGGCGACCTGCCGGAGTTCGTCGATGATGTGCTCGACCGTGCGGTCCGAGGTCGAGTGGCGCGTGATGTCGGCGATGACGAAGTCGCCGTCGTAGACGGCGTCCTTGATGTCGATGACGTCCGTCTGGTCGGCGATCTCGGCGATGTGGACCTGCATGCCGGCGCCCCCGTGGGCGCTCTCGAAGTCGTTCAGGTCGAGCTCGACGTAATCCTCGGCGCTGTGGGTCCCACCGCCCCCGAGGATCTTGCTCATGATGCCCATACGCGCTCATGTGTGACTGCACGCTTAAGGTCTTACGTCAGACGCGCGGGTGACGGGGCGGGTGCGGGGATCGGAGGAGGGAACACGCCGCCGGCGCCGATTCGCGGGGCGTCCCGTCGGTTCGGTCCCGCCGGGCGCGCCCGCCGTGCCGGGACCCCCGTCTTTTTGCGCGCCGACGCGCCACCCCCGACGATGACGTTCAGCATCTGCGTCCGGGAGGCGTACACGGGGGCCGAGGGGAAGCGGCACGCTCGGTTCGGGGTGGCGGTCACGACCCGGCTGCCGGGGGTGGGGACGATCTGCCCGTTCGCCTCCGGGAACGGCGCGGTGGCGACCCAGTCGCTCGTCAACGTCGACCTCGGCCGCAGGGGGATCGAGTACCTCGACGACGGACTGGCGATCGGGGACGCGCTCGAATCGCTCCTGAACGCGGACGACGGGCGCGAGCGGCGGCAGCTCCACGGCGTCGACGCCGACGGGACGTTCGCCTTCTCCGGCGAGGAGTGCAACGACTGGTACGGCCACGCGAGCGGGGAGAACTACACGGTCGCGGGGAACCTGCTGACCGGCGAGTCGGTCGTCGACGCGGTCGCCGCGACCTACGAGTCGGATGCCTTCGGCGACGCGCCGCTCGCCGAACGGCTGATCGACGCGCTCGAGGCCGGACAGGACGAGGGCGGCGACAAGCGGGAGGAGCTTCCGGTCCAGTCGGCGGCGCTGAAGGTCGCCACCACCGAGGACAGGGAGTTCGAGCCGTACTACGACGACCTCCGGGTGGACGCGACCGAGACGCCCGTCGTCGACCTCCGGGAGACGTTCGAGGAGGCGCGGCGGGGCGGCGAGATCGTCCTCGAGCGGTACGACGGGGAGGGAGGCGGGGACGGCGAAAACGACGACTGAACGATCGCGGTGGCGCGCGTCGCCCGCGCTCCGTCGCGGGCGACTGCGCGCGAGGGATGAGCGAACCGACGCGCCCGCGTGGCGCGCCGACGCGAGCGAATCGGCTGGGGAGGGTGTGGCTGTAATTGGTCGAGCAGTGGTGGTCCGCCATCATCCGTTCGGAGAACCACCACGGCGACGTTCGATCGCGGCAGCGAAGTCAGATTCGAACGGGACTCACACCGAGAACTCGTACAGTTCGTCGCCGACGTGGTGGAGCGACTTCACGACCTTCCCCGAGTCGCCGACCATCTCCGACCCGTCCACCAGCGCGCGCCCGATGCCGAGCGCCTTCCCGTGGGTCTCCTCGGCGATCACGACGAGGTCGCCCTCCGCGATCCCCTCGTCGGCCTCGGTGATGCCGGGCCGCATCACGTCCGCGCCGTCCGAGACGAACGAGATGGCGCCGGCGTCGACGGTCACCACGCCGCGCTCGGGCGGGTGGTCGTTCGCCCCGCGCACGGTCACGAACGGCTCGTCCCCGTAGTAGAGCACGTCCGGGTCGCCGTCCACGAGGACGAGGTCGAACGCCGAGTCGGTCAGCTCCACCAGTTCGAAGGCGTCGCCCCCGAGATCGATCCCCAGCCGATCGGCGAGCGTCTCGCGGATCTCCGAGACGGCGTCGCTCCGGAGGTGGTGGCGGGATTTCACGTCCATGTCTCGGGTTGGGTCCGTATCGGGGATAAATCGCCCGTTCCGGCCGCCGCGCGGGCGCCGGTCGGGCGGTCGCCCGACGTCGACCGGAACACCTCCGGCGAACGGACTGTCACTTGGTCGCACGAAAATCGCTAAGTTCCCGGCGGCCCCAGTTCGGTACATGTGGCGCGGCCGGTCCAACCGGGGCGAACAATCGGTCGTCTGTATCGCGTGTGGCGACTCCCTCTCCCGCCGGAACGCCCGCGAGTACGACAAGGAGGGGAACCGCTGGGAGCGGGACGGCAAGGAGTTCGAGTACCTCTGCAAGCCGTGCCACCGCGAACTGTGCCACCAGCCGCGGGGGGACCTCGAGTCGCTGCTGGTGGACGTGGAACGGGACCGCGACGGCCGGACCGGTCCGGCGCAGTTCCTGCGGGCGTACCAGGGGGCGGTTCGGGAGCGGTACGGCGCGGCGGGGCCCGGGGCATCCGGATCCGGCGCGGAGGGCGACCGGGACGCGCGGGGCGAGTGATCCCGGCTCGGGGACCGCCTCCGGTCACCGGCGCCCCGGACCCCCGGAGTGACGCCGGATCTCGGCGATCCGATACGGGTTCGCGACGCGTCGTGGGCAGTACGCCGTGAACGCCCGATCGTCGAACCATCGCGCCGGACCTCGCTTCGGGGTCGGCAAGGCAACCCGTCCCGCCGAGAAACCGTGCCGGCGTGCAACCGCTAGGTGTATACGGGACGATACGAAGACCTTCCCGATGGATTCCTCCAGTTCGGAGCTGGACGATACTCGGGCGCAGTTACGGCGCTACGCCTCCCGGTCCGGTGGGCAGTGTACGCCCTTCACGACGGCGGAAATCGCGGAACGACTAGGGGACGCCGAACGGAACGTGGCACGGAACCTGTCCAGGCTCGTCGAACTCGGCGAGCTCCGAACCAGGGAGCTCGCCGATGGAAGCCGGGTCTGGTGGCAGCCGGCGAACGAGGTCGACTTCCCCGATCAGCGGTCCAAACTGCAGGAGTTCGGCGCGTTCGTGAGCGCCGTCAGGGACTACGCGATCTTCATGCTCGATCCCGACGGCACCGTCGTCAGTTGGAACCAGGGCGCAAAGCGCATCAAGGGGTACTCGGAGGGGGAGATCGTCGGCGAGCCGTTCTCCACGTTCTACACCGAGGACGCAATCGAGGAGGGGGTGCCGGAGTCGAACCTGGAGACCGCGGCGGAGGAGGGCCGAGTCGAGGACGAGGGCTGGCGGATCCGCAAGGACGGCTCGCGGTTCTGGGCGGACGTCGTCATCACTGCCATCCGGGACGTCGACGGCACGCTCCGGGGGTTCACGAAGGTAACCCGCGACATGACCGAACAGCGGGAGTACGAACAACGGCTCCGCCGGGAGCGCGACCTCACCGAGCAGATCCTCGAAACCGTCCCGGTCGGAATCTCGGTGATCGACTCCGACGGGACGTTCGTGCGGGCGAACCGGCAGGCACTCGCCCTCCTCGAGATCAACGAGGCCGATCTGGGGGACCTCCCGGCCGAGTCGAGGGCGCTGTACGACGCCGAGGGCGAACTCGTTCCCGGCGGGAGGAGACCGTGGACGCGGGTGAGCGAGACGGGAGAGTCCGTCCACGATTTCCAGTGCCGAATCGACCGGCCCGAGGGGGATCACCGGTGGCTCTCGATCACCGCGGTTCCGCTCGATGGGATCCCCTCGGGTGACGGCGGAACGGTCGTCGTGATCGAGGACGTCACCGACCGGCGGGAACGGGAGCGACGGCTCGAACGGCGAAGGTCGGAACTCCGGACGGAACTGGGTGAGATCCTGGGACGAATCTCCGACGCGTTCTTCGCGCTCGACGAGGACCGACGGTTCACCCACCTCAACGAACGCGCAGCGGAGCTGTTCCAGCACTCCGAGGACGAGCTTCTGGGGCAGTCCCTCCGTGAAACGTTCCCCGAGCGAGCCGGCGGCCGGCTGGGGGAGGAGTTCGACGGAGCGTTGGACACGCAGGAACACACGAACTTCGAGCAGTACGACGACGAGCTCGACGCCTGGCTGGAGTACAACGTGTACCCCTCCGAGTCCGGACTGTCCGTTTACATCCACGACATCACCGACCGGCGGGAGTACCAGCGGAAACTGGAGGAGTCGAACGAGCGCCTCGAACAGTTCGCGTACGCCGCCTCCCACGACCTCCAGGAGCCGCTCCGGATGGTGTCGAGCTACCTCCAGTTGATCGAGGGCCGGTACGGGGACGAGCTCGACGAGGACGGCCGGGAGTTCCTCGAGTTCGCCGTCGACGGCGCCGACCGCATGCGGAACATGATCGACGGTCTGCTCGCGTACTCGCGCGTCGAGACGCGGGGCGAGCCGTTCGAGCCGGTCGATCTCGGGGACGTGCTCGTCGACGTCCGTGAGGACCTGCAGATGAGGATCGTGGAGAGCGACGCCGAGATCGCGGCCGAACCGCTCCCGCGCGTCCGGGGGGACCGTGGCCAACTGCGGCAGGTGCTCCAGAACCTGCTGGACAACGCCATCGTGTATTCCGGCGACGGACCCCCACGCGTCCGTTTCGAGGCCGAGCGTGACGGCGACGAGTGGGTCGTCTCCGTCAGCGACGAGGGGATCGGCATCGATCCGGACAACGCGGATCGCGTGTTCGACGTGTTCCAGCGGCTCCACAGCCGCGACCGGTACGAGGGCACGGGGATCGGACTGGCGCTGTGTGAACGCATCGTCGAGCGCCACGGCGGCGAACTGTGGCTCGACTCCGTGCCCGGCGAGGGGACGACGTTCTCGTTCACGCTCCCCGCGACGGATCCCGACGATGCGTGACCGATCCCGTCGCGGATCCCCGTAACGTCCGGACGAGTTCATCGAACGCGTCGGGGCCACGGCGCGGTGCCGAGCCCGGTTCGCACGGTCGCCGGAGGACGGCGATCGACCCGCCGTCCGACCGGGATGCCGCCCCGGCTCGCGATTCGCCCGGTCTCGCCCGCTTCGACGGCCGCGCGCACCCCAAAACGCCTACGTACCGCTCCCCCGTAGCCGCCGTCATGACCGAACCTTCTCCGGAGGAGTCCGACCGGGACGAGCAGGCGGCCGCGGGTACCGCCGAGGGTCAGGGCCCCGTCACGATTACGGAGGACCTCGCGCGTCACCTCGAGAACAAACGCGATGACCTGTTCGAGGAGTTCGAACTCCACGACGAGTTCCCGCCCGCGGTGAAACGCGAGGCCCGGGAGCGCACCGAGGGCGTGGAGGACGAGATCGCCGACGCGGTCGACGAGCGACGGGACCTCCGGGACCTGACGACCTGGACGACCGACCCGATCGACGCCCAGGACTTCGACGACGCCATCTCCATCGAGGAGGGCGAGGAGGAGTACACGCTGTGGGTCCACATCGCCGACGTCTCCCACTACGTCCACCCCGAGTCCGCGATGTGGGAGGAGGCCGTGAAGCGCTGCAACACGGTGTACCTCCCGGCCTACACGGTCCACATGCTCCCGCCGGTGCTGGCCGAGACCGTCTGCTCGCTCGTGCCCGAGGAGGACCGCTTGGCCCACACCGTCGAGATGCACCTCGACAGGGAGACGCTCTCGTTCGAGGACCTGGAGATCTACAAGTCGGTCATCAACTCCGACGAGCGGCTCACCTACTCGCAGTGCGAGGCGCGGCTCGACGACCCCGACCCCCCGCTCCACGAGGAGAACGTCCTCGCCTACGAGGTGGCAAACCGGATGCACGAACAGCGCAAGGAGGACGGCTCGCTCGTGCTCAACCCCAGCCGCGACCGCGCCCACACCATCATCGAGGAGTGCATGCTGAAGGCGAACAAGGCGGTCACCCACGAGCTGATGTGGAACCGCGGGGTCGAGGCGATGTACCGCGTCCACCCCCAGCCGACGCCCGACCAGTGGAACGAGGCGCTCCGGGAGATCCAGGAGACCGAGGGCGTCTCCATCCCGGGCGACTCGTGGGACGACCCCCGGAAGGCCGTCAACGCCGCGCTGGAGGAGGCGCCCGACCGCGCGCTCTCGAAGATCCAGCGGGCCGTGCTGAAGGTGATGCCCCGCGCGAAGTACATGAACGACCCGTTCGGCGGCCACCACGCGCTCAACTTCGACATCTACGGCCACTTCACCTCGCCCATCCGGCGCCTGTCGGACCTGGTCAACCACTGGATCGTCCACACGAACGACGTGCCCGAGGACCTCCTGGAACTGTGCGACCGCGCGTCCCGCAAGCAGAAGGACGGCGAGACGGTCGAGCGCCTCTACAAGCAGTTCATGCAGGAGGTCGGGCTCGACCCCTACGCGGTGAACAACCGCGGGCTCGAGGTCGTCGAGGACCCCGCGGAGGCGACCCACGAGACGCCCGAGACGGTGCCCGAGTAGGCGACCCGTGGGGGCGGCCCTCGGAACTGGCCCGCGCACGTCGCCGGAACGGGGCCATCTAGGTCGCCGCGGAACGGAGCGAAGACACATCACCGAGGCGTGCGAACGTACGGGCATGACCCTCGACGTCGAGGTGCCGGACCCGCCGTCGCTACGCGGCCCACAGTCCCGGGAGAACTACGAGGCCGTCGCCGAGCAGGACGACGATCCGGGCGACGACTACCGCAGGGCGGAGCTCGAGAGCGTCCTCCGCGACGGCGCCTGGGCGGACGCCTTCGAGGAGTGGGCGGACGGGACGGAGCTCTCCGAGGGGGAGTTCGGGACGGTGGTCCGGCTCGAACTGATCGACCGGTTCGACTTCTACTGGGACCCCGCCAGCGACGAGGTGGGCTACCGCGCGCCCGAGGTCCCCGACGAGGCGCGCGAGGAGTTCGAGGTCGACGTCGTCGCGCTCGTCGAGGACGAACTCGACACGCTCGGCCGGGTCGTCTCCGAGATGCTCGAGAACGAGTACCTCCCCCGCGACGACGAGACGTGGGGGTTCTTCGCCGACGACGAGCCGGAGGACGAGTACGAGTTCCGGGACGGGACGTAGCCGGTCCCCGCCGACCGTCCACCGATCGACGGGCGAGGTGCCAGCGGGCGAGCGACCGGAGCGGTCGGGACGGGGTCGACCCGGACGGTATCGGCCGACGGGGTCCGGGAGCCGTTCGCGTCCTCGGCCCGGGTTCCGGCTTACCGGTCCGCGACCGCGACGAGGTAGGTCCGACCGCCGCGCCGCTCCAGGTGGATGTCGCAGTCGTTGCGGTCGGCGAAGGCCCGGATCTCCGCGGACGTCGACTCGGTCACGTCGATGCTCGCGCGCGTGGGGCCCTCGACGTCGATACGCTCGGGTGCGGTGACGGTCGCGCTCATACCTCCGTCGTGGAGGGGGAGTGACTTGTAGGTCGGCCTAGCGGAGTGAAAGTGAAAGTGCGGGAAGGGGCCGGGTCACGGTCGGGACCGCCGGGCGCGCCCGGCGGCGGGGGACGACCGTCGCCGACCGACGAACGGAGGCTCACAGCGGGTCGAGGCTGCCGCCCTCGTCGGTGATCAGTTGCTGGATCTCCTCCTGGCGCGTCGCGGCCTGCGCCTCGACGTTCTCCTGTGCGTCGACCGCCTGCGACTGGAGTCGCTCGATCCGGGGCACGTCGGTCACGTTCGAGAGCAGGACGACCGCGGACACCGTCTCTGCGGACGGACGCGGGCCGTCCCCGGCGAGCACCTCGACGCTGTCGGTCCGCTGTTCGACCCACCGGCGGGCGCTCTCGAGCCCCTTGCGCGAGAGCTCCTCGGGCGGCCCGGTGACGACGATCAGCGACCGCTCGGCCGACGCCACGTCCGCCGGGCAGGTGAGCCGGGACTGGACCGCCTGCCGGACCAGGCCGCTGATCTTCTTCGCGGTGTCGGTCTCCCCCTCGGACTCGCCGTTCCGGAACCGGGAGAGCAGTCCCCTCGAGTCCCGCGTCGACCGCTCGACGTCGGTCTCGGCGTAGGCGACGGTGGCGATCCCGCCGGTCGCGAGCGTCCGCCTGACGTCGCTCGCGTCCATCGCGTTCTCGGACACCCGGGGGCCGTCGACGCTGCCGGCCGACAGCAGCGTCTCGACGCGCTTTGCGATCTCGCGGTTCGTCCGCTCGTAGCCGGCGCCCACGGAGTCGTCGTGGGCCCGCCAGGCGTCGTTGTCGAAGACGACGAGGTTGTCCGTCGCGTCGACGAACGATCGGAACGACCGGGCGGCGTTGAACGACGCGCGGCCGCCCTCCTCCTCGCTCGGGAGGATGCCGAGCCCGTAGACGGGCTCCCGGTAGGTCTCACGGAGCGCGGAACAGAGCACCGGCGCGCCGCCGCTCCCGGTCCCGCCGCCGAGTCCGGCGACGACGAGGAACGCGTCGACGTCGTAGATCGGCACGTCGTCGATCGCCCGCTCGATCTCGTGGAGGTCCTTGCGGGTGATCTCCCCGCCGAGTTCGGGGTCGCTTCCGACGCCGTGACCCTTCACGCGATCGTCCGTCTGACCGATCAGGATGCGGTCGTCGTCGGGGACGCGTTCGATCCGCGCCAGGTCGACGCGTGCGGAGTTGACCGCCAGTATCGACCGGCAGAGCGATCGCCCGACCTCGGTCTGGTAGGCGAAGACCTCGTCGGCGACCTTTCCGCCGGCGTTCCCGAACCCGATCAGTGCGATCTTCACGGTGGGGATACCGGCGGTACGGAACCCGTTAGTTATGTACTGAGTTCCCCGCGAGGCCGTCACTAAGCGGTGACTACTACGTAAACCGTCGGTCGAGAGTCAGGCGCCGGCCGAGGCGACCGTACGCCGGCCTCACCCGGTCGGACCGATCCGGAGTCCGTCGCTCCACTTCTCCTCGTCCACGCGGTGCATCCCGTACAGCGTCGCCTCAGGATCGAAACTCGCCGTGCTCCTCCACGGGTTCGAGATCGGAGATGAAGCCCCCGTGCTCGAACTCCTCCCGACAGTCCCCACACAACGGAAGTTCCTCCGCGTTCCCGTCGGTGTAATCGACGTGCATCAACACCCCCTCGCTGGTTTCACACTGCGAGCAGTCCATGATTCCGCTCCTGCTGTTACTCACATCGTCACCCGTGCTTAAATATGTCTCCGGCACCACGTAAACGACATCCGGCAATCAACTATCCGCACCCGGCAATCCCCCCTACCGTCTCCAGCAGGCGTGGCGAACGGTCTCCATCGGAGAGCAGCGGAACGAGGAGCACCGCGGGCGGATCGGCAGGAACCCCGCGGAGGGCGTTCGCGCGGTCGAGGCACGCGCCGTCGACGACCCGTCCCCGTCGGTCGAATCGTCGTGGCAACGCGGACGGACACTACCGGATTACTGAGAGTGTGAGTCCGTCCCCCTCGGGAGACCTCCGTTCCTCGGACCTCGAATCTGATAGCGGGGGAACACGTATTCGTAGAGGGAACCCTCCACGACGAGCCACGGCGTTCGTGAACGGGCGCCGCTCGAACCGTCCCTCGCCCTCTTCGTCGATTTCGAAGGGCAACCGCCTTTTTATCGTACCTGAAAATCGGACGGTTAGATTTATCAGTATATTCAGTCTCCATCCGGTTGCAATGAAATTCAGCAAGCTGTTCACGGACGAACGGGCTGTGTCGCCGGTCATCGGCGTCATCCTGATGGTCGCGATCACGGTGATCCTCGCGGCAGTGATCGGGACGTTCGTCCTCGGGCTGGGGAACAACCTCGGCGACACCGCGCCGAACGCGAATTTCGACTTCGACTATGAATACGACGATGTTGATGGCGATTACAACGTAACTGCAACGCACTCTGGTGGTGCGACGATAAGTGACGACAACGCCGGGAACTTGACGATCAGTGCAGAGAGCAATACCACCGCATTCAACGGCTTATCGGAGGGCATCAGTTCTGGAGACTCCGCTGTCCTGAGGGAAGTTGGGACCGATGAAACTGTAAGAGTAATCTGGACCTCGCAGGACGGTAGTAACTCGCAGGCACTTGCTGAAGGCAGCACGCCGAGCAACTAACGTCATCACCTCGACGACAGTTTTCTTCAGCAAAACAATAGGGAGGCGCGCGCTCGGACCCACAAGAGGCCTCTCGCGTGCCGCCTCCCCATCGGGCGCTCCCTTCAGCGAGAGAGGGATGGACGCACGTCGACCGCGCCTGCTTGAGAAGATAGCCAGGTGACCACCGCCGCGCGAAGATCATTCTTCGACCGGCCCACGCTGACGCAGGAGAGAGGTAGCCGGGCCAGTCACGATCCGCCTCGGACAGGCCGGATCCGAGGTCCCACGACTACGGAGCGGTATCGTCCGGATTGTACTCGACGCCGGTCGGTTCGAGTTCGCCAACCGAACCGGTGAAATGTTGGCGTAGTCACCGAGGACGCCGCGCATCCGGTTCGCGTGCGCCATCGGTCATCACCGCCGCGCACCTATACCTCGTAGTCGAACGCCTCGCGCTCCTCGCCGTCGTCGGTCTCGTAAGTGTACTGCTCCTCGCTTTTCTTGATCCCGATGGTCTCACCGGGGCAGACGTCGGCTGCGTCGAGCTGGCGGTCGATGGTCGCGTTCGACCACATCCGGCACGGGTCGCCCTCCTGGGTGAGGTGCAGCACCGTGTTGTCGAACTTGCCCACGTTGGGCTCGACGTGGCGGACCTCGGCCACGATGGCCTCGCCCGCGTCGAGTTTGATGACCGGTTCGTCGTCGTCGTTCGCCTCCGGCGACTCGACCGGGTCGAGATCGTCGAAGGACGGAGCTTCTTCGGTTGCTATGACTCCAGTCGGCGATACTAGAGTTTGAGCACGGTTCGGTGAAGGTGAAACTGACAGACTAAGCGAGACAACTGATTATCGATAGTTCTACTGTCACAGCAAATAGTATTTATTAGGAGCAGAGAGACGCAATCCTAATGATTGATTTCGGCCATCTGGAGGCAATTCGATTCTGTCTTGATTGGCGAATGGATCAGGAAGAGGAATTTCCTGAACAAAAGGTGAAGTACCAAAAATCAGAGAACCAGTGGCTAGTTTCTATTGTCAGAGAGTCCTATGAACTGAGCAAATTTACAAGGACAAGCGTCAACGAAGCTATCAAAAACTACCACCGGCAAATTAGAACTGAATCTGAAACTGCTGGAAGGCTAATCGATCCAGCAAACCCAGTTCAGATTAGTGGTGGAGTTCTAAACTCAATAAAATTAAAAGACGAAGTGGAACCACAGCTGAATGGATTTGAAGATAGGATTGAACAATTTGGGTCCGAAGCTGTATTTGGCGGCCATGATGAATATGAAGAATTAGCTAAAGCTGGATTGAACTACTCTCGGACAATTTTACCACGGATTCGATTATTCATTCATACATATCTCTGGATATTATGGACTCATGAGGCATTGCATCAGGCAAATCGATTTGGGGCGAATCTTCAGAGCGAGCACAGATTTGAGAGCTTTACAACCGCAGCATTTCCCTATATAGCCCATCCTCCACTGATAGTTGCCACGATTGCATGTACTACTATGATCGAAGAGGTTGGAGCAGAATACATCAATTCATACATCGACGGGAAGGATTACGATCGTGATCATACCAGTGCAAGTTCAATCTTGACTGACCTGGAGAATAAGTATGCAGCTAGTGACGATTTCGATATCAATAGCATAAGAAGTCAGGTCGTTGAATCAAGAGACGACGTAAGTCACTACGTTACAAAACGGGATGACGTAGTGAATATTGACGACTTTGAGGAATTCTATAACTCAGTGATTGAGGGGATTGAATTGGTAGATGAGTTATTGGGAGAATTAATCAGCCGCCCTACAGCAAGATTCTATAAACAAATAGATGAGAAATATAACTAACATAGATATGAGTCGCTATGACAAACCAATTTGCGAGGAGAATCATTATAGTATTTACATTTCAATACCCGGTCAACATTTCCTGGGTCTTCAAACTCGTGATCGACAAAATGACTGGCCATCATCTCGGGATTATGCATAGCGACGTTACACTTCCGACAACCCCAGATCTCACCCTTCTGTAGCGGTTGTGACAGCCGCGTCTCCTCGAGCACACGCTCCACCGGCAGATGCAGCGAAACCATATCGACACCGCCGTCTCTGGGCGAATGCTCCTCACCATCCAAATCGATGAGGGCTTCGAGTTCTCAGTCCGGTTCGAGCGACGGCAGTCGCTGGAACGACTCGGCTTCGAGACTGGCGTCCAGGTCCTCGAGGAGATCGTCGACGAACTCTTGATGGCGCTGGTCGATATCGGGTTCCCTGAGGATGAACGGAACCGAGTCAACGGCGGCGGGGTTCGCCCGTCGCCAGCCGTGACCAACTGGCGAACACGAAGGGTGGAAAAAGCGAATCGGAGGACCCGCGAGAGACTACCTCAGACGCTACTACAGGCTTCTAAGGAAACGGGAACTGCGAGGATGGACTCGCTGGGATTTGAACCCAGGGCCTCTTCCTTGCGAAGGAAGCGATCTACCGCTGATCTACGAGCCCGCACACGAACGAACCGCTGGCGTCCACTTGAGGGTTCCGTTTCCCCCTCCGGTTCGGCACCGACTCACACCCGCAACAGCCCGAGTCGCCCCGCGAGCAGGCCGAGCGTCGCGCCGGAGAAGTGGGCGACGAGCGCGCTCCCCGCCGGGCTGAACGCGAGCGTCAGTCCGCCGGCGATCAGGCCGGCGACCACGACGACGACCCGCGGGGGGAGTCGGAGCCGGTCGAGCACCCCGGACGAGACCGGGTTCGCCGCGAGCAGGTAGCCGACC
Organism: Halorarum salinum; assembly: GCF_013402875.1. Lineage (NCBI taxonomy): Archaea > Methanobacteriati > Methanobacteriota > Halobacteria > Halobacteriales > Haloferacaceae > Halorarum > Halorarum salinum. The sequence continues at coordinate 3,796,391 of NZ_CP058579.1, read as the reverse complement.
AGCGCGAACGCGGCCCCGCTGGCGCCCAGCACCGCCCCCGTCCGGCCGAGTAGCCCGCCGAGCCACACCTGCGCGAGCCCCGCCAGCACCCCCGTCGCGACGAAGAAGGCGTGAAAGCGGAGCCGGGTCGTGGCCCGGGCGATCAGGCCGCCGGCGAGCGCGACCACGACCGCGTTCGAGAGCAGGTGGCCCGGGCCGGCGTGGGCGTAGACGCTCGTGAGGAGCCCCCAGGGCGGCCGGTGGACGGGCGGCGCGAGCGCGAACAGCCCGACGAGCCCGACGAGGGAGCCGATCCAGGTCAGCGTCGACATGAGAACCATCGCGGCGAGCGTCTCGACGACCGGGTTCCCGAGGAGGACGGACCGTCCGGCGCGCCCACCGCCTGCGTCGGTTCCCGACGTGGGGGACATTGCCGACTATCCGTGACACGGGAACGAAAAGCCCCCGGCTGCGGGCGGTGGACGCTCCCTCTGGGGAGTCGCCGATCGGCCGGCCGGGAGCGGCTCTCGCCGATCGACCGAACGGTGCCGCTCGGCGGTCGAAAGAGGTGAGAAACGGGTCGGGCGTCCGTGCGCCTTAGCGGTGCGTCAGTCCTCGAGGACGATCTCGATGCTGACGTCGTTCGGCACCTGAATCCGCATCAGCTGCCGGAGCGCGCGTTCGTCGGCGTCGATGTCGATGAGCCGCTTGTGGACGCGCATCTCCCAGTGCTCCCACGTGGCGGTGCCTTCGCCGTCGGGGGACTTCCGGGTCGGAACCTCCAGCGTCTTCGTCGGGAGCGGGATCGGTCCCGACAGCGCGACGCCGGTCTTGTCCGCGATCTCCCGGACGTCGTCACAGATGTCGTCCAGGTCCTCCGGGGCCGTGCCCGCGAGTCGGACGCGCGCCTGCTGGTCCGGCATCTATCGCTCGTCGACGCTGAGCACCTTGCCGGCCGCGATGGTCTGACCCATGTCGCGGACGGCGAAGCTGCCGAGTTCCGGGATCTCGCTCGACGGTTCGATGCTGAGCGGCTTCTGCGGGCGGATGGTGACGACCGCGGCGTCGCCGGACTTGATGAAGTCCGGGTTCTCCTCGGCGACCTCGCCCGAGGCTGGGTCGAGCTTCTGGTCGAGCGACTCGATCGTACACGCCACCTGCGCGGTGTGGGCGTGGAACACCGGCGTGTAACCCGCCGTGATCACGGACGGGTGCTGCATGACGACGACCTGGGCCTGGAACGTCTCGGCGACCGTCGGCGGGTCGTCGGCGGGGCCGCAGACGTCGCCGCGGCGGATGTCGTCCTTGCCGATGCCGCGGACGTTGAACCCGACGTTGTCGCCCGGGCCCGCGTAGTCGACCTCCTCGTGGTGCATCTCGACGGTCTTCACTTCCCCGCCCACGTCGCTGGGCTGGAAGGAGACGTTGTCGCCGGGGGACATCTCGCCGGTCTCGATGCGGCCGACCGGAACCGTCCCGATGCCCGAGATGGTGTAGACGTCCTGGATCGGCAGGCGGAGCGGCGCGTCCGTCGGCGGCTCCGTCTCCGGCAGGCTGTTCAGCGCCTCGAGGAGGATCTCGCCGTCGTACCACGACGTCTCGTCCGAGCGCTCGGCGATGTTGTCGCCCTCGAAGGCGGAGATCGGGATGAACGAGGCGTCCTCGGTGCCGAAGCGGACCTGGTTGAGGAGGTCCTCGACCTCGGAGACGACCTCGTCGTAGGTGTCCTGCGAGTAGTCGACGACGTCCATCTTGTTGACGGCGACGATGAGTTCGTTGATGCCGAGCGTGCGGGCGAGGAAGACGTGCTCGCGGGTCTGGGGGGCGACGCCGTCGTCGGCCGCGACGACGAGCACCGCGTTGTCGGCCTGGGAGGCGCCCGTGATCATGTTCTTCACGAAGTCACGGTGGCCCGGGCAGTCGACGATGGTGAAGTAGTAGTCGTCGGTCGTGAACTCCTGGTGGGCGATGTCGATGGTGACGCCGCGCTCGCGCTCCTCGGCCAGGTTGTCCATGACGTAGGCGAACTCGAAGCCGCCCTTGCCCTTCTCCTCGGCCTCCTCTCGATACTGCTCGATGACGTGCTCGGGGACGCTCCCGGTCTCGAAGAGGAGGCGACCCACGAGCGTGGACTTCCCGTGGTCGACGTGGCCGATGATGGCCAGGTTCTGGTGGGGTTTGTCTTGGCTCATTGTGGATTCACGCGCTAAGGCGCTCTGTGAGGTTTCGTTCGTCCGATTGCCCTAAAACCATTTCGATACGCGACACGACCCGTCGCGGCGCCGTCTTGCGATTTTCCGTGCGTCGGTCTCCCGTGCGTTCGGCTCTCACGGTGGGTCCCTCGTCGTTCGTCGTCCGCCGGGTTCCGTTCCGCTCGAGAGACGGCGTCTCCCCCGGCGTTCTCGACGGGCGTCACACCGGAACCGACGGTGCCGGGCTCCGGCGCGCTCGACCCTACCCCAGCCGACCGACGTCCGAGAGCACCGCGCTAGCGGTCTCCTCCCCCCCGGCCCCCGCACCCGAGATGGCCAGGTTGCCGGCGTACCTCGCGTCGATCTCGACGATGTTCCGCGTGCCCGACACCGCGAGGGTGCCGTTCTCCGGGACCAGCCGCGGACCCACGCGAACGCCCTCGCGCGTCGCCTCGCCGATGAGCCTGACCGTCCGGCCGTCGTTGCTCGCGAGTTCCAGCGCGCTCCCGGTGACGTTCCGGATGCCGTCGACGGTCGCGTCCGCGAGCGAGAGCTCCCGCTCCCGAAGCTCCTCGATCGAGCCGCAGTCGGCCTCACGGAGCACGTTCGCGAGGATGACGCACTTCAGCGCCGCGTCGGTCCCCTCCACGTCGAAGGACGGGTCGGCCTCGGCGACGCCGAGGTCCTGGGCCTCCGCGAGCACGTGGTCGTAGTCGAGCCCCTCGGCGGCCATCCGGGAGAGCACGAAGTTCGCCGTTCCGTTGAGCACGCCCCTGACGGCCTCGACCCGTTCGGGGCCGAGGTCGTCGACGGTCGCGAGCGCCGGGATCGCGCCCCCGACGGTCGCCTCGAACAGCACCTCGCCGGCGCTCTCGGCCTCGAGCGCGCGGACGTCGGCGTAGCGCTCGGCGACGGGGCCCTTGTTCGCGAGCACGACGTGTCCGTCCCGCTCCAGGGCCGTCCGGAGGTGCGAGAACGCGGGCTCGGCGTCCCCGAGCGTCGTCGGCGTCGCCTCGACGAGCACGTCGTACTCGGCCGACAGCGCGTCGGCCGGGTCGGCGTCGCCGAGCCCCGCGCCCGCTCCCTTGTCGGCGAGCGCGGCGGCCACGTCCACGCCCTCGGGGTCGACCGTCGCGGTGGTCGAGTCGGCGAGCGCGGTGACGGTGTGGCCATACTCGGCCGCGAGCTCCGCCACGGAGCGGCCGACGGCGCCGGCGCCGAGGACGGCGAGCCGCGTCATTGGCCCCCCTCCATCGGCTCGATGACGTGGATCCCCTTCTCCCCGGCGACCGACCGGACGGTGTCGAGCACCTCGCGCGTCTCGCCCTCCCGCGCGCGGAGGCGCAGGCGAGCGCTCGACTGTTCGTCGCTCCCGGCGCCCGCGGGCGCGGACAGTTCCAGGTCGGCGACGGTCGCGTTCGCGCAGTCGGCCAGCCGGCGGAGGGTGTCCGAGAGGTCGGTGTCGATGAGGTGCCCGACGAGCACGACGGTCACCTCGGCGCCGAACTCCTCGGCGCCGGCGCGGGTGACGTTCACGCCGTTCTCGCGCAGCGCCTCGAGGATGGTGTCGAACCGGTCGGGCGGACACTCGATGTCGACGGCCACGGGGATGTGCCCGCGCGGCGTGATGTTCCCGCGCTCGTGGAACACCGACAGGAGGTTGCCGCCGTGCTCGGCGATGGGCTTCAGCGCCGCGAGCAGCTGGCCGGGTTCGTCGACGAGTTCGAGGCGGATGGTGTGGGCGACGGGGGCGTCGCCGCCGTCGGCCTGGGTCTCGGCGGGGTCGCCCTTCGGGCCGTCGCCGTCGGCACCCGACGCGTCGTCGCGTCCGGGGCCGCCGTCGGTCAGCACGGTCCTCCCCGACGGCGGGCGCTCGCCGTGGGCGGACGCCGGTTCGGGGGTCATCTAACTCGCCCCCCGGAGCGCGTCCGCCGGTCCGATCCGGGTTCCGTCCGTCGTGGCCGACCCGATGATTGTTGTCGACGTGCGGGGCTGGTGCCGTCGTTCGCAGCCGTCGCGCCGACCGTGGGTCGTGCCACTTGGCATGGTCGGTTCGTGGGGGTGGGGAGGTGATAAGTCTTCTACGGTGGCGAGGTTTGCCGTCGCGTTCGCGACTGGGCGGATCGAACGCCCGTGCCCGGCCGTCGGGCGCCGTGCAGGAGTGCGCTTCCTCCGGAATCCCGGTCACCGAGGGGGAAGGCCGCCCGGCCAGGATCGAGAACCGCGGGGAACGTTGCCGGCCCTACCCCTCCACGGTCGAGAGCGTCGCGGACGCGGTGCTCTCCCCGCCGTCCGGACCGGTCACGCGGAGGGAGACCTCGATCGACCCGCAGAAGTCCAGCGTCACGTCGATCGACGGATCGCCGGCCTCGAACGAGCCGCTCTCGCCGACCCGCCACTCGTAGGTCTCCACCTCGCCCGCAGAGGCGGAGCCGTCCAGCGTGACGGTGGTCCCGCCGTCGAGGGTCCGGCTCTCGGCGTCCTCGGGGTCGGTCGCGATACGGGCGACCGGCGCGTCCGAGGAGATCGGCAGGTTCGCCGAGTCGGGCGCGACGTCGCTCGCCTCCAGCGCGAAGACGCCGTCGGACTGCTCGTACCCGTAGTCGTGGATCCCGGCGTACACGCGGCCGTCGGCGACGGCGGGCGTCATCGCCATCCTGACGTCGTCGCTCTCGGCCCGGAGGAGGTAGCTCCAGCGCTCGCTACCGTCCCCCGCGGCCAGCGCGTGGACGGTGGGGTACCGGCGGATGGTGGAGGGTCCCTGCTTCTCCTTCTTCTGGACGGCGTGGCCGCCGACGTACACCGTGTCGCCGGCGACGCTGGGGTCGCCGAGGAGGACGGTCGGCGCGTCGTACGTCCACTCGATCTCTCCCGTCGCAGCGTCGAGCGCGTACGCGGTCGACAGGGGGTCGCGGCTCCGCTCGTGCTGGTCCCGGCGGCTGGTTCTGGGGCCGACGTGGACGTAGACGGTCCCGTCGGCGACGGCCGGGGCGCTGACGAGCGGTTCGGGGTCCTCGCCGTCGGGCGTGAGCGTCGTCCGCCAGCGTACGCTCCCCTCCCTCGGAGACCACGCTACCACCTCGTTTGCCCGGTCCTCGTCGTCGGGTGTGGCTCCGACGGTGGAGAAGACGGCGTCGCCCTCGATGGCGCCGCCCCCGACGGGAACGTCCTCGTCGGCCGTCGTGGCCCACCGGATGCTCCCGTCGTCGGGGTTCCAGCCGACGACCTCGGGGTCCGCGTCGGCGTCCCCGGAGGCGGGGTAGCGGCTCCCGAGGAGCGTGTCGTCCGCGAACCCGACGTACCCGCTGGAGTACGAGTCGTCGGTGCGCCAGCGTGTCTCGCCGGTCGCCGGGTCCAGCGCGTGGACGTCCTCCCCGGGGGCGGCTGTGACGTACAGGGTACCGTCGGCGTACAGCGGGGATCCGTTCCACCCCCGATCGGTCTCGCTCCACGCCACCTCCCCCGTCTCCGCGTCGAGCGCGTGGAGGCCGCCGTATTCGGCGTCGCTGGTTCCGGCTCTGCTCGTCAGGTAGAGCCGACCGGCGGCGACCGTCGGCGCCGAGTTGACGCGCCCGATTCCGGTCGGCCAGCCGTCATTCTGCGAGTAGTAGGCCGAGACGTGTCGCCAGCGTTCCTCGCCCGTCTCGGCGTCGAACGCGACGACGCCGCCGCGGAACGACACGTCGTCGATCATGAACGGGCGGTAGACGGTGCCGTCGGCGACGATCGGTTCCTCCACGAAGACGAACTCCCCCGATCCCGCCGTCCACGCTTCGGCGGCGTACTCGCCGCCCGGGGCGGCGTCGGCGGGGACGCTCCCCGTCCGACCTGGTCCGGCGCGGCGGGTCGACCAGTCGAGGGACTGCTCGGAGGGCTCGCTCGCGTCGGAACCGGCCTCGTTCGTTCCGTCCGCGGCGAGTGATTGACCGGCGACGCTCACACCCGCGAGCGCGCCTAGCGATGCGAGGACCGTGCGTCGAGTCCGGATGGACATGACCCGTAGCCGACCTCTCGGCCCGCTGTAGTTATTATATCACCGTTAAATCGACCGTGCAACCCTCTCCGGAGCGATTCTTCCGTATCGGACGAGCGATCGCACTGGCCCGGTTGCACGTCGGGAACGACCGGAGAAATCGGGGCCGACGGGGCCGAAACGGCGTGCGGGTCGCGGCCGCACTGACGGGAAGCGGCCCGCACCGGTACGCCTAGATGTAGTCGATCGACTGGGGCAGCTCCAGCTTCATGCCCTTCCGCTCGCGGATCTCCATGATCGTCTCGCGCTGGAGGTTGTCGACCAGCACGCGGAAGCCTGCGTTCTCCGTGTTCCACGAGGCGCGACCCTCCGTCGCGCTGCGGATGTCGCTGGAGAAGCCGATCATCTCCTCGACGGGCGCGATGCCCTCGATGACCATGAGGTCGCCCTCCTGGTACATGTCGTCGACGCGGCCGCGGCGACCCTGGATCTCGCCGGAGGCGTCGCCCATGTACTCGTTGGGCACGTCGATGCGGACGTCCTGGATCGGCTCGAGGAGCCGGACCTCGCCGTCGATGAGCGCGCGGTGGACCGCGTCGCGCACCGCCGGGATGACCTGGGCCGGGCCGCGGTGGATGGTGTCCTCGTGGAGCCGGGCGTCGTGGAGTCGGAACAGCGCGCCCTGGACGGGCTCGGCCGCGAGCGGGCCGTCGTCGAGCGCCTCCTCGAGGCCCTCGATGACGAGCTCCATCGTCTCGTTCAGGTGCTGGATCCCCTTCGTCTCGTCGATGAGGACGTTCGTCCCGTGGATGTGCTCGACGTTCTGGGAGGTGTCCTTGTCCATGCCGGCCTCCTGGAGCGCCTCGCGGCGCTCGAGTTCGGGCATGTCCATCGTCGCCTCGCCGAGCTGGATGGCGTCGACGATCCCCTGGGCCATCGGCTCGACCGTGATGTAGAACTTGTTGTGCCGGTTCGGCGAGACGCCCTCGACCTCGCGGGAGGCCTCCTGCGGCTGCTCGCGGAACACGACGATGGGCTCGCCGGTCGTGACCGGGATGCCCTGGTTCTTCTGGATGCGCTGGGTGATGACCTCGAGGTGGAGCTCGCCCTGCCCGGAGATGAGGTGCTCGCCGGTGTCCTCGTTGATCTCCACGCGGATGGTCGGGTCCTCCTTGGCGACCTGCTGGAGCGTCTGGATGAGCTTCGGCAGGTCGTCCATGTTCTGTGCCTCGACGGACTTCGTGATGACCGGCTCGGAGATGTGCTCGATCGACTCGAACGGCGTCATCTCCACGTCGGAGACGGTGGAGCCGGCGATGGCGTCCTTCAGGCCGGTGACGGCGGCGATGTTGCCCGCGGGGACGCCGCGGTCGAGCTCTTCGCGCTCGCCGCCCATGTAGATGCCGACCGACTGGACGCGGTTCCGGCCCGCCGTCCCGGAGACGTACAGCTCCTGGCCCTTCTCGAGGGTGCCCGAGAAGACGCGGCCGGTCGCGATCTCGCCCGCGTGGGGGTCCATCCCGATGTCGGTGCACATGAAGACGATGTCGCCCCCGCGGTCGACCGTCCGCATGTCCTCGGCGACGTCGGACTCGGCGTCGCCGCGCCAGATGCGCGGCACGCGGAACGGCTGGGCCTTGAGCGGGTTTGGGAAGTGCTCGGCGACCATGTCGAGCACGACGTCCGAGAGCGGGGTCTGCGCGTGGAGCTCGTCGCGCTCGTCGTTCCGCTCCATGTCGATGACCTCGCCGAAGGAGATGCCGGTCGCCTCCATCGAGGGCATCGAGACGCCCCACTTGTACAGCGCCGAGCCGAACGCGACGGTGCCCTCCTCGACGGAGACCGTCCAGTCCTCGGTGATGTCGTCCATCTCCTCGGTCATCCCGCGGATGAGCTCGTTCACGTCGGTGATGACGTCGAGGAGCCGCTCTTGCATCTCCTGGGGCCCCTCCTGGAGCTCGTTGATGAGGCGGTCGACCTTGTTGATGAACAGCGCGGGCTTTACGCCCTCGCGGAGCGCCTGCCGCAGCACCGTCTCGGTCTGGGGCATCGCGCCCTCGACCGCGTCGACGACCACGAGCGCGCCGTCGACGGCGCGCATCGCGCGGGTCACGTCGCCGCCGAAGTCGACGTGGCCGGGCGTGTCGATGAGGTTGATGAGGTGGTTTTCCCCCTCGTACTCGTGGGTCATCGAGACGTTCGCCGCGTCGATGGTGATGCCCCGCTCCTGCTCGTCCTCCTCGGTGTCCATCGCGAGCTGCTCGCCCGCGGTGTCCTCCGAGATCATGCCCGCGCCAGCGAGGAGGTTGTCGGAGAGGGTCGTCTTGCCGTGGTCCACGTGAGCCGCGATGGCGATGTTCCGGATCTGCTCCGGATTGTCCATCAGCGTCTCACATTCCTGTACGATTTTCTTTCGTCGGCCCATTACCGGGCGCTACTGTACGCCCGGTCAAAAGGGTAGTGCTTTGCCGACGCCGAAAGCGGCGTCTGCGGGCGTCTCCAGCCGCATGATAACGATTCGCGTACCCGACCGCCTCCCGTCGGACGGTCCCCCGCGGCCGACCACCCTTCGGCGTCCGACCGCCGCGGGCGTCCGATCGCGCTCGGCGCCGGACCTCGCCGGACGACGGTCGGTCCCCGTGGACGGGCGCGACCGGTACGGGGACGGCAGCACGGGGCATCTGGCGGGGGAAGAGTCAAATCGATTCGGCCCGTGTACTCCACTCGAATGGACGTACGACTGCGGGGCGACGGTCCCGTCGACCCCTTCCTGGGGGCCGCGTCCCTCTTCGAGACCGAGCACGACCTCGACCTGCCGGTCCACGTCCGCGTCCGGGGGAACCCCGAGGAGCGGACCTGGGCCGGCCACTACGACGACCGGCACGTGCTGAACATCTCGCGGAAGGCCGCGACGAGCGCGATGGCCCGCGAACTCGCGCTCCACGAGTTCGCCCACATGGCCCGCTACGAGGAGGGACACCCCTCACACGTCCAGTCGACCGACGAGGCGCTGTTCCTCGCACTCTCGGGCCACTCCATCGAGCGTCGCCGACTGGCCCACTGCTATCAGATCGCCAACCACATGAAGGACATCTACGCCGACGACATCACCCTCTCGGTGGGACCGGCCGGGAAACTCGTCACGTTCTTCGAGTCGCAGCTGGCCGCGGCGGTCGCCGACCGGCCCCGCGAGCACCACCACCCCGACTCGCGGCTGCTGACGGGCGCGACCGACCCCGACATCACCGCCGTCAACGCCGCGTTCGCGCTGGCGATGTGCGACCGCCACGACCTCGTCGCGTCCGACCACCGGCTGTACGACCTCGCGCACGCGGCCGCGGACGACGCGCCGGAGGTGGACCTGCCCGCGTTCAGGCGGCTGTTCCGCTCGCTGGCGGCCGACCCCACCGAATCGGAGCACCGGAAGGCGCTCGTGGAGGCGACCCGGCTGTACGCGGTCGACGCGGACGGGTCGGGTGACGGGCCGGCGGCGGCGGACTGACCCGTCGAGCGACCCGGCCGGCAGCGTCCACCGGTCGTACCTGCGGCCCGAGCGAATCGGCTCTGTTGAAACCCTCAGCTGATGACAGAAACTCGTGCAAGATACAGAGGATGTATGCAGTAGCCGGCCGGTGTTCGTTTCAGGCCACCAGCGACGAAACAGTCGCTAAGAAGGTCTGTGTATTCATCACAGACATTGGCCAGATCCCTGCTGAGCGAGACGGCGGAGAAAACACGCTCGCATCTTCCCAGTGGTTTCGGTCAAGTCGGTCGGGCTACGGTTTCGCGGTCCAAGGTCGGCCCGGAAGCGAGTGGACCGTTCGGATGAAACCGATGTCGTCACCGCTCAATCTCTTATGACGGTAAACTCCCTACCGAGCGCGGACCGCCTCGCGCTCGGCGAGGAGATGCCAAAGTAGAGGAATCTGTACACTCCCGCCTCAATTGGGTCACAGACGTAGTACGCGGGCCCGAGTTCCTCCTCTCGGGGTCGCGTGAGCCCGTCCTCGGTGAGCGTCAGCTCCCACCGGTAGCCCTCCCCGGGGTCGTGACCGACGGCCAGGTCCTCCCAGCCGGGACCGTCGTACCGGAACACGGACCGCCACCCCGCGTCCGTCCGTCGCTGAACGTCGTACTTCGATTTGATCCCTGAATCCCGCTCCTCGTCCGTCGTGTTCGTCAAGCGGACCGTGAGCGTCCCGGCGAGTGGAACCGATCCTTCGGAGAGCGTGAGTTCGAACCCCTCCAGCGTCCCGGTTTCGACCGTCCTCTCGGTGGTGATGTGCTTGAGTTCCCGGTCGCACGGGGTGGTCGGCGTCCCGGTCGCCGTGGACGAAGTCCGTGTATCGGTATCGGATGAGGCCGAGAGTCTATCACTGCACCCCGAGAGCGTCATCAACAGGCCACCTGTAGTCCCGAGGATTGTGCGACGGTTCATGCCCGTTATTTCACAACTACCTGTAAAGAAATTGAGCATCGGTGTGGTCAAGCACTACGTAGGTGTCGAGACGGTGATTCGCCCCTCTCCTTCGGGCGCGTCCCATAGCGTCTGCTCGAAGAGGGTCGATGTTGACTCGACGGGCCCAGTCGTCGTCATCCAACCGCTGCTAACGACGAGTAGAATCAGCACAAACGGGAGGGAATGACAGATAGGTGACGTGTACGAAATGAAGGTGCCTCGGTTAATGCTTTCCCTGCACTTACCGATTCGACTGCTCCGATCTGAACATGGCTCCCCTACAAGATACGCGCCCTGTATCTTGCACGCTCCGGATAGATCTCTCCAGAAGCTGTCAGAACCGGCGTTCGAGATATAGAGGCTATACTCACCAGATACTACTGAGTGAAAACTGCTCGGGACACCTTTTCCCGCCTCCAGGGCCTGGTTCACCGCACAGATGACTGTCCTCGCCTCGTTCGTGGTCGATTCCAAGGTACTCCCCATTGGACAGCTGGTCCGTGAGAATCCTAGTATGACCCTGGAGTTCGAGCGGATCGTCCCGACAGAGGACGCGCTCATGCCCTACTTCTGGGTTCATGGGGGCGATATCGCCAGTTTCGAGGGAGACCTTGCGGCGAGCCCCCTGGTCACGGACTTTGACCTCCTCGACCAGTTCGAGAACACGGCGCTCTACCGCGTCGAATGGAAACCCGACCAGGGCATGCTCATCCAGGGGATCGTCGAAGCCGAGGGCGCGATTCTGGAGGGCGACGTCGGCCAGGCCCAGATGGAATTTCTCGTCCGCTTTCCCGACCACGACCACCTCGGCCGGTTCTACAACTACTGCATGGAGCACGACATCACCGTCGAAATGCGGCAGATCTACTCGCTGACCGACCGCTCCGAACGCGCCCGCGAGTTCGGACTCACCGCGGACCAACGCGAGGCCCTCGTGCTCGCCGCCCGATACGGCTACTTCAGCACCCCTCGTGAAACTTCGATGAGCGAGTTGGCCGACGAACTCGGTATCACCCAGCAAGCGATGTCCGAACGAATCCGGCGCGGGATGGAGAAGGTAATGTTGGAGGCTCTTGGACTCGCTCGGAACGACGAGGAGTAGTCCAATTCGAGCCCACGTTACTCGATGGGTCGTATATCCCCTGTGTGAACAGGGTTAATTCTGAAGGCAACAAGCCTACTATGGGCCGTACAGATGGACGTGAGACAACGGACCACGACGATACTTAGGAACCTCGGACATCCGTACCGCCAGGAGACCATTACAATCGTCTCGGACCGGAGCGAGCCGCTAACAGTCGACGAGTTAGCGCGAGAAATCGGCACTCGGACCAACGCGGTCGGGTCCGATGCCCACGAGTCAGATTCGGTCGAGACGATATCTATCGAACTCCATCATAGCCATCTGCCGAAACTCGCGGCGGGAGACCTCATCGAGTACGATTCGGACGCGAACCTCGTGTCATCGACGCAGAGCACCACCCATCTGAGGTCCCTCGTCGAGATTGCCTACTCGATCGCGGAGGTGGTGTAAGTGGAAATGGTGATGTGCACAGCCTGCGGGGAGTTCGTGCGGGCGACTCCCGACGACGAGGAGTTAGTGCCGCTCCAGGATGAATGCCCAGACTGCGGCGGGGCAGAATTTAAAGACAATGACTCAGGTGACGTCATCCGGACAGACTAACAACGCGATACGATGGCGGGAGATACGCGCGCTCTATTCAGCACGACCGAACGATACTTCCAATCCGCCAGCATGAACATGGCACCGGGTGTCCCATCACAACCAACCTGCGACTGAATGGGCGGACCGACACCGGAGAGCCCTGACCACCAGGCACACTCACGAGGACGTCCTCACAGACCGGCAGTTCGAACTCCTACTTGAAGCGTGCTCGGCACTCCCGGAACCGTACGATTTCGAGGCGCGATTCATCTGTCTCCCCGCAGGCCGACTGGGGTTGCGAGCGGGCGAGATCGCACATTTTCAGACCGCATGGGTGAACTGGAACCGCCGAACGATTCGCATCCCACAGCACGAGTCGTGCCGGTGTGGGTACTGCCGACGACAGGCCCGACAGGAAGCCACCCATAACGATGATCTGTCCGTCGCGGATGCCATCGCGTCTCGGTGGCACCCGAAGACCGTCGCCTCGGCTCGACTCATTCCGTTCGATCTCTCGCTCCGGCTGGAGCTGTGTTTCGAACGCTTTGCTTCCAGATACGATGCATTTCCCCGTTCACGGTCAACGATCAATAGACGAGTACAGGCTGCGGCCAGCGAGGCTGATCTCCCGGGACGCGTCTATCCACACTGTCTGCGAGCAACCGCCGCCAGCTACCATGCGTACAAAGGCGTCGCCCCGGTGCCGTTACAGGCCCTGATGGGGTGGAGTGATCTGGCGACTGCACAGAAGTACATCCGTATCTCGGGGACAGCAACTGCTGACGCATTGCGTCGAGTCCACCACCGGTAGAAACCTCGCAAACGTCCCTCAGGAACCTCCTGCTGCATACAGAGGGTCAATCGCTCAGGGGATTGTCCGATTCTCCGGAGCGAGCGAGTGGGCGAGCAGGTCGGCGCGGTCTGTAGTCTCTCACTCGTACTGGGAGGTCTTAACGCCCGTTACCAACCGGTAGCTAATGTGCTCGTGCGTACCGCGGAGGCCGGCGAACCCGAAGGTGTAGTCCCCCCGAGTTGGTTCGTCGTGGAGTGTGAACGATGAGGAGTTCCCGTCGATCTCAGCGGTCACGTAGACGGCGTCACCGGGTTCGAGTCGCGCATCCGTGATGACGGTCCCGTTCGCGTCAGCCGTAGAGCGGTCTGAGTCCTCCACCGTTTCAGTAGTCGTATTTCTCACGTAGACATCAAACGATACGTTCGCCGGAAGGGCCGCCCCACCAGTGTTCCGAATTTCGAGCGCGCGCCCGTCCTGAACCACCGACAGCGAGAGCTGTGGGAGGTCAGCAACCCATGGCGGCGCCCCCGACCATTTCACGTCGGTGTCGAGTGAAATCGACTCATCGTATTCATTGTCGGGTGGACCAAAGGACGCATCGATGTTGTAGACGACGCCGTCGGGCGTGACGAGCGCCGTCCCCTCGTACGATGGAAGCTTGTCCGGTGGTGTGGACCCGTTGGCGGTGAGTTGGACAAACGTCTGCCCATCTCGTTCGACGGTGCCGTTGACAGTGTAGTTCCCGGTGGAGAGATGGCCCCACATAGTCCGCTGTGCGGTGTATGGTGCGAGGTCCAGCCAACTGGAGCCGCCGCTGCTGGGGTCCTGTGTGACGGTGTAATCCGTCTTAGTGCCACCGTCATCCTTGATGTAGCCATGTGAGCCCGTCTGGTACGACTCTCCCGCCCTTCGGATGCTGTGGTCGCTGTCGGAGGTGTGCGTCCTGTTGAGCGTGCTGTAGTACGGCGTCTGGTTCGTGCCGTGTGCGTAGCGGTTGACGAAGCGCTGATCCGAGTACACTCCCTTATAAGTGAGCTCCAACGATTTGTTCGCGGTCGCGTTGAAGTGCGCGTTGACGAGTCTCGATGCGTTCGTGAGTGTGCCGTTCGCCGCGACGCCCGGTGGATACTGCTCCACGGTGGCATTCGGCGACCACGTGCCAGTCGTCGTGGGCGTGCCAGTGGTCGTCGGAGCGGTGCTGGTTGGGGTCGTCCCGCCATTACAGCCGGCGGTGACGAGAAGGAGGGCGACGCAGACGGCGAGCGCCGCGCGTCGTGTCGGGGACCTCATTGGATAAAAACAATAACAGAGAGTGGTAAAAACAGTATGATCTATCGACCGCCTTCGCCACTTCGTCCGCCGATTCTCTGTCGCCGTGTGCGACCTTCGACGATGGCCGACGAACCGGACGCGGACGTGCAGGCGGTACTCGACCGCCTCACGGGCGACGTGGACTCCGACTCCGACTCCGCGAGGGAGAAGGCGAGCGTACTCTCGCCCTCACCGTACTGCGTCGGCCCGATGGCGCGCACGATGCGCCTCGTCAACACCGTCGAGGCCGCCGCCGCGCTCACCGACACCGACGTCCTCCCCTCACCCCGTCGCGCCCGGCGGGACCGCTCTCCCCTGTACGACGCGGACGCCACTCAACGGTAGGTATCTCCTCTGTACGTAACGCTGAATCCGAGTGCGCTCCGTGACCGATACGCGCCCTGTAGTCAGCACGGTCACTGAAACCTATCATCGCTTGAGGGTTTCAACAGGCCCAGTGAATCCGCTTTCCGGGCGAGTCAGCCGACCGATGTAACCGACCTGCAGCTATTTGGTGCAGCCGCCACAACCCGGGGGTATGGTCCCGACGACCGCGGCCACTCCGTCGACCCCCGCATCGGCGAGCGTTCGGGAGCCGTTCGCGCCCCGAACCCTCCTCCGCGACGGCGTCGCGGCCGGCGCCGTCATCGCCGGCCTGTACGGCCTGCTGTACGCCGTCCCCCTCCCGCCGTTCGCGATCCCGGGCTACCTCACGATCGTCGCGTTCGACGCGCTGGAGGCGGTCCTGCCGCCGTTCACGAGTTCCGCGGCCTACGACGCGGCGTTCGCGACGTTCCTCGGCGTCCTCGCGCTCCTCTCGGCGCTGGCGGCCTCGTGGACGAGGGCCCACGGCGCGCCGGACGGCTGGCGGCCGGGCGTCGCGGGCGCGTTCGCGACCCTCGGCGCCCTGGCGCTCGCGCTCGCGGCGGGCGTGTTCCTCCGGTACGCGGCGGGCGACTTCGTCCCGCTGTTGCTCGTGACGGGTACCGGGGTCGCGCTCCTCGTCGGCGGCGCGGCGGTCGCCTTCGGGAGCGCCACGTTCGCTCGGGACTCGGCCTGAGCCGACGGCGGTCGCGACGGGGTGACCGGCCCCGTGACCGCGCCGTCCGAGGGGGCTTTTTACCTCTCCGCCGCGGACGCGGCGGTATGACTTTCGAGGCTGTGCTGTTCGACCTCGACGACACGCTGTACCCGTACCCGCCCTGCAACGAGGCCGGCAAGCGGGCGGCGTTCGAGACGTTCCGCGACCTCGGCTACGACCTCGACCGCGACGGGTTCGACGCGCTCTACCGGGAGGGGCGCCGCGAGGTGAAACGCGAACTCGCCGGGACGGCCTCCGCCCACGAGCGGTTCCTCTACTTCAAGCGCGCCATCCACCTTCACGCGGGTACCCACCGCTCGGAGGACGCCCTGCGGCTGGGCGAGGCGTACTGGGACGCCTACGTCGACGGGATGTCGCTGTTCGAGGGCGTTGTCGACGCCCTCGCGGCGATCCGGGGGGCGGGGGTGGCCGTGGCCGTCGTCACGAACCTCACCACCCGCATCCAGTTGAAGAAGCTCCACCGGCTCGGCATCGAGGAGCACGTCGACCTGCTGTTGACCTCGGAGGAGACCGGCCGGGAGAAGCCCGCCTCGGTGATGTTCACGCTCCCGCTCGCGCGGCTCGACTGTCGGCCGAGCGAAGCGCTGATGGTCGGAAACTCGCCCGAGTCGGACGTCGAGGGGGCGAACGCGGTCGGCCTGGAGACGGTCCTGTTCAACGGCCCGGAGGAGGCGGGCGACCTGCCGGACTGGCGGCGGCCGGACCACACCATCACCGATTTCACGGCGCTGACGGAAGTGGTACTGTGACACTCGAGGCCGAACGGAACGCCGTGGTGGAGCACGCGCCCGACCTTGCCGGGCTGACGCCCGGCCGGACGGGGAACCTCAGCGTCAGGCGCGGCGACCGGTTCGCCGTCACGCCAACCGGCGTCGCCTACGACGCGTTCGACGCCGGCGACGTCCCCGTGGTCGACCTCGACGGCGAGCGGGTCGCCGGGGCGATGAAGCCGTCCAGCGAGGTGCCGATGCACCGGCACATCTACCGCGGGCACGCCGCGGAGCCGGGCGCCATCGTCCACACCCACTCGCCGATGGCGACGACGATGGCCGTCCTCCACGAGCCGCTTCCGCCGATCCACTACATGATCGTCGCGGTCGGCAAGCGCGTCCCGGTCGCCGAGTACGCGCCGTACGGCACCGAGGAGCTGGCGGCCAACGTCGTCGCCGCGCTGGAGGGCGCCGACGCGACGGCGTGCTTCATCGAGAACCACGGGCTCGTCGTCGTCGCCGACGACGTCGGGAGCGCGGTCGAGCACACCCACCACGTCGAGAGCCTCGCGGAGCTGTACCTGCGGGCGCGCTCGGTGGGGGAGCCGACGGAGCTCCCGGAGTCCGAACTCGACACGGCGATCGAGCAGTTCGAGAGCTACGGCCAGTAGACGGACGCGACCCGGCGTCCGCGGTCACTCCCGCCGTGGACTCGACCCAGCGTTATTGACCGATGGCCGCGTACGTGATCCCATGCCAGGGCCCATCCCCGGTATCCACCACGTGACGGCGATCGGGAGCGATCCCCGACGGAACCTGGAGTTCTACGCCGACGTGCTCGGGCTTCGCCTGGTCAAGCGGAGCGTGAACCAGGACGACGTGTCGGTGTACCACCTGTTCTACGGCGACCGCGGGGGGTCGCCCGGGACCAGCATGACGTTCTTCCCGTACCCCGGTGCTCGCGCCGGCCGCGTGGGGACGGGCCAGGTCAGCACCACGCAGTTCCTGGTTCCGGCGGGCTCGACGGACTACTGGGCCGATCGGCTCGCCGAGGCCGGGGTCGACGTCGGCGACCCGCGCGACGGGTTCGGCGACGAGGTCCTCCCGTTCGAGGACCCGGACGGGCTCCCGCTGGAGCTCGTGGCCCGCGCGGACGCCCCCGACGGGGACCCGCCCGACGGGCCCGTCCCGGCGGACCGCGCCATCCGGGGGTTCTTCGGCGTGACCCTCTCGCTCACGAGCGCCGGCGCCACCGCGGAGCTCCTGGAGGAGATGGGGTACCGGGAGACCGGGGCAGAGCACGGCCGCCGACGGTACGAGGCCGGGGGCGACCTCGGGTACGTCGTCGACGTCCTCGAGGACCCGCAGGCCCCGCGGGGGCTTCCCGGCGCCGGGACCGTCCATCACGTCGCGTTCCAGGTGACCGAGGACGAGCAGTCGGCCTGGCGCGACGTCCTGCTCGACCACGGGCTCCGGCCGACCGAGATCATCGATCGGAAGTGGTTCAGATCGGTGTACGCGCGGACGGCCGGGGGCGTGCTGTTCGAGTTCGCGACGAAGGGTCCGGGGTACACGGTCGACGAGGACCTCGACGAACTCGGCGAGCGGCTGGTCCTCCCCGAGTGGCTCGAGGGGCGGCGCGGCGAGATCGAGGCAGGGCTACCGGACCTGTCGTGACGTCGGCGGACGGAAGCGGGCCGGGCCGTACGCGGCCCCGGACCGTGCTCCGCCTCGCGGGCGGGGTCACTCGGGGCCGACGACCTCGACCTTGATCCCCTCGGGGTCCTCGCAGTACAGCGCGTAGTAGCCGCCCGCGTAAGGGTGGCGGTCCTCGTACAGCACGCTCGCGTCCTCGCGCTCGCGGACGCCCGCCGCGAGGTCGTCCACCTGCTCGCGCGAGGCGGCGTGGAACGCGAGGTGGTTGAGGCCGGCGGCGCCGCGGTCGAACGGGTGCTCGGGGTCGCTCGCCTCCACGAGCACGACGTACGTCGGGCCGTGTATCCACGAGCGCCCGCCGTCCCAGTCGTTCTTCACCCCGTAGCCGAGTTCGCCGAGCAGCCAGCCCCAGAAGTCGACCGACGCGTCGAGGTCGGACGCGTACAGTTCGACGTGGTGCACCCCGCCGGCGCGGTCGGGGTCGGCGTGGTCGTATCCCACGGGACCTACCTCCGCTCCATCGGGAACTCCTCGTAGTGGAGCCGTGCCCAGTAGATCTCCCCCTCGTAGCGGACGATCCACGACCCGGCGTACTCGTCGGACTCCACGGCCTCGTGGCTCCGGAAGCGGTCGAGCAGCGAGGCGAACGCCTCGTCGTCGTCCGACTCCGCGTAGTAGCTCCCGTCGACGGCCTCCCCGACGATCTCCGCCTCGGCGTCCGGGAGCCCCGAGAGCGTGAACGCCTTCGTCTCGCGCAGGTCCCCGCCGTACGCCTCGGCGCTGGGGGCTACTTCGGTCGCGGTGTATCGGTAACGCGTGACGGTCCGGGGCCCGCCGTCCTCGACGCGGATCGGGTAGCGCTCGCCGTCGTACTCGACGGCGTCGTACCCGCCGCCGAGCAGCACGGACTCGGCCGCCTCCTCGTCGGTGTACAGGGTCCCCGTCCCGAGGTCGTACTCCTCGGTCCGGTAGCCGTCCCGCGGCGGGAGCACCGCGTCGACCAGCGCCCGGTCGGCCGGCGGGAGGTCGTCGTGGGCGACCGCCTCGCCGTCGGTCGTCCCGTTGTAGTCGACCTCGAGGCTCACCCGCGTCTCGGTGTGGTTCCCGGTCTCCTCGACGGAGAGGTCGTGGTACGCGCCGTCGACGGCGAACGGGAGGCCGTCCGGGTCGACGGGCGGCCTGGTGTCGTTCGCAGTCGCGGAGCCGTTCCGGACGGCGCCGCGGACGAGGTCGCGCCGCACCGCCGCCCGCGGGTCGTCGCTGGTCGGGAGCGACCTGCTGGCGTGGTCGGCGAGTTCCGCGTCGCTCGCCGGCGTCATGTCGATCGAGCCGGCCGCCGAGCAGCCGGCCAGGCCGACGAGGAGGGCGAGCGCCACGAGGAGGAGGGGAACGCGGGGGTTCACGCTCGGGTGCTCGCGGGAGGCCGGGAAGTGTCTTGTGGGTTTCCCGCCGATCCCCGGGGGTTCGAGTCGGATCGACCGCGGCCGACGACGGATTCACCTCGAAATCCCCGCCCGTCCCGCGACCCCGACGACGAACGCGCCTCCGGAGCGTAGCGGCAGGGGCTTTCGCGATCGTCCCGTTACCGGTACCACCCGTCCCGAACGTCCGAGTTGGCGTGAACAGCGCTACGTGGATCCGCCGAACGACGCCGTTCGAGGAGCACGAGAGGGATCGAACCCGCTCTCCCGCGAGTCGTTTCCCACCGTCGCCGACTCGGTTCGAAAACGGAGGCAGTCAGTCGGTCCCGGAGTCAGGTTCCTCCGTGGAGGAGGGCAGCATTTCCGGCCCACCGCGCCAACTGAAGAGCAGTTCGTGTACGGTTAGCACCCGAACGTCGTGGAAGCGTGGCTGCTCGGTCTGGGCGTAGTTCGTCAGCGCGAACAGGAACACGCCGCCGATGGTGTTTCCGAGAAACACCGGTAGCCAGTACCCGTAGAGAACGGCGGACGGCCCCGAGTCGGTGACGAACGGGAAGAAGAACACCTCTCCCGCGGCCGTAATGACGTGGTAGAGTCCGGCCGCAGCGATCATATGAAACATGACGTATATCAGGGCCAGCCGAGAAACCGTATCCTGCGCCGCGTGGTCGAGCCCACGACGCCGGCGACCAGCCAACCGGCAAAGAGGGCTTTGGTGAACACCGTCCACCACCCGTGATCGAGTCCGGCGGTGGTGAATTCGACGCCGGCCTGCATCGCTTCCGGCGAGAGAACGTGGCTGTACGCGAGGAGGAACGCGCCGAGCCCCGCACCCACGACGTTCCCGATCAACACGACGATCCAGACGCGCAACAACAGCGGGTAACTCGCGCGCCGGGCCAGCACGAGCGCGACCGGCGGCGGCGTGTTCTCGGTGTACAACTGGTAGTGGCCCATGATGATGTAGACGAATCCGATCGGATAGAGGATCGCGCTCAGGAACCTGTCGTCGGGGAAGATCCCCGCGCCGACCGCGTGTCCGAGAAACGTGAGCACGATCGCGAATCCGGCGGTCATCCCGCTGAAGAAGAGGCGCTGTTTACCGGCTACGATCTCCTCGGCGGCGCTCGCGAGAACCCGCTCGAAGATCTCGTTGGCCGTGAAGCGATTCGGGACCGCCCTGCCGGACGCAGGCGCGCCGGACGCGGCCTGATCCGGCGATACGCTGACCTCCTCTGAATCCGTGCTGTCCTCGCCACTCATTCGGCTCCGATCGAGATCGGCTGTGAGTCACACGACGGATGTACCACCATTACAACTGCGAACTAAGACGAGTGGTTACGGTCACATGCCCGTTTCGGAGCCCGATCTAAAAGTCTCCGCTGTTGTCGCCGGTTCTTCGGAACCACCTCCATCGGACGGTCCCCGATTCCGGAAGTTGGGGCCCAGAGAGCGGTGAACGCCGCAGTTTTCGCCTGCATGTTAGCCGTTCAGCGGTGGGGCGAGAGGTAGCTCGTCGATGTCCACAAGCGGGGGCGTCGAACACACCGTTCGACGATGGTTCCAGCGGGTCGCCCCCTCCGGTTTCCCGCGGTAGCGGGCGACCGATCCGGGAATCCGGGGGCGGTCCCAACGGAGCCGAAAGGGAGAGACCGAACTCAGCGAGCGGCGGCCGCGACCCGCTCCCGCTCCTCCTTCTGCGAGATGGGGTACGACTGCACGTCGTAGCGGGCGGCGCCGACCAGCAGGTCGGCGAGCGCCTCGGCGGCGGTGGTCGTCGACTTGTACGTCGTCGACTCGACGCCGTCGCCGATGAACTTCAGCGCCTGGTCGACGCGGCGCTGGGGCGCGACGTCGACGGCCTTCGGCACGGAGATGCCGCCGTACTTCAGGCGGACCGTCTCCTCACGCGGGGCGGCGTTCTCGACGGCCTCCACGAGGGTCTGAACCGGGTTCTCGTCGGTGCGGTCGTGGACGATGTCGAAGGCGTCCCGGACGATGCGGGTCGCCTGCTGCTTCTTGCCCGTGTTGTCCTCGCTCTGCATCAGGCGGTTGATGAGCCGCTCGACGATCGAGATCTCGGACTTGCGGAACTGCTTGGACGCGTGCCGGCCCATCGTGTGCGCGATGGGGGTGACGTTGATGTACGGCCGCGTCGAGGGGTCGCTGTACTCGATCTCGGAGACGTCCCAGACGCCGAACAGCTGTGCGTTGTCGGCGGCGCCCTCGCTGTCGGCGGGCGCCTCGGGTTCGGGGGTTTCCTCCTCCGACATGGTCAGCGCACCGGCTTCTCGGCGTTCCCGCGCACGAGTTCGAGCATCGCGACGCCGTTCACCTTCTCCACCTTGTAGTTCACGCCCGAGAGGTCGCCCATCGCGCGGCCCTTCGCGCCGCCGATGCCGGCGATGGTGACCTCGTCGTGCTCGTCGATGAACGAGATGGCGCCGTCGCCGGGACAGAACGCGGTGACCTGCTTCCCGTTCTTGATGAGCTGGACCCGGACGCACTTCCGGATCGCCGAGTTGGGCTGTTTCGCTTCGATCCCCACCTTCTCGAGGACGATGCCCCGCCCCTGCGGGGCGCCCTCGAGGGGGTCGGACTTCTCGCCGAGACCGCGCTCGCGTCGCGCGTACTCCGAGTCGGACCACCGTCGCTTCTGGCGGTCCTTCTTGAGCTTCCGCGCGGCGTATTTGCCGTTCGCCATCGTGCCCGTGGGTTCCGGACCGAGCTACGTAAGGGTTCCCTTTCGCGACCGGCGAGACGCCACGAGAACGGAGTAGCGGTACCTCTCGACCGATCTGAGGCCGTTTCGACCCCGACGTTACGGGCGGAGACGGACGCTCCGCTCGAATGCGGCGCGTTGAAGGCGTCGTTCCGGCGCGGTTCCGGAAGCGATTTCCCCGTTCCCTCGCCCGGGACGACCCGTGAACCAACGCCACCTCTCGGCCGCGCTCGCCGCCGTGGGAGCTCTTTCGGTCGCGATCGGGATCGTCGTGGACGAACGGCCCGGCCGGCGCGAGTAGCCGCCACGTCGGGGCTCGCAGCCACACACGCCGCCGCGCGGTGATGGACCCGGCGGAGATCCCCGACGAACGAGGAGAAGGCACTTACCGGACGGCCGGAACCTCCGGGTATGGTCTCCCGCAGACGGTACCTCCGAACCCTCGGGTCCGCGGCGGCCCTCCCGACCGCGGCCGCCGCGAGCGGCTGTGTCGGGTTCGGAGCGTCCCCGACCCCGACCGGCACGCCCGTCGAGAACCGCCCTGCAGACGGCCGATCGACGGTCGGCCAGTTCCAGGCCGACGCCCGCAACGGCGGCGCGGTCGACCCGTCCGGCCCGACGGCGGACGTCGAACCGTACTGGCGACGCACGCCCGCGAAGTACGACGCCGGACAGCCGGTCGTGACCGGGGACGCCGTCTTCGTCCTCTTCGCCGGAACCCTCGTCTCGCTCGACCGGGAGGACGGCGACCCGAACTGGCGGACGCGCGTCGGCCACGACGGGGAGTCGACGCCCGCGGTCCACGACGGGACCGTGTACGCCACGGTCTGGAACGGCGGGGAGGGCGTCGACCGGGGGCTCGCGGCGGTGGACGCCGACTCCGGCGAGGTCCTGTGGCGGGCCGCCACGGAACTGGACGTCACCTCGTCGCCGACCGTCACCGACGGCGGCGTCTTCCTCGGGGGCGGGTACGAGAACGAGACCGTCGTGGCGGTCGACCACGACGGGGCCGAGCGCTGGCGGGCCGACCTCGGCGAGTACGCCTCCACGCCGGCGGTCCGCGACGGGACCGTCCACGCCGCCGGCGGCGAGACGAACGCCCTGGTCGCGTACGACGCCGAAACCGGGGAGGAGCGCCGGCGGACGGACCTGGACGGACGGGCGACCGCCGCCCCGACCGTCGCCGGGTCGGACGTCCTCGTCGGCGACGAGTCCGGGACGCTCTCGGCGTTCGACGCGGCCTCGGGCGAGCCGTCGTGGACGACCGACGCAGGCGGCCCGGTCGCGGGGTCGCCCGCGGTCGCGGACGACGCCGTCATTGCGCCCGTGGAAGGCGCGCTCGTCGCGCTGGAGCGGGCGGACCGCTCGGAGCGCTGGCGAGCGCCCGTCGCCGCCGAGCCCACGGCGCCGTTCGTCGCCGGGGACGCCTGCTACGTCGCCGCCAGACGCGCGGTCCACGCGTTCGGACTGGCCGACGGCGACGAACTGTGGTCGTTCGGGACGCGGGAGCGGAACTACACCGACGTCGTCCTGGCCGGCGTCTCCGCCCCGGTCGCGGCCGTCGACGGGGTCGTCTTCGTCGCCACGCAGGCGGGAGACGTGTACGCGCTCGGAGAGGCCTGACCCACGCCGGGCGTCACTTCCTGACGACGAACGGCTCGTACGTGCCCCAGTTGTAGTCGGTCGCCTCGTCGGCCAGCTCGCGCATTCGCGCGACGAGTTCCTCGCGGTCGACGTTCAGCTCGCTCGCCCACTCGTCGAGCACGTGGCCGTCCTCGAGCGCGAACACGAGCGACTTCCCGCTCTCGCCCACCTGTTCGCCGTGGACGTCGCGCAGTTCGGTCACCAGCTCGTCGCGATCCTCCGTCTCGATGCCGTACTCGCTGAGGGTAGCGGTCATTGGCGGTCCGTTCCGGGGTACGTCCCGCCGACCGATAAGTGGCCGTGGGAACGTTGAAGTGGGAACCCGAACGCGGCCGTCCCTTCGGTCGGCCGTCATGCGGCTGACGGTCCCGCCCCCGTGATCGACGGTCAGCCGTCCCCGCGGTCGACGGTCAGTCGGCCCTCGAGTTCGCGGCCGGCCGGCGGGCCGAGTCTGACGCCCCCGGCTTCGAGCCGTCGGATCGCCCGCACGCGGACCGTCGACCGGGCGTCAGCGACCGACGTGAACGTCGGCTCCCCGATCCAGAAGTCGACCGCGACGGTCGCGCCGTCGTCGCCGACGGCCGAGACGGTCGTCCGGGGGGCCGGCGAGTCGAGCACCCCCGCGGCTCGCTCGGCCACCTCGGCGAGCGCCCGCCGCGTCGCGTCCACGTCCCCGAACGCCACCGTCACCTCCTCGGTGACCCGCACCCGGTCGTGCCCGTACGGCCGCGTGAGGGCGTCGGTCGTCAGCGCCGTGTTCGGAACGGTCACCACCTCGTTCGCCGCCGTCCGGACGCGGGTCACCCGGAAGCCGACCCGCTCGATGCGGCCCTCGCCGTCGGGCCACTCCACCCAGTCGCCGACGTTGAACTCCGGGTCGGAGACGAGAAAGAGGCCGCTCACGAGCGAGCCGATGAGCTCCTGGCCCGCGATGCCGAGCACGAGCGTCGCGGCGGCGACGACGACCGCCGAGTCCGAGAGCACGCCGCCGTAGCCCGCGGCGACGACGCCGACGAGCGCGGCCACGACGAGCAGCAGGCCGTCGAGGTACGTCTCGGCCGCGTCGACCACCGTGGGGTTGTTCCGGTTCCGCGCCCGCACGGCCCGCACGGCCACCGGGACGACGAGGAACCGACCGACCGCGTAGACGATCGCCGCGACGACGACGAACCAGCCGGCGGAGGCGAGCGCCTCGGCGAGCGCGACCGCGGCGTCGTCGACCGGTTCGGGAACCGGGTCGGTCGCCTGCCCCGTCGGGAGGGTCCGGAGGAGTCGGGCGGCCGCCTCGACGGTCGGTCCCATCGCTACGGGAGACGGCACGTAGCGTGAAAAACAGTCGCCGCCTACCCGGATCGCGACGGATTAGGCCAGCTGTACGTCGTCGACGTCGAAGTGCCGCTTCGCCAGCGTGCGGGCCGTCTCGATGGTTCGACCCTTCGATCCGATGGCGACCCCGCGGTCGCGTTCGGGAACCTCGACGTACGCGACGGTGTCGTTCTGGGTCGAGACCGTGACGCCGCGGACCGCCGCCGGGGCGAGCGCGTTCGCGACGAACGCCTCCGGGGTGTCGGCGTCCTCGACGAGGTCCACGTCGGCGTCGAGCCGCTCCTCGACCCGGCGGACGGTCCGCCCGTCCGGGCCGATGGCCTCCGCCATCTCGCCCGCCGGCAGGAGGAAGACGACGCGGTCGCCCCCGTCCTGCAGGAGGCAGTCGAGGGGGCCGACGCCGGTCAGCTCGTCGAACGTCCCGATGTACCGGCGGGCCTCGTCCGAGAGCTCGACGCGCATTCAGTCGTCGGCCGAGCGGGTGGTGGACGTCGAGCCCATCCGCAGGTTCACGTCGCCGGTGCCGATCGAGACCGGCTTGCCGACGATGACGTTCTCGATGACGCCGTCGAGGTCGTCCTCCTCGCCCATGATGGCCGCGTCGAGCAGGTGGTTCACAGTGACCTCGAACGCCGCGCGCGCCAGCACGGACTCCTTCGAGCCGGAGATGCCGTGCCGGCCGATGGACTCGACGGTGCCGCGGGTGGTCATGATGTCCGCGACGAGCATCAGGTGCCGGACGTTCACGTCGTCGAGCCCCTGCTCCTCGAGCGTCTCCATCGTCTCGTTGATGATGGACTCGCGGGCGGCCTCGACGCCGAGCGTCCGGTAGATCTCGTGGATGTTGTTACACGTCGTCCGGGAGGCGTCCACGCCCTCGATCTCGAGGGCGTCGGCGAACGCCGACCCCTCGGTGTAGAGGACGAACTCCTCGTCGCCGTCGTCGGACTCCTCCTTGCGGATGACGACGCGGGTGACCTCCTCGATCCCCTTGAACACGATGTCGCGCAGCTCCTCGACGAGCTGGAGCAGCCGGCGGTAGCTCGGCTCGTCCGGGCCGAACTCGATGTCCGTGCCGGCCTGGCGGGTCTGGACGCCCAGCGCGTCCTCGATGGTGTCGGCCACCTCGCCGGCGACCTCGGTCGCGTCGTCGTAGGTGGGCCACCGCTCGAGCAGCGTCTCCTCGTTGAGGTCGACGGAGACGAGCATGTCCGCGACGTTCGTGGAGACGTCCCCGAGCGCGAGGATCTTCGTCGACTCGATCTGCCAGACGACCTCGTGGGCCTTCTCGCGGTCGGTCGCGTGCTCCTCGTCGAGCCGGACGATCATGATCGGCGTGTCCGGCGTCTTCCGGGCGTCCACCAGCTCGATGAGCCGGGGGAGCCCCTGGGTCACGTCCATCTCCGCGACGCCCGCGTAGTGGAACGTGTTCATCGTCATCTGGGTCCCCGGCTCGCCGATGGACTGTGCGGAGACCGTCCCCACGGGGTCGAGCGGGTCGACCCGCGTGTCGAGGTAGCGCGACTCGACCGCCTGGGCGATCTCGTCGGCCTGCTCGGTCGTGACGCCCTCGCGGGCGTCGATGGTGTCGTACACGCGGTCCTTCAGCCGCCGGGGGAGTTCGGTGTCCTCGACGACCAGCGCGGCGTCCTCGGTGACGTAGTCGTGGGCGTCAACGAACCGGCCGACGCTCTCAGTCATCCGACTCCACCCCCACGCCGCCGGCCTTGTCGAGGCCCGGCCCGGCGTACTCCGAGAGGTTCGTCGGCGGCTCCTCGCGGCCGAGGAACCGCGCCTTCTGCTCTGCCGTGTCGAACTCGGCGTCGACGACCCGGTCGGCGATCCGCTCGACGTCGATGGCGTTCTCCTCGGAGGAGGACACCTTCACCGGCGAGGTGCCGTCCTCGCCGAACTCGAACTGGACGATGTTGTCCGAGGTGTCCCGGACGGTGCCGTCGTACTGCGCCTCCAGTTCCGAGAGCGCGTTGATGAGACGGCGCTGGAGGTAGCCGGACTTGGAGGTCCGGACCGCCGTGTCGACCAGCCCCTCGCGGCCGCCCATCGCGTGGAAGAAGAACTCCCGCGGGGTGAGCCCGCCGCGGTAGGAGTTCTCCACGAAGCCGTGGGCGTCCGCCGAGAGGTCGTGCTCCTCGTAGTGGGCGAGCGTGCGGTCCTCGTAGCCGCGGTTGATGCGCTCGCCCCGCACCGCCTGCTGGCCGACGCAGCCGGCCATCTGGGTGAGGTTCAGCATCGACCCGCGGGCGCCCGAGCGGGCCATGATGACCGCCGGGTTGTCGTCCGCGAAGTGGTCCTCCGCGATCTCGCCGGCGGAGTCGCGCGCCTTCCCGAGCGTCTGCATGATCTTCATCTCCAGCGTCTCGTCGACGGTGCGGCCCGGCAGCGACTCGAGGTCGCCGGTCTCGTACGTCGAGATGAGCTCCTGGACGCGCTCGTAGGCGCTGTCGATCGCCTCGTCCACCTGCTCGTTCGCCTGCGGCGGGATGGACTCGTCGTCGATCCCGAGCGAGAAGCCGAAGTGCATGATCGCCCGCATCGCGAGCGAGGCGACCTCGTTGATGAACACGCGAGCGCGGGTCTCGGAGTACATCTTCGTGAGCGTGTCGACGACCTCGCCGCCGAACGCGCCGACGGCGTCCTCGTCGATGGTCCCCTCGACGAGCTGGCCGTCCTCGATTCGGACGGTGTCGCCCGCCGAGGACGTGAACTCGAGGTTCAGGTCGTCGGGCAGCAGCTCCGAGAACACCGTTCGGCCGGTCCAGATCGGTTCCCCGGCGTCGTTCTCGCCGTCCGCGTCGGGCAGCTCGTCGACCGAGGTGGCCCGAAGCAGGTCGAGCGCCTGCGTCTCGGTGAACTCGGGGTTCTCGTGGGTGAGGAGGTACGTCCCGGAGATGTGGTCCTGGATCGCCCCGATGATGTTCTCGCCGAAGCGCGGCGAGAGGATCTGCTCTTGCACGCGCATGAGCACGCGGGCCTCCGCGCGGGCCTCCTCGTTCTGGAGCGCGTGCATGTTCATCTCGTCGCCGTCGAAGTCGGCGTTGTACGGCGGACAGACGACGGTGTTGAGCCGGAACGTCTTGTACGGCATCACGACCACCTCGTGGGCCATGATCGACATCCGGTGGAGCGACGGCTGCCGGTTGAACACGACGATGTCGCCGTCGACGAGGTGGCGGTTCACCTCCCAGCCGGCCTCGACCTTCTCGGCGAGCTCCTCGCAGTTCTTCTCGGTCACCTTCAGGCGGCGACCGTCGGGTCGCTTCACGTAGTTCGCCCCGGGGTGGCCCTCGGGGCCGTTGGCGACGTAGCGCCGCGCGCGGTCGACGTTCCGCTCGGAGACGTTCATCACCTGCGTCATCTCGCTGGCGACGCGCTCCGGGACGCCGACCTCGTTGAGCGAGAGCGTCGGGTCCGGGCTGATGACGGTCCGGGCGGAGAAGTTCACGCGCTTGCCCGACAGCGAGCCGCGGAAGCGCCCCTCCTTGCCCTTCAGGCGCTGGGAGAGCGTCTTCAGCGGGCGGCCCGAGCGGTGGCGTGCGGGCGGGGTGCCGGAGATCTCGTTGTCCACGAACGTCGTGACGTGGTACTGGAGCAGCTCCCACAGGTCCTCGATGATGAGCTGTGGCGCGCCGGCCTCGCGGTTCTCCATGAACCGCTGGTTGATGCGGATGATGTCGACCAGCTTGTGGGTGAGGTCGTCCTCGGAGCGCTGTCCGTTGTCGAGCGTGATGGACGGCCGGGCGGTCACCGGCGGGACCGGGAGCACCGTGAGGATCATCCACTCGGGCCGCGACCCGACGGGGTCGATGCCGAGCGCCTCCAGGTCCCCGTCCGGGATGTCCTCGAACCAGTCGCGGATGTCCGAGGGCATCAGCTTGTTCATGTCCTCGACGGTGAGGTCGACGTCGAGCGCCTTCTCCAGCGCCTTCCGGTCCTCCGTGCGCGGGCGGAACTCGCCCGAGAGGATGTCGTTGATCCGCGAGAGGTCGATGCCCGTCTCCTCGGCGAGTTCGGGCGGGGCCATCCCCTCGTCCTCCTCGTCGTCCTCGTCCGGCTGCATCGCCCGGGCGATGAGTTCGGAGTACTCGCCCGAGAGCACGTCCTGGACCTCGTAGTAGGTGGTCGGCTTCTCGTGTTTGATGTCGGCCTGCGGGGCGCTACAGTACGGGCACGTCGACGCCTTGCGGGCCTGCCGCACCGCGGCCTTCAGCACGTCCGTCGGGTCGCCGCCCAGGTCCTTCGTCCGCTGGAGGTTCTCCCTGTACTCCTCCTTCTCGTCGTCGGTGAGCGCGAGGCGGCCGCACTCCCGGCACGTCGACCGGAGCAGCCGCCGGATGAGCTTCGTGAAGCCGACGTGGATGACGGGCGCGGCGAGTTCGATGTGGCCGAAGTGGCCGTTACACGACCCGGAGTGCTGGCCGCACGTGCGGCACTCGAGGCCGGGGTCGATGACGCCCAGCCGCGGGTCCATGAGCCCCATGTCGATGGGGTAGCCGTCGTCGTCGTACGTGTCCGCCGTGATCACCTTCGTGGCGGACATGTCGCGGTACGTCTCCGGGTCCATCAGGCCGAACTTGATGGCCCCGATCTCCTTGGGTGTCTGACCAGCCATTGTTATACTGCGTCCTCCAGTTCCAGCGTCGGTCGGATGCCGAGCGCCTTCATCTCGTCCAGCAGGAGTTTGAAGGCGTAGCTGACCTCGATCTCGTGGATGTTGTCCTCGTCGCCCGTGATGGGGTCGTAGATGCGGCGCTGCTCGCGGTCCTCGACCGCGACCATCCCCGTCTCCTCGGAGATGTACACCTCCTCCCGGTCGGAGGCGTCGAGCAGGCGCTCCTTCAGCGCCATCGCGGCGCCGTGCCCGATGAGCACCTCACGCTCCATCTCGCCGACGCGGAGGCCGCCCTCGCGGGCGCGCCCCTCGGTCGGCTGGCGGGTGAGCACCTGCACCGGCCCGCGCGAGCGGGCGTGCAGCTTGTTCGACACCATGTGGTACAGCTTGTGGTAGAAGATGGTGCCGACGAAGATCTCCGCCTCGATCTTCTCGCCGGTGACGCCCGAGTACATGACCTCCTTCCCGGAGGACTTGTAGCCGTGCTCCTCCAGCGAGTCGCGGAGCGACTCCTCGTCCTCGCCCTGGAATGCGGTGCCGTCGACGCGCCGGCCCTCCAGCGCGCCGACCTTGCCGCCGAGCATCTCCAGCACGTGGCCGACCGTCATGCGCGACGGGAGCGCGTGCGGGTTGAGCACCAGGTCGGGGACGACGCCGTCCTCGGTGAACGGCATGTCCTCCTGGGGCGCGAGGTGGCCCACGACGCCCTTCTGGCCGTGCCGGGACGCGAACTTGTCCCCGAGTTCGGGGATGCGCTCGTCCCGGACCGAGACCTTCGAGAGCTTCGAGCCGTCCTCGCCCTCCATCAGCGTCACCGTGTCGACGACGCCGTCCTCGCCCGAGCGCATCGTGACGGACGTCTCGCGGCGCTTCTGCGGGGAGAGCCCGCCCATGTCGTCCGGCTCCTCGAGGAACCGCGGGGGGCTCGTCTTCCCGAGCAGGACCGAGTTCTCGTCGACCGTCGTCTCCGGGTTGACGAGGCCGTCCTCGTCGAGGTGCGTGTATGCGTCCTCGCCGCGGGCGCCGCGCACGTCCTGGGAGGGGATCTCGAACCGGTCCTCCTGGCCGCCGGGGTAGCGCCGCTCCTCGCCCTCGTAGGTCCGGAAGAAGTGCGAACGGGCCATCGCGCGCTCGACCGAGCCCTTGTTCATGACGAGGGCGTCCTCGATGTTGAACCCCTCGTAGGACATGACGGCGACGACGAAGTTCTGCGCCGCGGGGCGCTCGTCGAAGCCGATCTGCTCGGTCGTCTGGGTCTTCACCATCGACAGCTGCGGGTAGTGCATCAGGTGCTGCCGGGTGTCGGGCCGGATGCGGTAGTTGGCCGACGGCAGCCCGAGCGACTGCTTCATCATCCCGGCGCCCATCGTGATGCGCGGGCTGGCGTTGTGTTCGGGGTACGGGATCATGCCCGCGCCGATGCCGAAGATGAGCTGCGGGTCGATCTCGAGGTGGGTCGTGTTCTCGGTGATGTCGCCCTCGTCGACCGCGACGAGGATGTTCTCCTCCTCCTCGGCGTCGATGAACTCGACGAGGCCGTACTCGACGAGGTCCTCGAACTCGATCTCCCCGTCGTTCATCGCCTCGACGTGCTCGTCGTCGAGCAGCGGTTCGCCGTCCTCGACGACGATGAGCGGCCGCCGGGCGCGCCCGGCGTCGGCGTTCACGATGACCTCGCCGGTGCGTTCGCGAACCGACACGTTCACCATGTCGGAGACGTCGCCCCGGCGTCGGGCCTCCCGGATCTGTGCTGCGAGCTCGTTCGGGTCGGGGTGGGTCCCGACCAGGCTCCCGTTGACGTAGACTTTCGCTTCTCGTGCCTGAGCCATGTGTATCAGTCGTCCGCGGACGCGCGGTCGACGCCCTCGATTCCGGGCATCCCCTCGACGCCCATGGACGCGAGTTCTCGTTTCAGTCCCTGTTCGTCCTCGACGTTCTGTGACAGCTCCATCGCCTGCGCGAAGTTCTTCACGAGCCCGCAGTTGGGACCCTCGGGGGTCTCCGACGGGCAGATGCGACCCCACTGGGTCGCGTGCAGGTCGCGCGCCTCGAAGTGGGGCTGGGACCGGCTGAGCGGCGAGCGGAGCCTTCGCAGGTGCGACAACACGCCCATGTAGTCCGTCCGGTCGACGAGCTGGGAGACGCCCGAGCGGCCGCCGACCCAGTTCCCCGTGGCGATCGGGTGTTCGAGCCGTTCGGTGAGCACGTCGGAGCGGACCACCGTGTTGACGGTGAGCTGCCGGTTCCGCATGTTCGCGCGCTCGAGCTGGTACTTCACGTCCCGCGACAGCTTGTTGAGCGCCGTCCGGAACAGGTCCGTCATCAGGTCGCCCGAGACCTTGAGGCGCTTGTTGGCGTAGTGGTCCTTGTCGTCGGACTCGCGGCGGCCGAGCGCGAGTTCGAAGCAGGCCTCGGCCATGCGACAGAGGTAGAACGCCTTGTTGCTGCGGGTCTCCTCGTCCTCGATGCCCTCCTCGTGGAGGTGCGGGAGGAGGTAGCGGTCGATGACGTAGTTCGCCCGCTTGAGCTGGTAGTTCTTCCCCTGGCCCGAGGCGACGCGCTCGCCGAGGGTCTCGATCGCCCCCTCCTCGGTCTGGACCTCGGCCTCCTCCAGGTTCTCCAGCATGTACTTCACGATCTCCGGGTCGTCGGAGACGCGGTGGACGATCTCCTCGTCGGACTCGAGCCCGAGCGCCCGGACGAGCGTGACGAAGTTCACCGACCCCGACACGGAGGGGAACGACACCTCGAGGATCCCCTCCCGGTTGCGCTCGCACAGCACGAGCGCGCGGTAGCCGCGACGCTGGGAGAACGTCTTCGCCACCTGGATCTCGTCGCCGTACTTCGAGTCGTACTCGGCGAGGATCTTGTTGGGCGCGAGGTCCTCCGAGGTCATCAGCACGCGCTCGGAGCCGTTGACGATGAAGTAGCCGCCGGGGTCGACGGGGTCCTCGCCGATCTCGACGAGCTCCTCGTCGGAGAAGCCCGAGATGTTACACCGCTCGGAGCCGACCATGATCGGCATCCGGCCGACCTTCGTCTCGGTCTGGTCGACGACCGTCTCGGGCTCCTCCTCGCCCCCGCGGATGATCTTCATCTCCATGAACACCGGCGCGGAGTAGGTGATGTTGCGGAGCCGCGCCTCCTGCGGGTAGAGCAGCTCCTCGGAGCCGTCGGCCTCGCGGACGCGCGGAGTCGTGATGCGCACGTCGCCGAGTTCGACGAACACCGGCTCCTGGCCCTCCTTGTCGCCGATGTCCGTGTCGATGGTCTCCTTCTCGTCGACGACGCGCTGCATGCCACGCGAGAGGAAGTTGTTGAACGACCGGAAGTGGTGGGCCGCCAGCCGCTCCTGGGAGAAGTACTCCCGGGAGACCTCCCGTCTGGTCGCTCGGTTCACTCTACCACCAGCCGGTAAATGACGGCGTGATCGGTGGTGCGGGAGTCCCGTTCGATGCGGACGACGTCCCCGATCTCGGCCTCGTCGGGCAGCGCCGGGTCCGTCCGCGTGATCTTGGGCAGGTCGGTTTTCTTGACGTTGTACTCCTCGAGGACCTCCTCGACGCGCTCGGGGTCGTCGAGGACGCTGTGGTCCGGAACCAGGTCGTGTTCACTTACGTTTACCATGTCTCGGTGGTGCTCGCGTTGGGCGTCGGCCTGTGCCGCTGGGGAGAAGTTGTCACGAGATACTACGGCGGTATATACGGCTCAGACATTTAACGCTTGTCAAGTTCGCTCGGGACGCAACGCTAGTCGGACCGCAGGTACACGGATCGGCCAACGGGGGCGTCGTCCTTGAAGGTTGCGACGCACGGTATCGGGGGACACGGCGACGATGGATAACAAGCCTTAATTACGTACCTCCGATACTCAGGATTGCAGCAAGCCCGGATGGTGTAGTGGCCCATCATACGACCCTGTCACGGTCGTGACGCGGGTTCAAATCCCGCTCCGGGCGCTTTCTGTTACGATCGACCGGCGAGCGACGAGTCGATCGGTCGGCGACGCGAACGACCAGTGCCGGGGTTCGCCCGGGCCGGCGCCGGACGACCCGTCGGCCCCCGAACCGGTTTCCGCTCGAACAGGTTCGATTCCCGGCCGCTCGCCCTGCGAACGTCGGGATAAGCAAATTAACCCCGGCGTCCAATGATTAACCGAGTGACGACCGAAGAGCGCCCTGACGCCGGCGACTCAGAAGGTACCGACGACGAAGTGACCCACGCGCGGCGACGAGAACTGCTCAGGGCGGGGACGGCCCTCGGGACGAGCGCGGCCCTCGTCTTGGGGTTCGGCGCCGAGTACGTCTCGTCCGGGGAGACCGAGACCATCACGTACGCGCTGGCCAGGCCGGAGCCGGACGCCGACGCGCTCGAACCGCGGACCAAGGAGGTGCCGATCGAGTGGTACGAGAGCCTCCAGCTCGCGTTCGAGGTACAGGAGAGGGTGCTCGCGGCGGGCCTCGCGCCGCTCGTCGGGTCGTTCGTCGTCCCCGGGACGTTCGCGGATTCGGCGGCGACGATCTCGGTCGACTCGACCGACGAGAGCGTCCTGGAGACGCTCGAGGACCTGACCGGCGACGTCCGCCTCGACCTGAACGTCGTCGACCCCATCCCCCCGAAACCCGGGGGTGAAACGGACCTCTCGGACGCGTATCAGGTGTCGGAACTGGACGACGGCGACGTCCCCGGCGGCGTCGTCTGTCTCAGCGAGGACTCGTTCGGGACGCTGACGCCGGCCCTCTACGACGGGGACGGATCGCGGTACTTCGCCACGTCGAACCACGTGTTCGGCGCGTCCGGGACCAAGGAGACCGAACACCGGGGCGACCCGCTCTCGGTCCGCCACGACGGGGAGGAACGCCGGGTCGGGACGGTCGACCGGGGGTACCCCACCGCGGACGTCGTCCGGGTCAGTCCGGTCGAGGAGTACCGCCCGGCGTCGGCGATCGAACGGGCGTCGCCCTCGCGGGTCCTCGGCCAGTTCACGAAGATCGGTCTGGCCGACCTGATGGCGCGTGGGAAGCCGCTCACCAAGGTCGGTGCGCTCTCGGACACGACCTCGGGGGAGATCCAGGGCATCGACGGCCTGACCTGCTACACGGGTGAGGTCTGCAAGCCCGGCCAGCTCAAGTGGGGCGACGAGCACGGCATCGTCGACGGCGACAGCGGGTCGGCGGCCTTCCACGCGGACCCGGAGAACCCGGACGATGGCCTCCTGGTGGCGAGCATCAACAACGCCCGCTCGTGGTGGTCCGAGGCCGACTTCGTGTGGGGGACCGCCGCCCACCACCTCCTCGACGCCTACGACCTCCACTTTTGAGGCCGGGATTTATCGTCGAACGGGTCG
This sequence comes from Halorarum salinum, assembly GCF_013402875.1. Taxonomy (NCBI): domain Archaea; kingdom Methanobacteriati; phylum Methanobacteriota; class Halobacteria; order Halobacteriales; family Haloferacaceae; genus Halorarum; species Halorarum salinum. Next base: position 3,761,461 of record NZ_CP058579.1, on the reverse strand, counting down.
TACTCGGACGCGTGTTCCAGTCCGATTCGCCGCTCCGCGATCGGCTCGCGACAACCCTCGAGGGCACCGGCCTGGGGGTTCTCCTGCGAGACCTCGCCGTCGTGGTCGCCTGGGTCCTCGTGGTCTCGTTCGGGTTCCGCGTGTTCGGCCTCCCGACGTGGCTCTACTACGTCGTCGTGTTCGCCGGCGTCGTCGGCTACCTGCTCGTGAGCGGTCCGTGGACCGTCCGCCCCGACGGCTGAGCCGACCGGAGCGGGCCCTCCTACTCCTCGAGGCGGATGCGTTCCCGGTCGCGCGCCTCCGCGAGCAACGCCTCGCGGTCCACCGTCAGCGAGTCCGTCTCGACGCGCGAGGTCGACCGCGGGACCCGGACCGTCACGAGGACGTACCGCCCCCGGTCGTCGACGCGGGTGATGGTGGGGACGACGCCCGTCGCCTCCGTCTCGTCCACGGCGACGGTTCGTCCGGTCAGTTCCGCGTACACCTCGCCGAGCAGCGCGCTCGGCCATCCGCTCACGTCGTCGTTCATCGGCGGAGTCGGTTCGCGCGTCGGGATAAGCGTACCCCGCCGATTCTCGCGTGGCGAACGGCGACGCCTCGGTCCGGTGATCTGACGGAGTCGGGCGGACGGTAACGCGTCCGCACCGGGGCGAAGCCGAGCGGGTCCGGGGTATCGTGCGTCCGTACGCCGCTCCCGTTTCCGCTCACGCGTCGTCCACGTCGCGCCGGTCGCCGGAGCCGGCCCCGGTCGAACCCCCCGTCGCCGGCCCGACGCCCGCGACCGACGAGACGCGGGGTGAGCCCCCGTCGTGTCGGGTCTCCCGTTCGCGAATCCGGACGGCGTGTGTCGACTCCGTCGCGTCGTCGACGACCAGTGCCTCGCCGACCCCCGTCGGCAGGCGGTCGGCCAGGTCGCCCGCGAGCAACGCCGGATGGGAGTCGACGAGCGCCTCGACGTCCGACCGCGTCGTGAGTCGATGGGCGACGAGGAGGTCCGACTGCGAGAGCGCGACCGGGGGGAGCGACCCCGGACGCTGGGTCGCACAGACGAGGGAGACGCCCGGCGCGCGGCCGCGAGTGAGCACCGTCCGGAGCGCCGGCGCCGCGACCCCGTCGAAGCAGGCGTGGGCCTCGTCCACGAACAGCCACGGCAGCCGGTCGAGTTCGCCCCGGACGCGCGCGTCGTACCAGCCCCGAGGCGACCGCGAGACAGACGGCGTTCATCGCCGGGGCCGGGAGCGCGGCACAGTCGAGGACCGTCGGCTCCCCCTCGGCGAGGTGGCGGGCGGTGAGGCCGTCGGGGCTGAACACGCCCCACGAGTCCGCCAGCGCGAGGTGGTTCCCCGCCGCCCGTCGCGTCGCGCGGTCGGCGTCCGCCCCGCGGACTCTGGCCCGTGCACCCGCCAGTGTGTCGGCGTCGACGAACGCCCGCCACACGAGTCCGCCGACGGCCCCGTCGGCGTCGAGGCCGAACAGCCCCGGCCACGTCGACGGCGGGAGCGTGTCGGCCCGAACCCGGGGGCGGCGGTGGACCGTCCCGCCGCCCTCGACCACCCCGGCGAACGCGCCCATGGGGTCCACGACCACCGGAGCGAGCCCGCGGGTGTCGGCGACCTCCTCGACGAGCACGCCGAGGGTGTACGATTTCCCGGTCCCTCGCTTCCCGACCACCACCCCCGCGTGCGGGCGATCGAGGTCGATCCGGACGCGCCCGCCCTCGCTCCCGTCCCGGGCCAGGTACCGCCCCAGTTCGCCGGTCGGTCCCCCGCCCCCGGACGGCGCCTCTCCACCGGTCCCCTCCGTTCCCGTTCGGCCGATGACGTGCACGGGGGCGGTGGTCCCGTCATCGTTCAAGAACCCTCACGCGAGAGTTCAAGTAGGGAGACGGGACCAGGCCGGGGTATGCTCGACAGGCTCACGGAACTGTATCGGGACGAACGTGCGATCGAGGGGTTGCCGGTCAGGCTCGTCATCGCGCTCGTCGTGGGCGTCGCCAGCCTGAGCGTCATGCTGAACATGGTCTCCGGGATCGAGGGGCTCGCGATCACCGAACTCGACGCCCGACCGGAGCCCGAAGTGACGACGCCGGGCGAACGGGAACTGGCCGTGACCGTCGTCGACGCGGACGGCCGCACGGTCTCGGACGCGACGGTCGTGGTCTCGGGAGGCACCGCGGACCTCGACGGCGTCGCGACGGCGCGAACGGACGCCGACGGGCGAGCCACCGTGACGGTGTCGCCGTCGCTCGGCCCGAACCAGGCGGAGGGGACGCTGGAGATCGACGTCAAGCCGCCCGCCGGCGGGTCACACGCCGACCATCGGGGGAACACGAAGGTGCTGGTCGTCGCCGAGTGAGTTCGTGCCCGAAGTTACCCGCCGAGGTACAGTCTCCCCACCTCGTCGTCGTCCAGGAGCGCCCCGGCGTCGTCGGCGAACCGGACCGTCCCCTGGTCGAGGACGTAGCCGCGGTCGGAGACGGAGAGCCCCTTCCGCGCGTTCTGCTCGACCATGAGGATGGCCGTGTCCATCTCGTTGACCGCCCGGACGTCCGCGAACACCTCGTCGGCGGTGTTGGGCGCGAGGCCGGCGGAGGGCTCGTCGATCAGGAGGACGTCGGGCTCCATCACCAGCGCGCGCGCGAACGCGAGCACCTGCCGCTGGCCCCCGGAGAGCGTCCGGGCCTTCGCGTCCCGCTTCTCGTCGAGGACCTCGAACCGGTCGTACAGCCCCTCCATCACCTCCCCGAGCCCCCCCGAGCGGGCGACCCCGCCCATGCGGAGGTTCTCCTCGACGGTGAGCGAGCCGAACACGTTCTCGGTCTGGGGGACGTAGCCGATCCCCATCCGAACGACGTCCTCCGGGGCCGCCCCGCCGATCTCGCGGCCGCGATAGCGGACCTGCCCGGACCAGGGGTCGAGCATCCCGAACGCGGTCTTGAGGACGGTGGACTTGCCGGCGCCGTTCGGTCCGATGAGACAGACGATCTCGCCGTCCTCGAGGCGGAGCGAGCAGCCGTCGAGCACCTGCGTCTCGCCGTAGCCGCCGTCGACGTCGACCAGTTCCAGCGCGGCGTCGTCGCTCACGCGCCACCCCCGAGGTACGCGTCGACGACGCGGTCGTCCGCGCGGACCGCGTCGGGGCTCCCCTCCGTGAGGACTCGACCCTGGTTTAACACGACGATGGGGTCCGCCAAATCCATGATGAAGTCCATGTCGTGCTCGATGATCAGGAAGGTGGTCCCGGCCCCGTGGAGCCGCCGGATCTGGGCGGCCAGGTCCTTCGTGAGCGTCGGGTTCACGCCGGCGACCGGTTCGTCGAGCAGCAGGATCTCGGGCTCGGCGAGCATCGCCCGCGCGAGTTCGACGAGCTTCATCTGGCCGCCCGACAGGTCCGTCGCGGGCTGGGTCGCCAGGTGGCCGATCCCGAACTCCTCCAGGATCTTCCGTGCGCGTTCGAGGTTCCGCGATTCCCGGGCCCCGACCTCGCCGGGCGAGGTGAACAGCTTCACGAAGGACTCGCCGGGCTGGCCCTGCGGCCCGACGAGCATCGCCTCGCGGACGGTCATCCCCTCGAGCTTTCGGGGCGTCTGGAACGTCCGTATCAGCCCGCGCTCGGCGATCGCGTGGGGGGCCATCCCGGTCACGTCCGTCCCGTCGACGGCGACGCGGCCCGCGTCCGGTTCGTGGAAGCCGGAGACGAGGTCGAACACCGTCGACTTGCCGGCGCCGTTCGGGCCGATGAGGCCGGTGATCGTCCCCCGTTCGACCCCGAACGTGGCGTCGTCGGCCGCGACGAGTCCGCCGAACGTCTTGCGGAGGTTCTCCACCCGCAGGACGTCGTCGCGACCCGGCGTTCCCCCGTCGGGCCGCGCGGGGTCGGATCGGTCACGCGGGGCGCCGCTCGGCTCAGGCATCGTTCCCACCCCCGCCGTCGCGCCGTGCCGGCCGATCGTCGACGGCGCCCGGCCAGATGAGTTCGCGCTGTGGCGGCAGGATCCCCTCCGGTCGGAACCGCATCACGAGCACGATCAGGAGGCCGATGAGCAGGAGTCGGAGCGGGCCGCCGTCGATCGGTACCCACGCGAAGTCGTTGACGAACCGCGTCCCCTCGCGGATCGCCACGATGACGAACCCGCCGAGGAGCGCACCGCGGTTCGAGCCGCTCCCGCCGAGCATCACCGCGACCCAGACGTAGAACGTCGTGATGGGGTCGAGGGCGCCGGGCTCGACGTAGAGGTTGAGGTGGGCGTAGAACACGCCGGCGAGCGCCATGACGACGCTGCCGAGGACGAACGCCTGCATCTTGTACGCGTACGTGTCCTTGCCGAGCGCCTCCGCGAGGTCCTCGTCCGACCGGATGGTCCGGAGCACCCGCCCCCAGGGCGAGCGGTGGACGCGGCGCAACACCGCGAAGCTCCCGGCGACGAACGCGAACACGAGGACGACGTTGAGCAGCGCCCGGTAGAACGGCGTCTCGAAGAACACCGGCGACCCGGGGACGAGCTCCATGCGGATCCCCGGGAGCGCCGTCGGCAGCGTCTCGACGACCGGCCACCCCTCGAAGAACCGGGGGATCCCCCGGACGCCGGCGCTCCCGTTCGTCCACTGACGCTCGTTGAGGAACACGAGGCGGAGGACCTCCGCGAGGCCGAGCGAGGCGATGGCGAGGTAGTCGGCCCGGAGCCTGAGCGTCGGGATCCCGATCGCCACCGCGAGGGCGGCCGCGAGGACGACCCCGATCAGGAGCCCGACGATCGGGTTCAGACCGCCGGCCAGCGGCGAGGAGTCGCCCGTCGCGAGCGCGGCGCCGTACGCGCCGATCCCGAAGAAGGCGGCGACGCTGAAGTTGATCAGGCCGGTGAACCCCCACTGGGCGTTCAGGCCGAACGACAACAGCGCGTACATCCCCCCCAGCCCGACGAGGTACAGGAAGTAGGCGGGAGCGAGCGCGCCGACGACCACGCCGGCGAGCGACGCGACGGCTACGACGCCCAGCGCGGCGGCGACCACCCGTTCGGGCCGGGTCAGCGTCCCCCAGTACCCGCGGGGGTCGGCGATCGCGGCCACGTCAGGTCGCCTCCCCCGCGATCCCGCGCGGTCGGACGAGCAGCACGGCCACCATGATGAGGAACGCGACGGCGTTGGCGTACTCGATGCCGATCGGGACGGCGACGCCGTCGGGAACCAGCGGGAGCAGCGCCCCGAGGTCCGACAGCGCGGGCATGAACTGGTTGACCATCCCGATGAGGAATCCCCCGAGCATCGCGCCGTAGACCGAGCCGATGCCGCCGAGGATCACCGCCGCGAAGATGACCAGCAGCACGTTGAACCCCATACGCGGCGAGAGCTGGTTGTACAGGCCGAGGAAGGCGCCGCCCGCGCCGGCGAGGCCGGCCCCGACGACCCAGGTGACGAGCGTGATCCGCCGGGTGCGGATCCCGCTGACCCGCGCGAGGTCGGGGTTGTCCGCCATCGCGCGCATCTTCCGCCCGAGGTCGGTGTACTGGAGCAGGACGTGCAGGCCGCCGACGAGGAGGGCCGCGGAGACCACGATGGCGACGTCGTGTTCGGTCACCCGGACTCCGTACGGGACGAGCCACTCGATCGGACGGAGGGGCTCGACGTCGTACCGACGGAAGTCCGCCCCGTAGCGGATGCGGACGAGCGCCCGGTAGACGAACGCCACGCCGATCGACGTGATCAGCAGGCCGATCGAGTCCGTGTCGAGCGGCCGGTAGACGAACCGCTCGGTGACCACCGCGACGAGCGCCGCGGTCGCGACCCCGACCAGTGCCGCGAGGAAGAAGCCGGCGGGCAGCCCCAGAACCCCCGGGGCGAGCGCCCCCACGGCGCCGAAGGCGGCGAACGACGCGTACGCGCCGACCGTCATCGTGTCGCCGTGCGCGAAGTTGGCGAAGTCGGCGATGCTGTACACCAGCGACAGGCCGATGCTGCCGAGGACGATGATGCTGCTAAAGACGAGCCCGTTCGCCAGGTACTCGAGGAGCGACATCGGGGCTACGAGGAGACGAAGCCGGTTCCCTCGTAGCTGTGGCCCTGGACCGTCAGGATCTGCAGGTACCCCACCGGATCACCGTTCTCGTCGAAGTCGATCGGGCCGCTGACCCCCTGGTAGTCGACGTCGGTGGCCGACCCGCCGTCCGCGAGGATCCCGCTGGCCGCCTCGAACGACGTGACCTGCTCGCCCTCGGGCCGGGTGACGTCCCTGACGACCTCGCCGAGCGCCGACCCGGTGAACTCGTCGGCCGCCTGGATCGACAGCGCCGCGGTGACGACGCAGTCGTAGGCGAACGCCGCCCACGACGTGGGCTCGCGGTCGTACTCGTCCTGGAACGCCGAGGCGAACTCCTGGTAGTTCTCCTGGTCGACGGGCGCTGAGGGGACGACGAGCTTCATCCCGTCCATGCTCCCCTCGGGCGTGTTCTCGAGCACCGAGTCCGCCTGGACCGAGTCGGCGCCGTAGAACTGCGCCTCGTACCCGTTCGAGTAGATCTCCTGGACCATCGTCGAGAACTCCTGCTGGTAGGTGACGAACAGCCAGGCGTCCGCGCCCGAGTCGTTCATCCCGGCGACGACGTTGGAGTAGGACTGCTGCTCCTGGTCGTGGGACTGCTCGTAGGCCACCTCGCCGTCCCACTCCTCGACGAACGCGTCGGTGAGGCTCTGCCCGTAGTTGTTGTTGACGTAGGTGACCGCCACGCTGTCGTGGCCGTCCTCGGCGATGATGTCCGACAGCGCGATCGACTGGGCCATCCCGGACGGGGACATCCGGAGGAGGTCCGGGTGGTCCGTCAGTTCGAGCCCCGTGGAGTTCTGGCTCAACTGGACGACGTCGGTGTCCTGGACGACGCTCTCGTAGATGGCCAGCGAGACCCCCGAGCCGACCGCTCCGATGAGGAACGGGACGCCCTCCTGGTTGACGAGGCTCTGGGCGGCCGAGACGCCGGGCTGGCTCTCGCTCTCGGAGTCCTCCACGAGGATCTCGAGTTCGCGGCCGTCGATTCCGACGTCGTTGACGCGCGAGAGCGCGAGGTCCTTGCCGCGCTGGTTGCGCTCGCCGAACGCCGACAGCGACCCGGTGAGCGAGTCGATCATGCCGATCCGGTACGGCCCGCCGTCGCCGCCGCCGCCGTCGCCCGAATCGGTGGTCGTTCCGGTCCCGTCGCCCGGGTCGCCGCCGGCGTCGGTTCCGGTCCCGTCGCCGCCGTCGTCGGTCGTCGAACAGCCGGCGAGGGCGGCCGCGCCGACCGCGGCCGAGTACTTCAGGAGCGCCCGCCGGGAGGTGTCGGGGGAATCGGTTGACGAGTCTACCATATCGGGTGATGGTTTGCGACCTCGTTACTTAATGTCATCCCCGGGCGTACCCGCCGCTGGGCTGTGACGCGTGCGTACCTGGTGTTTGCTGGTCCCCCAGATGGGGGGCAACCGGTTCGGTCACGGGTCGGCCCGGCCATCTACCGGGTCCGCGGCTCGCCGGTCGACTCCGCTCGTGAATCGATTCCGTTCACCGGTCGGTCCTGCTCACCGGTCGGTCCCTTCCAGCCGGTCGTCCCAGTCGATCCACTCGTGTTCCCAGCCGGTCCGCGCGAAGTAGCCCTGCTGGGCGAACTCGGCGTCCTCGCGGGCGGTCCGGTTCCGGACCGGCGCGTCCGCCTGCTCGCCCTCGACGAGCAGCGGCCGGAGGGTCACTCGCCCGCGCTCGTCGACGACCTCGTACCCACCGGAGTCGTCGGGTTCGACCGCGGCGAGCGTCTGCTTCGGGCCGCGACCGAGCGGCATGACCAGTCGCCCGTCGGGGACTAACTGGTCGACGAGCGCGCGCGGCGGTTCGACGGCGGCGGCCTCCACGAGCACCCGGTCGAACGGGGCGTACGCCGGGAGCCCACGCGCGCCGTCGCCGCGGTCGACGAGTACGGCGTCGTACCCCGCCGCCGAGAGGTTCGCCCGCGCCTCGTACACCATCGCCCGCGCGATGTCGATGGCGTGGACGTGGTTCGCCCCGACGATCTCGGCGAGGACGGCCGCCGTGTAGCCGACGCCCGCGCCGACGACGAGCACGTCGTCGTCCGGCCGCGCGTCGAGCGCGTCGTGCAGTCGCGCGACCGTCCCGGGGGCGAGCACGACGGTGCCGCCCTGCTCGCCCGTCCGGTTGGCGTAGGGCGCCTCCGCGACGAACTCCTCGCGCGGGACCGCGCCGATCGCCTCCCTGACGGCGTCGCTCGGCGGGTCCTCGAGCACGTACTCCAGGCCGTCGAGCATGTCCTCCCGGAGCAGTTCCGGGTCCGGACTGTCCATGCACGAGCACAGTGCCGCGCGGTAATCAACGGTGCGCTTGTGGGCCCGGCGGACGGAGGCGTGTGGTCGTTGCCCCGGTGCGCGTCCGTCGTGGGCGCTCGCGCGCTCTCGCCCGCTGATTCCCCGTGGAAACGCGGAGTCGACCTGGATCGATCGGAACGGCCGGCCCGATCGGATCGGCCACGCCGGGTCGACCCGTTCCTTGCAGGGGCCGATAGCATCCCGGTTTACCGGGCATTCTAGAGACAGTCCTCGGGGAGGTCGTCGGCGTGATCACGCAGGACGTCCAGAATCGGCTCGACGTCCCCGAAGTTCGGTCCCCGCCCGACGTGGTCGGACGTCCGATCCCACTCGATGACGCCGGCCTCCTCGAGTTTCGGCAGGTGCGAGTGGGACGCGCGGATCATCAGGGCGTCCCGCTCCTCACCCCCGACGGGGACGTCCGCCGGAACGCGCGGGTCGTCCTGCGGGTCCTGCTCCTGCAGCGAAACGAGCAGTCGACGGCGGTACCCGCTCGCCAGGAGGGTCAAGAGGTCGTCGAACGACGAGTCAGCGCGGACGGCGGAATCAGCCATGGGTGAGCGCTCCCTCGGGCACGTCCGCCGTCCTCCCGCTCGAGCGAACCGGCTTCCCGACGTGACGCCGGGGCCCCCCACGTGTCACGCCGGGTGCCGGGACCGTGGTCCCTGGCCCGGGGCTCGCGCCGGCCAGGACGGAGTATATGTCGGAGTCCTGATCGGTAGATACACGGACCGGTCCACCGGCGAGGCTCGACTGCACTCGGTTCTTCCGATGCGCGGGGAACACCCCCTGGCGACCGTGCACGTCACGTCTCGCTGGATCGAACGTCATACGAGGGGGTGAACGACGCAAACGTGAAAGCGTGATTTCGAAGACGTTCGCCCGCAGCGCGACGAGGGCGAAACATCTAGAGTCCCCGCGACGATACAGAGCCCACGCGACGGGTGAGTCCACGACGCCCCCTCCGGACACGGGCGAAGCGGGGACGTCGGCAGACGTGTTCGAGTGGCGACCGGTACGCGCGGTCAGCAGTAGTCGAGCACCAGTTCGAACACCTTGCGCTCGGCCTCGCGGAGGTGGTGGGAGAACGTCGACTGTGAGACGTCGAGCGTCCGGGAGAGTTCCCGTCCGGTTCGTGCGCGCGGCGACTCGAAGAACCCGCTCAAGTACGCCGTCTCCAGGACCTCGCGCTGGCGGTCGGTGAGGCGGTCCGCGACGGCCTCGCGCACGTCGCGACGCGTCCGCATCGAGCGGTCGCGGTTCCGACGCGCCACGAGTTCGACGGTCGGATAGCTCGCCCGGAGCGCTTCGAGGAAGCTACGGACGCTGCTGGTCACGGGGAGATCGACGACGGCGGTGGCGCCGTCGGCGGTCACGCCGAGCGAGCGGATCGCCGCGTGGTTGTCGACGACGCGCGAGGCGAGCGTCGGCCCGCTCACTGTCGCGGAGAACGCGTGTCCGGCGTCGGTCTCCCCCTCGACGCGGACGTCGGACAGTCCCGGGAGCGACTCGCTCCGGTCGAGAACCCCGTCGGGATCGACGCCGGGGATCGTGAAGAACACGCGTGCCGGTTCGGCCGGGTCCCCCACGAAGCCGTCGACGGCGAGTTCGGCGTCGATCACACGCGCGAGGTCGGCCAGCACGTCGTCGGTCCCGTCGACGGCGATCGTGAGTTCGGTGACGGCGTCGGACAGGAGCGCCCGTCTCGTTTCGACGGCCTCGATGGCGTGGGCGATCGTCTCCCCGAGTTCCCCCAGCACCGATCGCTCCAGGTCGTCGAAGACGTTCGGCGAGGCCGCGTACAGCGTCAGCGACCCGTAGCACGACTCCTCGTAGGCCAGCGGGACGCTGATGCAGGACCGGAGGTCGTGTTCGAGGGTGGACTCCCGCCAGGGCTCGAACGCGGGCTCGATCAGCACGTCCTGGACGACCTGGACGCTCCTGTCCTCCACGGCGGCACGTATCGGGCCCCGCCCGGTCGGTCCCTCGCCCGAGGTGACCCCGACGTCGTCGAGGTAGCCGTCGCGATCCCCCGCGGTGGCGCGTGGCGTGATCGCGTCGTCCTCACGGTTCAGGTCGCCGATCCAGACGAACTCGTAGGGGTCCGACGCCGCCAGCCGCTCGCAGACGAGTCGTTCGATCTCCGCTCGCGTGTCGGCGTCCACGAGCGCCTCGCCGATTCCGCGGATGACCCGGTTGATTCGGTTCAACCGCTCCAGCTGTTCGTTCTGTTCCGCGAGCGTCTCCTCGCGGTCCGCGCGGTCCAGGGCGGCCGTGAGCGTCGTCCCGACGGTGTTCGCGAGGTCGACCAGCGGGTCGTCGACCCCGTCGGGTCGCGTCGTCTCGGCACAGAAGACGCCGTGCCTGCCGAGCGGAACGATCACCCCGCTCCGGAGGCGGGGGTTCGGGGCCGCCCGATCGGACGCCGTCGACGGGTCGGCGTGCACCTCGGTCTCCCCGGTGACGAAGGCGTTCCACGCGCGGTCCCGGTACCGTTCGGCGAGCGGGGTGACCGTCCGGCCGTCCCCGCCCGCGGTGCCGAGTTCCGGGTCGGCACTCGTCGCGTCCAGTTCCAGGTCGCCGGTCGCCCCGTCGTAGCGCCAGACGGACGCGAACGGGACGTCGAGCACCTGCCGGACGACGTCGGCGGCGCGTTCGGGGAGGTTCCCTAGCTCCCGACCCATCAGCTCCTCCGTGGCATCGTTGAGCGCGCTCAGCGCCCGCTCGCGCCGTTCGAGCGTCTCGAAGGCGCTGACCCGCTCGAGCAGCGTCCCCCCCGGCCCGTCGTCGCTCGCGGACCCGCTTTCGCCGCCGACGGCGTTCTCCGGGACGTAGTAGAAGTCGCGTCCGACCGTCCCGTCGTAGACGAGGGTCGGGTGCGCGCGGATGATCTGGTTCAGCAGCTCCGGGTCGAACCTGCTGACGTTGTACTGACAGACCCCGGTGACCGGACGCGACCCGAAGACGTCGTTGAGTTCGTGTTCGTACTCGACCATGTGGTCGAGGCTGTGCTCGCCGTCGAGCACCCACGTCATCTCCCCGACGATCCGGACCGCGTCGTAGCCGTTCACTTCGGTCGCCTCGCGGATCGCGTCGGTGGCGAACTCGACGGTGTCGGCCGGCTCGAACTCGCCGTCCGAGAGGAACGGGTCCTCCGCCGAGTGGACCGAGAGGTCGCCCGCCTCGACGGCGGCCTCGACGTCGATGCCGGCCGCCCGCATCGCCGCCGTGACCGCCTCCTCGTCGTTGTCGTCACAGATGTACAGACAGCGTTCGCCCCGTTCGAGTCCGTCCCGGACGATCGGGACGACCGCGTCGAACTGCTGTCGCTGGTTCCCGTAGAGCAGGGCGGTGTGGTGGTGGAGCGCGTCCTCCGTGGCGTCGCGATCGCCTCCGCCGGAGTTCGAGGGGGCGTCGGTCCCGCGCGACGGGGTGAACTCCGACGGGGCTGGATCCACCCCTCCCGTGCGTTCCTCGTGAGCCAAAGCGGGCGGAACGAGGGCGCTGAGGGGTAATAACCTGGCGAACCCCTCCGCCAGCGTGATCGCGAAATAAACCTCCGCACCGCCTCCCCGGTCGCGGCACGCCTTCCGAATCGACGACGGCGGGACCGTCGCCGACACACGGTCGTCGACGCGGGTCGCGCGCCTACGCGACGGCGCTCACCGCGCGTCGGTCGGTTCCCGGGACCGGTTCGATCCGCACGTCGACGAACCCGGCCTCCTCGAACCACTCGCGATACCGCTCGGCGTCGTAGGCCCCGCCGTGACCGGTCGCCAGCCCGACGGCATCGGCGGTCACGGCCGCGTCGCTCCCGTCGGCGAGCACGTCCGCGAGACACAGCGTCCCGCCGGGTGCGAGCGCGTCGCGGGCGGCCTCGAGGAGCGAGCCGATCTCGGTCGGGTCCATCCCGCCCGCGACGCGGGCCCCGAACGCCAGGTCGAACGACCCCTCGAGCGTCGTCGGCGGGCCGTCGTGGAGGCGGACGTCGGGGCGATCGTGCAGCGGCGCGACCGCCTCCACGACCGCCGGGGAGTCGACGAGCGTCACGTCGCGACCCCGGTCGGCGAACTCGGCGGCGTACGTCCCCGACCCGCCACACAGGTCGAGGACGCGCTCCGCGTCCGGCGCCGCGCGGACCGCCGCGGTGACGCAGGCCCTGACGACCGACTCGTCGGTGGCCGCGTGCGCGCCGAGCCGGTTCGCCGTCGCGTCCTCGGGCGCCTCCGGGGGAACGCCCGTCTCCATCGTCCCGGGGAGCGCGACCAGCGCGTCCGCGACGTCCAGCGCGTGGGGCACGGCGCCGACCGAACGGACGTCCCGTTTCGCGAGCAGCCCGAGCGCCCGGTTGGTCGGTTCGTACTCCCCGCCGACCCGCTTCAGGAACCCGAGGTCGGCGAGGATTCCGACGGTTCGCTCGGCCGCCGCCTCCGTCACGTCCGTCTCCGCCGCGACCTCCGCCGGGGTCCCGGCGCGCTCCACGAGCGCGTCGAGCACGCCCGTCTCGTTCGCCGCTCGGAGGACCAGCAGCGCGGCCGCGTCGAGGCCGGTCCGCTCTCGCATCGGCATGGGTCGACGGTGGCGAACGGCGGTGAAAAGTCCACCCGTCCGACACCCACGCCCGTCGCGTCGGACCGGCCGTCGATCCGCCGATACCGGTGGGGAGTTCGGTCGGGCGGACGACCGCCGCGTCCGGCTCGGGTTCGTGCGCTTCGATCCGGCCGCCGTCCGATCCGAGCGGGTCGTGCTTCGGGTGGTTGGTGCCGGTGCCACCATCGACGGGTCGAACGGATGAACGCCGGCCGTTCGTCGGTCGGCTCGAGCCGTCGACCGGTTTCGTCCGTCGGTACCGGCCGGGCACTTCCGTGCCGGATCAGCCTCCGGCCATATACATCAAATCACTATATAATAAATATATTCTATAGGTGTCGCTATCGGTCACCGACGATCCACCGTACGGAACCGGATGCAGAACGCCGACGGCCGGCGGACGGCGTCGACCGGATCACGTCGCATCGACGAGACCGGAATCCGCCTCGACGACGACCGCTCCCGGCCGTCCGTCGCCGCCGCGTCCGCGACGAACCGCCCGCTCAACCTCCCGTTCGCTCCCACGAAAACGAGGGCGGTTCCTCCGCTGATCCCCGAGTACCGTCGCGTTCACGGCGCGCTCGTTCCCGTCGACGGTACGCCGTGGGTGCAGGCGGCACCGTCATCGGTACGGCCGTCGAGTCCACCAGGAACCTCGGGAACCGACGCAGCGACGGAAGCATAACGTATGAAGGAAGAAGATGAATCAACCAGTTCCGGAACCGTTTTTGCCACGCCGAGGCGACCAACGCCGAACCCCGATCGCGAGGTTCGCCTTCGCGTGGACCCGGCCAACCCGGACACGACCCTCCCACCGGACCCGAGGCCTAAGGGGGCCGCGGTACCACATGACACGGGAGGGATGCCTACGGACGAATCACGCGCCAGCGGCCGTACCGCCGGCCCAACGGGGCACGGTATCGGGTCGAAACCGATCGTGGAGGGTCCGTTTGCGCCGACTGATTTCGCCGTTGCTCCCGGAGAGGGGACGGAAGTACGTCGTCGACCAGCCAGGCGTCGTCCTGGTCACCGCGAACGGGGGGTTCCGTGACGAACCGTTCCTGGAATTGGACTCCCGCAGTTCGATAGCGGTTACACGACGAGCGGCTCGAACGGGCCGGCCGGGAGGTCCGTCGTCCAGACGACGGCTCGCTCGTCGAGGTCGACAGCGCTGACCGCGTCGTCGTCGTAGTGGGTCAGATACACCCGGCCGAACGCGTCCGGATCGCCCGCGGCGGCGAACGACGGTGCGGGAAGGGAAACGTCGTCCCCGGTCGACAGCTCCCCGAGTACCGGCCGCTCCCGGTCGAGCACCCACCGTTCATCGTCGTGCGCGACGACGTCGACCGGTCGGCCGCCGAGTCGGCGTCGGGTTCGACTCCCGAGGTCCGCGGTGAGCTCGGTCACCGTCCCGTCGTCGCGTCCCGGAACGTACACCCTCCCCCCGTGGACGACGACCTCGTACGGGTTCGCACCGACCGATGCGACCGCTTCCGGACCGTCACGATCCAGCGCGACGACGCGCTCGCCGCGCTGGTCGACCGCGTACGCCCGGTCGGCTGTGCTGGCCAGCCCCTGGATTCGTGCCTCGTCCCCGAACTCGTGGGTCGCGAGCACCGCCATCGAGTCCGGATCGACGACGCTGACGGTCCCGTCGGCGCGACTCCCGACGAACACCGCGCCGTCGTGGACGACGACGTCGTGCGGTTCCCCGCCGACGGCGATCCTGCCGCACGGCGTCCGATCGGTCGCATCCAGCACGGCGACCACATCCCCACCCGTACAGGGCGCGAAGACGGTCTCCCCGACGGCCGCAAAGTGGGACGGGCCGAGGACGCCGGTCTCGATCCGGGTCACGTCGCCGTCGGCGATGACGTCGACCGACCGTTCGCCCATCGTCGCGACGAAGACGCAGTTCCCGACGGTCGCGAGGTGGACCGGGTGGCTCCCGACCTCGACGTCGCCGAGGAACTCGCCGTGGTCGGCGTCCAGTATCGCGACCGTGTCGGCGCCGGAACAGGGGACCGCGAGGAGCGTCATCCGGACGCGTGACCGTCGGGATCCATCAGCCGGTACACGAGAAGCCACCGTCGTCGTTCCCGCCGAGGCCCCCGCTCGTCTCGACGACGGCAGTCGTCTTCGTCTCGACCGGGCACCGACCGCGGAGCTCCGCGGGCACGTTAGCCCACTCGGCGAATCCGCCGTCGTACAGCCGAACACCCTCCGCGCCGAGCGCTCGAAGCGTTACCCACGTGTTCGTGGGGTCGACGTTCCCCTGGCCGTAGACGACGATCGGTCCTCCGGTGTCGAGCTCCGCGGAGTTGAAATACAGTCCGGCGAGCGTTCCGGGGTCGGCGAGCCGACTGCCGTCGACGTTCCCCGTCCAGTGGACGTCGATCGCGCCGGGGAGGTGGCCCTGCCGTTCGTTGGACCGGACGAGCACGTCGGACCCGCGCGCCGCGAGGTACGCCTCGGGCGGTCTGACGTCGACCAATCCGGGGCCGTCCGCGTTGAACGACCCGACCCGGTCGGCGAGCCAGTCGCGGGTCGCGACGAGATCCGACCGCGGGTCCGGCTCGTAGGAACGCGTCCGCGGCTCACGAATCCCGCTCCCGACCCTCCCGTTCCAGGAGTCGTACCCGCCGTTGAGGACGAACACGTCGCCCCTGTGGCCGAGATACTCGAGCGCGAAGACGACGCGAGTGACGCGGGACCCGACGCTGCTCCCGTACACCACGACGTCGTCGGTCGGGGCAACCCCCGTTTCACCGAGCGCGGCCGCCAGCGAGTCGGGGTCCGGAACGAACCCGGCGTCAGTCTCCCGACGCGCCGTGAGGGCCTCGACCGGCGCCAACCTGGCGCCGTACACGTGTTCGTTCCGGTACTGCTGCCGTGATCGCGCGTCGAGGAACACTCCGTCCGTGTCGGCCACCTCCTGTGGCCCCACAAAGTAGCCGACGTTGCCGGCGATCGAGGCGGCGTTGGACACGTCGGCGGGCGTGGTCACGCCCGCACAGCCGGCCGTGCTCGCGAGGCCCGCCCCCGCAGTGGCGGCCAGTACGGAACGACGCGTGACCGTTCCGGGGTCGCTACCGTCCCTACCCGTCCGCTCGCCGTCGTTTCCGGTCGCTCGCTCGCCGTTCGTTTCGGTCATCTACAGCCGATGGCCGCACGCGCACTCGCCGATGCAGTACGACGTCCCCCCCTCCGAGAACTCGAGACCGAGCTTCGACATCGTCGCCAGGAGGTTCGCCGCCGCGTCGGTCTCCGGCCGAACGGTTCCAGCCGTCGCGCCGTACGGCTCCGATCCGACGCCGATCGTCCCGGTGATCTCGCCGGCCGCGTGGTCGATGACCTTGACCTCGTCGCTCGTCTGGACCGGCACGTACAGTTTCTCGCGGTTCGGCCCCCACGTCCCGACGAACGCCGAGCCGCCGAGGTCGAGGCGATCCGTCACCTCGCCCGCCGCGAGGTCGATCACGGTGACGTCGTTCGACTCGGCCGTGAACACGTATCCGACCTCCGAGTCCGGGCCGATCTCGCTGGTGAGCGGGAGTTTCCCGAGGCCGTCGTCGCCGGTCAGCCGAACGACCTCCTCGGGGGCCGTCGGGTCGCTGACGTCCCAGATGCTCTCCGTTCCGGTCTCCCCCTCGTTGTTCTCCACGAGCAGTCGGTCGCCGTTCCAGTCGACCGTGTCCATCCAGGGGCGGACGGCGTCCGCCCTGTCCGCCGGGGACACCGACACCTGGTTCACGATCTCGAACGAGTCGACGTCGATGACAGAGAGGGTGTCCGCGTAGATGTCGGGGACGTAGGCGTAGCTCCCGTCCGGGAGGACACTCACGTCACACGGTCCCGGCCCTTCGTTGTCGCCGCGGCCACCTTCGGGCTTGCGGTCGATCTCCGCGACGGCCTCCCCGAACGAGTCGGAGGCCGGGTTGGCGTCGAGTTTGAACTGCTTGTGGATCGGTTCGCGGGCGCTCACGACGAGGTGTTCGCCGTCGGGGGTCACCTCCTGCCAGTTGGCACCCGATCCGGTTTCGAAGGCGACGTCCTCCGAGAGCGAGGTCGCGTTCATCGCCCGGACGCCGTCGTCGACGTTGAGCCACAGGACGTCCTCCGGGGAGTCCGTCAGCGACGGTGCGAACTGGTTCGACGGGAACGACGCGGTCGCACCGAGGTACTGAGTCGTCACGAGCTCGTCGGCCGCCGCGTCGATGACGCTCACGGTCAGATCGCCCGTGTTGAACACGAACACCGTTTCCGAACTCCCGCCCTCTCCACCGCCCGGGAGCCGACCCGAACATCCGGCGCTGGCCGCGGCGCCCGCCGCGGCCGAACCGGCGAGAAGGCGGCGACGTGACACGTCCTTCGGCCCGGTTCCCTCACCCCGGTTCGGACGTAGAGGGTCGTTCCCGGAACGATCGCTCATATGCGGAACGTCACGCTCCAAGGGAGTTATGCACACCGGAGTGCCTCCCCGTTGCCAGTTGTTCCTGAAAGGGGCAATACGTGCCACTAAATCTCGGAACTGGCAAGCGTGTGCGGTTCCGGTAGCACGAGGCGTGTCGGTTCCTAACCGTCCCGTATGCCGGCAATCTCGCCGACAGCGTACGTCGTGCTCTCCATCGGCGTCGGCCTCGCGTTCGGGGTCCTCCTCCAGAAGTCGCGCTTCTGTTTCGTGAGCGCGTTCCGGGACTTCATCGCGTTCAAGGACACTCGCGTCCTCAAGGGCGTGCTGGCGGGGGTGCTCGTGATGACGTCGTTCTGGAGTCTCCAGGCGACGCTGGGGTACTTCCGCGGGTTCTGGATCCCGCCGTGGGGGCTCGCGTCGTTGATCGGCGGGTTCGTCTTCGGAGTCGGGATGACGATGGCCGGCGGGTGCGCGTCGGGGACGCTGTACCGCGCCGGACAGGGATACGTCCAGTTCTGGATCACGCTGTTGTTCATGGGGGTCGGCTACGTCGTCGTCGCGTTCTCGTTCCCGACGCTGCGCTCCGTCTACTTCGAGCCGCTCCGGTTCGGCGAGGGGTCGACGCTCTACCTCCAGCTCCCGTGGCCACCCGCGGTCACGGGCGTCGGCATCGCCGCCGCGGCCGTGCTGGTGTACGCCTTGATCCTCGGACGGCGGCGGTTGCCCGACGAACCGAACGGCCGGACCGGCGTGTTCGCCGACGAACGCGCGCAGGTGACGCCGACCGGGCGGAGCCTCGCCGCGATGGGGGTGGGACTGCGATCGATCGGCGGCGGCCTCCGGAGCTACCTCCGGGGGTTCCGGACGGACGACCGCGACCTCAAGGCCCGCCTGCGGGACCCGTGGGACGCGCGGACCGCCGGCGTCGGCCTCGCGCTCGTCGCGAGCGTCTGGTTCTGGGTGTACGGCGCCTGGGCGATCACCGGGAGCGAAGCGAAGTGGGCGGGGTGGATCCTCGCGCGGGGTGGCCTGAACGTCGAGGGGATCGAGTACTGGGGCTCGGTCCTGTTCCGCGGGGAGGGCGTCGCCGTGACGGTGGACATGCTCATGATCCTCTCGGTCGTCGTCGGCTCCTTCCTGGCGGCCAAAGCCTCGGGCGACTTTCGACTCCGGTGGCCGAAGCTCGAACGGCTCCCGAACCCGGTCGTCGGCGGCTTCCTCATGGGGGTCGGCTCGCGGCTCGCACCCGGTTGCAACATCGCGAACCTGTTCAGCGGCGTGGCGCTCCTGTCGGTCCACTCGATCCTCGCTGGCGCGGGGATCGTCCTCGGGACGTACGTGATGACCCACTGGCTCTACCGCGAGGTCGGCTGTGCGATTTGAGCGCCGCTCGGGGGGACGAGAGTCGACGCGGGCGACGGACCCTCCTCGGAGTCACCGCCCGGCTCCCGATGGGACGGCGGGTCGACGCTAGAGTTCGATCCCACCTCGCATCGAGTCCGGGTGGACCTGGCAGTGGTACTCGGCCATCTCCTCGGAGGCGGTGAACTCGACCGTCTGGGTGGCGCCCTGCTCCCCAACCAAGTCGGTGGCGAGGAGGTCCTCCCCGTTCCGATCCTCGATGGCGAAGCCGTGCTGGATGCCGTCGAGGTTCTCCCAGACGAGCGCGTACGCCGTGCCGGCTTCCAACGTCAGCGTCGGGTTTCCCTCGCCCTCGATGTCGGCTGGCGCTTGCCCCTCCCAGGCTTGAGCGTCGCCGCCGAGCCCGAAGTCGGCGCTTCCCTCCGTCCCCGTCCCCTCGGTTCCGTCGCCTCCGTCCTCCGCCGTCGGTGCCGACCAGCCCGCGAACGGCGCTTCGACCAGCTCCTCCCGTTCCCACATCGCGTGAATGAACGACTGCGTCCCGCCGTTCGGGAGCTCCAACGCCGTCGGCACCGGTTGGAACGCCGGCCCCTCGTCGGTGGGCATGATCGGCAGCACGACCCCGTGGGTGTGGTGGACTCGCCCGGCGATGGTGTTCTCCGGGGCGAGCGGCAACTCCCCGTCGATGGCCAGCCGGTACCGCTCGTCTCGGATGGTCTGGGTCGTCATGAAGTGCATCACGCGGAAGCCGTCCTCGGTGGCCACCTCGCCGTTGACGATCACGTCGCCGACCCCCAGAACGGGCCGTACGCGTAGATCTCGGGCATCAGCGGTGAGCCGGTCCCGGTTTGCCCGTGGTGCCAGGCGTCGATCAGGACTCCGCCGCCGGTTTCGGACCCGGAACGGGCGGCTGGACGACGTGATCGAACTCGAGTTCGTACTCGTTCCCCGCGGGGTCCGTGAACCGCGCGTCGAGTTCCACCGTATCCGGCGTCTCACCCGGCGGGCCACGGAGGTCGTACGGCCGGCGGTCCCGATGGCTGATCTCGAACTCGCCGTCGGTCACCTCCGCCTCGTCGCTGTACAGCGTCGGTTCGGTGAACACCTCGTGGACGAGTTCGTCCTCGCCGCCGACCTCCTCGCGCGCCGCCTCCGGCGCGGCGACGAGCGGCGGCAGGTCCTCCAGCAGTTTCGGAACGGCGTTCCCGAGCGGTTCGGGGGAGCCCTTCGCCTGCTCGATCCGCGCTTCGAGCAGGTCGCTCCCGAATCGGGGGTTCTCGGGCGTCCCGAACACCTGCGGACTCAGCCGTCGCGGGCCGGGCAAGACCCGGTAGAACGTCCTTCCCGGCTCCCGTCTCGCGACGACGGTGCGTCCGGCTTCATCGTTCCGGACGTCGACGGACCCGTTCGTCCCCGAGACTCGTCCGGAGGTTTCAGCGCGTCCCACGATCGATCCGAGCGCCATCTCCAGCCGCGAGAAGCGAGTGCCGCGTGAACTGGCCGCCCGTGCTGGGTTTCTCCGTCATTAGGAACCTCACGTCGTACGTCCGTCGTTCCGTCGCGTAAACCGAGCCAGGTGTTGGGGTGTGTAAGACGCCGTTTCCCAAACGCTTTCGTAGGGGAATCGACGGAGGATGCTCCCCTGACGGAAACGGCTCGAACGTATCCGGAGAACACACGGGTAACGCAGTCGTAATCGTGCTTCCGGTAGCCCTTACTGCCCGCCGATGTGTCCAGTTCGACGGTCACGGATCCGCGCTTGGCACGCACGCTCCAGATATCAGCGATGTTTACCGATAGTCGCCTTCATCGACCACCGGATGGACTGCTTCGTTACTCCCTGGATGGGGAATGCGAAGTGGCGCCTCGCCGCGGTTCTCGGATGCTCAACGGGGATTCTCGAGGATGCCATCGATCCGTCCGTGCGCGTATGTCGTCTCCCAGCCGCGTCTAGGACGGTTCGGGGGGAACCCCTGACCGATCTCGATGAAGGAGGCTTCACGGCAGGCCGACGCGACGGACGGGGCGGTCCCGGGAACGTTACTCGTCGGATTCGAGTTCGTACTCCCAGGCGTCGTAGCCCCCGGCCATGCTTCGGACGGCGTCGTCGTCCTCGACCCCTTCGTAGCTCCCGATGAGCCGCGCCGCCTGCACCGACGACTGGCCGATCGGGCAGGCGACGACGACGTCGTCGCCCCACTCGATCTCGTCGACGCGCGACGGGAGCTCCGACATGGGTACGTTCACGGCGCCGGGAACGTGCCCCGCCGCGAACTGGTCGGGGTCGCGGATGTCGATGATCTGGACGTCCTCCCCCGCGTCCACCTTCGCTTTCACGTCCTCGGTGGTGATCTCCTCGACCATCGTCATCGCTTCCGGAGGTAGATGCGGTACCGGCCGTCGCCGCTCTTCCAGACGTGTGCGTCCGCCTGGTCCCCGACCGCCTTCGGGACGTTCTCGGTGCTCGGGACGTGGTCGGTCTCCTGAACGAGGAGTTCACCGGATCCGAGGCCCTGGATGGCCTTCTTGGCCTCGACCTGGGGGTACGGGCAGACTTCCCCGGTCATGTCCTGTACCGATTCGGCGTCCCCGAGCAGGTCGTCGGCGGTCTCGTCGTCGAGTTCGTCGGGAAGGTCGACGACGTCCTCCCAGTTCGGCTGGCTCATGCACCCCGGGTAAGGACCTCGGCGGCATACCCGTTTCGGAGCGTGCAGAGCCGACCGCTATCTCGGAGGGGAGCGACGCCGGAGACGCCAGAGCCTTGGTGCCCGGGCCCGAAGCGCGCCTCATGTCGGAGTCCGCCGTCGGCATCGACGAGGAGACCATCGGCGAGACGCCGCTACTCGAACTCGACGTCGACGTTCCGGCGACCGTGTACGCGAAGGCGGAGTGGTTCAACCTGTATCGGGCCGATCACGGCGGCGGTTCGGTGAAATCGCGCATCGCCAAGGGAATGCTTGACGGCGCCGAGGGGCGCGGGGAACTCACCTCCGACCGGACGCTGATCGAACCCACGAGCGGGAACACGGGGAGCGAACTCGCCAGGCTCGCGACGGCGAGGGGGTACGACGTCGAGATCGTGATGCCGGACAACGCGAGCGGGGGGAAGGTCGAGGCCGTCCGGGAGACTGGGGCGGAGATCCACTTCGTCGACGCCCACCTCGGGTACGACGCCGTCATAGAGCGGTGCGAGGAACTGGTCGCGTCGCGTCCGGACCGCTACTATCGGCCGAACCAGTACGCGAACCCGGACAATCCCGGAACCCACGAACGGACGACGGCCCCCGAAATCTGGGACCAGACGGACGGCGAGGTGACCCACTTCGTGGCCGGCGCAGGGACGGGTGGAACGGTCACCGGAACCGGCAGGGGCCTCCACGAACGCGGCGACGTCACGGTCGTCGGGTTCGAACCGGCAGAGCCGCTCCACGCCATCGACGGGCTCAAATATCTCGGGACGGGCGACCACTACCGCCCCGAGACGTACGACGAGTCGGTGCTCGACCGGACGGAGTACGTCGGAACCGGGGACGCCTATGCGCGTGCCCGCGAGCTCCGCGATCGGTACGCGGACCGACGGGTCGACGTCGTCGATCCCGGTCAGCACGACGGGGACACGGTTCGCGAGCACCTCCGAGTGGACGACCAGTTCGTGGTCGGAACGTCGAGCGGGGCCGGCGTCCAGGCGGTCCACCAGCTCGACGACGACGGTGAACTCACGGCCGACGACGCGGTCGTCGTCATGCTGTGTGACCGCGGCGACAAGTACGCGGACGTCCCGCTGTGGGAGGACTATCTGAACTGATCGGAACTAACCTGGGGACGCGGCGCTGGGGGAAGCCGTGACGGCACCTCGGAAAGGGGTTCGATCACTTCGCGACTTACCGTCCGCCGCTCGCGGCCGGGATGATCCGGACCTGCGCGTCGTCCTCGACCGCCGTGTCGAGACCCGAAACCTCGGCCCCGTCCACGTAGACGTTGATGAACTCCTTGATCTCGCCGTCCTCGACGACGCTGTTCCGGAGCCCCTCGCCGTGTTCCTCGGCGTGATTCCGTAACACCTCCGCCAGCGTCTCCCCCGGTACCTCGACGGTCGTGGAGCCACCGTCGCCCAGTACGGCCGGGACTTTGAGTTTCGCCATGGTTCGTCCTACACCCACTTTCGGTAAAAGACGACCGCCACCGGCAAGCGGAGGCGGAGTCCGAGCGGACCGGCGTGAGCTGACCGACGGGAACGGCGACGGTGGGCGTTCGGAACGGCGGCAGGGACGCACCGCTCCGACGCGCTTATCGGGAGGTACTCCCAACGTCACGTCCATGAGCGGTCTCGACCTCGACTCGGAACAACTGGATCGCTACTCCCGGCACATCATCATGGACGACGTCGGTCCCGAGGGGCAGAGCGACCTCCTCGACTCGGAGATGCTCGTGCTCGGTGCGGGCGGGCTAGGCGCCCCCATCATCCAGTATCTCGCCGCCGCCGGGGTCGGGACGCTCGGGATCGCGGACGACGACGAGGTGGAGCGATCGAACCTGCAGCGGCAGGTGATCCACGGCACCGACGACGTTGGCCGGAAGAAGGTCGACAGCGCCGCCGACTTCGTCGCCGCACTCAACCCGGACGTCACGGTCGAACCCCACGGTCTCAGGGTCGAACCCGACGACGTCGAGGAGCTCATCGACGGGTACGACTTCGTGATCGACGGGACGGACAACTTCCGGACGCGGTACCTGGTCAACGACGCCTGCACGCTCGCCGGGGTCCCGTTCTCCCACGGCTCGATCTTCCGGTTCGAGGGGCAGATCACCACGTTCGCGGGGACCGACGACTCGCCGTGTTACCGGTGCATGTTCCCCGAGGCGCCGCCCGCCGGGATGGTCCCCGACTGTGCGACCGCCGGCGTCCTCGGCGTACTGCCGGGGGCCGTCGGGTGCATCCAGGCGACGGAGGCCGTCAAGGCCGTGCTCGGGGTCGGGGAACTCCTCGACGGTCGGATGGTGTTCTACGACGCGCTCGAGATGGAGTTCGACGCCGTCGAGATTACGAAGAAGGACGACTGTCCCGTCTGCGGCGAGGACCCGGCGATCGACTCCGTCCACGACGTGGAGTACTCGGCCTCGTGTGCCATTCCGAGGGAGGAAGAGCCCAACGTCGGGGGCGACTGACGGACGCTCGAGTCGGTAATCACCGCCTGCCGCCGGAGGAGACCGCGACCGTCTCCCGTTCGAACCCGTCGTCCTCGCCGCGCCACCGCCACGACCCCAGGAACGGGTAGCCGTCGAACGCGCAGATGGCGTACGAGTACCCCGGCCAGGTCGCCCGCCGGGCGTCCGTTTCGCTCGGTTCGGTCGGCCCGGCCGGGTGCGTGTGATAGAACCCCACGACCTCCAGTCCGGCTTCCTCGACGGCCTCGGTGATCGCGAACTGCTCCTCGGGATCCATCGCGTATCGAATCTCCGGCGTCTCCGCGACGTTCTCGGCCGGATACGCCGCGTCCACGACGCTCGCCTCGTCGTCGTACGTGCCCGCGAGAACGCCGCACACCTCCTCGGCCCCGCCGTCGTACCCCCGGTACACGATCTCGTCGTACGCCGATCGCCGTAGTTCGAGCATGAGTGGCGCTTGGTCCGGAAGTGAATAAAACGGCGAGAAACCGGCACGTCACCCACGCGGTGTGGTCGGCACGGCAACGCGATTCCGATGCGGGCGGTGGCCCCGGTCCGGTGGGGCGGCACGTTCGTTCGAACGTCGAGCCGGTTCCGCGAATCATAAGCCGGCGTACGACGAGGCGTACGGCGCCTCCGGTGATTCGAGCGGACACGGCCCGCGGGAGGGTCGGATCGAACGAGAGTCGGGACCGGCAGCACCGATCCCTGCACGTCCCCCGTGAAAGCTACGATTCCAGCGCGTCGGCGAGGTCGTGGAACGTCTCGATCGTTAGCGCGGGCTCCGTATCGTACGGCCCCCAGTGCGCGTTCCCTCGGTTGATCCAGACCCCCTGCATGCCGACGTGGATCGCACCCGGCACGTCCCACCAGCCGGCTGCCACGTAGGCGACCCGCTCGGCAGGGATGCCGATCCGGTCGAGGGCATGGCGGTACAGGTCGGCTTCCGGCTTGAACCGCTCGACTTCGTCGGCGCTGATCGTGTCCGCGATGAGGTCACCCAGTTCCGCCTGCTCGACCATCGACTCCAGCATCTCCTCGTTGCCGTTCGAGACGACGTAGCAGTCGTAGCCGGCTTCGTCCAGCCGTCTCATCCCGTCGCGTACGTCGTCGAAGACGGGCAGTTCGTGGTACGTCGAGAGGATCTCCGCGCGGTCGTCCTCGTCGAGGTCGACGTCCACTGCCTCGAGCGCGTACCGGAGGGCGTGGCGGTTCATCTCGTAGAACGAGTCGTACTCCTCGATGGCGTTCGCCACCATCGCGTAGGTCAGCGAGCGGTCGCGCCAGAGTTCGGCGACCGTTCCGGGGTTCTCGACGTAGTTCGACAGGGGTTCTTCGACGCCATCGACGTCCACGATCGTCCCGTAGGAGTCGAACGCTATCGTTTCGACCGCGTCGGGATCGAAGGACATACCGCGTATGCCTACTCGCCGTGCGGCGATATAACTAGGCCCGATTTCGGACGGAGCAAGTCCGCCCGGAGTAGCCGTACCATCGAGACCTTCGAGGGCAGTACACGGGTGACTGCGCCTCACGCTGGCATCGAACACGGTCGGGCTGGCTTCGGTGCCGGTCAGAAACCGTCCGCTCTCACGACGTCACAGCGTGGGGGCTCTCGATGATCGCCTCGTCGGAACTGCACGCGAAGAGCGAACACGCCTCGGCAACGCTCGAATCCCTCGCACCCGTCATTCGCGGACGAGCACCCGACTCGTGGGAAACCGCACGCTCCGGTCCTCGCGAGGGTATCGTCGACGTCCGCGAGCCGCAGGTTTCCGATCGGGATCCGGTTCGCCTCGTGTGCTCCCTTCGACATGGACGACGCCGCCGTTCGAGCCGAATCGCTTTGGCGCGCCTCGTCGGTGCGTTCACCATGCGAGTCGAGGGGCACTTCGAGCGGTTCACCGAGCGGGATTGGCAGCGGCTAGACGGGGGTGGACCGAACAGGTTCGCGATCGTGGGGCTGGGCGGGTTCGCCCGGGAGCGAGCGTTGCCGGCGATCGCGGGGGCGACGTTCTGCGAGCCGACGACGGTAGTGAGCGGGTCGCCCGGGAGGGCCGAGGACACGGCCGCGGAGTTCGGCGTCGAGCACGCCCTCGGGTACGACTCGTTCGACAGAGGGGAGCCCGAGGGAGAGTACGACGCCGTGTACGTCGCCACGCCACCGGCGTTCCATCCGGAATACGCGGCGATCGCGGGCGGACTGGGCAAGCACGTTCTCCGTGCTCCTCGTCGAGTGCGGGGACGTGTCCACGGAGCACACCGGTCCACCGGTCGACGAGGTCGCAGAGGAGTTCGACTACTTCGCACACTGCGTCCTCTCGGACGAGACGCCCGAGCCCGACGGGTTGGCGGACCTGGAGGCCATCGAGGCGACGTACGAGGCGGCGGAAACGGGTGGGACGGTCCCGATCGAGTACCGGCAGCGTGGACGTCCGCGTCGTTGACGGGCGTCGCCGCGATGTCGAACTAACCGGTCGCTTCGGCTGCTCCACGGCGGCTCTTCGGGGGCGCCCGGAAATCGTTCGCTTCGACGACCGGTCCTGACCTCACTCATCGACGAGCGTTCCAAGACGCCTATCGGGAGCGCTGTTGGCGATTCGACACGCAAGGCCGATGCTGTGATGCTGTTCGATGAGCGTCGCGGCGCGTTCGACGCGTTGCGTGCGACGCGTCGTCACCGTGACAGAAATCGAACCGATCCCGGTGAGCTTGGGTAATCCAGTTACTGTTACGCAAGTATAGATGTAAAGCAGTCTGGAGACCGGAAACAGTCCTCGGACGGGGCCTCTGACGAGGGATGAAAAACTCCCGCTACCCCGTCCGAGGCGCAGGAAGTTTGCGATCGGCCGCCGCGATCAGCCGGTTTGCCAGGCTAGCCCTTCACCCTCGTGGCCGGCGCCGTTGAACTCGAGCGCACATTCGGACCGTTCGTCGCCGGGCGGACGACGTGCTATCCACGGTTTCCGCGAGGTAACCCACTTACCGACGGCTCAGATTAGAGCGATGGACGCCGGGCCGAAATGGTCGTGTGGGGCATTCACACGACGATGGCTACGGAAACGAGGACCGCAACTGGGATCAGCACGGTTTCTTCGAGCGAATGGGTGGCGGGGGCGGTCGGTGGCCTCGTCGGGAGCGTCTTCTTCGGATTGATGATGCAGTTCGCGATGCCACCACCGCTCCCGGAGATGGCGATTCCCCCGATGTACGGCATCGAGGGACCGGCCCTCGCCGCGGGGTGGGCGCTCCACCTCTTCCACGGGGTCGTCCTCGGGTTCGCGTACGTGGCGCTCGTCCAGTTCGAGCCGTTCCGTGACCCGGCGCGGCGGCTCGGCGGGAGTCTCGCCCTCGGCGTCGGCTACGGCGTTTTGACCACCGCGCTCCTCGCCGTTCTCGTGATGCCGATCTGGCTGTCCGCCGTCGGCTTCCCGGCCGCACCGCCGTTCCCGAACGTCGCGATCCCGGGCACGGTCCTGAGCCTCGTGGGACATGTCGTCCACGCCATCCCCGTCGCTGTGGGCCACGCGCTCGTTTCCCGGAAGTTGCAGCCGGCAGCCTCGAACCGACGCACATCACGAGTCCCCTGCGGACGAGCCCCAGGCGAACGCAGGTCATCCGAGCGGAGGCCATCGACGTCGATCTAGAGCGGAAGCGGGTCGTGCTGGGCGAGGCGGAAGATCGACCACCCGTCGATGCGGACGGGCTGTTCGAATCGACGGAGGGTAATCACCAACTCACGCAAGCTCTCGACAGGTTGCGTCGGACGGCCGAACACGGAGGAACCATCGCGAAGCTGGGTCTCGAATGGCGATTTGCCGTGGTCATCTGACGGAATCATCGCCGAACGTTTCGGAGCGCCTCCACCACTAGGTGGCGAGAAATACGGTCCAGCTACGTGCCATCGTTTCCTCCGCGCAGCAACTCTTGATTCCTCCCTAAGGACGTTGTACCGATATCATCGTTGCCGTAATGGTCTTGTCATCGGAGCGTGTAGCATCCGGACGTGGAGCGAAGAACGATCGCAGTCACCGGGATGTCCTGTAACGGCTGTGAGCGGAACGTCGAGAACGCGCTCAAAACCGTCGAGGGAGTCACTCGCGTCGAAGCCGACCGCGAGGGCGATGCTGTGGAAGTCGTCGTCGACGAGGACACGGTAGACGACCTCACTGTAGCGATTCGAGACGCCGGCTACGACGTAACGGCCTAGCCGGTCGGCGTCTCCTCTCGTCCGACCGCTGAGCTCTCCCCGCCTACGGTGAAGTCGGCGGTGACGTCCCGCCGGCGAGCAGCCGGCCACCGAAGCTGTTGGCGAGGACGGCCGTCACCGACAGCACCATCGCGATCATCGCGAACGCCGGATGCACGAGGCCGGTCGTCGCGGCGGCGACGCCGACGCCGTTGAACGTGAACGCCGCCAGCAGGTTCTGACGCGTCTTTCGGTAGCTTTCGGTCCCGATCCCGTAGGCATCCATCACGCCGCCGAGCCGGTCGCCCATCAGGACGATGTCCGCGCTCTCGATGGCGACGTCGGTACCTGCACCGATGGCGATCCCGATGTCGGCTTGCGTGAGGGCAGGCGCATCGTTGATCCCGTCGCCGACCATCGCCACACGATGCCCTCCCTCCTGGAGTCTGCCGATCTCGTCACGTTTCTCGTCCGGCAGGACGCCGGCCATCACCTGGTCGACACCTACCTCAGCCGCGACTGCCTCGGCAGTGCGCTCGTTGTCCCCGGTGATCATCACGGGGGTAATCCCCGCGTCGGTCGTCCGTTGAACCGTCGCGGCAGCATCGGCCTTGATCTCGTCACCGATGCCGACGAGACCGACGAGGGTTCCATCACGAGCGATACCGGACACGGTCAGGCCCTGCTGCTGGAGGCGCTCGATCCCGTCGCCGGCCGCCGAGAGGTTGATACCCTCGGTCGTCAGCCAGCCGGGCTTTCCAACCAGCACCTCCGTCCCCTCAACCGTCGCCAGGACGCCCTCGCCGGTCACCGAGTCGAACGAGTCAGGATCGACGTACTCAACGCCGCGTTCGTCGGCGTACCCGAGGATGGCGTCGGCGAGGGGATGTTCGCTGAACGCCTCCGCGCTTGCCGCCGTCGCGACCACGTCCTCCTCGGTGGCTGCAAGCGCCACGACTTCGGCGACCGCTGGCGTCCCAGCCGTGATGGTGCCCGTCTTGTCGAGGACGATGTGGTCGACGTCGGGGAAGATCTGGAAGGCATCGCCGCTCCGCATCAGGACGCCTCGGTTCGCGGCTTTCCCGCCACCCCGAATCAGGGCCAGCGGCGTTGCCATGCCGAGGGCGCACGGATACCCGAGGACGAGAACCGCGAGCGCGGCGAAGGCTCCGGTCCGTACCTGTGGGCCCGTGCCGAGGAGCGTCCCGGGAACGACCGTCGGGACGAGAATCCAGAACAGGAACGAGAGGACGGCGATCGTCGACACGCCGGGAACGAAGTACTTCAGGACGCGGTCGGCGAGCCGGATGATGCTCGGCTTCATCGCGCGGGCCTCCTCGATTTCGCGGGCGATCTGAGTGAGGAACGCGTCCTCGCCGGTCGCGGTGACTTCGACGAGGAGGATTCCGGTCTCGTTGACGCTTCCACCGATCACGTCGTCGCCGGGCCGTTTCTCTTCGGGGATGGGTTCGCCGGTCGCGACCGACTCGTCGACGGTGGATTCCCCATCGACGACCGTGCCGTCGACGGGGATGGTCTCTCCGGGCGTAACCCGGACACGGTCGCCGACGTTCAGTTCGTCGATCGGGACCTCCTCGGCGCCAGCGTCGGTGACGCGCCGAGCGGTGTCCGGTCGCAGGTCGAGCAGACGCCGGACGGCCTGGGAGGCTCGCGTCCGGACGAGCAGGCTGGTGTATTCCGAGAGGACGTGATAGGCGGTGATGAACACGGAGACGGCGAAGAAGTGCACGGTCGGGAAGCTCGGGAAGACGAAGAGGCCGAGAAACCCGCCGAGCAGGCCCGCGAACGCACCCGCCTCGAGCAGGACGTGCTGGTTGAAGATGCCCCGGCGGAGGCTGTTGTACGCTTTATCGAGGATGTAGCGACCGGGGCCGAACATCGTGCCGAGTGCGAGCCCGAGCGTCACGAGATCCATCGCGAGCGACGTCGACTCGAACCGCCCAAGGACGACGATCATCCAGAGCATCAGCCCGGCAGTGACGATGGACGCACCGCCGGCGAGGAGGAGTCGTCGCTTCCCGTCGGCGAGCTCGGCCTGTCGTTCCTCGAATCGCTTCTCCCTGTCCGGGTCGCGAATCGTGTACCCGAGGTCGCGGAGCGTATCCTTGAGCTCGACCTCGCTCAGGATCGCGTCATCATAGCGGACGAGCACTTCCTCGTGGGCGAGGCTCACGTCGACGTCCTCGACGCCGCCGGTCCGGCCGTACGCCTTCTCGATGCTCTCGGCGCAGAACGAACAGGACATTCCGCCGACGTCGAACCGTTTTCGTGGCGTCCCCATCGCGGCGGAGGCTTACCGTGCGACGCTGAAAACCATTACGACGAGTATCATAGCGGTATTAGAACGATGAAACCACCGTTAGGAACGTGGCGTTACTCTTTCCGTCTTCGTCCACGTACGGCGTCACGAGAACATGGCGCTCCTCGAATCTGACGTGCCGATCAGGGAAGTCGTGACGACGGACCCGGAGAAAGCGAAAGCACTCGAGAACGACGTGCGGGCGAAAATCCTCGACATGCTCGCCGATACGGAGATGACGATCGAGGAAATCCACGACGAGCTGGGCCGTCGCGGCGAGGAGAAGGCCGAGACGACGGTACGCCACCACGTGAACGTCCTGAAGGACGCTGATATGGTCGAGATCGCTCGCCTCGAGGAGGCCGGTGGCGGGACGCGGAAGTACTACGGATCGAACACGCGAATGTTCTCCTACGAGCTCCCGGCGAGTAGTGGTGACCGACTTGCGTCGGCACGAAGGACGACCACCGAGGAGCTGGCCGCTCTGATCGGGACGCTTACCGAGAAGCACGGAACCGAACTCGAGGCGGTAGCTCGGGAGATGAAACCGTGTGAGTACTGTGAGACCCAGCACTACGAGGAGTTCGTCGTTCGAGAACTCCTCGATCGTGCACTCGTCGAACTCGGCGAAACCGGAACGCTCGACGACCTCCTATCAACGGCTGACTGAGGACTCCCGTTACGACGCGTGGTCCCTTCGTCATAGCCCGACGTACCGTCGGTACGGACGGTTTTCCCGTGGTTGGCTGGAATCGAGCTGACGGCACCTCTGAACCCAAAGGCACCGACTGTCCCGGCTACTACACGACGGCGAGGCGGAGTTCAGGTAGGATCGAACGATGAGGCGGAAAGCGGCGACAGCCGGACCGTGATGACGCTTGACACCCGCGTCCGCTCGGTCATACTACCTCCTTCCAATACAGATCCGGCGTTTGACGTATCCGGTATCGAACGCCGTCGGTCCACCGTGCTGGAACTGGATGTGGAGAGTCGACCGACGGCTGGTGACGACGCTAGCCGGGATCACATTCCCGGTCGGACGGGACCGTGATCCGACTCGGCGAGGGCCGGTTCCGGCCGTCCGTCGCCGTCGGGGCCACCACGAACCGCTCGCTCCCTGCCGACCCTTCCGGCGAGAACACGGGGATTCCACGAGCCCTTCCTCGCCGAGTTCCGGAACTGTCGCGTCGACGTGCGCTCGTTCTCGCCGACTGTGCACCGTGGATGTGTGCGGCACGCTCGCCAACACGAGCGCCGGGTCCGGTACGAGGTCCGCGGAGTACGGAACGGCGAGATTCATATCATATATAGTTCAAAAATACAAACCAACCAGGTCTCGAACCGTTTCGGCCATCCCGACGCGACCATCGCCGGAACCGATTGCGAGGTTCGGCTACGCATGGACCCGGCTAATGCGAACACGGTCGTTCAAGGAGGCGTCGCTGAACGTCTCGCGGACCGCGGAACCGGGAATCGGTCGAACCCGTACTACCGAACCGATCGGGCGGGGGGTGCCCTCCGAAACGCGCGATCGCGGGTGCCACGGATGCCCCGCAAGGGCCCTGACAGCGAGGTTCGTCCCGATGCGGGGCGGGAAACCGCACTCACTCGCCCCGCATCGGGACGAACCGGACGCCGCCGTGGCGCTCACGGTCGCCCCCGTCGGGCGTCACGTCGAGCGTGACCAGTTCCTGCCGCCGGTCGCCGACGGGGGCGACCACGGTCCCGCCGACGCCGACCTGCTCCAGGACGGCGTCCGGGACGGTCGGCGCGGCACAGGTGAGGTACGCGCCGTCGTAGGGGGCGTTCTCGGACCACCCCTCGTGACCGTCGCCGGCTCTGATCTCGACGTTCCCGTATCCGAGTCCGGCCAGCGCCTCCCGGGCCTCCTCCGCGAGCGACTCGTGGTACTCGACCGAGTAGAGGGTCCCCCGGTCGACGAGTTCCGCGGTCACGGCGGCGTGGTAGCCACAGCCGGTACCGATCTCGAGCACCTCGTCGTCGGCGTCGGGCGCGAGGAGGTCACACATCACCCCGACCATGTGCGGGGCGCTCACGGTCTGGCCCTCGCCGATGGGCAGCGGGCGGTCCTCGTAGGCCGCGTCCCGGCGCCCCGGCGGGACGAACTCGTGGCGCGGGACGGCCCGCATCGCCTCGGCGGTCGCCTCCCGCTCGACCCGGCCGGCGGAGACGAGTCGGTCCACCATCCGCTCGCGTGCCGCCTCGAAGTCCATGTGCGGTGTAGGTACGCGACCCGGAAAACTCCTCTCGCCGCTCCGGGCGGAACGCGCTCGGCTCGCTCAGCCGTCCCCGTCGTCGAGTCGAACGACCCGGTCGGCCCGCTCGCGCAGCGCCGCGAGCGCCGCGCGCTCCCGGACGGAGACGGGATCGTCGGTACCGAGTTCGTCGCTCTCGAAGGCGTTCAACACCGCCGCCTCCGCGCGGTCGCAGTAGTCCGTAAGCAGCCGCACCGCGCCCCGCTCGTGCTGGAACGGGATGGTGGCGTCGTTGACGAACACCGCGCGCGGGTCGGCCGGCGCTCCCTCGAGGAGCCGTCGGGCGCGGACCCCGTTGTCCTCCGCGAGCCGGACGGACTCCTCGACGGTCCCGCCCTCGGCGCGGGGCGCGTGGGCCTCGAGGACGCCCTGCCAGACGCCGTCCGGGAGCGCCCCGAACCGCGAGAGCCGGCCGCCCAGCACCCGCCCCTCGTGTTCGAGTTCGGGACCGAAATCGAGGACGACGACGCCGTCGACCCCGTGACGATCCACCCAGGCCTCGATCGCGCGGGCCGTCAGCCGGGTCTTGCCGACGTTCGACGGCCCCGTGACGAGCGTCGTCCCCGAGAGGGGGAACGGCGGGTCGGTCATCGCGCCGCGGCCCCCCTGAACGATTCGCGGACGTAGGTGCCGATCAGCACGAGGGTGGCCGCGCCGAGCGCGGCGGCGAAGGCGGCGACGAACGTCGGGATCGGGTCGCCCAGCTCCGGGAGCGCCTGCGACCCCACGAAGTTGCCGGCGAGGATCGCCGTGACGGCGAGGAGGACGACCCCGCCGAGGTTCGCGAGCGTCGAGTTCCGCTCGGGCACCGCGTCGCTGTTGAGGAGGTAGAGGACCACCGCGATGGCGAACGGCGTGCCGACGAGGCCGAACGCCAGCACGAGCACCAGCAGGGGGAAGAACACCCCGCCGAGGAACGCGCCCAACCCCGAGAGGAGCGCCACCGCGGCGAGCAGCGCCCGGTACCGGCCGTCGGAGACGTCGGTGCCCCACCCGAGTTTGTCGGCGATCAGGTAGGGCGGGACGACGGTGTTGCCCCCTAACGTGGAGACTGCAGCGCCCCAGAGCCCGAGGAGGAACAGCCACCTGGCGCTCGAGCCGACCAGCGGACCGAGCGCCTGCGCCGCCGACACCGCCGTGAGTTCGCCCGCGGTCACGTCGGGCGAGTGCAGGGCCGCCGCGGCGACGAGGAAGATGGCGAGGCTGTAGACGCCGAACGCGACGAGCATCGACGCCCCGACGTCGAACGTCGCCAGCCCGTAGTCCCGCGCCGTCCAGCCCCTGGCGCGCATCGTGTAGGAGTGCATCGTGATCAGGGTGATGTGGACCGCGCCGCCGAGGATCCCGGCCGCGACGATCGCGCCGTCGACGCCCGCCGGGATCCGGGGGACGAGCCCCGCCGCGGCGCCGGCCGGGTCGATCGGCACGACGAACAGCGACGCGAGGAAGGCGACGACGACGGCGGTCACGAGGAGCTTCGCGAGGAGTTCGACGAACCGGTAGCCGCGCCCGGCCAGCCCGAGCGCGAGGATCACCGCCCACCCGACGCCCCAGATCCGGGCGTCGACCCCCGTGACGGTCGCGCTGATGTCGGCGACGCTCTTCATGATCACCAGTTGAGCGAGCCCCGCCGCGAGCACGGCGTCGATCACGAGCACCCACGCCCAGCCCTCGCCGAGGTGGCGCTCGACGATCGTCACGATCCCCGCCTCGGTGAGCAGCCCCAGCCGCATCGCGAGGTACTGGGCCGACGCGCCGAGCACGGCCGACAGGAGGACGATCCACAGGAGGGCGTAGCCGAACGTCGCCCCGGCCGTGACGAGGCTCGCCATGGTCGCCGGCCCGGCCGCGATCGCCCCGGCGATCCACGACGGCCCCATGTCCGCGAGGTATGCCCGCCAGCTCCCCTCCGTCACGGCGGTGACGTCGTGTCCCCGGCTCCCGGGGCTCATCCGTCCCTCCACAGTCCGCCTCCCGCCCGCTCGATCCCCCGTCGTGCGCTCATCGACTCCGTCGTCGCGGCTGGCGAGTAAAAGCCTTCCCACACGGTGGTACCACCGACTACACCCGCCGAACGGTCGCGGCCACGGATCGGCGGCCGCGAGGGCGGATCGGCGGCCACGACGACGCGCGTCGGGACGGGGCGGTCACCGGTCGGTCACGTCCTCGCCGCCGTCCGTCGCGGGTTCGTCCAGCCGACGGATCTCGCGCGACAGGCGGTCGAGGTCGAACCGCGCGCTCGAGAGCCGCGCGGCGACGACGGTGAGCAGGGTCGAGGCGGCCGCCGCGCCGACGAACGCCGGGAGGTAGTCGGGGGCCGGAAGCGCCGGCCCGACGACGGGGAGGCCCGCGAGCGCCGACCGGACGAGCGGGCTCGGGAAGTACGCGAGGCCGACGACGAGCCCGACGAGGCTCGCACAGAGCACCCCCGGCCCGGTCGGCCGCCTGGAGTAGAGCCCGGAGAGCAGGGGTACCATCACGGCGACTCCAAGCAGGTCCGCGAGCAGGAACAGCCGCAGCACGCTCCGGGCGCGGAGGCTCACGTAGACGGCCGCGAGCGCGACGACGACGGTGAGCGCCCGGGCTGCCAACGTGAGCGTCCGGTCGGTCGTCCCCTCGACCAGCCGCGGGAGGTCCGCGGTGACGATGCTGGCCATCGCGTTGAACAGCGTGTCCGCGGTGCTCACCACGAGCAGGAGCGCGAGCACGACCACGACGAGGACGAGCCACTCGGGGAACGCCTCGTTCAACAGCACGAAGAAGGCGATGCTGGCGTTGTACGAGTCGCTCGCGGGGTCGACGACGACGTCGACGAAGCCGCGGGCGGCGACGCCGAACAGCCCCGCGAGCAGGACGATCAGGAAGTTGGTGACGGCGGCGGTCCGGAACCCCGCCCGGAGCGTCTCCGCGTTCCGGGCGGCGTAGATCCGCTGCCACCACGTCTGGTTGACCAGCTCCGCGCCGAGGACGGCGATCGCGACCCAGAACCCGAAACGGAGGCCGGTGAGGAACGTGGGATCGAGCAGCGACGGGTCGGCCGCGACCACCCGTTCGGCCACGGCGCCGGTCCCCCCGAGCGCGACCAGCGCGCCGACCGCGCTCGCGACGAGCAGCGGGACGATCAGCACCGCCTGGACGGTGTCGGTGAAGATGCTCGCCCGCAGTCCGCCGTAGGCGGTGTAGATCAGTACGAACCCGCCGACGAGCGCGGCGGTCTGCCACCGCGGCACGCCGGCGATCAACTGGAGCGCGCTCGTGATCCCCGTCAGCTCCGCCGCGAGGAAGACGAACATGTAGAAGAGACTCACCAGCAGGACGAACGCGTACATCGCCGGCCCGTACCGGGCGAGCGCGTACTCGGTCAGCGAGTGCCCTTCGGGGATCAACTCCCGGATGCGCGGGCCGAGCCGCGCGTACGCCAGCATCGGGATCGCCTCGCCGACGGCGTACCCCGCCACCGCGGCGACGCCGCCGAACGCCGCGCCCGCCTCGGCGGGCGCGAGCAGGATCCAGACGCCCATCACGGACGCGACGAGCGTGGCCGTCGTCGGGCCCCGGCCCGCCGAGTCGCGGGCGACGATGAAGTCCTCGACCGAGCCGATCCGCCCCCGCGAGTGCCACAACCCGGCCGCCGTGAGGGCCGCGAGCGTGGCCGCCGTCAGTCCGAGCGCGATCCCGCCGCTCACCATCGGCCGTCCCTCCGCGTGCTCATCGGCCCGGGCTTGCCCCCGGGCCGTGATAAAACCAGGTTATATCACAGCGTTATACCCGCGGTCAGGGGACTTATAGCGCCCTCGGGCGAACCCGGGGCCATGTCGCTGGTCCTCCCGAGCGAGATCGTCGTCGAGCGCCTCCTCCCGACGGTGCGGGCGATGCTCGCCGCCCGACTCAGGGAGCGGGGGCTCACCCAGCAGGAGATCGCGGACCACCTCGGAGTGACCCAGGCGGCCGTCAGCAAGTACGTGAGTGGTCGGGCGACCGTCGAGGAGCGGTTCCGCGAGAACCCCCGGACCGCCGCGACGGCCGACCGGATCGCCGACGGGCTGGCGTCCGGTAGCATGGACGGGTACGACGCGCTGGCCGAACTCCTCGAACTGATCCGCGAGTTCGAGGACCGGGGGCCGATCTGCGAACTCCACGAGGCGGAGATGCCGGCGCTGCGCGGTCTGGGCTGTGACCTCTGCGTGCGCGGCGTCGACGCGGAGGTCGAGGAGGAGCGCGACGCGCTGGCCAGCGTCCGGGAGGCGACGCGGATCCTCGCGACCGCGCCGGGGATGGCCGGCTACGTGCCGAACGTCGGGACGAACGCGGGGACGGCGCTCCCGGACGCGGCCGACCCGACCGGCGTCGCGGCGGTCCCGGGGCGGATCTACGCCGTCGACGGGCGCGTCGAGGTGCCCGCGAACCCGGAGTTCGGGGCGTCCCGGCACGTGGCGACGGCGATCCTCGCCGCGAACGACGCCGACCCGGCCGTTCGGGGGGCGGTGAACGTCGCCACGCGCGAGGACCTGCTCGCGGCCGCCCGGGGGCTGGGCGTCGACCCGCTCGAGTTCGACGCCGACTACGACGACCGCGGCGAGCGGCTGCGGGGGCTGTTCCGCGACCGCGGCGTCCCGCCCGTGGTCTACCACCGCGGCGCCTTCGGCATCGAACCGATCACGTACGTGTTCGGCGAGACGGCGGCCGAGGCCGCGGAACTCGCCGCCAACCTCGTCGCGGCGGCCGAGGACTCGGCGTAGACGAACCCCCGCGGCGTGGAACCCTCGCTCGTGGGCCCGGAGAGGCATCGAGGGGGATGCCCGGCACATCCCGTCACGGGGGCGAGGGGGGGGGTCACTCGTAGGCCGCGTCGAAGAACTGAACTTCCAGGGCGACGGTCCGCCGGAACAGCCGCTCGACGCGGCGCCGGCGTCGCTCGTCGAGCGCGGGACCGTACCGGTCGAGTTCGCCCCGCAGCCAGTCGACGAACGCCTCGAACGCGGGGTCCTGGTGGAGCCCGATCCACTCGGACAGGTAGAACTCGTCGGGCGTCCCCCCTGTTCCGGAGGCCCACGACAGGTAGATCCACTCGGCCGGCACGAGCACCGCGAGTGTCTCCTCGTAGTCGCCCTGGAGCGCGGCCCGGACCAGCAGGTCCTCGAACGCCTCCGTGACGTCGGCCCGCTCCGGATCCGCTCGCTCGTCGTCGGGCACGCCCAGCGCGTCGAACGACCGCTCGAAGTAGTCGTTCTCCTCGTCGGTCAGCGTCCCGAGGAACTCCGTCAACGAACCCTTCGCGTCCATGGTCGGCGCCTGTCCGACCGCGTGGCCGAACGCGCCGACGAGCGCCCCGACGAAGGCGTAGTCCTGCACGAGGTAGCGCCGGAAGACCGCGTCGTCGACCGTGCCGTCGGCGAGTTCCGCCACGAACCCGTGCTCGACGGCCTCGGTCCAGTCGGGTTCCGAGCGCTCCCGCAGCCAGTCCGTGAAGCGTGCGTCCGCCCGGTCGGCGGCGTATCGGTCGAACGTGTCGGCCGTCACAGCTCCCACCCCTCCTGCCGCCACGCGGCGTCCCAGAACCGGTACTCGTAGCGCGCCGACGTCAGGAACAGTTCGCGGTAGCGCTCGCGGTCGCTCCCGGTCGCGTCGGCGGCGACCTCGTCCATCAGCCCCTTGCACCACCCCGTGAGCTCCGTGAACTCCTCGCCCGAGTACGTCTCGATCCACTCCGCGTACCGCTCGTCGTCCGGCGCGCCCGCCGCGGCGAGGCGCTTTCCGGTCTCGTTGAACCCCCACATGCAGGGCAGGAGCGCGGCCACGAGGTCGCCGAACGTCCCGAGCGCCGCGGTGCGCACCAGGAAGTCGGTGTACGCGCGCGTCGTGGGCGAGGGGGTCGTGGCCTCGAGCTCAGCCTCGTCGATGCCGAACTCGGCCGCGTACGAGCGGTGGAGGTCCATCTCGACGTCGACCGTCGAGTCGAGGAGGTCCGCGAACGTCCTCATGTGCTCGAGCGTGGGCGCGTTCGCGGCGCCCAGCGCGAACAGCCTGGCGTACTCTTTCAGGTACACGTAGTCCTGGCGCACCCAGTACCGGAACGGCTCCTCGTCGAGCGTCCCCTCGCCGAGTCGGCTCACCATCGGATGCTCGAGGATGGCCGTCCAGACCTCGTCGGCCTCCCCGCCGATGTCGTCCGTGAAGGTCACACGGGCGGAGTCGTCGGAGAACCCGAAAAGTGTTATGACGGGCTTGTACAAATGGGTTATATGGCGCGGAACCCAGCACCCGACGCGCGGCCGGTCGCGCTCACGATCGCCGGCAGCGACTCCGGCGGCGGCGCCGGCATCCAGGCGGACCTCAAGACGATGGAGGCGGGCGGCGCGTTCGGCACGAGCGCCGTCACGGCCGTCACGGCCCAGAACACGCGCGGCGTCGAGTCCTCGCACGTCCTCCCCGTCGCGGAGATCGAGGCGCAGATCGACGCCGTGTTGTCCGACTTCGACGTCCGCGCCGTGAAGACGGGGATGCTCGCGACCGAGCCCATCGTCGCGTCGGTCGCCGACGTCGCCGCCGACCTCGACGCGCCGCTGGTCGTCGATCCCGTGATGGTCGCGGCCACCGGCGACCGGCTGCTCGACCCCGACGCCGAGGACGAGTACGAGACGCTGCTCGCGCACGCGACGCTCGCGACGCCCAACGCCGACGAGGCCGAGGTGCTGACGGGGGTCGACGTCGAGGACCGCGCGAGCGCGGTCGAGGCCGGGGAGGCGCTGCTCGAAACCGGGGTGGACGCGGCGCTGGTCAAGGGGGGACACGTCCCCGGCGACCGCGTCCGGGACGTGCTCGTCGCGCCCGAGGGCGTCGAGACGTTCGAGCACCCCCGCGTCGACACCGACGCGACCCACGGCTCCGGCTGTACGCTCGCGAGCGCGATCGCGACCCGCCTCGCGCACGGCGACCCGCTCGTCGACGCCGTCGCCGAGGGCGTCTCGTTCCTGGAACGGGCCGTCCGCTACCACCTCGACGTGGGGGAGGGGCCGGGGTCGGTCCACCACCTGGTCGCGCTGCGCGACCGGGCGGCCCGCCAGCCCACGGGGGAGGCGGTCGAGGAGGTAGTCCGGCGGTTCGTCGAGGCCGACGTCTCGCCGCTCGTGCCCGAGGTGGGGATGAACGTCGTCGCGGCGACGCCCTACGCCGAGGACCCCGGGGAGACCGCCGCAGTCGAGGGGCGGATCACCCGGACCCTGTCAGGGGTCAAGCCCAACCGCGGCGTCAGGTTCGGGGCGTCGAGCCACGTCGCGCGCTTCCTGCTCTCGGCCCGGGAGTTCGACCCGTCGCTCCGGTTCGCCGTCAACTGCCGGTTCGACGACCGTGTCGAGCGGGCGCTCGGCGCGCTCGACGGCCCCGCGGTCGAACTCGACCGGACGGAGGAACCCGACCCGGACGTGGAGGGGAGCACCATGGGGTGGCTCGCGCGCCGGGCGGTCGGGCGCGCCGACGGGACGCCGGCCGCCGTCTACGACCGCGGCGACGTCGGCAAGGAGGCCGTCACGCGGGTCCTCGCGCCCGACGCGGGGACGGCCGTCGACCGGGTGCTCGCGCTCGCCGGCGCCCTCCCGGACGAGTGAGGGGTCCGCCCGTCGGGGACCGGTGACGGCCCCCGCCCGTCCGGAACCGGCGAACGCCGGCGGCCGGTGCGGGCGTCGACGGCGACCACGCTAGCGGACGGACCGGACGGTCGGCTACCAGGCGGACCAGGCCGTCGAGGTCTCGTCGCGGGCGTACACCCGCTTCACGTCCTTGGCGAACACCACGTCGCCCTCGTGGTCGAACTTCTCCCGGCGGTAGCCCTCCGAGTCGTCGCGCACCTGCACGCCCTCGATCTCGAACTCGTCGTCGCCGAAGCGCTCGACCTCGCCGACGGTGAACTCGAAGTCGCCCGGGACGTACACCTTCAGGCTCCGCGTCTCCTCGCGGCGGCCGCCGTTCGGGTGGACGGTGACGTTGACGCCGACGTTGTCGACGACGCGGGTCCACACCGTCCCCACCTCGCCGAGCGGTGCCTCCTCGACCCGTCGCTCGCCGTCGAGTTCGACGGCGGTGACGCGGACCTGCTGGATGGCCTCCTCGGTCTCGACGACGAACTCGTCGGCGATCGCGACGGTCTCCTCGGGGTTCGCGGTCAGGGTCGTCGGGTACGACTCGTCCTCCTGGGAGACGACGACGTCGACCTCCGCGGTCTCGGGCCGCTCGACCTCGATCTTGTGGGTGTGGCCACACTCCGTACAGCGCACGGTGGCGTGGCCTCCCGGTTTCAGCACCTCGTGGGGGGTCCGGTCGCCGCAGCCTGGACAGTCCGCCGGCACGCGCTCGGCGGGCTCGGTGTCGCTCATGCGCCCGACTACCGGCCGTGGGCGTAAAACCTCTCGTTTCCGTCCGCGCGGCGTGCGACGACGCGGTGCCACGCGAGGTGTATCTTTTTGTAGAATTCGAACGAAGGTACATGATAGTTGGCAAACCATGTCCCGAACCGAGCAAGGATGGTTTCATCGGATCTCGAGCGATGACGGTCACCGAACGGAAGGGCGTGACGCTCTGGGGACGAACATCGCGGCGGGGAAGGCGCTCGCCGAGGTAATCCGGACGACGCTGGGTCCCAGAGGAATGGACAAGATGCTCGTGGGCGCGTCGGGAACGGTGATCGTCACCAACGACGGGGCTCGGATCCTGGAGAAAATGGACATCGACCATCCGGTCGCCCGGTTGATCGTCGACGTCGCGACCGAGCAGAAGGACCGGGTGAACGACGGAACGACCACCACCGCGATGTTGACGGGGGAACTCCTCGGGAGGGCCGAGGTACTCCTCGACCGGGGCGTACATCAGACCAGCATCATCGACGGCTACCGGGATGCCGCGTCGAGGGCGACCGAGGCGATGACGGACCTCGTCGTCGAGGTGGACGTCGACGACCGCACCCGACTCGTGGACGTCGGTCGGACGGCGGTCACGGGCAAGTGGGACGAGCGCACCGCCGACGCCCTTTCGGGGCTCGCCGTCGATGCCGTGCTCGCCGTCGCCGACGACGGGGCCGCCGTTCACGACAACGTCGTCCTCCAGACGGTGATCGGCGGGTCGCCGGGGGACTCGGAGTTCGTCGAGGGCGTCGTCATCGACATGGAGCGCTCGTCGACGTCGCTCGAGACGTTCGACGCCCGCCTCCCGACGCGCATCGAGGACGCCCGGATCGCGTTCGTCGACGACGAGATGACCGTCGAGACGTCCGACGCCGTCTCCCACCTCACGTTCGAGTCACCGGAGGGACGACGGGCGTTGCTCGAACACGAGGACGCGGTCTACGCCGATGCGGTCGAGCACCTGTCGCGGGTCGGTGCCGACGTGGTGTTCTGCCAGAAGTCGATCGACGACGGGCTGCGTAGCCTCCTCGCGCGCGAGGGCGTCCTCGCGTTGGAGCGGACCCGCCAGGACGAGATGCACAAACTGGCCCGCTCGACCGGCGGAGCGCTCGTCATGTCGACCGGCGAACTCGTCGAGGCAGACGTCGGCCGCGCGGGCCTCGTCGAACGGCGGACGGTCGCCGGGGCCGACCTGACCGTCGTGAGCGAGTGCCCCCGCTCGAGGCAGTACTCGCTCGTCCTCCGGGGCGGCTCGGAGCACGTCGTCGAGGAGACGAAACGCGTCGTGGAGAGCTGTATCGACGTGGTCGCGCTGGCCGTCGAGGAGCGACGCCTCCTCGCCGGCGGCGGCGCGACCGAGGTCGAACTCGCCCGCGTGCTGCGCGAGCACGCCGACTCCGTCGAGGGGCGCGAACAGCTCGCGATCGAGGCGTTCGCCGACGCGCTCGAGAGCGTCCCGCGGACGCTCGCCGAGAGCGCCGGGCTGGACCCGATCGACGCGCTCGTGGAACTACATCGACGTCACCACCTGGGCGAGTCCGGCGCGGGGATAGACGCCGTCGAGGGGGAGGTCGGGGAGATGGCCTCGGGCGGCGTCCTCGAACCGTTCCTCGTCAAGCAACGGGCGCTCGCGGGGGCCGAGGAGGCCGCGAGAACGATCCTCCGCGTCGACGACGTCGTCGCCGCCGCCCCCGACGCCGACGAGGGCGGCCACGACCACGACCACGGGGGCCCAGGGGCCCTCCAGAGCACCGAAGGCTACCCGTGGACGCTCGGGCACTCGTCGTAAACGCGTCCCGACCCGTGCTCCGCTGACAGTCGGTGATCCGGCCGAAAAACCGAGGCCGACCGGGGGCCGACCACGGTCATCGCGTGTTCGTCCTACGACGGCTGCGCGAGGTCGCCCTCCGAGACGGTGTGCGGGTCCTCGAGTCCCTCCGGCGCCGGATCGAAGTCGAACACCTCGGTCGGCACGGAGACGGTCACACAGGAGTTGGGGAGGTCGACGATCCCTGCGATCCGGCTCTCGACCGGCACCGTGCTCAGGATGGTGTACGCCTGCTCGCCGGTGTACCCGAAGTTCTTCAGGTAGTCGATCGCGTCGAGGCAGGCCCGACGCATCCCGACGGTGGAGTTCTTGTAGAACTGGGTCCCGTCCTCGTCGACCGAGTAGCCCTCGAAGACGAGGTAGCTCGCGAAGTCGGGGTCCTGGTACCCGGGCTTGAACATGGCGTGGTCGATCCCGAACCGCTCCATCCCACCCTTGATGAGATCGACCTTGAGGTCGATCCACCCGGCGATCTCGATGGCACCACAGAAGGTGATCTCGCCGTCGCCCTGCGAGAAGTGGAGGTCGCCCGTGATGAAGTTGGCACCCTCCACGAACACCGGGAGGTAGTTGCGCGACCCCCGGCCCAGGTTCTTGATGTCGCAGTTGCCGGCGTTCTCGCGCGGGGGAATGGTGCGTGCTGCCTCCTCTGCGGCCTCCTCCACGTCCTCCTCGGGCATGTCGCCCAGAATGACCTCGTTCGGCTCCGGCGGGAGCGCGAGGGGCGGCTGGTCCTCGCCGGTCTCGTGGTTGACTCCCTGTGGCGAGTCCGGCCCCGCGTCGATGAGCGCCTGCTCGCGCTCGTTCCACTGCTCGAGCAGTTCGTGGGACGGCGCCGTCCCCACGATGCCGGGGTGGACACAGCCCGGGAACCGGACGTCCGGGATGTGCCGGGACGACGTGAGGACGCCGTCGGTGTCCCAGATCGCCTTCCGGGCGTTGGGGAAGTGGTCGGTCAGGAACCCGCCGCCGTTCTCCAGCTCGAAGATGCCGGTGAAACCCCACTCGTTGTCCGGGAACGGGCCGAGGTCGAGGATGTCGACGACCAGCACGTCACCGGGTTCGGCGCCCTGGACCTCGATCGGTCCGCTCAGGTGGTGGTTCGGGTCGAGACGCATGTCCCGAATGTCGTTCGCGCTGTCGTCGTTCACGACCTGGTTCCCCGTCCAGTCGAGACACTCGACGCGGAACTTCTCGCCGGGTTCGACGGACGCGGCAGGGGGAACGTCGGGGTGCCATCGGTTCACGATCGGGTCCGGTTGCTCGTCGATGGGGGCGTCGACGTCAACCTCGAATACGGTCTCTGGCATGGGCCGTGGTAACATTGGACTCCAAATCAATTATAATTGAGCATCGGCCCGTTCACTTACGAAATCCCAATTGAATCTTCGAGTTGTCACGCCGTAACACGCGTAAGGCGCGGAGGGAAACGGAATCGTCAGCTGTTTCCGTCAGAAAATAGCGTCGTTCTATGGCCCCGTTCGGACCGGGTACGGACCACGTCGATACGGGGGACGCGGCACGTCGACGCGAGGGCGACCGCGGGCTCCTGCCCGACGCAACTGTTAACCCCGATTTACACGTCATGTACCGCGAGGAATGGATTCGAACGGACTCCCCGACGACGTCGACGAGGCCGTCCCGCTGTACCACCGGATCTGGGACCGGTTCGGCGACGAGCCGTTCGCGGCGCGGGAACTGGCGCAATGGCTGGATGCGCACGAGGCCGACGGCCGGGACCGCGGAACGCGGGACCTCCCGGACCGCCTGGCGTCGCTCGTCGCGTACGGGTTGCTCCGGCGCGACGGCCCGGACCGGTTCCGGGTCCGGTGTAGACCGGGCGAGAGCGCGGCCGAGTGGCACGCGCGGCTCGAACCGCGCACGGAGGCGCTCCACCGGCGGGTCCACGGCGCCGACCTGTACGACGGTTCGGCCGACGACGGCGGGGACCCGGAGGGGGAGATCAGATACCGGGGGAGCGCGTACCGTGGCGTCCTGGTCGACGGGTCGACCGACGTCGGGGAGCTTCACGACGCGCTGACCGAGGTGCTGGAGCGCTCCCCGGAGTACGACGGGGTCGTCCTGCGCGCGCCCGCGACCGAGGCCGGCACCG
Source organism: Halorarum salinum (assembly GCF_013402875.1). Taxonomy (NCBI): domain Archaea; kingdom Methanobacteriati; phylum Methanobacteriota; class Halobacteria; order Halobacteriales; family Haloferacaceae; genus Halorarum; species Halorarum salinum. The sequence continues at coordinate 3,716,474 of NZ_CP058579.1, read as the reverse complement.
TCCAGTGGCTCGCCGACGGCCTCTACGACGTCGGGGCGACCGACGTCGACGGCCGCCGGTTCGAGAAGGTGAACTCCCTCGTCGTCGGCGACGACAAGGACGCGCTCGAGTACCGGATGTTCCTCGCGCCGGAGCGTGCCTAGCACGCGGCGCGTCGAAGGGCAATCCGGTGGCCCGTCCAGCCAGCGATCCGGTGGTGCGTCGGAGTGTCCGGCGGCGCGTCGGGACGACGGTCCGCCCGGGGCGGGATGTAGTTTTAGGGCGATCCCCGCCAATCGGTACGTGACGACATGGCATCCAGACTTGACATCGTCACCCCCGGCGAATCCGACGACGAGGCGGTGAACGAACTCCTGCGGGAAGCGGAGGAGGGGTGGTACGAGGACGCGGCGTTCTTCGGAGCCATGGCACATCAGCCCCGGCTGTTCAAGCGGATCGCGTCGACGCTCGAGGCCTTCCCCGCGAGCGACTCGCTCGACCCGGCGTTGCTCGAGTTGATGCGACTCCGCGTGGCTGTCGTCCACCGGTGTGCCTACTGTGCGACGGTGCGAACCCGGGGTGTTCGCGACGACGTGGCGCCCCGGGAGGACGCAGTCCTGGGCGAGGACGTCGGGACCGACGCGCTCACGCGGCGCGAGGAACTCGCGGTTCGGGTCGCCGACCTGCTCTCGCGGGACCCCCACCGACTGTCCGACGAGTTCTTCGAGGACCTCCAGGGGGAGTTCACCGACCGGGAACTCGTCGAACTGTTGCTGTTCGCGAGCCTGGAGGTCGGACTCGATCGCTTCACGGTCGCGCTGCGACTCGACACCGCCGAGGGGAGCCCCTACCCGACCCCCCTCACGTACCCGTTCGACCCATGAACACCGGAGACCACCCGCGGGGATCGCCGACCTCCGGCGTCGACGGCGTGACTCCGTCGGGCGACGTCGGAGGGACGGCCCGGCCGTGGAGGGGGACGGAATGGACGTCGAGGTGAGCCGCGAGACGGTCTGGAAGCTCACGTACGCCGTCGACCACCACCTCGACGAGACCGTCGACGCGGGCCAGTACCCCGTCGACTGGCGCGTGGAGGTGCTGGTGAGGGTGTGGGACCGATTCGACGCGGATGGCGGGACGACCTGGCGCGACGCTGCACGCCGCCTCACCGCGGACCGGAGCGACGCGAACGTCCGGATGGCCGACCTGGAGGGCGAACGACGGGTCGACGTCGACGGGGGGCTGGTCCGGCGCGTCCGGGAGATCGCCGCGGCGGAAGCGTCCGACGGCGGGGAGACCGACCGCTCCTTCGACGAGGCCCTCCGCGCCGTGCTGGACGCTTGGAACGCGTACTACGGCGGACAGGGGCTGGGCTGGAACGGATGACACGCTACGGATCGCCGTCGGCCGGCCCCTTCCGAGGCTCGCCGACCGACTACTGACGGTACTTTACGGTCGGAACCCGTACGTCCGATCGTGACGTCCCACATCCTCGTTCCGCTGGAGGACGCGGACCTCGCGACCGAAGCGCTGGAGTACGCGCTGTCGACGTTCCCGGACGCTGACATCACCGCCCTACACGTCGTCCACCCCTTCGAAGCGGACGTCGACCCCGAAGTCGGGTTCAGCGGCCCGTGGGACGGGGACTGGTTCGAGACCGCCACCGAGGAGGCCGAGGCGCTGCTCGAGCGTGCGCGGCACCTCGCCGACGAACGGGGCGTGGCGCTCTCGACGGCCGTCGAGCTCGGCCGTCCGGCCCGAACCATCCTCGACTACGTGGAGGAGCACGACGTCGATCACGTCGTCGTGGGGAGCCACGGGCGCTCCGGCGTCTCGCGCGTGCTCCTCGGGAGCGTCGCGGAGACTGTCGTCCGCCGTTCGCCCGTACCCGTCACGGTCGTGCGGTGACGTGCCCGCCGACCGGCGTGCTCGGCCGCCCACTCGCGCCCGGCAGTGCGAGCGCGCCGAGCGCGGCAACTCTTTTATCCCCCTTGTCGAAATGGACACATCCCTGGAGACACCGACGATGGCCCAGTCGCACCCGCTCGTTCGTCTGGAAACGCTCGCGTTGATCGCGATCGGGGGGTTCGTGGGTGCGACCCTGCGGCACCTTCTCGCGCTCGTGTTCCCCGGACTCGCCGGCACGTTCCTCGCGAACTCGCTCGGGAGCTTCCTGCTCGGCTTCATCCTCTACGAGGCGATCTACACGGAACTGCTGTCGGAGAAGACGCACCTCGTCGCGGCGACCGGGCTCCTGTCGTCGTTCACCACGTACAGCACGTTCGCGCTCCAGACCATGCAGGCGGCGCTCCCGTTCGGCGTACTCAACGTGGTCGCCAGCTACGCGTTCGGCTTCGGCGGCGTGCTGCTGGGCGCGGAACTCGCGGCGCAACTGGAGGTGGAGTGACCCGTGGAGCATCAGGCGTATCTCGTCGGGGCGGGCGGGATGCTCGGCGCGGTCCTTCGCTACCTGGTCGGCGAGTACGTCGACGTCGAGGCGTTCCCGCTGGGGACGCTGACGGTGAACGTCGTGGGGAGCTTCGTCCTCGGTCTCGTCACGTTCCTCGGCGCGGGCGAGGACGTCCTGCTGTTCGTCGGAACCGGGGTCTGCGGCTCGTTCACGACGTTCTCGTCGTTCTCGTTCGACACCGTTCGGCTCTGGGAGACCGGCGCGAGGGGAAAATCGATCGGCTACGCCACCGTCAACCTGATCGGGGCGCTGGTCGCCATCGGCCTGGCGTGGCTGGTGACCGGCCTCCCGTCGTAGGCTCCGGCGGGGCGTGACGGGGGCGGTTACGCGGGGAGCCAGGGCCAGAACCCCGCCGCCATCAGGTAGCCCGCGGCACCGGTGACGATGCCGACGACGACGGTGTACCACGCGATGGGAGAAGTGTACTCCGTGCGCTCGAGGGCGAGCAGGATCCAGAACGTGGCCCAGAGGACCCCCCAGATCCACCAGAGGGCCGCGAGCCCGAGGTCCCCGCTCAGGAGGACGAGCCAGCCGGTCGGGACGGTGACGACGGTGACGAAGATGCAGTACCAACCCAGCGAGCGCTGGTCCTCCTGGCCGATGTACGCGTTGCTCCCCACCCAGAGGTACGTGAACGCGAACAGGAGCGTCCCGGCGGCGTTGAACGCGGTCCCCTCGGAGGCGTCCCCGCCGAACGCCCACCACATCGCGATCAGGAACGTGAGCGCCCCGACGAAGAAGTTCAGGATGGACGTGTCCCGATCGGATCCCTTCCCCAGGAGCCACAGTCCGTTGACGATCAGGACGGCTCCGACGAACAGTAACCCCATTCCGAGAACGTCGTATAGTGGCATTGGTATACTCCCGTGTGATTTGTCAGCAGTTGGCCTACCAACGTGCAAGTTCGACCTCCTGTACCATAAACTATAGGTGCGCGCATGGAACCGGAAGGTAGTACGTCTCCTCGAGTCAGGTATCGCGTGGACCGGTAGCGGCCTCCCGTTTCCCCGTCGGTCGGCTTCGACCATCCGTGTACCCGACCTCCTCGCGGATCGACGAGTCCCTCCTGACGCGATCGCCCGCATCCTACCACGACGGTTCGGAGTTCCCTGCCGGCAGACGTCCCCGTCGACCGGAAGTCGCCCACGGCCGAAGTCAGTCGACGGCGAAGGCGATCACGACCGTCAGGACGAAGATCGCCAGGACGAGTCCGATCGTGACCTGGATCGACAGGTCTACGAGGAGAAACAGCACCCAGACGAGGAGCACGACCAGGGTGCCGAGTAGGTAAACCCAGTCCCGTCGCGTCGACGGGAGGATCGGGCGCAACGGTTTCGGATCCATCGGGTGACCGTTGAAACGATCGGAAAATAGCTGTTTCTCGTGCCGGCGCCCCGAGGATCGCAACAGGGACGGCCGCTAACACGACCGGCGCGGGGGCGAGTTCGCCGAGGAACGCCACGACGGGGACGGCCAGGAGCACCGGACCGAGCACCAACTGCGCGATACGATTACCACGAACGTCCCAGTCACTTCTGCCGTGAGGGACTCGACCGAGACGGTCGTCCGTGGGGGCGGGAACCCCGCTCGTGGACGTGACCGTCGACTCGCAGCGTCGACAGTCGGTCGACGGTCGGCGTCCGAGCCGCCGGTACCGCTTTCCTCGTCGCGACCCAATACGGGGCCATGACCACGACGGCGGAACTGGCGGGGTTCGTCCGCTCCGTCTCGTACGACTCCCTGTCGTCGGACGTGCGGGAGGAGCTCAAGAAGCGCGTGCTCGATTCGGTCGGCATCGGCGTCGGAGCGCTCGGCGCGGAACCGGTCGACGCCGTCGCGGCGACCGTCACGGAGTTCGGGCACGGCGGCCCGTGTCACCTCTGGGGCCGCGAGGAGACCGTCCCGCCGGCGGAGGCGGCGATGTACAACACGGCGCTCACGCGCTATCTGGACTTCATGGACTCGTTCCTCGCGCCGGGGGAGACGCCGCATCCGAGCGACAACGTCGCGAGCGTCGTCGCCTGTGGCGAGGTCGCGGACGCGTCCGGGCGGGAACTCCTCGAAGCCATCGGCGTCGCCTACGAGATCCAGGGCGAACTCGCGTGGAACGCGCCGGTTCGGGACCGGGGCTTTGACCACGTCACCCACACGGTGATCTCCGCGGCCGCGGGCGCCGGGGCGGTACTCGACCTCTCGCACGACCAACTCCGGAACGCCATCGGCATCGCGGGGACGGCCCACAACGCGCTCCGGGTCACCCGGACGGGCGGGATAAACGAGTGGAAGGGGATCGCCAGCGCGAACGCCGCCCGGAACGCCGTCTTCTCGGTGCTGCTCGCCCGGAACGGGATGGAGGGGCCGGTGAACCTGTTCGAGGGCCAGAAGGGATGGAAGGAGGTCGTCTCCGGGCCGTTCGAGGTGGACCTCGACCCGGGATGTGAGCACGTGTTCGACACGATGACGAAGCGCTACGTCGCCGAGACGTACGCGCAGTCGGCCGTGGAGGGGATCATCGAACTCGCCGAACGGGAGCGAATCGATCACGAGGACGTCGAGGCCATCCGCCTCGAGACGTTCGCCGGCGCGAAGCTCATCATCGGCGGCGGCGAGGGGTCGCGCTACGAGGTGGAGACGAAGGCCCAGGCGGACCACTCGCTGCCGTACATGCTCGCCGCGTCGCTCCTCGACCGCGAGATGACGGCCACGGCCTACGAGTCCGAGCGGATCCGACGCGGCGCGGTACAGACGCTCCTCCGACGGGTCGAGGTCGAGGAGGACCCCGCGCTGACCGAACGGTTCGAGGACGGCGAGATGCCGGCCCGCATCGAGGTCGAGCTCGCGGACGGCACGGTCCATCGGATCGAGAAGGACGCGTTCGGCGGCCACCCGTCCAAGCCGATGTCCTGGGAGCAGGTCGAGGCGAAGTTCACGACGATGGCCGAGGGGCGTTACGACGAGGCCCGTCGGGCCGAGATCGTCGAGACGATCCGGAGCCTCGAGGACCACGACGTCGCCGATCTCGTCGTCCTGCTCGACTGACCGGGACGGCGGCACGATCGGACAGCGCCGGGCCGACCGGCGCGTGCATGGCGTATCACTAAGGAATCGGCGAGCGAACGTCACTGTGACCATGACCGATTCGGACCTAGCGTTCAGCTTCCTGCACCGGAACCACCGGCCGGACAAACCGCGCGAGAAGGGGATCACCGAGATACGCGGCCCGTACTACGACCCGATGGGTCCCCGGGAACTCCGCGACATCCTCGAGACGATGGGCCGGTACGTCGACATCTACAAGTTCTCCGGCGGGTCGTTCGCGCTGATGCCCGAGGACGCCGTCCGGGAACTCCTCGACGTCTGCCACGAGTTCGACGTCGAGGTGTCGACCGGCGGCTTCATCGAGAACGTCCTCGTCCGGGACCACGACGAGGTCGAACGGTACGTCGAGGAGGCCGGCGACCTCGGCTTCGACATCGTCGAGATCTCCAGCGGGTTCCTCGCGGTCGACGTCGAGGACATGGTCGGGCTGACCGAACTCGTCGCCGACCACGGCCTGAAGCCCAAGCCGGAGATCAACGTCCAGTTCGGCGCCGGCGGGGCATCGAGCGTCGAGGAACTCGAGAGCGAGGAGGCGATCGACCCCGCGAGCGCCATCGCCGAGGCGGAGCGTCACCTCGAGGCCGGCGCGTACAAGATCATGGTCGAGTCCGAGGGGATCACCGAGCGCGTCCGCGAGTGGCGCACCGACGTCGCGTTCGCGATCGCGAACGAGGTCGGCATCGAGCACTGCGTGTTCGAGGCCGCCGACCCGCCGGTGTTCGAGTGGTACGTCAAGAACTTCGGGCCGAACGTCAACCTCTTCGTCGACAACTCCCAGATCGTCGAACTCGAGTGCATGCGCTCGGGCCTCTGGGGGAAGAAGAGCAGCTGGGGCCGGACCGTCACGTACGACCGCGGGTGAGCGGGGCGGACCGGTCCTCGACCCCGACGGCTCAGCGGCGGGAGCGTCGGGCGGCGCCGGCAGGTCGGACGCCCGTCTACGTCTCGCCGCTCGTTCCGTCCCCGTCCCGTACCTCGTCCGCCTCGTCCTCCGCGGACGACTGGACCTCCTCCACGTCGATGGACGTGCCCAGTTCGTTCTCGTCTATCGCGTCGTCGAGCGTTCCCCTGTCGGTCACTGCGCCGAGGCCTCCCTCCTCGACGGCGGACTTGATCGTCCCGACGTCGATCGCCGAATCGACGTCCTCCGAGTCGGTCGACGACCTCAGGGCGCGCCGGACGACGAGGTAGCCGGCCAGCGCCACCCCGCCCGAGGCGACCGCGCCCGGGACGCCGTACCGCTTGTACCCGAACTTGACCGCCTTCTTCCCGACCGCGTAGGCTCCGAGCATAGGGAACCGAGGTTGGCCCGGGAACGGCAAGAGGCTGTCGGCCCCCAGGGTCGGAACGCGCCGACACCGCGCGTTTCGGCGTCCGTTCGGCCGCCGCGGGGCGGGAAGTCGACGGGGACGGACGGTCCGGGTGAACCTCCTGGGGGTAGGGCGTCGACCCCGCGCCACCGGCGGCGCTTATGCTCCCCCGGTTCCCACCGTGTCACCGTGAGCGACACCGACCTCCGGCTCGCCGTGACGACGCGGGCGGAGACGTTCGAGCGCCTCCGTGAACGGTTCGCCGGGCGCGGCATCGACGTGGTCCACGTCCGGCCGGACGAGCGGGTGCTGCCGGTCACCGGGGAGGACTGCGTCGAATCGTTCCCCGACGCCGACGTCGGCTGGGTGTACCCCTCGCGGCTGATGGAGGGCGCGGTCGTCGACGCCGCCCTCGACGTCCCGTGGGTGAACGGCCGCGACGCGGTGCTGGACTCCCGGAACAAGGCCGGCGTGCTCACGGCGCTCTCGGACGCGGGCCTGCCCGTGCCCGAGACGACGCTCGTCTCCAACCCCGCCGACGAGGACGCGGTGCTCGCCGCGGCCGAGTCGCTCGGCTATCCCGTCGTCCTCAAGCCGAACTCCACGACACGCGGCGTCGGCGTGACGAAGGCGGCCGACCCGGACTCGCTGCTCGGCGCGACGGACTACCTCGACCTGGTCCACGACTACCGCGCCACCGGCGACAGGTCGTACCTCCTCCAGGAGTTCCTCCCGAACGCGCGCGACTACCGGGTGATGGTGGTCGACGGCGAGTACGCGGGGGCGGTCGAGCGGCGACTCCCGGCGGCGGGGACGGACGCCGGGAAGTGGAAACACAACGTCCACCGCGGCGCCGTCGCCGAGGGCGTCTCGCTCCCGGCGGAACGCCGCCGGCTGGCCGAGCGTGCCGCTGCGACGCTCTCGATCCCGCTGCTCGGCGTGGACCTGCTGGAGACGGACGGGAGGGTGGTCGTCTCCGAGACGAACGCGCGTCCGACCGTGGACGAGGCGACGAAGTACGAGGAGGGGTTCGACGAGGACCTCGCCGACCTGGTGTGGCGGACGGCGGGGCGGCGCTGACGGCGCCGGGGGGTAGACCCGGACCGCTCCGGCGGCGCGGGGACGGCCGGCGGTTCGGGTTCCCGCGGGCTACTCGACGTCGATGTCGGCCGACGGCTCCATCGCGTCGAACGTGACCTCGAGGACGCCGTTGTTGAACGACGCCGACGCGGAGTGCTCGTCGACGCGGACCGGGAGCCTGACGCGCTCGTCGTACCGGCGCGTCTCGCTGCGGGCGCTGATCGTGAGCGTCCGGCCGTCGCACTTCAGGTCGATGTCGTCCTTCCCGACGCCCGGGAGGTCCGCGAGGAGTCGCACCTCCTCGTCCTCGTGCTGGACCGAGACGTGCGTCTCGGTGCCGAACCCGCTGTCACCGCCGTGGGTGCCGGCGCCCGTCATCTGGTTCATCATCCGCTCGATCTCGTCGAAGATGTCGCCGAAGGGGTCGTCGCGGTCGTCTCGCATGCTCCGGACTTGCCCGTTAACCCCGATAAGCCTTCTCCCCCGGCCCAATTGAAAGCCCCTCCTTCGGATGCAGTTTCGCTAGAAACGGGCCTGATGGAGTACCTACTCGTGACCCTCGGGCCGCTTCCAGCGTGACTCGTCCTGATGGCGGGTCGTATGGCGGAACGGCATGGTATATTATTACGTTCAATCGACCTAATAACCCATCTATTATTTATATCGAACGCCGATGTCCCACCGATGTTCGACGTTCCAACCGACGAGGGAGTCGAGTCGGCGTACGAGTGCCTGCAGTGCGGGACGATCGTGACGGCCGACTCGCACCCCGGACAGTGTCCGGACTGCGGGGCGGAGATGCAGAACAGGGCGATGTCGCTCGAGTGAACGCCGGCTCGAACGTATGACAGGAGATGCCACCGCGACCGGGGCCCTCCCGGACGGCGGGGAACGGTCCGAGGAACCGGCACAGCGGACGGCGATCCGACAGCTCGAACACGCGGCCGACCTCCTCGAGGTCGACCCGAACATCGTCGAGCGCCTGAAACACCCCGCGCACGTCCACGAGGTCCACGTCCCGGTCGTCCGCGACGACGGGAGCCTGTCGGTGTACACCGGCTACCGCGTCCAGCACGACAGCGTCCGCGGGCCGTACAAGGGCGGCCTGCGCTACCACCCGGGCGTCACCCGGGAGGAGTGCGTCGGCCTCTCGATGTGGATGACCTGGAAGTGCGCCGTGATGGACCTCCCGTTCGGCGGCGCGAAGGGGGGCGTCGTCGTCGACCCCAAGGACCTGAGCAGGACCGAGCGCGAACGGCTCACCCGTCGGTTCACCGAGGAGATCCGCGACGCGATCGGCCCGAACAAGGACATCCCCGCGCCGGACATGGGCACCGACGCGCAGACGATGGCGTGGCTGATGGACGCCTACAGCATGCAGCAGGGCGAGACGCTCCCCGGCGTCGTCACGGGCAAGCCGCCGGTGGTGGGCGGGTCGGAGGGGCGCGAGGAGGCGCCCGGCCGCAGCGTCGCCATCGTCACCCGCGAGGCGTGCAAGCACTACGGCTACCCCCTCGAGGGGACGACCGTCGCCGTACAGGGGTTCGGCAGCGTCGGCGCGAACGCCGCCCGCCTGCTCGACGACTGGGGAGCGACCGTCGTCGCGATCAGCGACGTCAACGGGGCCGCCTACGACCCGGTGGGGATTCCGATCCACGAGATCCCCTCCCACGACGAGGAGCCCGAAGCCGTGACGAGGTACGCCGAGACGCACGCGGAGGGCACCGTCACCAACGCGGAACTGCTCGAACTCGACGTCGACGTGCTGATCCCCGCGGCGGTCGGCAACGTCCTCACCGGGGCGAACGCCGACGACGTGCGGGCGACGATGGTCGTCGAGGGGGCGAACGGGCCGACGACGAGCGCGGCCGACGCCATCCTCGCGGAACGGGACGTCCCCGTCGTCCCCGACATCCTGGCGAACGCCGGCGGCGTCACCGTCTCGTACTTCGAGTGGCTCCAGGACATCAACCGGCGGTCGTGGTCGCTCGAACGGGTCCACCGCGAACTCGAGTCGGAGATGACGGCCGCGTGGGAGGCTGTCGAGGCGGTGGTCGAGGAGCGCGGCGTGACGTGGCGCGACGCGGCGTACGTCGTCGCGCTCGACAGGGTCGGTCGCGCGCACGAGGCGCGCGGGATCTGGCCCTGACCGGGCGGCGTCCCGCGGGTCACCCCCGCGTGCCGCGGGCCGCCGCCCCGCCATGACGACAATTTAAGTCCGACCGCGTCGGTTATTCGAACATGAGTAAATCGAACCTCGCCGCGGACGCGGACGTCGCCGACCCCGTCCGGGTCGGCCTGAACGGCTTCGGCCGCATCGGCCGGAACGTGTTCCGGGCAGTGCGGTCGGACCCGCGGATCGAACTCGTCGGCGTCAACGACGTGATGGACGGCGAGGAGATGCGCTACCTCGCGAGCTACGACTCGGTCATGGGTCGGCTCGACGGGCTGTCCTACGACGACGCGAGCGGGGAGCTCGTCCTCGGCGACACGGCGGTGCCGGTGCTCGACGAGCAGGACCCCGGGGAGCTCCCGTGGGACGAACTCGACGCGGACGTGGTGCTCGAGTGCACCGGCGTGTTCCGGACCCACGAGGACGCCGCCCGGCACGTGGAGGCGGGCGCGGACGTGGTCGTCGTCTCCGCGCCGCCGAAGGGCGAGACCCCGGTCAAACAGCTCGTCTACGGCGTCAACCACGGGGAGTACGACGGCGAGTCGGTCGTCTCGAACGCCTCCTGTACGACCAACTCCGTGACGCCGGTCGCGAAGGTGCTCGACGACGAGTTCGGCCTCGCCCACGGCATGCTCACGACGGTCCACGCCTACACCGGCTCCCAGAACCTCGTCGACGGGCCGAAGGGGAAGACCCGCCGCGGCCGCGCGGCCGCCGAGAACATCGTGCCGACCTCGACCGGCGCGGCGAAGGCGACGACCGAGATCCTGCCCGGCCTCGAGGGGAAACTCGACGGGATGGCGATGCGCGTCCCCGTGCCGAACGGCTCGGTCACGGACTTCGTGGTCGATCTCGAGGGTTCGCCGGGCGCCGAGGAGATCAACGACGCCTTCCGGGCGGCCGCGGACGACGGGCCGCTCGCGGGCGTGCTGGGCTACACCGACGACGAAGTCGTCTCGCGCGACATCCTGGGGCTGCCGTTCTCCTCGTACGTCGACCTGAACTCGACGAACGTCGTGGGCGAGGACGGCCTGGCGAAGGTGCTCGCCTGGTACGACAACGAGTACGGCTTCTCCAACCGGCTGCTCGACGTGGCCGCCCACGTGAGTTCCCGCTGACGGCGCGGAACGCGCTCACCCGTCGTCGGCGGACGACCCCGACGGCCGGACCGCGGCCCACGGGTCGGACCGGCCGTCGCGAAAGTCCCCGACAAGTCAGGGGTTATCAACCTTCGTCCCGGACCCCGACGCATGACCGCTCACGACATCGTCGTCGTCGGCGGCGGCTGCGTCGGCTGTTCGGTGGCGCGGTCGCTCGCGTCGAAGTCGGACCTCGACGTCGCCGTCGTCGAGAAGGAGCACCACCTCGCGGCCCACCAGAGCGGCCGCAACTCGGGGGTACTCCACCCGGGGTTCAACTACGAACCCGGCTCGCTGAAGGCGAGGTTCGCCACCGAAGGGACCCGCCGGATGAAGGAGTACGCGGCCGAACACGGCGTTCCGATCGAGGATTTCGGCGTCCTCGTCGTCGCCCGGAACGACCGCGAGGAGGCGCACCTCGAGACCATGCAGGAGCGGGCGACCGAGAACGGAGTCGGGACCGAACTCCTGTACGAGCCGGACGCCATCGCCGAACACGAGCCGCACGCGACGGGGCAGGCGGCGCTGTACGCGCCGGGGGCGGCCTCCATCGACTCCCAGCAGTACGTCTACTCGCTCGCCCGCGATCTCGCGGACCGCGGCGTCGACCTCTACACCGGCACCCGCGTCGACGACGTCCGGCGGGACCTCGACGGCTTCCGGCTCGACACCACCTCCGGGGAGCTACGGGCGGGGTACGTCGTCAACGCCGCCGGGCTCCACGCCGACCACGTCGCCGCGGAGTTCGGCGTCGGCGAGGGGCTCCAGGTCGTCCCGTTCCGCGGGGAGTACTACGAGGTCGTCCCCGAGCGGCGCCACCTCTGCGAGACGATGATCTACCCGACGCCGGACCCGGACCTGCCGTTCCTCGGCGTCCACTTCACCCGGCGCACCGACGGCAAGGTCATCGTCGGGCCGAACGCGGTGCTGGCGTTCGGCCGCGAGGCCTACGGGAACACCGACGTGAACCCACGCGAACTCGCGGAGACGCTCGGCTACCGCGGCTTCCGGCGGCTGATGGCCGACCCGAAGATACTGAAGGTCGGATGGGACGAACTCAACAGGTCCTACCGGAAGGGGAAGTTCGTCGAGGCCGCGCGGCGGCTCGTCCCCGGGGCCGAGGCCGACGACTTCACGAGGAGCTACGCCGGCATCCGGGCACAGCTCGTGAGCGAGGACGGCGACCTGGTCAAGGACCCGCTGTTCGAGCACGCCGGCGACTCCACGCACGTCCTCAACGCCGTCTCGCCCGGGCTCACCTGCTCGCTCCCGTTCGGGGACCACCTCTCGGACGCGGTTCTGGAGAACCTTGACAGGTAACTCGGGCGGAACCGCCTCGCGTTCGGGTCGGGGCGACTCCCGGAGGGGGATCGCCGAGGGGCCGGGCCGGGGGCGCTGACGCCGTGGCACCCCTCTCGTCGATCGTCGGGAGCGACGCCGAGGTGCTCCGCGAGCGGCCGTTCCAGCTGTTGCTCCTCGCGAACGTGCTCCCGGCGCTGGGAACGGCGCTCCTCTCGCCGGTGCTCGGCTCGCTCGTCGACCCGCTCGGGACGACGACGGCGAACGTGGGCCTGCTGATGTCGGCGTTCACCGGCCCCGCCGTCGTCGTGATCCCCGTCGCGGGCGTGATCGCCGACCGGCTCGGGCGACGCCCCGTCATCCTCTTCGGGCTCCTGTGGTTCGGCGCGGCCGGGTCCGCCATCGCGCTCACGACGGACTTCCGCGTCGCGCTCGGGCTGCGGATGCTCCAGGGCGTCGGCTTCGCCGCGCTCACCCCGATCATCATCACGAGCATCGGCGACCTCTACACCGGGACGAAGGAGGCGACCGCGCAGGGGCTCCGCTTCACGGGGACCGGCGTGGCCCAGACGGCGTTCCCGCTCGCGGCGGGCGCGCTGGTCGTGCTCGCGTGGCAGTACCCGTTCCTGCTGTACGCTGTCGCGTTCCCCATCGCGGCGGTCGTGTACCTGTGGTTCGAGGAGCCGGTCGACCCCGAGGCCGACGCCGATGACGACGGGCGGGACGTCCGGACGCAGCTCCGGGAGCTGTGGGCGCTCGTCTCCCAGCGGCGCGCCTGGGCGATGGTCGTCGCGCGCGGGACGCCGATGTTCGTCTGGCTCGGGTTCCTCACGTACAACTCGATCGTCGTCGTCGACCTCGTCGGCGGCACGCCGGTCCAGGCGGGCGTCCTCGCGGCGCTCAGTAGCCTCAGCTTCGCGCTCGCCGCGAGCCAGGCCGGCCGCATCACCGAGCGGTTCGACAGCCGGCTGTGGCCGCTCGTGGCGATGAACGTCGCGATGGCCGTCGGGCTCAGCCTCGTGTTCGTCGCTGGGACGCTCGTCGCCGCGTTCGTCGGCGCGGTCACGATGGGCACTGGGTTCGGGGTCGTCCTCTCGCTGTACCGGAGCGTCATCACGAACATGGCCGACCCGGCCCGGCGCGGCGGCCTGGTGAGCGTGGGGGAGGGCGTCGGGCGCCTGAGCGCGACGCTCGCGCCGATCCTCATGGGCGGGGCCATCGCGCTCGCGGCGCCGCGGCTCGGGTTCGCGTCGGCGGTCCGGTCGGTCGGCGTCGCGACGAGCGTGCTCGCGGCGGCCGCCGGCATCGGCTGCCTGTTCCTGGTCCACCGCGCGCCGCCCGTTCGAGCCGACGCGTGAGCCGCCCCGCCGGGCGCGAAATCGTGATCCCCGTCCGGGGTTCGGCCCGCGCCCGTTGCCGGACCCCGCGGGTACTTGTACGCCCGGCCGAGTACGTTCCGGCCGGACGGTCCCGACGCGGACCGCCGCTCAGCCATGGACACGGACACGCCCCACATCGTCGTGCTCGACGACGACGCGCACGCCGTCCCGGCCGCCGACTACGTGGAGATCCTCCGGGACGGGCTGCCGGACGCGACGGTCGAGCACGCCCGCATGCCGGCCGAGGTGCGGGAACTCGTCCCGCGTGCGGAGGTCGTCACCGGGAAGGCGCTCGACGCGGAGACGGTCCGAGCCGCTCCGCGGCTCGAACTGTTCGCCTGCACGACGGCGGGGGTCAACCACCTCCCGCTGGACGCCTTCGAGGACGCCGGGGTTGCGGTCACGAACGCCTCGGGGGTCCACGGCCCGAACATGGCCGAACACGTGATCGGGTGGCTGCTGATGTTCACCAGACGGCTCGACGAGGGGCTCCGCCGGCAGCGGCGCCGCGAGTGGCGCCGGTTCCAGTCGTTCGGGGAGCTCGAGGGGCGGACCGTCACCGTCGTCGGCCTGGGGGCCATCGGCGAGGCGATCGTCCGTCGGCTGGAGCCGTTCGGCGTCGAGACCGTCGGCGTCCGCTACTCGCCGGGGAAGGGCGGCCCGACCGACGAGGTGATCGGGTACGGCGAGGCGGAGTTCGCGGACGCGCTGGCGCGGACCGACGTGCTCGTGCTCGCGTGCCCGCTCACCGGGACGACGGAGGGGCTCGTCGGCGCGGAGGAACTGCGGACGCTCCCGCCGGACGCGGTCGTCGTCAACGTCGCCCGCGGCGGGGTCCTCGACACGGACGCGCTGGTCGACGCGCTGCGGTGGAACCGGATCCACGGCGCCGCCCTCGACGTGACGGACCCGGAGCCGCTGCCGGAGGACCACCCGCTCTGGTCGATGGAGAACGTCTTTCTCACCCCCCACGCGGCGGGCCACACGCCGAAGTACTGGGAGCGGGTCGCGGGGATACTCATCGAGAACCTCGAGCACGTCGAGGCGGACGGCGAGCACCGCGACCTGCGGAACCAGGTCGTCTGACCGGTTCGCCGTCCGTCCGGGCGACGCGCTCGCGTCGAAGAGATATTTCGCGGAACCCAAGGCCATAAGCCCGGGCCCGTGGGAGCCACTACCGAATGAGGGATTACTCCAACCATGCGACGGAGCGGCCGGAGGGGGCGGACGTCGAGATCACCGGGATCGAGTCCGCGGCGGTCGAGGGGAACTTCGAGTGGAACCTGGTGAAGGTGCACACCGACGCGGGCGTGACGGGCGTCGGCGAGTCGTACCGGGGCGGCGGCGTCCCCGAGATCATCGAGTACACCAACCGCTTCCTCGTCGGGGAGAACCCGCTGGACGTGGAGCGACTGTTCCGGCTCATCGTGCAGGAGATGTCGGGCCACGGCGGCACGACCGGGAAGGTCGTCACCGCGGCGTCGGGCATCGAGATCGCGCTGTGGGACGTCGCGGGGAAGATTCTCGACGTCCCCGTCTACCAGTTGCTCGGCTCGAAGTACCGCGACCGGGTGCGCATCTACTGCGACTGCCACGCGGGCGAGGCGTACGCCGTCGACGAGGGCGGGTTCACCGAGTACGCGGACGAGGAGGCGTACACGCCCGAGGCGTACGCGGCCGAGGCCGAGCGCGTGCTCGACATGGGATTCACCGCCATCAAGTTCGACCTCGACATGGAGATGGACAACGACCCGGACCCCGCCAACGGCCGGCTCTCGAACGCCGCCGTCCGGCACAAGGTCGAGGTCGTCGACGCGGTCCGGGAGGCGGTCGGCTACGACGTCGACCTCGCGTTCGACTGCCACTGGGACTACACCGTCGAGAGCGCCAAGCGCCTGGCGCGGAAGCTCGAACCCTACGACCTGATGTGGCTCGAGGACCCGGTGCCGCCGGAGGAGACGCGCGCCCAGCGGGAGGTCGCCCGGGCGACCGCCACCCCGACCGCGACCGGCGAGAACCGGTTCCGCGTCCACGAACTGACCGAACTGCTCGACGACTACGCGGTGGACGTCGCGACCCCGGACCCGACGACGCTCGGGGGTCTGGCGGAGTCCAAGCGCGTCGCGGACCGCGCGGAGGAGCGCTACATCCCGTTCTCGCCGCACAACGTCTGCAGCCCGGTCGGGACGATGGCCTGCGTCCACCTCTGCGCCGCGATTCCGAACGCCGACGTGCTGGAGTACCACGCGCTCGAGGTCGACTGGTGGGACGACCTGCTCACCCGCGAGGAGCCGGTCATCGAGGACGGCTACGTCGACGTGCCGACCGAACCCGGCCTCGGCGTCGAACTCGACGAGGACGTCGTCGAGGAGCACCTCGTGCCCGGCACGGACGGGTTCGACTGAGTCGGGTCCACGGCGTTTCGCGAACGGATTTTTTCGGCGTCGGTCGGCATACGAACCAGCCTGCCGGCGCGCGCGACGCGAGCCCCCTCGTGGGGCGAGCACGACGCGCGCGAGGGACGAGCACCGCAGCCGATGGAGCGAACGGAGTGAGCGACCGAGGCGAGGAGCGCAGGAGGCTGGGGAGGGCGAGGTGCGGGGCGGTGCGGTGGGTGGGACTGAAAGGGGCCGCGGCTGTCGGCGAACCCCGGGCCCTCAAGCACCACAGGGAGCGAACGAAGTGAGCGACCGAGGAGCGCAGAGCGGCCCGCGGGAGTCGACAGCCGCGGGGGCTTTCGAGAGCATCATCGTCGTCCCCTCGACTTCTGCAAGAACACCGACCAAAGAAACGGAGAACCCGTAACGCCTAGAACATCACGTCCACTCGAACCGTTCGAGCGCGTCCTCGTCCAGCACGACCCCGTGGCCCGGCCTGTCCGGGAGTTCGATCATGCCGTCGTCGCCCGGCCCCAGCGGCTCCGCCACCACGTCGTCGAACGCCTTCACGTCCATGTCGCGGTAGAAGTACTCCACCCAGAGACCGTTCTCGACGCCGCCCAGCAGCGACGCGTGGAGGTTCCAGTTGTAGTGGGGCGCGACCGGCACGTCGTGGGCCGCCGCGAAGTGGGCGATCTTCAGCCACTCCGTGATGCCGCCACACACCGTCGCGTCCGGCTGGAGGACCCCCGCCGCGCCCGTGTCCGACAGCCGCGCGAAGTTGTGCCGGGTCCCCTCCAGCTCCCCCGTCGCGACGGGGTAGTCGATGGCGTCGTTCACCTCGGCCATCGTCTCGACGCGGTCGATCATCACCGGCTCCTCGATGAAGTAGGGGTCGTACGGCTCGAACGCGCGGCAGGCCCTGACCGCCTCGGGCGTCGTCTCCCACACGCCGTTCGCGTCCAGCAGGAGCGTCCGGTCCGGGCCGATCTCGTCGCGGACCGCCGCCACGCGCTCGACCTCCTCTGGGACGGAGCGTCGCCCGACCTTCATCTTCACCACGTCGTGGCCCTCGTCGAGGTAGCGGCGCATCTCCGCGCGGAGGCCATCGTGGCCCTTGTCGTCGCGGTAGTAGCCGCCGCTCCCGTAGGAGGGGACCGCGTCGGCGTACCCGCCGAGCAGCTTGTACAGCGGCTGGTCGGCCGCCTTCGCCTTCAGGTCCCACAGCGCGATGTCGACGCTGGAGATGGCGCGTAGCATGACGCCGGTCCGGCCGATCTGGATGTTGCCGTCGTACATCTCGCGCCACAGACGCTCGGTGTCGCGGGGATCCTCGCCGACCAGCAGCGGTTCGAGCATCGTCTCGACCGCCTGCGCGAGCAGCGGCGCGCCCTCGTAGCCCAGCGAGTAGCCGACGCCCTCCAGGCCGTCCGTGGTCCGGACGTGCGTGATCACGTGGTCGCGGAACGTGATCGTCCGGTTGGAGAACGAGACCGGCGAGTCGAGCGGGATCTTGATCGGGTAGGATTCGACCTCGGCGATTTCCATGGGGGAACGGCGACCCACTCGTCGTTATACCCGCGCGTGGGAGCAAAACTTGCTCCAGCACACGATTTACACCCCCCGCTCCCCTCGGGTCGCGCATGGACTTCCCGGAGCGATCCGACGTCGACGGGCTGATCGAGCCCCAGCCGCTGCCGTCGTTCGCGCGCGTTCGCCACGAACCGGAGACGGAGACCGTCGCGGACCCCGCGGCGACGACGCGGTCGGAGCTGGACCGGCTCGAGTTCGAGGGGCTCGAACCGGGCGCGACCGTCGCCGTCGGCGCCGGCAGCAGGGGTATCCACGGCATCGACGACGTGGTCGAGGCGACGATCGCGGAGCTCGAGGAGCGGGGCTTCGACCCCGTCGTCGTCCCCGCGATGGGGAGCCACGGCGGCGCGACCCCCGAGGGGCAGCGCGAGGTGCTCGAGGTGCTCGGCGTCACCGAGGAGCGGCTGGGCGTCCCCATCGACGCGCGGATGGACGCCGACCCGGTCGGCGAGATCGAGGTCGGCGACACGACCGCGACGGTGTACTTCTCGGCGGCCGCCCTCGAGGCCGACGCCGTCCTGGTGATCAACCGCGTCAAGGCGCACACCAACTTCAGCGGGCGCCTGGAGAGCGGGCTCTGCAAGATGACCGTCGTCGGCCTCGGCAAGCAGCGCGGGGCGAAGTCGTTCCACTCGACGGCGATCAAGGAGGGGTACCTGGAGACGCTCGAGCCCGCGCTCGCGACCATCCGGGAGTCGGCCCCGCTGCTCGGAGGCGTCGCGCTCGTGGAGAACTTCCGGGAGGAGACGGCCCACGTCGAGGCGATCCCGGCGGCCGAGTTCACCGAGCGCGAGCCGGCGCTGCTCGAACGGGCGTACGACGAGATGGCGACGCTCCCGGTCGAGGAGGTCGACCTCCTCGTCGTCGACGAACTCGGCAAGGAGATCTCGGGCGCCGGGATGGACACGAACGTCATCGGCCGGTACCGCGTGCTCAACACGGACGACCCCGAGAGACCCGCGATCAAGCTGATCTACGCCCGGGGGCTCACCGAGGGAACGAAGGGGAACGGCAACGGCATCGGGCTCGCGGACGTCACCCGACGGGCCGCGGTCGACCAGCTCGACGCGAAGAAGACGTACGCGAACGCGCTGACGAGCGGGTCGCTCGCGAAGGCGAAGCTCCCCGTCGTCGCGCCCGACGACGAGTTCGCGCTGCGGACCTCGCTGGCCGCCCTCGGCGGCTACGACCCGGAGACGGTACGCATCGTCTGGGTGAAGAACACGCAGGACCTCACGGAGTTCCACGTCTCGGAGCCGCTTCTGGACGAACTCCCGGAGGGCGCCCGCGTGCTCGATCGCGAGGAGCTCCGGTTCGAGGACGGGACGCGTTCGTTCCGGACGGAGTAGCGGCGTCGGCGCCCGGGCGCGGTCGCGGCGCCGTCGGAACCGAGTCCGCTTGCCCCTAGGGAAAATCTTTCCCCGTCATATCCGGTGTCCCATCACATGGACCTAGAGATAGACGGCAACGCGGCGCTCGTCACGGCATCCAGCAGCGGCCTCGGGAAGGCGTCGGCGACGGCGCTCGCCCGCGAGGGCGTGAACGTGGTCGTCAACGGGCGCGACGAGGAGCGACTGGCCGAGGCGACGTCCGAGATCGAGGCGGAGGCGACCGGCGAGGTCGTCGCCCAGCCCGGCGACCTGACCGACGAGGACGACGTCGCCGCGCTGGTGGAGACGACGGTGGAGGAGTTCGGGGGGCTGGACCACCTGGTGACGAGCGCGGGCGGACCGCCCTCCGGTGCGTTCCTGGAGACGGACGACGAGGACTGGTACGACGCGTACGACCTGCTCGTCATGAGCGTCGTCCGGCTGGCTCGAGAGGCCCACCCGCACCTGCAGGACGGCGACGGCGGCACCATCGTCAACATCACCTCCCGCAGCGTGAAGGAGGCGCTCGACAGCCTCGTGCTCTCGAACTCGGTGCGGATGAGCGTCGTGGGGCTCGAGAAGACGCTCTCGAAGGAGTTCGCGCCGGAGGTGCGCGCCAACACCGTGCTCCCCGGCCCGCACGAGACCTCCCGCATCCAGGACCTCGTGAACCAGGCGGTCGACCGCGGCGACTACGACTCCTACGAGGAGGGGCTGAGCGACTGGGCGGGCAACCCGCTCGAACGCATCGGCGACCCGATGGAACTGGGCAACACCGTCGCGTTCCTCTCCTCGCCGAAGTCCGGCTTCGTCAACGGGACCGCGCTCCCCATCGACGGCGGCTCCACGGGCGCGAACCTATGAGGCCGGTCGACTTCGACGACGCGGAGACGTACGAGCCGGAGGAGGGCTGGCGGCGCGTCTCGCTGGCCGGCAGCGAGCGGTTCGCGTTCGAGTGGTTCGAGAAGCCGCCGGGCCACAGCTCCCCGATGCACGACCACGAGAACGAGCAGGTGTGTCTCTGCCTGCGCGGCGAACTCACCGTCGCGACCGAGGACGACGAGGTGACGCTGGAGCAGTACGACTCCGTGCTGCTGGAGTCCTGGGAGACTCACCGCGTCGAGAACACGGGCGACGAACTGGCGGTCGGCTTGGACGTGTTCGCGCCGGGGCGCTCGTTCGACTTCTGGACGGACCGGGAATGACGATGAAGTACCTCGCACGCACGGCGACCGGCGACCCGCTGCTCGGCGACGACGAGGGGTTCGTCCCGCTCGGCGCCGCGAACCCCGACCTGGGGAGCGTCCGCGAGGCGCTCCCGCACGCGGCCGCGGGCACGCTCGGCGACCCGGACGGGGCGACCGCCGACCGGGTCCCCGCCGGGGACCTCACGTTCGGCGCGCCGCTCGAACGCTTCGGGAAGCTCTGGGGCATCGGCCTGAACTACGAGGAGCACGCCGGCGACCTCGACGAGGACCGCCCCCAGGAGCCCGCGAGCTTCATGAAGCCGAACACGGTCCTGCGGGGGCCGGGCGGCCCGATCCGACTGCCGCCGACCGAGCAGAGCGAGCGGGTCACCGCCGAGGCCGAACTCGCCGTGCTGATCGGCCGCGAGTGTCGCTCCGTCGCGGGGGACGAGGTCGACGACGTGATCGCCGGTTTCCTCCCGGTCATCGACATGACCGCCGAGGACGTGCTCCAGCGCAACCCGCGGTTCCTGACGCGCGCGAAGAGCTACGACTCGTTCCTCGTCGTCGGGCCGACGATCGCGGTCCCGGAGGAGCCGATCGGACTGAGCGAGCTCTCGGTGCGGACGGAGGTCAACGACGCCGTCGAGGCGGAGAACGGGATCGAGAACATGCTGTTCCCGCCCCGGGAGATCGTCTCGTTCCACTCGGACGTGATGACGCTCCGCCCGGGCGACCTGTTCAGCACCGGGACGCCCGGCGCGGCCCCGATCGAACCCGGCGACCACGTCCGAGCAGTCGTGGAGTCCATCGGGTCGGTCGACGCGCCCGTCACCCGCTGAGCACGTCGGAACCCACCCTCCGTTTTCCTATAAGACGATTTTCACGATCGGAGATGGTAATGGAGATTTCATGTTCTGTGGGTTCGGAAATCGGTCGGCTGTCGCGGTCCATCCTCAGGTTACGGCCCTTCAATCCTTCGTTACCGGACGCTAACTGGATGCGGATCGGACACGAATCGGGCCGTAGCTGTCACGATAAATGTGTATGTTGTTATTTTTACCGCTAGTTTCGCGCAGCCAACGAAAGGATTGTTATAGATGCCCCCATTCGACACGGATGACTATGGCAGATGATCCCATCCGCCGGCGACAGTTCCTGTACGGAAGCGCGACAGCGGGCGTAGTCGGCCTCGCCGGCTGCGGCGGGGACGGCGGCAACGGCGGAGGAAACGGCGGCGGCAACGGCGACGGGAACGGCGGCGGTAACGGCGACGGTAACGGCGGCGGCAACGGCGGCGGCAACGGCGGCGGCAGCGGGGACCTCTCGCTCAGGGTCGGCACGTCGACCGGCGGGACGCGCGACGTCGGCCTCGCCGTCGAGCGTGCGGTCAGCCAGAACAGCGACTCGCTCGACTACTCGACCGTCGAGAGTCCGGGGTACATCGGCACCCTGTACCGGCTCGACCAGGACCAGTTCGACGCCGGCATCGTCGACAACAACTCGATGACGAAGGCGGCGAACGACCGGGGGGACTTCTCCGAGCAGTCGGTCGACTCGGTCCCGTATCAGGGGTTCTTCGCGTTCCCGTACAGCATCTACGTCGTCGCACGGTCGGACACCGACATCGAGACGTTCGACGACCTCGCGGGCAAGAACGTCTACCCGGCCGAGCCCGGGTTCTCGACGCGCGCGACGACGCTCGACGTCTGGTCGCAGGACCCGACCGCGGACGTCTACGACCAGATGAACATCCAGAACATGGGCGTCAGCGACGCGCCGGGCGCCATGGAGGAGGGCCGCATCGACGCCGCCATCGCGTACGGCACCCCGGGCGCCGGCCACACCGGCTGGGTGACCGAGTACGACGCGCGGGTCGACGTCAAGTACGTCGAACCGACCGACGCGCTCCGCCAGTCCGCCGAGCAGTACGCGGGCGCGGGCTCCTCGGACATCTCCGTCGACGAGTTCAACTGGCAACAGGACATCGGCACCGACGAGGTGTTCACCTGGGACCTGCAGGTCACCTACGTCTTCCACCCCGACGCGAACGCCGACGCGGTGTACGAACTGTGCCGCGTCGTCGACGAGCACAACGACACCGTCACCGAGGCGGAGAACCAGTTCATCACCGTCGAGTCCACCGAGGACCTGCTCGGCGCCGCGCTCGAGGGCGACCAGTACCCGTTCCACCCGGGGGCGGCCCAGTACTTCCAGGACAAGGACGCCTGGGACGACAGCCTGACCGTGGGCGAGTAGACCGGCCCGAGAGTCCGCCCGGGTCTCCTGCACCGACCGTTCGACGACCCTCCCCGTCGAGGGTAAGTTAACATACGACGCGATTCAACCACTAACGAATGAGTTCAGAGACAGACCAACGGAGTACTCTCGTATCCAATACCCTACGCGGCCTGGACGTTAGCGTCACCGTGAGCGCGATCCTGTTCTGGGGGATCGTCCTCTTCTGGGCGTACACCCAGACCATGTCTCGCGTCCAGTACGGCGTGATCTTCGTCGGCGGCATCCTCACCGTCTACGCGATCGACCAGACCCGACAGGCGCTCGAGGCGGGCGACAGGATCGACGCGGCGGTGCTGTTGCCGGCGTCGATCATCCTCATCTCGGCCTCGCTCTACTTCGCGGCCAACTTCGACCGGGTGTACGTCATGCAGCAGGGGTACGCGCTCGAGCACGAGTACCAGCTCGCGCGGATCATCATCGTCTCCATCCTGTATCTCACCTGGCGCGAGTTCGGGAACCTCTTCCTCGGCCTCGTGGGCGGCGCGATGATCTACGGCGTCTTCGGCAACCACGCGCCCGGGATCCTCAACCACGGCGGGATGACGGAGCTGACGCTCCTCCAGTCGCTGGTCACCGACCTCTACGGGTTCTACGGGAGCCTCACGCAGCTGACGGCCGCGTGGATCGCGCCGTTCCTCCTCTATGCGGGCCTGCTGTTCGGCTACGGGGCGTTCGATCTGATCCTCCGGGTCGCCATCCAGTCGGGCAAGTACATCGAGTCGGGCGTCGCCCAGACGGCGGTGCTGGCGTCGGCGGTCATCGGGTCGATCAACGGTTCCTACACCGCGAACGCCGCGATGACCGGGTCGTTCACCATCCCGACGATGAAGGACAGCGGCATGAAGGGCTACCGGGCGGCCGGCATCGAGTCGGTCGCGTCGACGTCCGGGCAGGTGCTCCCGCCGGTCATGGGCGCCTCGGCGTTCGTGATGGCCTCGTACCTGGGGGTCGCCTACATCGACATCGTCGTCGCGGGGCTGGTCCCGGCGGCCATCCTCGTCGCCTGCATCGGCATCGCGGTCCACTACACCGCGATCAGCGACACGAGCGACCAGGAGATGGAGTTCTCCGAGTTCTTCGACGACGAACTCACGAACGACGAGAAGCTGTTCGAGGCGGTCCGGTTCGGCGTCCCGTTCCTCGTGTTGATCTACCTCCTCGGGATCCTCCAGTACACGGTGATGACCTCGGCGCTGTACACCATCGTCGCGATGGTCGTCTTCGGCGTCGCCGTCCCGCCGATCCAGCGGGCGCTCGACGGCTCCGAGACGGGTCCCGGCTCCGAACTGGTCGACCAGTTCTGGAACACGGTGCTCGGGTTCCGGCGCGGCGCGATCATCCTCGCGCCCATCGCCATCATCCTGGTGGCGGTCAACGGCGTCATCGACATCTTCAGCGTCACCGGCGTCCCGAACAAGATCGCCCTGCTGCTCATGGACCTCTCCGGCGGCGTCCTGCTGTTCGCCGTGCTGCTCGCGATGGTCGTGAGCATCGTGATGGGCGTGGGGATGCCGACGGTCGCGGCCTACGTCATCGTCGCCATCCTCATCGCGCCGACGCTCATCTCGGACTTCGCCGTCCCCGCCATCACGGCCCACTACACCGTCTTCTACGCGGCCATCCTCGCGGGGATCACCCCGCCGGTCGCGACGGCGGCCGTGGTCACCGCCGGCATCGCGGAGGCGAACTTCTGGCGCGTCTGCGGGGCCGCGATCAAGATCGCCGCGCCGCTCTTCGTTCTCCCTGTCGCGTTCGTCTACAACCCGGCGATCGTCTCGATGTCGCTCGGGCTGCCGACGCTGATCGCCGGCGCGCTGGTGCTGATGGGCGGCATCGCGATGATCTACGGGCTGAACTACCCGTTCGAGATGCGGGTGGGGCGCCGGGTGCTGCTCCGGGTCGCGCTGACCGTGCTCGGCGTGCTCGTGATGGTCTACCCCGGTGAACTGGCGAAGCTCGCCGGCGTGGCCGTCTTCGCGGCCGTGTTCGTCGCCGAGAAGGTGATCACGCGCGGCATGAAACTGCCGTTCCTGAAGGGGGTGGGCCAATGAGCGACTCCAAGACGGCCGAGGCGGCCGAGGAGCACGCCGACGTCGAGAACGTCGGCGGACTCGAGGAGGTCCTGCCGGATCCGCTGCTGCCCGTCTACGACCGGTTCCGGCTCGTCCAGGAGTTCCGGGAGACGCACGGCGACTCCTACACGAAGGTCCTCGAGGGGATCGTCGCCCTCGTGCTCACCGGCGGCTACGTCTACTGGCTGTACCTCTTCTTCCTCGCCGGCTGACCCCGTAGGGGGGTTCGCCGGCGGCGGCTCCGACCGACGGCCGGGGGCGACGCCGTCCCCGAACCGTCGAAACGTTCTCGGACGACCGCGTCGCGGAGGCGGACGCCTACCCGTCCCACTCGGCCGCGCGCTTCACGTCGTGGGGGATGTGGCCGCCCCCCTCGCGGGCGTCCCTGAGGTACGCGCGCAGATCCGGTCGGACGTCGGGGTGGGCACACTGCTCGATGATCAGTTGCGCGCACTCGACGGGCGAGCGGCCACGCACGTCGGCGACGCCCTGCTCGGTGACGAACACGTCGACGTCATGTTCGGTGTGGTCGACGTGGAACGTCATCGGGACGACCCGGGACACCTCGCCGCCCTTCAGCGTCGAGGGGAGCGCGCAGACGGTCACCAGCGAGTTCCTGTTGTAGTCGGCCGAGCCGCCGACTCCGTTTATCATCCGCGTGCCGCCGACGTGGGTCGAGTTGACGTTGCCGTAGACGTCCACCTCGATGGCGCTGTTGACGCCGACGACGCCGAACCGGTCGATGAGCCCCGCGTGGTTCGAGACGTCGGCCGGGCGGAGCACGACGTCCTCGGCGTACCGCTCGACGTCCGCGAACAGGCGCTCCTGCCCCTCCGCGGTGAGCGCGAGCGAGGTCGCGCTCGCGCACTCGAGCCGGCCGGCGTCGAGCATGTCGAGCAGGCCGTCCTGGATGAGTTCGCCGAAGTAGACGACGTCGCGGCCGCCGAACTCGAGGTCCATCAGCTCGCCCATCAGCGCGTTGCCGAGCGAGCCGACGCCGAACTGGAGGTGGACGGCGTCCTCGAACGCCGGCGAGCGCTCCATCTCCGCCGCGAGGAACGTGCCGAGGTTCGCGGCGATGGCCAGGTCGTCGTCGGTCGGATCGCGGAAGGTGTACGTCGAGTCGGGTCGGTCCGTCTCCACGACGGCGACGAGCTTCCCGGGGTCGAACGCCACGTGGGCGGTGCCGATGCGGTCCCCGGGACCGGAGAGCGGAATCGGGCCGCGGTCCGGCGGCGCGTCGGGGCGGTGGACGTCGTGGAGCGCCGCGAGTCCGAGCGGCTGGGCCCGGTTCACCTCGACGATCAGCTCGTCGGCGGCCTCGACGAACGCCGGCGTCGCCCCGAGCGACGTCGAGGGGACGAACCAGTCCTCGCCGACCGCGACCGCCTCGACGACCGCCACGTCGGGGTCGACCATCCCGCCGTACTGGACCTCGTCGCCGATGGCGGAGGCGTTCCGGTCGGTGAACGCGACCTCGCGGTCGTTCGTGGCCGCGCGGGCGACCGACGAGGACTGGTACGTCGAGCGGCGGGCGACCGCGCCCGACTCGACGAGCGAGACGTCGATCTCCTCGCCGACGTTGCCGCTGCTCACGAGCGTGAGCGAGAGGTCGCGGTCCGAGTCGGCCAGCGCGAGCGGCACGAGTTTCGGGTAGCCGACGCTGCCGAACCCGCTTGTGAGCACCGTCGCGTCGTCGGCGACGATGGCGGCGGCGCTCCCGGCGTCGGTCACCGGGAGGTCGCCGTGCAGTCGTCCGTCGAGCGCGTCGGCGTCGGTGGGCGCTCCCGACATCTCAGAGGTTCGACCCGATCGACCCGCCGTCGATGGGGAGCGCGGTCCCGTTGACGAAGCCGGACTTCGGCGAGGAGAGGAACGCGACGGTGGCCCCGAACTCCTCGGTCGTCCCGAGGCGGTCCAGCGGGACCTCCGCGACGCGCGCGGCGCTCGCCTCGTCGGCGGACTCGTAATCTCCCCGTTCGACCGCCTGGTCGACGAGGTTGCGCACGCGCTCGGTGTCGTGTGACCCCGGGAGGACTGCGTTCGCGCGCACCTCCGGGGCGAGCTCCTTCGAGAGCGTCTTCTCCAGGCCGACCACGCCCGCCCGCACCGAGTTCGAGAGGACCATGCTGTCGACCGCCTCCTTCACGGTCCGCGACGCGACGGTCACGACGGTCCCACCGCCGTCCGCGCGGAGGTGGGGGGCCGCCTCCCGGACCGTCCGAACGACGCTCATGACGAGCAGGTCGTACGCGTCGTACCAGTCCCCGTCGGTGGTGTCGAGGAACGCGCCCGACGGCGGGCCCCCGGCGCTCGTCACCAGGTGGTCCAGCCCCCCGAACTCCTCTGCCGTCGTCGACACGAGGTTCCGCACGCCGTCGGGGTCGGTCAGATCGCCTGCGATCGGCACGACCCTCGCGTCCCCGGCCGCCTCCCCGCGGAGGTCGGCCGCGGCCGACTCCAGCGTCGACTCGGTCCGGCCGTTGATCGCCACGTTCGCCCCCTCGCGGACGAGCGCCCGCGCCGATGCCTTTCCGAGCCCCCCGCTCGAGGCGGTCACGAGCGCCGCGTCGCCGTCGATGCCCAGATCCATGCGGGGACCTCCGGCGAGTACCGGTATAATCGTTGGCCCGTCCCGAAACGTTGCTGGCAGGTTCGCCGGCGGGCGTTCCGGGGGCCGCCCAGACCCGCCGCTCCTCGGGGGTCCAACCACGCGGCGCGCGGCGGCAGCGCCTCGGTCACGCGAGCGAGAGAAGCGAGCGAGCGTGATGGTTCGAGACGGCCTCGCCGTCTCGTCACGCCGAGAATCGAAGATTCTCGGAGCACCTCCCGGGACCGGAGGTCCCGGGTAGTGCGCGTCCGGCCCGCGCGAGGCTCACGCGAACGACGGCGGCCGCACCGAGTCCAGCCCGCGGGGGCTTTCGACGACTGCGCCACGACGGCTGAACCGGGCACGAGCCGAGCGCCCCGGGGACTTCCGGAAACCATGCGACGGGAACGAACCTCCCCTCGCGGGGTAGTCCTTTTTGACCTTCCGGTCCCACCACCCGACACATGCTCCACGCCGAAGGGCCACTCCTGACCGTCGACCTCGACGCACGGGAGGCGACGACCGAGGACGTCGACGACACGCTCGCACGATTCATCGGCGGTCGGGGCGTCAACACGGCGCTCGCGTACGACCGCATCCCGTTCGACGCCGACCCGTTCGGACCGGAGAACCGCGTCTACCTCTCGACCGGACCGATGCAGGCCAGCCGCATGAGCTTCACCGGTCGGATGGCGGCCACCGCGCTCTCGCCGCTCACCGGCGGCCTGCTCTCGTCGAACGCCGGCGGCTTCCTCTCGCGGAACTTCGCCGGGACCGGCAACGCGGCCGTCGAACTCGTCGGCGCCGCCGACGAACTGCTCGCGGTCCACGTCCGGGACGACGGGGTCGAGTTCGAACCCGTCCCCGACCTCGCCGGCGCCGAGGTCCCCGAGGTGACCGAGTGGGCCGAGGCCGAACACGACCTGGAGGCCGAACACCTCGCCTGCATCGGCCCCGCAGGGGAGAACCAGGTCCGGTTCGCCTCGGTCATGACCTCGGAGTCGCGGGCGTTCGGCCGCGGCGGCATCGGCGCCGTCCTCGGCGCGAAGAACGTGAAGGCGCTCACCTTCGAGGGCGACGCAGCCCCCGAGATCGACGTCGACGCGACGGCGATGGACGTCCACCGCGAGGCCGCGACGAGCGAACACATCATGAAGCGCCAGGGCACCACCAGCGTCACCGACCTCGCGAACGAGGTGGAGGCGTTCCCGACGCGCTACTTCTCGGAGACGTCCTACGAGAGGGCCGAGTCCATCAACGGCGACGCGGTGGAGTCCAAGAAGTTCAAGAAGGGGACCTGCTCGCAGTGCGCGTTCGCCTGCAAGCTTCCGACGAAGGACGAGGCGGCGGGCGTCGAGACCGAGGGTCCCGAGTTCGAGACGGTGATGTCGTTCGGCGGAAACTGCGACGAGGACGACATCGTCGAGGTGATGCGCTCGAACGAGCAGTGCGACCGCTACGGCCTCGACACCATCTCGGCGGGCGACACCGTCGCCGCGTACCTGGCCAGCGAGGACGCCTTCGGCGACACGGAGTTGATCCACGAACTGGTCGACAAGATCGCCCACCGGGAGGGGATCGGCGACACGCTGGCGGAGGGCGTCGACCGCGTCCACGGCGAACTCGGCGTCGACAACTGGACGGTGAAGGGGATGGACTTCCCGGCCCACGACGGCCGCACGCTCAACGGCCAGGGGCTCTCGTTCGCGGTCGCGAACCGGGGCGCCGACCACATGTACGCGACGTTCTACGCCTACGAGTACCCGCTCGTCTCGAAGGAGGAGGCGTTCGACCCCGAGGGGCTCCCGCCCGAGAAGGTCGAACGCCTGGTGGAGGTCGAGAACACCCGCGCGCTGGAGGACTGCGGCATCGTCTGCCGGTTCTCGCGCGGCATGATGACGCCCGAGCGCTTCGAGGCGCTGTTCGAGGCCGACTACGACGACCTGCTCGCGGTCGGCGACCGGGTCGTCACGCTGGAGCGACGGTTCAACAACGAGCGCGGGTTCTCCCGCGCGGACGACACGCTGCCGTACTCGCTCGACGGGTTCCACGACGCGCTCGACGCCTACTACGACCAGCGGGGCTGGAACCCCGACGGCACCGTCCCGCCGGACGCGGCGAGCGGTGCCACGGGCGAGGCGAGCGCGGACTGACCGCGACCGCTCGTCGAACTGCGGGAGGCGCTTCGGGCTCGCTCGACCGTCCCTCCACCTCGCGCGACGTGACGGGGCTGGAGTAGCTTTATGGTCGATATTCACGACGTTGAACCATGAGAGATCGAATCACGCGTGCGTTGAGTCGTGCGAAGTTCGCGGCCATGGGTGCGGCCGTCGGCGGTGCGCTCGGCGGCCTGATCGGTCGGAACGCCGCCAGCACGGCCGCCGGCGTCGGCGCGCTCGTGGGCGCGACGATCGGCGAGAAACGGACCGCGGTGGAGTCGACGATCGATCAGCTCAAGGAGAGAAAGCGGTCCTGACCGACCCTGCCGGTCTCCTCCGACCCCGCGGCCGAGGTGGGTCCGAGTCGCCCCCGTCGTTCGGGACGGCGGGAGGCGGCCGACTCGACGCGGTCGGGCGCGTCCCCGCCCTCGCGTCGCCGTCCGGACCGTTCCGGGGGACGGATGGGCGAGTTCTTAACGCTGGAGCCGGTACGCCGGTCACATGACGGGGGAGGGGGCCGTGCTCCGGATCGACCCGCACGTCCACTCGGAGGGCTCCTACGACGGTCGCGAACCGGTCGAACTCATCCTCGAGCACGCCAGCGACATCGGCCTCGACGGGGTCGTCGTCACGGACCACGACTCGATCGACGAGTCGCTGCACGCGGCGGAGCTGGCGGACGAGTACGGGCTGGTCGGCATCCCGGGCGTCGAGGTCTCGACCGCGGCCGGCCACCTGCTCGCCATCGGCGTCGAGGAGCGGCCGAGGAAGGGGCGGCCGCTCGAGGAGACCATCGAGACCGTGCGCGACCTCGGCGGGGTCGGCGTCGTCCCCCACCCGTTCCAGCGGAGCCGCCACGGGGTGCGGAAACGCTGGATCGGGGACTGCGACGGCATCGAGGTGTACAACTCGATGGTGTTCACGGGCTATCGGAACCGCCGGGCGAACGCGTTCGCCGAGCGGCGCGGGTACTCGAAGCTCGGGGCGAGCGACGCTCACCACATCCGTAACGTCGGCCGGGCGTACACGGAACTCGGGCTCCCCGACGTCGACCCGGGGACGCCGCCCGCCGAGATCGCCGTCGACGACGTGGTCGAGGCGTTCCGCGTCGGCGAGACCCGGATCCGGGGCCGGCGGACGCCGATCCACCGCAGCGCGCGTCAGTACGCCAAGGGCGCCGTACGGAAGAGCGCCTACCTCCTGACCTCCCGGGTCCCGTACGTGACGCCCCGGCCAGCCTCGATGCGGGACGCCTGACCCGCGCCGCGCCGACGGCAGCGCCGGCGTCGGAGCGAGTAAAAAGACATTACTTGCCGCCTGTCGACGGTTCGACCATGACCTTACGGAAGCCGCCGCTGCGCGACGTCCACGCCGAACGCGGCGCGTCGTTCACCGAGTTCGGCGGCTGGGACATGCCGGTGGAGTTCGACTCCATCAGGGTGGAGCACGAGGCCGTGCGCGAGGCGGCCGGCGTCTTCGACGTCTCCCACATGGGCGAGATCGAGGTCGTCGGGCCGGACGCCACGGCGCTGATGGGGCGGCTCACCACCAACGACGTCACCGCGCTGGAACCGGGCGACGCGCAGTACTCGGCCATCTGCCGCGAGGACGGCGTCATGCTGGACGACACGGTCGTCTACCGATTGCCCGATGAGGGCGGGGAAGACGCGTACCTGTTCGTCCCGAACGCTGGGCACGACGAGGAGGCGTACGACCGGTGGGTCACCCACCGCGACGACGCCGACCTCGACGCCGAGGTGCGGAACGTCACGGAGGACTGGGCGATGCTCGCGGTCCAGGGCCCCGACGCGCCGGACCTGGTCGCGGACGAGGCCGACGCGGACGTCCTCGACCTCTCGAAGTTCACGGCGACGTTTGCCCGCGTCGCGGGCGTCGAGTGCTGGGTGGCCCGGACCGGCTACACCGGCGAGGACGGCTTCGAACTGGTCTGCCCGTGGGGCGACGCGGAGGCGGTCTGGTCGGCGTTCGCGGCGGAGTGCCAGCCCTGCGGGCTCGGCGCCCGCGACACGCTCCGCATCGAGCAGGGGTTCCTCCTCTCCGGGCAGGACTTCCACCCCGGGGAGGAACCGCACACCCCCTACGAGGCAGGCATCGGGTTCGTCGTCGACCTCGACACGGAGTTCGTCGGCCGCGACGCGCTGGGCGAGCAGAAGGGGGGCGGGATCGAGGAGTCGTTCGTCGGCATCGAACTGCGGGAGCGGGGGGTCGCCCGCCACGGCTACGACGTCACCGACGAGGAGGGCGACGTCGTCGGCCGGGTCACCAGCGGCACGATGAGCCCCACGCTCGGCAAGGCGGTCGCGCTCGGCTACGTCCCGACCGACCTCGCCGACCCGGGAGCGCCGGTGCACGTCGTCGTCAGGGGCGAGGAGAAGCGGGCGACCGTCGTCGATACGCCGTTCGAGTGACCGCGGCGGCGATAGTTCTTCCTACCGCTGGCCCCGCCGAGGTCCCCGGACTCTCAGGGGGCGCCGACGACGACCATCCGGCTCCGCTCGTCGAACTCGTACGTCCGGGTCGACGAGGGCGCGACGCGGACCGCGTCGCCCGGGTCGAGGTCGACGTCCTCGCCGTCGACGGTGAGGGTCCCCGAGCCCTCCATCAGGAGATACACCTCCTCGTGGTCCTCCTCCGCGTGGTCGTGTTCCATCCCGCTCCACTCCCCGTCGCCCTCGACGACGGTGAGCCCGAGGCGTTCGCAGTCCAGCGCGTCCCGGAGGAAGTGCATGCCGGGCGCCTGCGGTTCGACGTCGCCGTAGTTCTCCTTCGAGTAGCTCACGTGACAACCATCGTACGGGTCGTCCAAAAGCGCTCCGCCGGTCCGAACGGCCGGCCGTGTGGTCAGACCGACCGCCGAACCGGCGCTGCGGGCCGTCGACCCCGCTCCGGGAAGGTGGGGCTTTTTGGCCGACTCCCGTGAACCTCGACCCGAGACACGATGAGCTTCGACGTGCCCGACGGAAACCGGTACCGCGAGTCCCACGAGTGGGTCTCGACCGAACCGCCCCACCGCGTCGGCATCACCGACTTCGCCCAGGACGAACTCGGCGACGTGGTGTTCGTCGAACTGCCCGACGAGGGCGAGGAACTCGCCGCGGGCGAGGAGTTCGGCGTGGTCGAGTCGATCAAGGCCGTCTCGGACCTGTACGCCCCCGTCTCCGGGGAGGTCGTCGCCGTCAACGAGGCGCTGTTCGACGAGCCGGAACTGGTCAACGAGGACCCGTTCGGCGACGGGTGGATGCTGGAGGTCGACCCGTCCGACGAGTCGGAACTGGAGGACCTGCTCTCCCCCGACGACTACCGCGACCAGATCGAGTGACCAGATACGGCCGGCTCGCGGCCGCGCCCGGCCGGACGCGCCGGTCCGTACGGTTCGCCGGGTCGAGGTAGGCCGCCGTTCGGCCGGCACAGGGACCGCTTACGTCCGGGCCTCCCGCGGTTTCCGGCGTCGTTCCCCCGGCGAGTCCCGTTCGCGTCACCGCGGTGAACGAACGGCCGTCTTTCCCGCGAGTACCCTCCGTATAGCTATTGCGGGCTCGGACGAACGTGGCGGTGGGTGCACCACGATGGCGTACAAGGTAAACTGCGGGCAGGACGACGGCTTCATGGTACAGTCCGAGGACGAAAGCGAGGTCGTCTCCATCGTCAAGCGGCACGCGCAGGAGAAACACGACATGGACGTGAGCGACGACGACGCGCGGGGGATGATCGAGGAGACGTAGGGCGGGTGGAGGAGCGGTAGGGCAGTCGGTCCCTCGCGGAGCGCGTCCCCGCCCGCGTTCACCGCTCCTTCCGGCCGAGTTTCGACCGACGTGCTTCGTTGAGCGCGTCACAGACCCCGCCTTGCCCGCTCATGTTCACCGACGCCAGCCTGGTACGGGCACGGACGTCGTCGAACCGCTCGGCGGTGAGCGCCTCCCCGTCCGGCGTCCCGAACAGGGGGTCGTCCACGTCCGCGAGGAACCCGGTCTCCCGCGCCTTCTCGAGGTACCGAACGAGCGGCCCCGCCTCGACGGCGACGTGAACCGCTCCGTCGCGGAGCGCCAGGCACGCCAAGTCGTCGTCCGGCGACTCACGGTCCCCATCGGGCGACCGGTCCGGCGCCCCGGCCACGTCCGCGGCGGGGCGGCCGACCCCGTCGAGGTCGGCCGGGGTGAGCGACACGATCTGCTCCCGCGACAGGCCGGCTTCGAGGAGCGCCCCGACCGCCTCGTGCTGGCGGGCGAGCCGTGCCTTGTCGTCCAGCTTCGCCCGGACCGCCGAGACGCCGTCCTCGGCGTCGGGAAACGTCTCGGCGAACGAGCGGCGGTCGTTCACGCCCGTCGTTATCTCGTCGGCGTGCACGTGATCGCGGAGGTTCACCCGGACGTCACGGACGTCCCGTAGCGCGTCCAGTTCGTCCCGGACGTCCGTCGCCATCATCCAGGCGAACGCGGGCGAACACCACGCGGTCGGCAGCGTGAACGACACCGCCACGCGGCCGCCGTCGACGGCGACCTCGTCGAGGTAGCCGAGGTCGACGATCGACTCGTCGAGCTCCGGGTCCGTGACCCGCCGGAGCCGTCGTCGCGCCCGCTCGCTGGTGACGGCGGGCCGTGCGTCGGCGCCCATCAGTCGGCGGCGGCGTAGCCGTCGCCGATCCCGAACTCGCGGCTCGCCGCGTCGTCCTCGAACCGGCGTTTCCTCTCCTCGATGTCGATGTCGTAGAGTTCGGCGGCGTTCTCGCCCATGATCTTCCGCTTCGTCTCGAGGTCGAACTCGACGCCGTACTCGTCGCGCTGCTCCTCGGTGAGCTCGGCGTTCATCACGGTCTCGACGAGCCAGTCGGGGTTCCACAGGGCGTAGTCCGAGCCGAACAGCAGGCGGTCCTCCCCGAGCCAGAAGAGGAGCTCGCCCATGATCTCGCCGAACTTCCGCGGGCGGTGGACCGCCAGCGGCGCAGCGACCGCGAGGCCGCCGTAGACGTTCGGCTCCTGGGCGGCGATCCAGCAGAAGTCGTCCAGCCGCGGGAGCCCGACGTGCTCGACGACGAAGTTCAGTTCCGGGAACGAGGTGGCGGCGTCGTCGACGTCGCCGACGTCGAAGGCGTCGCGGTTCAGCGGGCGGATCGTCGGCCCCTTGTGCGGGTGGATGTTCTCGATGCCGAGTTCCGCACACTTGTCGAGGAACTCGAACGCCTCCTCGGAGTCGAGCCGCCATCCCTTCGAGTCCCCGCGCCACTCGGCGGTGTACAGTTTCACGCCCTGGACGTCGTACTCCTCCTTCTGGCGCTCGAGCTCGCGGAGCCCCGGCTCGCCGTCGCGCGGGTCGAACCG
This sequence comes from Halorarum salinum, assembly GCF_013402875.1. Classification (NCBI taxonomy): domain Archaea; kingdom Methanobacteriati; phylum Methanobacteriota; class Halobacteria; order Halobacteriales; family Haloferacaceae; genus Halorarum; species Halorarum salinum. The sequence continues at coordinate 3,681,560 of NZ_CP058579.1, read as the reverse complement.
GCCGTTGAGCAGGAAGCGCTCCGGATACTGCTCGGCCAGTTCGGCGTTGTCGTCGACGGTGTTGAACCCGGTGTGATAGAAGTCGTTCAGGTACGTCGGCTGGAAGATGCCCATGTCCACCGCGGCGTTCCCGAAGAGGTCCCTCGCCATCCGCTCGGGTCCGTACTTCCGGTACTCCTCGAGGGACCACTGTTCCCCCTCCGGCGTGAATCCCGTGTGGTAGTCGTAGAAGCACTGGATGAACTGTTCACCGCCGTCCGACTTCACGTTCTCCTCGCTCGCGTCCCACAGGTGGATGTGGGAGTCGACGACGAAGACGTCCTCCCCTTCGTGCTCGTACATCCCGTTCGCTAATTGTTCCCAATTATCATGATACTTTCGTCGGGGGGTCCCCGCCCGGGGCGCCCGCGCCCGGGAACTGACAGCGAGCCGTGACAACGACTTTGGTCCCTCGTGTGTCACTAGTTGACATGCAGGCCGCGAGACTCCACGCCTACACCGACGACATGAGCGAGGCCCTCAGCATCGACGAGGTCGACCGGCCGACGCCGACCGAGCCCGGCGGGGTCGTCGTCGAGATCGAGGGGGCGGGGTGGTGCCAGACGGACAACCACGTCATCGAGGGGATGTGGACCGAGTACGTCCCCCAGGAGCTCCCGATGACGCTCGGCCACGAGAACGCGGGGAGGGTGGCGGAGGTCGGCGAGTCGGTGACGACCGTCGAGGTCGGCGACCCGGTCGTCTGCCACCCGGTGATGACGTGCGGGACGTGCCGCCCGTGTCGGCAGGGCGAGGACATGTACTGCGAGAACGTCCAGTTCCCGGGCCTCACCACCGACGGCGGCTTCGCCGAGTTCCTCCTGACGAACGAGCGCGCGGTCGTCCCCCTCCCGGACGGCGTCGATACGACGGACGTCGCGCCCCACGCGGACGCGGGAATCACCGCCTACCACGCCGTCAAGAAGGCGACCCGCGAACTCAACCCCGGCGACGCCGCGGTCGTCGTGGGGATCGGCGGGCTCGGCCACATCGGCCTCCAGTGTCTCGACGCGATGAGCGCCGCGGACGTCGTCGCGCTCGACGTGAAACCGGAAGCGCGCGATCTGGCCGCGGAACTCGGCGCGGACCTCACGGTCGACCCGACCGCCGAGGACGTGGCCGCGGTCGTCGACGACTTCACGGACGGCGTCGGCGCCCACCAGGTGCTCGACTTCGTCGGCGCCGACGAGACGACGGCGCTCGCGCCCGACGTCCTCGCCCAGGGCGGCTCACACCACGTCGTCGGCTACGGCGGGCACGTCCACGAGCCGGCCCAGTCGCTCGTCGACGGCGAGATCGCGTACCGCGGGACGCTCGTCGGGCGGTACGCCGAACTCCAGGAACTCGTCGCGCTCGTCGAGCGGGGGGCGGTCGAACTGCGGACGACGCGGTACGGGCTCGACGAGGTGAACGAGGTCGCGGAGCGGCTCGAACACGGCGAGATCGAGGGGCGGGCCGTCATCGTCCCGTAGCGGTACCGACGCGTGGCGGCCGTTCGGCCCCGAGTGCACCGACGGGCCGCGGTCCAACTGGGGACGACAGCCCCCGTCAGGACGCCCCGCCGTCGGGGCCAGCGTCCGGTCCGTCCGTCCGGATCGGGTCGATCTCCGGCGTGGGGTCCGTGCGCTCGTCGACGAGCGGCAGGCGCCGGAGCTGTTCGGCGTTGAGTTCGGAGATGACGGTGCTGCGCGGGGAGTGGGCCAGTCCCTCCTCGTAGGACTCCTCGACGTCCGCCCTGGTCGCGGCGGTCCGACACCGTACCGTCGTGCCGGTCGCGTCGACGTCCAGGAGGAGGTACGACTGGGGAAACGAGGCGAGCGACGGCGCGATCAGGCCGCGGACGCCCCGGGGTCGGGTGAGCGACAGGAGGTGGACGTGCCCCGAGAGGTGGAGGGGGACGTCGTGGGCCGAGAGGACCTCCGCCAGGGCGTCGGCGTTCCCGACCGGCGGGTGGGGGGCCCAGCCGTCGCCGCCGACGTGTGCTTCGAGCCCCGGCAGGTTGTGGTGGGTCACGACGATCGGATCGGTCGCGTCCGGCAGCGTCGCCTCGAGCCACTCCAACTGGTCCTCGGAGACGACGTCCAGTTCGGGGTCATCTCCCTCGTCCGGGCACATCGCACTGTTCAGGCCGACGACGTCGAGGCCGTCGAGGCGCAGGCGGACCGGGAACCCGTCCTCGGTGAACCGTTCCTCGAACGCCGAGACGGGGAACCCCTTCACGTCGTGGTTGCCGGGAACTGCGAGGACCGGAACGTCGACGTCGTCGAGCGCCGCCTCCGTCCAGTCGAGGTTCTCGGCCTCCCCGTCCTTCGTGAGGTCGCCGGGGACGACGAGGGCGTCGACCCCGAGCGCCTCGACGTCGGCGAGCGTCGCCCGGAACCGTTCGCGGGTTCGGTGGAACAGCTTCCACGTCCCGCGCTCGTCTCCGGCGACGTGGGGGTCGGAGACGACGGCGAGCCGCCGGGGAACCGCGCTCCGCGGTCGATCGAAGCGGGCGACGCACCGCTCGTCCCCCGTGAGGGTCTCGTAGGCGAGGTCGTGAGCGGACCGCTCGCTCGAAAACAGTCGACGGTCGGCGAGTTCCTGAACGTGCATTCGCGCGAACTTGCCGCGATCGAGTGATAAGCGTAACGGCAAAACTATTGCGTTACTCAATAGTATATATAGAAAAATGGCGCCGGGCGCGGTCCCGTCCGTCCCCGCGCTCGTCCCCTCGTTCCGTGTGGCTCCCCCGGTACCTCCGTCCGGGAACGAACGACTCTTGACCGCCCGGTCGTAGGCAAACCCATGGACAGACGTGGACGCGAGGCGGTCCCCGGACGGCACGGACGTGGAATCGGAGGTGGCCGGCGGCGATGAGCGGACGGACGACGGGCACCCCCTTCGCCCCGCACACGCCCGGGACGACCGCGGAGATGCTGGAGGCCGTCGGCGCCGACTCGGAGGCCGACCTGTTCGACATCCCCGAGTCGGTCGCCTTCGACGGGGAGTTCGACGTCCCCGCTCGGAGCGAGCGGGACGTCGTCGCCGACCTCCGGCGGACGTTCGCCCGCAACGACGACCTCGTCGAGTTCCTCGGGCGCGGCCACTACGGCCACTACGTGCCGGCGCTCGTCGACGACCTCTCCTCGCGCTCGGAGTTCCTCACGAGCTACACCCAGTACCAGCCGGAGATCACCCAGGGGTTCCTGCAGGCGCTGTTCGAGTACCAGTCGATGCTGGTGGAGCTGACGGGGCTCCCGGTCGCCAACTGCTCGATGTACGACGCGGCGACCGCGCTCGCCGAGGCTGCTTTGCTCTCCGAGCGCGTGCGCTCGACCTCGGGCGACGTCGTGCTCGTGCCGGAGGCGCTCCGGGACGGGAAGCGCTCGACGCTCGACAACTACGTCGACGGCTCGCCGCTCTCGGTGGAGACGTACCCGTACGACGACGGGAACGTCGACCTCGACGCGCTCGCGGAGCGCCTCGACGGGGACGTCTGTTTCGTCTACGCGGAGAACCCGACGGTCACGGGCGCCATCGAGGAGGGCCTCGACGCGGTCGGGGACCTCGTGGACGACCACGACGCGCTGTTCTGCGTCGGCAGCGACGTCGTCGCGCTCGGTCTGCTCCGGGAACCGGCGTCGGTCGGGGCGGACGTGGTCGTCGGCGAGGCGGGCGCGCTCGGCCTCCCGACGGCCTACGGGATGGGGCTCGGGCTGTTCGCCTGCCGCGAGAAGTTCCTCCGGCAGGTGCCCGGTCGGCTCGTCGGCGCGAGCGAGGACGCCGCCGGGATGCGCGCGTACACCCTGACGCTCCAGACCAGAGAGCAGCACATCCGCAAGCAGCGGGCGACCTCGAACATCTGCACGAACCAGGCGTGGGTCGCGCTCCGGACCGCGATGCACCTCGCGATGCTCGGGGCGTCCGGGCTCGCGGACCTCGCGGAGGACTGCGTCCGGAACGCCCGCGACCTCGCCGCCGACCTGGACGGGATCGAGGGCGTGACCGCGCCGCTGCACGACCGCCACCACGTCCGCGAGTTCGCGGTCGGCGTCGACGGGGCGCCCGCCGTCGCCGAGGGCCTCCGGGAGGCCGGCTACGCGGTCCACGTCCTCGACGACGACACGCTGCAGGTCTGTGTCACCGACCTGAACGCCGGGGAGGCCGACGGGCTGGTCGCGGCGTTCGCGGAGGTGACGGGCCGATGAATCACGCCCGGACGCCGGTCCGGTCTACTTCACGCTCGGCACGGGGGTGCCTCGCGTGAACCACGATCAGGCCCGCTACGGCGACGACGAGCGCTACGAGCCGCTGCTCTCCGAGAAGGACGGGAAGGAGGTCGACCCGGGCGAGGGCTCGATCCTCCCCGACGGGCTGACGCGGGACTCGCTAGAACTGCCGGAGCTCTCGGAGCCGGAGCTGGCCCGCCACTACACCCGGCTCTCCCAGATGAACTGGAGCGTCGAGTCCGGGCCCTACCCGCTGGGCTCGTGTACGATGAAGTACAACCCGACGTTCACGGAGGTCGTCGCGGCCGACCCGAACGCGGCGGTCCACCCCGACCGCGACCCCTCGACGGTCCAGGGCACCCTGGAACTGCTCCACGGCCTGCAGGAGTACCTCGCGGAGGTCGGCGGGATGGACGCCGTGACGCTCCAGCCGCCGGCGGGCGCGGCCGGCGAGTTCGCCGGCATCACGGTCGCGAAGGCGTACCACGACGCGAACGGGAACGACCGGAACGAGGTCGTCGTCCCCGCCTCCGCACACGGGACGAACTTCGCGACCGCCGCGATGGCGGGCTACGACGTGGTCGAACTCCCCTCGGACGAGGACGGCCGGGTCGACGTCGAGGCGCTGGCGGCCGCCGTCTCCGAGGACACCGCGGCGCTCATGCTCACGAACCCGAACACGGTGGGGCTGTTCGAGCGCGACATCGAGGAGATCGCCGGGATCGTCCACGACGCGGGCGGCCTGCTCTACTACGACGGCGCGAACCTCAACGCGCTGCTGGGCCGGGCCCGCCCCGGGGACATGGGGTTCGACGTCATGCACTACAACGTCCACAAGACGTTCGCGACCCCCCACGGCGGCGGCGGTCCGGGCGCGGGCCCGGTCGGGGTCGTCGAGGAGTTGGCCGAGTTCCTCCCGCGACCGCAGGTCCGCGAGGCGCCGACCGCGGCCGACGGGGACGCCGGCGACGGGGGCGACGAGGTCGAGTACGAACTGTTCGACCCCGAGCGCTCCGTGGGGAAGGTCCACGGCTTCCAGGGGAACTGGCTCGTGCTCGTGAAGGCGTACGCGTACATCCACCGCCTCGGCCACGAGGGACTGCTCGACGCCTCCGCGAAGGCGGTGCTCAACGCGAACTACCTCGCGGAACTCGTCGAGTTCGACGTGCCGTACGGCCCGTTCCACCACGAGTTCGCCGCGACCGCCGGCGACCGCGACGCCGCCGACGTGGCAAAGCGGATGCTCGATTACGGCGTCCACCCGCCGACGACGAAGTGGCCCGAGATGGTGCCCGAGGCGATGCTCACCGAGCCGACGGAGGCCGAGAGCAAGTCCTCGCTGGAGGACCTGGCGGCGGCGTTCAACGCCGCGGCCGCGGACGCCGACGGGGAACTGGCGTCGGCCCCCTCGAAGACCACTGCCCGTCGCATCGACCAGGCGGGCGCCGCCCGGAACCCGCGGCTCTCCTGGCGGGCGCTCGACGGGGAGTAGTCTGCCGACGGCGTCCCTCCCGGGTCAGGTCCCCGCAGTCCCTCCGGCGCCCTCCCGTTCGCCGTCCCCCGTCCGCTCGCCGTCCCGATTCACGTGCGCTTCCAGCACGCACGCGAGTTCCTCCCCCGTCGCCTCGCCCGCGTAGAGGAAGTGGGACCCGTCGTCCGTGTCGAGGCGAAGGCGGACGAGCGGCTCTCTCGCGACCACCTCGTTCGCGTACCTGGTGAGCCCCGCGGGCGTGACGAGATCGCGGTCCGAGAGGCGGCGCGCGAGTTCGACCCCGCCGGTCAACACGAGGTACGACCCGAGGATCACGAGGTCCAGCGAGATCCGCTTCGCGTCGTGTACGTCCCTGACCGACACCGACTCGACGCCCCGCAGGTCGGAGTAGGGGACCGTCGTCTCCCCGCCCTCCCCGACGAGCGTCAGCGAATCCGGGCCGAGACGGACCGCCGTCCACGGGTCGCCGAACGGCCCGGGGGGCGCGAGCCGATACGACCCGACCGTGTCGGCCGGGTCCCCCTCGTGGCCGCGTTCGTCGTCGGTCATGGTCGAACTCGGGGCGCCAGCCTCGTAGTCGTTTTCCGGAGTTCGCGTCCGGTCGTCCCGGAGCGGAGGCCGAATCCGCCGAAGCAGCGAGCCGCGTGCTACCGGTTCCCAATAAAACGACCTTCAGGACCCAAAACCCATTAAAGAATATTATCATTATCGTTCATTACCTTTATCTTCCGCTCCCCGGACTTCCCTGACGAGGTGCAACCGATGGGCGTACACACCCGTTCCGCCGACGCACGCACCGCACGACCGGACGAACCCGAACCACCGACACCACCCGAACGAGAATGCAGTTGACCTTCGACCTGAACCCCACGACCGACATCGACCGCACCGACGACCGAGAACCGAGCCGCTTCGACGCCGAGCGAAGCGGCCCGACCGCGACGCGGGGGCGACGCGGATGACTCGCCCCGCACCGACCGACCGGCAGGCCGCCCGGACCGACGAGGAGGGGGCGCCGCTGGTCCCCGACCTCGGCGGGCGCGACCGGTCGGGGGAACGCGGCCCTCGACCCGGCCGCCCGCGACGACCCGACCCGTTCGAACTCGATCTCATGGAGGACGCCGAATGAACCCCACCGAACTCGAAACCGACACGTACGTCCGCGACGTCGACAACCCGAAGGGCCGCGAACTGCGCGAGAAGCTCGACGAACAGGAGTTCGTCTTCGCGCCCGGGCTGTACCACGCGCTCGACGCCCGCCTCGCCGAGATGGCGGGGCTCGACGCCGCCTACATGAGCGGCTACTCGACGGTCCTCGGCCAGTTCGGCTTCCCGGACCTGGAGATGGTGACGATGACCGAGATGGTCGAGAACGCGAAGCGCATCGTCGAGGCGACGACGCTCCCCGTCGTCGCCGACTGCGACACCGGCTACGGCGGCACGCACAACGTCCGTCGGGCCGTGCGCGAGTACGAGAAGGCCGGCGTCGCCGCCGTCCACATCGAGGACCAGACGACGCCCAAGCGCTGTGGCCACATCGCGGGCAAGCGGATCGTGTCCCGCGAGGAGGCCCGCTCCCGGTTCGAGGCCGCCGTCGACGCCCGGCAGTCCGAGGACACCGTCGTCATCGCCCGCACCGACGCCTACGGCTCCGCGAACGGCGACTGGGAGGAGCACCTCGAACGCGGCCGCATCTACGCCGACGCCGGCGTCGACCTGGTCTGGCCGGAGATGCCCGACCCATCGCGCGAGGACGCGGTCGCGTACGCCGAGACGATCCACGAGACGCACCCGGAGCTGAAGCTGGCGTTCAACTACTCCTCCTCGTTCGCGTGGAGCGAGGAGGACGACCCGCTCACGTTCCGGGAACTGGGCGACCTCGGCTACGAGTACATCTTCATCACGCTGTTCGGGCTCCACTCGGGCGCCCACAGCGTGTACGAGGACTTCGCGAAGCTCGCGGAGGCCGACGAGGAGGCGCAGTTCGACCTCGAGGAGCGGTACCTCGGCCACGAGACCGAGAGCCACCACGAGCTCTCGTTCGTCGACCGGTTCCAGGAGATCGAGACGCGGTTCGACCCCGAGGCGCGCGAGCGCATCGAGTCCTCGGAGGGCTTCAGCGACGAGCAGTCGGACCCCATCTCCTCCGGGGGAACGGGCGAGGAGTCCGCCCCCGCGGAGTCCGACGAGGAGCCCGTGCCGTCGGAGTCGGACGACTGACCGAACGGAGGTCGGACACCGGATCGACCTCGAACGGCCGGGCGGAAACCCGAGCCCGACCGTCCGTCCGGTCCCACCCAATCGCTCGCCTCCTCCCGACCGCTACCGGCGGCCTCGTGCCGGGCGACCGAACGCGATCGTCGCAGTCGGTTACCCGTCGTTCTCCGCGTCGAACCGACAGTACCCCAGGTCGGCCACGGTCCCGGTCAGGGAGACGTCGTCCGGTTCGACGACCGCGAGCACGTCGAAGTGGGACTCGCCGATCCGAACCGGATCGGTGACTTCGTCCTCGACGCGACCGCCGTCCGTGACGGTGATCCGCAGTTCGTGGGTTCCGACCCGGTGCGTCCGCCCGAACTCGACCTCGCCACCCGGCCACAGGTCACGGGACTCGTCGATCAGGACCGTCCCGTCGTCGGCCACGAGTTCGACCGTCACCGTCCGCTTGCCGTCCCGCGTCTGTTCCACGCTCACGGGGCGGGGGTTCGGGAGCGCCTTCGGTTCGACGGGTCTGAGTTCGAGCACCTCCCGGTCGCCTTCGACGGCCAGGGTCGGGTCGTAGTACGTCTCCTCGACGGAGACGTACGACCCGTCGACGTCCATCGCCTCCCGGAGGAACACCCGGTCGGACTCGTAACGACCGTCGAGGGCGGCGTCGATCTCGGCCCGAACCTCCTCGGGGAACTGGTCGTACGGGATCACCTCCCGGGGACACTCCTCGTAGCGACGGTCCCCGGGTTCGCCGGGGGTTCCGGTCCCGTCGTCGTCCGGAGTTCCGTCGCCGTCGGGAGTGTCGGTTCCGTCGCCGTCCGGTCTCCCGTCGCCGCCGGCCGCCGACAGACAACCCGGAAGCGACAGCAGTCCGGCACCGACGGCGGCCTGGAACGTCCGTCGTCGCATACCGGTGCTACACCGACCGCGGCCAAGTAGTTCGTGTAGGGCCAAACGACCCTTTGTGCCACCGCGAGCACCTGGGACCCGATCGGTCACGTTCGGTACCGTCGGCTGGCGGTCCCGTGCCGACCGGCGGAACTACGTCGCCACCACGAGAGCGAACGGGACGTGAACGACGGAGCTATCGGCCCCGCGAGGGACCCCTCCCGTCGGAGTCGGACGAGTGAGCGGCCCGGAACGGCGACGAAACCCGCGCGGCGAGAGTCGAGGTCCCGTCGCCCGGGCGGGGCCTCCCCGAACCGCCGCTTCGCCGCGAGCACGCCTCGAACTCGCCGGAACCCTCCCGAGGACGCTCCACGACGAAACCCTTACCGCGGCGTCGGCATGACGGGTACAGTGGGGAACCCGTGAGCGAAAGCTACATCGCCGAGATCACCGTCACCCATCCCGACCTCCCGCTGGCCCCGACCATCGACGCCGTCTCGGACGTGACCGTCGAGTTGGAGTCACAGCCGCTCTCAGATCCGCAGGCGCCCACCCTGTTTTACTCCGTGAAGGGCCCCGACTTCGGGGCCTTCGAATCGGCGCTCGCGGACGACCGCACCGTGCGCGAGTGGCACGTTCCGGTGTCGATCGCCGAGTGTCGGGTCTATCGGATCCGCTTTCGACCCTGCGTCAAAGTTCTCACGCCCAAGACGATCGACCTGGGCGTGCGCGTCCTCTCCGCGACGAACGCCGAACGAGGGTGGACCTTCCGACTACACTCCCCCGACAAGGCGAAACTCGGCGCGTACTGGGAGTACTGCCGCGGGGAGGGGGTACGCTTCGAGATCAACAAACTGTACAGTACGGGCGCGATGACCGAGCTGCCGGACGGACGGAGCAGCACGGCGGGGCTGACGGACCGCCAGCGGGAAGTCGCCCGCACCGCGACGCGAATGGGGTACTACGAGACGGACGGCGCCAGCGCCGAGGAGGTGGCCGCCGAACTCGACATCTCGCCGTCGACGCTCTCGACGCACCTCCGAAGGGCCACGGCGAAGGTGTTCGGGCAACTGTTCCGGGAGGACTGACGCGAGGCGGTTCGCCCGTCGGAGCCGTCGCGTGGTCGAACGCCCGCCCCGACATAAAGGGGGGAACAGTTCGACGGTGAACTTGAGTCCCCGAAGCGGCGAGAGGGAACGTCGATGCAAGAGCCACGTACGGTACGCCCGACCGCTACCGCGACGGATCGACCGAGTCTGGACGTCGTCGATCTGATCGCCGACCGCGAGGGGACGTGCCCCACCGACCTGTCTCCCCCGCTCAACTCCGTCGTCGACCCCGACGCGCTGGATTCGCTCTTCCGTTCGTCTACCCGGGAGGACTCGCCGGCGATCGGAGCCGTTTCCTTCACCTACTGCGGCTACGACGTCCACGTTCGAAGCGACGGCGAGGTCTCGGTCACCCCGACCTGAACGCCTCGCTCGGCTGCTGCTCGGTGTCCTCGGACGTCGATCGGAGTCCGTCCCCGAACAGGGAGGGGTCGACGGCCGCCCGACCGGCGGAACTACGTCGGCCGGGGGCGAGGCGACCGAGTATGGACGGCGGACTAGACGACGGTAGCGCCGGTCCGGGCCGGGCGCCGTCGGACCCGGCGGCTCCGGAGGGCGGCGAGAGCACGCTCGACCCGGGCGGGGGAACGACCGACGGTGGCGAGGACGCGTCCGAGGAACCCACGGTCGAGGACCTGCTCGACCAGCTAGAGACGCTGGAGGAGACGGTCGACGAACCCGAGGAGGTCCGTGAGGTGCGGGCCGCGATGCGGACCGCGACGCGGCTCTCGCGGCCGACGGTGTTCGGCCGCGTCGTCCGCGGCTTCGACAGGAGCGACCTCGCGGAGGCGCTGCTGGGGAGCGTCATCTTCGGCGCGCCGATGCTCGTCGAGGGCGGGACCCAGGAGGTCGGCACGTACCTCGCGGCGAACCCCGCGTACATGGTCGGGACGGCGGCGTTCACCGTCGCGGTCGTCGTCGGCATCATCTACGTGGCGGACTTCCAGGACGTCCGCGTCGACGAGCCCATCCTCGGCGTGGTACCGCGGCGACTCGTCGGCGTCCTCGGCGTCGCGACGCTGACCGCCACGGTCGGCCTGACCGTCTGGGGGCGCATCACGTGGGCGGACCCGGCGTTCGCGCTGGGGAACGTGCTCGCCGTGCTGGTGCCGATGTCGGTCGGCGCGGCGCTCGGGGACCTGCTGCCGGGATGATCCGTGACGACTCGCGGACCTGCAGGTGTGACCCGCGATGACTCGGGAACGGGACGGGCGCGGAAGAACGGGGGCGGCGACCGGATGTCGGGGCGATTACGCGTCGGCGCGGGAGGAGTCGATGTCGGCCCCGTCGTCGATGCGGACGAAGCCGTAGTCGCACTCCGGGCAGCGCCACTTCGTCTTCTCGCCGAGGTGCAGTTGCATGCTGGCGGTCCGCCAGAACGTCCGCGACCCCCCACAGCGCGGGCAGTCGTGTTCCAGCTCGAGGCTCATACGTCGACGTAGCTCCGGCGAACGTTTCAAGACTCCGATTGTGGGGCGGTAGCCCCGCGGAAACCGACGCGTTCATCCTCCGCCGCGAGCCACCCCCGGACGTGCAGCGAACCGTGACGGAGGCGACGTACGCCGGCGCCCTGCTCGCGGTCGCCGGGACGCTCGCCTGGATCACGGGCCGACCGCTCGTCTTCCCGAGCCTCGGCCCCTCCGCGTACCTCCTGGCGGCCGATCCGGGGTCGACGACCGACCGCGAACTGCTCGGCGGGCACGCGGTCGGCGTCCTCGCCGGACTCGCCTCGTACCACTCGCTCGCGGCCGGCAGCGGGATCTTCGGTGGCTTCGCGGCGGGCGGGACGGTCGCGGCCCACCTGATCGCGAGCGCCGTCGCCTCCGTCGTCCTCACCACGGCCGGGATGGCGCTCACGGACACCAGACACGCGCCCGCCTGCGCGACGACGCTCATCGTCTCGCTCGGTCTGCTCCCCACGCTGGCGGACGCGCTCGTCATCGCGGTCGGGGTGAGCGGGCTGTACGCCGCCTCCGTGGTCGCGGACCGGTTCGGGCTCTCGCCGTCGGAACGGTAGGCAAAAGCCCCCGCCGGCCGACGCCCCGGCCGTGACCTTCGAGACGACCGTTCAGCCCCGGTACCGCGACCTCGACCCGATGGGCCACGTCAACAACGCGGTGTACGCCACCTACCTCGAGCACGCGCGGACGGCGTTCTTCCGCGAGGCCGTCGGCAGGGACCTGGCGGACGCGAACGTCGCGCTCGCGTCGCTCTCGATCGAGTTCCGACGCTCGATCGACCGCCTCGGCGAGGTCACCGTGGAACTGGCGGTGGTCGACCTGGGCACGACGAGCGCGACGCTGTCGTACGACCTCCGACTGGACGGCGAGACGGCGGCGACCGCCGAGTCGGTGCAGGTCGCGCTGGACGACGAGGGGGCGCCGACGCCGATCCCGGCCGACGTCCGCGAGGCGTTCGAGCGACATCCGGAGTGACGACTCGCCGCGGGGTCGACGGGTGCGGTGGCCCCCGGTCCGATCCCCTCCGGCTCGAACGTCGGCCGCCCCTCCGCCGTTCGATCGCCCGACGGCTACTCCGCCGGGAACGGCGCCTCCATCTCGCCGACGTCGAGGAGGACGCCGGTGCCGTCGTCGTCGATCGACTCGATCTCCCCCACGATGACGAGCTTCGAGACCGGCGTCGGTCCGACCACGATCGGGTCACCGACCGAGAACCCCTCGACGGGCCGCTCGAAGCGGACCCGCGCCCGGCAGCGATCCGGGTCGTGGACGTCGGTGAGGTCGATCTCGTCGACGGTCACGGTGACGCGCTCGTAGTCGCGCGCGACGATGAGCCGCTGGGGGTCCTCGAGGTCCTGGTAGTCGAGGACGTCGTACGCCTCATGGGTCGGCTTGTAGCCGCCCTTCGGGCCGGGGATCCCGTTCACCAGGCCGAGCGCCGTGAGGCTCTGGATCTGGTTGCGGATGCTCCCCGCCGTCCGCCCGACCGCTTCCGCGATGACCTCCCCCCTCACGGGCGATTCCGTCGCCCGGTGCTCCTCGATCAGGGCCGCGAGTATCTCCCGCTGGATCCCGTTCAACTCGATCCGGTTCACACTCGAACTGATGGCCGTTCGTATAAGTATCTGTGGAACGGGACAATCATCGGGGTCCGCACGCGAAGACAACTGACCGTATCTTTCGTTCTGAGCGGAACGAGTGATGGTTCCGGAACCTCGTCGACCGCTCGCCCGTTCGAGCCCCGTCGACGTCGGTCAGCTCCCCGTCCACCCCACCCCGTCGGGGCCGGGGCGCAGGGGGCGACGCCGCTTGTGTCGGCTCCCGGCGTGCCGGGCGATCACCCGTTCGACGAGGTCCGCCTCGACCCCGAGCGCCGCCGCGGTCGCGTCGACGTCCAGGTTCGACTCGACCGCGGCGGCGAGCACCCGGTCGACCGTCTCCACCGGGGCGTCGAGGCTCCGTTCGTCGGCGTACCCGGTCCACAGGTTACCCCGCGAGGGCTTCTCCGCGACGAACTCGGGGACGTCGAGGCGTTCCGCCAGCGCTCGAACCTCCGTCTCGAACAGGCTCCCCAGCGGGTGGAGGTCGGCCGCGCCGTCCCCGTACTTCGTCGGATCCCCCAGCAGGCGGTCAGTCCGCGTGACCGACCCGACGACCAGCCGGCCGGTGGCGTTCGCGAGGTAGTAGGCGCAGGTCATCCTGAGCCGGGCGACGACGTTCATCGTGGCGACGGTGTCGGCCGACGGGGCAAGTTCGGCCCCGACGGTCCCCCGGAACGCCTCGAACAGCGGCCGGAGCTGGACGTCGACGGCCTCGATGCCGAGCAGGTCCGCAACCGCCTCGGCGTCGCGGGCGTCCGCCTCGCTGCTGAGCGAGCAGGGCAACACGAGCCCGACGACGTCGTCCGCGCCGAGCGCGTCGACCGCGACCGTCGCCGCCACGGTCGAGTCGAGGCCGCCGCGGAGCACCACGACGACGCCCTCGGCCCCGCTCCGGTCGACGACCGACCGGACGAACGCCGTCGCCCGCCCGTGGGTCGACGCGAGTTCGTCCGCGTCGGTTCCGAACGGGCGGCGCGGCTCCGCCGGCCCGGCGTCGGGGGCGTCCGTCCCGCCGCCGGTCACCCGCTCCAGTCTCCCTGGATGTCGTCCCCGATGCGGTCCCGCCACTGCTCGAAGCGGGACGCGCACTCGGGCGCCTCGTCGATGTGGTCGACGAACCCTGCGCCGGGCGAACTCAGCCGGCCGCCACAGAACGGGCAGCTGTTCGGGTCGGTCCACGTTTCGGTGGCTGACATGGAACCTACTCGTTTCCGATTCCAGATAAAGTTTGCCCGATAACGGGACAAACACGATAATATCTATTTCATCTCATCAAATACGTTCGTCCTATCTCCGAACTTTCGTAGCAACGGAGGAAATAGGGCGGTTTCGTTCGAACGTGGTCAGTCGTCGCCGGTTTGCCGCGGCGATACTGAACGCCCGTGAACGAACGGCTGCAGGAGGTGGGCGAGTCGCCATCGGATCGACGTCGTCCGTCGTCGGCAGGGGCGACGACGGGCGATCAGGCCGTCGGTCTACCGCCCGCCGCTTCGGCCGAGTTCCTCGCCTTTGGTCACGCCCGGGTCGTGCCTCCGGAACCACTCGGTCAACTCCTCCAGCCGGTGGGTCGCCCGCTTCGGCTTCCCGACGTCGTGGTGCTCGTTCGGGTAGATCACCAGTTTCGCGTCGACGCCCCGCTTCCGGACGCTGACGTAGAGCTGTTCGGCCTGCGTCGGCGGGCAGCGCCAGTCCTCCTCGCCCGCCGTGATCAGCAGCGGCGTGTCGATCTCGTCGACCCGGGTGATCGAGGAGACGTCGCGGTACGTCGCCTCGTTCTCCCATGGCATCCCGAACTCCCACTCGTGCCAGTTGTGGTTGTCGTCGGTGCCGAAGTTCGAGTAGAAGTCGTAGATGCCGTGTTCGGGCGCGGCGGCGGCGAACTCGTCGGTCCGGGTGACCACGTGGGCGGTCGTGATGCCGCCGTAGCTGAAGCCGGTACAGAACAGTCGGTCCGGGTCCGCGACGCCGGCGGCGACGAGGTGGTCCATCGCCGAGACGACGTCGTCGGACTCGAGGTCGCCCCGGCTCCCCTTCAGCGACTCCGAGAACTCGCGGCCGTACGAGGTCGATCCGCGGTAGTTCGGTTTGACGACGACGTACCCCCGGCCCGTCCAGTAGGCGTTGGCGAAGCGGAATCCCGGCGCGTCGTAGCTCATCGGCCCGCCGTGGATGGAACAGACGGCGGGCGCGGGACCGTCCTCGTCGGGGTCGAAGCCGGTCGGGTAGTACACCACCGCCTCGACCCGCTCGCCGTCGGAGTTCTCGTAGCCCACGACGTCACAGTCGGGAAGCGGGGCGTCCGCGACCCAGTCGGCGTTGAGGCTCGTCAGCCGGCGGATGGGTTCCCCCGTCCCGCCGTCGCGGAGTTCGCCCGCGTCGAGCGCGAACGCTTGCGGGGTGTCGTCGGCGGTCGTGAGCCCCAGCGCGACCGTGTCGCCGGCGAGGTCGAACGCCGAGACGGTGCGGTGGCGACCCTGCCGCTCGTAGGCCCGCCGGGGCTCGCCGTCCAGCGGGAGCACCGCCAGGCGGGTCCACGCCTCGTCGGCGATGGGCGAGACCACGTGCTCGTCGTCCAGCCAGGCCGGTCGGCCGCCGCCGAGCGGGAGCGTCCGGTCGAGGGACGCCGAGAGCGACTCGCGATCCGCGCCCGCCTCGTCCGACGCGGCGTACACCTCGGTCGGCTCGTACCAGTTCTCCGGGTTCCCCCCGGCGAACGCCAGGCGGGTGCCGTCGGGGCTCCACGTCGGGACCGAGCAGCGCAGCGACGCGTCGGTGAGCCGCCGGAGGTCGGCGCCGTCCGGGGCGACGGTGAACACGTCGACCGCCCCGTCGTCGTCCGGGTCGTCGGCGCTCGACCGGCAGAACGCGATGCGGTCGGTCGCCCCCCACGCCGGCTGGAGCCCCATCAGGGGTTCGCCGGAGCCGGCGCCGTAGGCATCGTCGAGCCGCTCGGTCTCGCCCGACTCCCGGTCGACCACGAACAGGTACGTCGTCACGTCGTCCAGCCAGCCGGCGCCGTCGTACTTGTGCTGCAGTCGCGTGACCTCGATCGGCCCGTCCTCCTCGCGCCGGTCAAGGTACTCCGCCTCCTCGTCGGTCGGGTCGCGCGCGGAGACGACGAGGCGGTCCCCCTCGGGGCCGAAGTCGAACTCGCGGACGCCGCGCTCGAAGTCGGTCTCCTGGCGGGCGTCGCCGCCCCGAGCCAGGTCGAACGTCCACACCTGCGACCTCGGGTCGTCGTCGGTCCGGCCGCCGCCCCAGTTCGACCCGCCGTCCTCGCCGTCGTCGGATCCGTCTGCGCCCTCGCTCCCGTCGTGGTCGTCCCCGCTCCGACCCGCCCGCCGGTCGAGGTCCGTCTCGCGGGCGGCGAGAAAGCCCAGGGTGTCGCCGTCGGGCCCCCACGTCGGCGCGGAGGCGGCGGAGGCGCGCGTGAGCCTGTGCGGGTCCCGCGAGCCGTCGGTCGGGACGACGTACAGGCCGGTCCGGGACTCGTCGGCGTCGGGGTCCGACTCGCTCGCGAGGAACGCGAGCCGGTCGCCGTCGGGCGAGAGCGCGAGGTCGGTGAGGAGGCGGAGGTCGTAGAACTCCTCGAGATCGATCCGTTCGTCCATGCGGACGGCCTCGGAGAGCGGTCACTTCACGGTTCGGGAACGGGAACGCGGCACGGCGTCCATCCGGCCCGCTGCGATCCGATCCGGAAACGGGCGGTCGTTCACTTGCGCCCCCGCCCGGCGTCCTGCCGCCGCCGGATGCCGGCCATCGCGGACACGTACCCCTCCAGGTCGACGGTGTCGACGCTCCAGGACGCCCCCGTGACCCGGCGAAATCGACGCCGCCAGTCGCGGGCGACGGCGCGTTCGACGCCTCGATCGACGATCCGGTCGCGGAACGACGGCCGCGTCGACGGGTCGGTCCGGGCGGCCCTCGCCGCCTCGGGGGTCACGACCCCGTCCTCGACGGCCTTCACCACGACCCCGTTCGCGAGGTCGCCCTCCGCGAGTTCGCGCTCCCAGGTCGTGAGCCAGTTGCCGACGCGCGCGACCGACTCGGCGAGCGCGACCGCCTCCCGAACGGCGGGCTCCTCCGTGGGGTCGAACGTCGGCGAGTACGTGAGATCCACCGTCGCGAGCGGGTCCATGCACATCGTCGGCGCCTGCGCGTGGAGACACTCCTCGTAGGTCACCGCGGCCGGGTTCGCCGCCGCGTGGGCGCCGTGTCGGAGGCCGGCGCAGGCCCACCGGACGTCGCGGACGAGCGTGTCCAGGCGGGCGTCCGCGCGCGGCGCCCCCTCGAGGTGGTCGAGCAGGGCCGTCCACGCGTCGGCCGCGACCCGGACCGCCGGGTCGGAACCGGCGCTCGGCTCGCGGTCGCGCCGCGGGACGGCGGCGGCGGCCTCGAACGCCGCGTCGTCCTCCCGGCGGTCGGCGAGGTCGTTGAGCGCGGTCACGTACACCAGCAGGAGGAGTCGCGCCTCGTCCGCCGGCTCCGTCAGGCTCGGGGGGACCGAACTCAGACGGAACGTCGGGAGCGCGTCGTCGAGCCACCCCCAGACGTACCGCCCGCGCTCCGGAACCGTCTCGAGGTAGCGCTCGACGAGACGTTCGACGTCTGCGGGGAGCGACCGCTCGCGCAGCGCCCTCACGTCGGACGCGTCCGTCGATTCGGAATCCGGGTCCATCCCTCGCCGAACCTTTCATTTCGATCGGAAAAAGCATGGGGAGAAGTCGGACCTCCGTCCGACGCGGGGCTGACTGTTCTCGCGTTCGGTAGGGGGAGACCGCGTTCCGTCGCGCCCCGGAGCGGCGCCGTGATGGATCGGGCGCGCCTCCGGAGGTGCGCTCCGGGGGCGTGCCGGGGTCGGCGTCGAACCGGGGGCTTCCGCGCCGGGACACGGAACAGCCCTCGCGCGCCGGTCCCGTCCCTCGGGCGAAGCTACTTCCCCGCGCTCGCCCAACCCAGCGACATGTCCATCACGCTGTACGCGCTGGACGGCTGTCCGTGGTGTGAGAAGGTCCACGACGCGCTCGAGGCGGCGGAGATCGACTACGAGACGGAGTGGGTGGCGGCGCTCCACTCCGAACGCGACGGGGTCAAGCGCGTGAGCGGACAGCGCGCCGTTCCGGTGCTCGTCGACGAGGAGCGCGGCGTGACGATGAACGAGTCCGCGAACGTCCTCGAGTACGTCGACTCGACGCTGGCGTCGTCATGAAGGTGTACACGGGACGGGGCGACGAGGGGAAGACGGACCTCAAGGACATGTCCCGCGTCTCGAAGACGTCGCCCCGGATCGAGGCGTACGGCACCGTCGACGAGGCGAACGCGCTCGTCGGGACCGTCAGGCCGACCGGATACGAGGACGTGGACCGGATGCTTCGAACGGTCCAGAACCACCTCCACGTCGTCCAGGCGGACTTCGCGAACCCGGATCCCGACGGGGACGACCCGGTGGTGAGGGAGGAACACACCGAACGACTGGAGGACTGGATCGACGAACTCGACGAGGAGCTGGAGCCGCTCACCCACTTCGTGCTCCCGTCCGGGAGCGACGCCGGGGCGACCCTCCACCACGCCCGGGCGGTCTGTCGCCGGGCCGAGCGCCGGGCGGTCGCGCTCGCGAACGACGAGGAGGTGAACGGGGAGGCCATCGCCTATCTCAACCGGCTCTCGGACGCGCTGTTCACCTTCGCACGCGTGGTGAACCGGCGCGACGGCGAACCCGAGGACCGGCCGACGTACTGAGTCGGACGGCGGCCCCAGCTCGGCGTCGCGGTTCCCACGGTTCGTCCCGCCGGGCGCGGTCACCCGACGTCGCCGTCCCAGCGGTCACTTCGATTCCACGGGAAGTCCGCTGTAGCGTGAATAGCGCCCCTGACACCCGACGCGTCGACCGACGGTCGAGACGCCGGAGGCGAGCGCGCGTTGGATCGGAACGGGGACGCCGGCGAACGCCAGTTCCTCCCGGAACTCGTCCGCGACGACCGCGAGCTGGAGCGGCCCCGGAAGCCCCCAGCGTCGCGTCTTCCCGTCGCGGGCGAGCCCATACATCGTCTCGAAGAGCGTTCTGGCGTCCAGCGCGGGCCGCATCTCGATGACCGCGTGCGTCTCGGTCGGCGCGTCGTTCCAGACGGTGTGGGGCGTTCCGGCGAGGATCGCGAACCGCGACCCCGGCGTCGCCGTCCACTCGTCGCCGTCGATCCTGACGCCGAGCCGACCCGACTCGATCGTGAACCGCTCCTCCTGGCGCGGATGGACATGGTCGACCTTCCCCATCGCGTACCCGCCCGGCTCCAGGTAGTAGTCGAACCGAAGCGCCCCGTCGGTCGCCCCCCTGAACTCGATGCGTTCGCCCGTCGCCGGGTTCTCGATGGATTCGGTCACGTCGGTGCGGGTGGCTCCGCGCCGTCGTGGCTCCCCGGCGGCCAGGCGACGTACGTCGGCGAGCCGCGCGACGTGGTGGTCCGTCCGCGTGCGTCGTTCATCGGTGCCGGCTGTCGGAGCGCCACGTACTCAGGGTTCACCACGGAGCTCGAAAGCCATTGTTGGGGGTCGCGGCGACCGGCGCCACGAGCGCAGGAACGGCCGTGGGCGCGGACCGGTTCCTGGGCGGACGGACCCCGTATCGAGATTGCGATATCGGGCCGAACTCTCTTCAGCATCGCTACCGTGGTCCTAGTCGTAATGGACCAGCGCGAGTCGGAGGCCGCGTCGAACCTGCGTTCCCTCGGGATGGAGGACGTCGACGAGCTCCTCGATCCCGGGCGCATGCCGATGACGACCGCGGAGCTCATCGGCGAGTTCGGGGACCGGGAAGTCAGGTACCCGCGGGGGACTGACCGGATCGAGGACATCCTCCGCACATCGGGCATGGAGACGTACGAGACGGTGGACGAGCTCCAGCTCGCCATCCTCAACGGCGTGGGCCGTAACGCGGTCGGCCGCCCGCGGTACAGCGACCGCGGCGACGAGAACATCGAGGACCTCGACCGGACGCACCGGTCCTTCTGATAGCCCGCACGACCACCGCCACCTTCGGCTTCCCGGACAGCACACGACACCACCTTTCCAACGCCCGACCATGAACGTCGAAACCCTGCACGACCTGTTCCTCTTCGAGATCCAAGGACTGTACGCCGTCGAAACCCGGGTCGCCGACGAACTGGCGACGCTAGAGCGGGACGCCGGCGTCGACGCCCTCGACGGCCTCCAGGAGACGGACGCCCGCGAGACGCTCAGGGAGGTTCTCGCCGAACACGAGACGGAGACGCGGACGCACGCCGAGCGGCTCGAAGAGGTGCTCGAGGTGCTCGGTCGAACGCCGGACTCCCGGTCGACGCGGAACTCCCAGTCGGCGCCGGCGCTCGAGGGGCTCGTCGAGGAGAAGGAACGGTTCAACAACGTCGTGCTGAACGACCAGATCAGGCCCCTGTTCTACGTCGGGACGGCCCGACAGATCGAGCAGATGGAGATAACGGCCTACGAGCGGCTGCTCGAAATCGGGGACCACCTCGACGTCCCGGACGAGGTGATCGACAGCCTTGAGCGGAACCTCGAGGAGGACGAGGCGACGCTCCGGACGCTCGAGTCCATCACGGACGGCGAGGACGGCCAGGTGCTGCTGGAGGAGCTCGGCGACTCGGCCGACCACGACTGACAGTCCCGGGCGGCGCCGCGCCCGCCGGGAGCATCACGAACGGTAACTCGGGGAGCGACCGACGTTCCGAGGGCCGCCCGCGGCGGTGCCGGACGAGGTGCCGGGGACGCGACCGAGAGGTAAGGGTTAAGTCTCCCACTGGGATAGTTCGGGGTACCGGGTCGGTGGTCTAGTCCGGTTATGACGGCTCCTTCACACGGAGCAGGCCGGCGGTTCGAATCCGCCCCGACCCATTCGCTTTGCGGACAGTTTCCAGGGCACCGACTGCGGCGCATTCCTCGTAAGCTACCCACCGCCGGTTCGAATCCGTTCCACCGTATCATCCGTTGCTCGTGTCCGCGTTGCCGTGAACCCGACGAGATTCGCCCGCTTCTCGAACGGTTCCGCCGTACGTCCGCGTCCGGGCGTCGTTCGCCCGCCGGTCCGGGTGGGATCGGTCGGCCGAGGTCGCGCCGCCCACGTCCGCGAGTGACCACACCGTTATCCGAGTCGGTCTCCTATTGCGCGGGATGGCAGACGACAAACAGGGCCGAGACAAGCAAGCGGACGACGAAGAGCGACGCCAGCAAAAGCGGGAGGTGGAGGAAGCACGTAACCGCGCCGATGAAGACGAACCGATGCGAGGCGACCCTGGCGAGCGGCTAGGTGACCTCGATGAAGTGCTCGAAACCCACGACTATCCAACGACGACGGATGAACTGGTCGAGGCCTACGGCGACTACGAGATCGAAACGCAGCGCGGGGAGGCGTCCCTCGAGGAAGTGCTCGCCCCAACAGACAACCAGACGTACGACTCCGCCGACGACGTTCGAAGCCGGTTACTGGGGCTCATACATCGCTGATAAACGCGGCGCGATCGCCCGACGCCTCGCCAGTCAGGCAACCCAGGCCTTGATACGCATCTCCTCGGGACGGAGCGGTCGTCCCCGAGGGAGGACCAAACGTGACCCCCGTCTGCGCCACTCTCACTCGATCTCTAACCGTCCGCTCGTTCCATCCCCGTCGTCGCCGTTCTCGTCCCATTCGAGTTCGAATTCGATGCTCAGTTCGCCGGGACCGTCCGTCGGCCCCTCGCGTTCGGCCTTGACTTCGAAGGTCGGGCTGGAGGGCGGGTCCAGCGTCACGGAGTCGCCACCCGCCGTCAGCGTGACCGCGTCCCCGCCGTCGAGCCGATCCGCGACCGTCCGGAGGTACGACGCGATCTCTTCTCGACTCTGGCCGCTCTCGGATTTGAACAGTACTTCTTCGGGCATACACCTGTTCATCACTCCCATGACCGATAAATGCGTCACCCGTTCCGTGCGACGCACACGTTTACGCCGTCGGCGGCCGAATCACACGACATGTGCGGCCGCACCTCGCTCGCCGTCGACCTCGCCGTCCTGGAGGAACGGTTCGACGCCCGACCGGCCGAGGGCGTCACCATCCGGCCGCGGTACAACGTCGCCCCCCGGGACGACCTCCTCGTCGTCCGGAACGACGTCCCCCACGAGTTCGACCTTCTGGAGTGGGGCTTGCTCCCCCAGTGGGCGGACGACCCCGAGGACGTCCCCCGGCCCATCAACGCGCGCTCGGAGACGGTCGCCGAGAAGCCCATGTTCCGTGACGCGTTCGAGTCCCGCCGGTGTCTCGTCCCCGCCGACAGGTTCTACGAGTGGCAGGGAACCCGCGGGTCGAAGCAACCCTACCGCATCGAGCGTCCCGACCGATCACCGTTCGCCTACGCCGGCCTCTGGGAGACGTGGACGCCCGCGGAGGGCGACCCGCGCGTCACCTGCACCGTCCTCACGACCGACGCGAACGAGGTGGTCGAACCCATCCACGACCGGATGCCCGTCATCCTCGAGGAGGGGAACGAGGAGCGGTGGCTCTCCGAGGAGTCACCCGACGAACTCCGGTCGGTGTTGAAGCCGTACCCGAGCGACGAGTTACACGCCTACCCCGTGTCGAAGCGCGTCGACGATCCGGGGAACGATTCGGCGGACCTGCTGGAGGAGGTCGACGTCGGCGACCAGTCCGGGCTCGGCGACTTCGCGGGATAGCGGCCGTCTCGCCCCCGCCGAACGCCCCCGTCTCCGTCGACCGCCTTCGATTCCTCTCCATCCCATCGACCGCCTTCGATTCCTTCGACGACTTCCGACGACGGCCGACCCCGCCCGGCCCCCGCCGAACCCGTCGACCGGACGCCGACCACCTGTCGACCAGATTTATCACGGATGGATGAAACCACGACTACGTGCCGATCGCCCGTGCGAAACCCGTCGACGACCTCTACGACGAGTGTGCGGGCCACGACCTCGTCGTCGTCCCGGACGCCCCGCTCGCGAGCGCCCTGAACCGGCGGCTCGACCGGCCGCAGTTCGGCCCCTTCGCGGTCACCCCCCGACGGCTCGCCGCCGGCCGGCGCGAGGAGGCCGAGGACCGCCTCGCCTTCCTCGAACTCGTCTCGGAGACTGACCTCGACTGGAAGGACGCCGCCCACGCGGTCGGGAACGTCCTCCAGTGCTGGGAGCACCAGGGGCGGCCCGACGCGGTGCTGGAGTACCCCCGGTTCGACGACGAGCGGCATCGGCGCGCCGTCGACCACCTCTCCGGGCTGGAGACCACCTCCGGCCGGCTCTCGGAGTTCGTCGTCGACGGCGGCGAGTCGGTGGCCGTCGTCGGGTCGGGTCAGCTCACGTCGCTCGAACGCTCCGTCCTGCCCTCCGAGCATCACGCGGTCGACCCGTTCACCGACGAGGCGTTCGACCGCCCGCGGTTCCGGATCCTCGACTCCGCGGCCGCGATCGTCGACACGCTGCTGGAGGCCGTCACGGTCGAGAACGCCGCCGACGTCGCCGTGGTGCTGGAGGAGGGGAGCGAGTACTCGAGGCTCGTCGAGTCCGCGTTCGACGCCGAGGGGATCCCGTACTACGGCGGGCCGGGGTTCTTCGACGACCCCGACCGCCGCTGCGTGGTCCGGCTCCTCCGGTGGACCCACGCCGGCCGCGACACGCGCGTCGCGACGGTCCGGCCGCTGCTCGCCCGACTGGGCATCGACGTCCCCGTCGCACACGACCGGAAGCGGCTCGACGACCTCGACGATCCGGCGCTCGACCCGCTGTTCGACCTGCGCGACACCCCGAGGGACCACACGTTCGCGTCGGCGCTGGGCGCCTACGAGGACCTGGCTGGGACGACCCTCGGGAGGCTCCGGGCCGAACTGGCGGAACTGGGGATCGCGGACGACCCCGTCACGGAGGCGGGCGTCGACCGCCTCCGGTTCTACCTCGAGTCCTACGAGGTGCCCGTCGAGCGCGAGAACGAGGGCGTGCTCCTCGCGGACGCGAAGTCGGCCGCCCACGTCGACCGCCCGGTCGTCCTCTTCCTCGGCCTCGACGACGGCTGGACCCGCTCGTCGCCGCGGCGCCCCTGGGTCGACGAGGAGCGGGAGTACGAGCGGAACCTGCGGGCGTTCCAGCTCCTGCTACAGAGCGGCGTCGACCAGCACTACCTCGTGCGGGACACGGAGGGGGGCTCGCCCGTCTCCCCCTGTCTCTACTTCGAGGAACTGCTCGACGGCGAGTTCGAGCGCTTCGGCGACCTCGAGTCGGTTCGACGCTCGCCCCCGCGCCGGACGCGGTCGGACGGCTTCGAGACCGAGGAACTCGACGCCCCGGCGGATCCCGTCGAGACGGTCAGCCAGTCGAGCCTGAACGCCTACGTCAACTGCCCGCGGGACTACTTCTTCGACCGCCTGCTCGACTCGCCCGAGCGGGACTACTTCAGGGAGGGGACCCTGTTCCACGACTTCGCGGAGTGTGCCGTCCACCACCCCGACGCCGTCGACGACGCTTTCCTCGAGGAGACGGTCGACCTGATGCTCGCCGAGGTCGGGCCGTTCCTCGCCGAGGCCCACCGCGACGTCCGTCGGACGCGATACAGGCTCGGCCTGGAGACCATCCGGGGGTACCTCGCGGAGCACCCGCCGGAGGGCGACGACCTCGTGGGGCCGGGAAGCTGGTCGCCCGGAAACGACGTCGCCGACCACTTCGACCTCCCGGTCGAGGGCGCCCACACGGAGCGGTGGTTCGAGGACCCCGACCTCGGCCTGAAGGGGTTCGTCGACCTCGTCCACGGGCCCGGGCGCCTGCTCGACTACAAGAGCGGTTCGCGGAAGTCCGCCCGCCGGGTGGTGAGCGGATCGTCGCTCGACCCGCCGGACGGGCGGCCGAACTTCCAGGCGCTGCTGTATCTCACCTACCTGCGGAGCCGACGCCCGGGGGAACGGCTCGAGTTCACCTTCCTCCACTTCCTCGAGACGCTCGACGACGCGGTTCGGGGCGACCCCGACCGCTCGGAGTGTCTCACGACGGTGACGTACCACCCGCGACCCTTCGCCGACCACGCCGCGCGCGAGTCCGTCTTCGAGGAACTGCGGGAGGACGCCCCGAACGCCTGCACGAAGACGTTCTCGAAGGTCGAGTACGGGACCTACCGCGAGGTCCTCGACGCGGCCGGCGTCCCCGCCGTCCGCGGGAAGGCGGCGTTCGTGGACTCGCGGCTCCGGCGGGAGCTGACCGAGGCGACGAAGCGGGCCGTCGGCGACTACAAGTACGTGGAGAAGGGCTGTGAGCAGGCGCTCCGGCACCTGTACCGGCTCCGTGCCCGGAACTACTTCGCCGACGACCTCGACGCCTTCGAGTCGTTCGTCGACGAGCGGCTGGCTGAACTGAACCGCCGGCGGGCCGGCGAGGAGCGGTTCCCCGTCCACGACCTGGGCCCGGAGCCGAACGAGCGCCGCCTGAGCCACCGCGACCTGCTCCTGGGGGACCGATGACCGAACCCAACGGCCAGCAACGACGGCTGATCGAGAGCACGGAGGGGGTCCACCTCGTCGACGCCGGCCCCGGAACCGGGAAGACGTTCACGATCACCCGACGGTACGCGAACCTCGTCGACGGCGGGGACGTGGAACCCGACGACGTGCTGCTCGTCACGTTCACGAACAACGCCGCGACCGAGATGCGGGACCGCATCGTCGCCCACAGCGACTACGGCGTGCGCGAACTCCGGGACGCCCCCATCGGGACGTTCCACGGCCTCTGCCACGACGTCCTGCTGGAACACGGCGTCCACGCGCCGACGTTGCTCGGCATCGACGACCGCATCACCCGCGCGACCCGGCTGGTCGACGACGAGACCGTCGAGCGGGAGCTGTTCCGCGAGTTCTACGGCCGGTTCGCCGACGACCACCCCGAACACGAGCCGTTCCTGCGCGTCGTCGAGGAGCCGACGGAGCTGCTGGGGCTGGTGAACCAGCTGGCCGCGAAGGGCGTCTTCCCGACCGAGGAGGGCTGGTACCGGAACGGCGAGCGCCACCTCGACGGCGACTTCGAGGCGTTCGCGGAGACGTTCGAGGCGGGGAACCGGCCACGGAACGGCGGGGGAAAGCAGTCCCGGATCCGCGAGCGGCTCGGGAGCTACGGGCGGGGGAAGTGCTACAGGGCCGACGCGCCGTCGCGGGCGGAACTCAGGGGAGAGGGAACCAAGCGGGTCCCGGACGGGACCGCGGAACTGCTGTTCGAGGACGACCGCGAGGCCCTGAAGTCGTTCGTCCACGACGTCTACCGCGGCTACCTCGCGTTCGCGCTGCGACGGAACTACCTCACGTTCGGCTTCCTGCAGCTGTTCGCGTTCGTCCTGCTGTGCGAGGACCACGACCTCCGCGAGGAGCTCGCCTTCGAGCACGTGATGGTCGACGAGTTCCAGGACTCCAGCGAGATCCAGTTCAAGCTCGCGCTGCTGCTCGCGGGGACGGACAACCTCTGCGTGGTCGGCGACTGGAAGCAGAGCATCTACTCGTTCCAGTACGCCGCCGTCGAGAACGTGGCCGAGTTCGAGGCCCGCCTCGAACGGTTCGCCGCCGAACTGAACGACGACCGCGAGCGGGTGGGGCTCCCGATCGACGGGGTGTCCCGGCTGGAACTCGTCGAGAACTACCGCTCGACGCAGGCGATCATCGACTTCGCGGAACGCGCGCTGGTGACGCCCGCGACCGGTGGCGACGAGGTGGACCCGGCGGCCGTCCGCGACCGGATCGTCCCGCTCGAGTCGAACGCCGCGTTCGGGAACTCCCGCATCGAGGCGATCAGCCACGAGGACGAACACGAGGCGGTGCTGGCGAAGGTCCAGTCCATCGTCGGAGACGAGGCGTACGCGATCGAGCGGGACGGGGAACTGGTGGCCCCGGGGTACGGCGACGTCGCGGTGCTGACCAGGACCCGCGACTACGGCCGGGAGCTCCTGGAGGTCGCCCGAGAGTACGACCTGCCGATGGCCTACGAGGGCGGCGTCGAACTGTTCCGGACCGACCAGGCGAAGCTCCTCCTCGCCTGGCTCCGGATCCTCGAGTCGGACGCCGACCGCGGCTGGGCCGTCGTGCTGGAGGAGGCGGGCTACTCCTTCGAGGAGGTCCGGCACGTGCTCGAGGAGGGGACCTATCCCGGGAACATGCGCGCGTTCCGCACGGAACTCGCGGGCGCCAACGGCGTCGGCGGCGTCGCGCGGCGGGTGTTCTCCCGGTACGGGTACGACGGCGGGGTGGCGGCGACGGTGCTCGACGCGGTCGAGTCGGTCCGCGCCGCGACGACGATGACACGCGGGGACCTGATCCGGTTCCTCGAGCGGGGCGTCGAGTCGGGCGCCACCCGCGAGGTGAGCGCGGGCGCCGGCGCCGACTCGGTGACGGTCAGAACGATTCACGCGACGAAGGGGCTCGAACACCCGATCGTCGTGCTGGCGAACATGAACGCGAACCGGTTCCCCCCGGGCGGCGGCGGCGCGGGGACGATCACGTTCGAGGATCCCCTCGGCCTCCGCGCTCGGCGGGTGTACGCCGAGGACCACGGCCACCCGCACGTCTACCACGACTGGCGGACCGACGCCCTGCGGCGCTGTCTGCCGACCGAGTACGACGAGGAGCGCCGGCTGCTGTACGTCGCGCTGACGCGCGCCGAACGGCACCTCGTGTTCGCCGCGGGCGGGGAGCCGAACGCGTTCCTCGAGGAACTGCCGGTCGATATCGGGACGGTCGAGCCGACCGTCCGGCGCGCCGACGCCGGGGGGACCGAACAGGCGACCCTCGGGTTCTCCGTGCCGACGCCGGAGGGACCGGTCGGGTACACGCCCCACACGCTGATGCGCGAGGAGGCGTTCTCCGGGACGGCGGACGGACGCGGCGCGGCCTACGGGACCGACGTCCACGAGTTCGCGGAGCGGTACGCGCTGGGCGAGACCGACGACCCGCCGGCCCGGCTGGAGCCGGACGCGGGCCACGTCGTCGACCTCCTCGACTCGCTCGGGGGCGAACTCCGCCCGGAGGAGGAGATCGTCCTGCCGCTCGAGGTCGACGGGGAGCGCGTCGTCCTCTCGGGGCTGGCGGACCTCGTCCACGTCCGACCGGGGACGGTCGAGGTCGTCGACTTCAAGACCGACACGACCCGACGGGCCCACGGGGAGTACCGCAAGCAGGTCAGCGTCTACCACCGGGTGCTCGACGAGTGGTTCACGGACCGGACCGTCGACGCTCACGTCCACTACACGTACGACGGCGACCTGGTCCCGGTCGACCCGCTCCCGGTCACGGACCTCGTCGACCTCCTCCGGGAGGAAGGGGCGACGCCGACCGCCCCGTAGTAGCGGGCGGCCGGCACGCGACCTGGCCGGCCGTCGACGGACTGGGAGGTCGTCGAAACCGCGCACCCCGCGTGGGCGCGGGTCCCGTTTTCCACGTCGGATTCGCCGTCGGCCCCGCTAGGGAGGGGTTACCTCCGGGTAAAGGGAAGAAGGTCGATCCTTACCGCCCGGACCGCGACCCGGCCGTCCCCGGGCTCACACGACGCGGGCGACGCCGGCGGACCGGGACGTCGGTCCCCTGAAGTCCCGACCTGCTTCGGGCGCGTGGCCCGCCCCCGAAGCCTCGGCCAACCGCCCCGCCGCCGGACCTTGGTGCTCCATAACAAATCCCCGGCCGGGAGTTACCATCGGACGATGCGACGCTCCTCCGCACCATGAACAGGGACGCGATTCTGAACCTCGCGATGGCGATGGTCGCGATCGGCGCGCTCGGCGTCGCGGCGACGACGTTCGAGTCGGCGACGAGCACGGACGCCGACGACGTCATCGACCTCGACTACGACCGCCTCCCGATCGGCCAGGACGACGCGGCGACGATCGTTCGGGAGATGAGCGCCGGCGACCCCGACGGCTCGGACGGCGCCGCCGAGCGGTCCGACCCAGACGGCGACGAGGCGGCCGACCCGGGGCGCTCCGACGCGGACGAGGAGGTCGCCGCCGATCGCCCGAGGGACTCCGCGGACGACCGATCCCGGCCGGCCGGAAGCAGCGCGGCCTCGGAGTCGAGCAGCGGCGGTTCCGACGGGAGCAGCGGCGCGAGCGGCCTCCCGGGGGAGACGCCGGGCGACCTCTCCCTCCTCGGG
The DNA here is from genome assembly GCF_013402875.1 of Halorarum salinum. NCBI lineage: Archaea > Methanobacteriati > Methanobacteriota > Halobacteria > Halobacteriales > Haloferacaceae > Halorarum > Halorarum salinum. Next base: position 3,652,418 of record NZ_CP058579.1, on the reverse strand, counting down.
CGCCTCCTCGCGCTCCTCCCGTACCTCCTGCTCCTCGCCGCGTTGCTCGCGGCGGGTTGGCTCGTCCACCGATACCGGGATCGACTGCGGGCCCTCCTCGCCGACCCCGATCCGGCGGTCGAGGACGGCTCCGCGACCGACGACTGGCTCGACGGGCCGCCGTCGAACGCCGTCGACCGGGCCTGGGTCGGGATGGTCCGCACGCTCGACCCCGATCGCCCCGCCGCGATGACCCCCGGCGAGTGTGCGGCCGCGGCCGTCCGGGCCGGGTTCGACCCCGACGCGGTGGACGCGCTCACCGAGGCGTTCCGGGAAGTGCGGTACGGCGGGCGGCCGGTCACGGAGCGACACGAGCGGGTCGCGAGGCGGACGGGCCGCCGCCTCGACGTTCCGATCGACGCCGACGACCGCGGGGGCGGGAGCCCATGACCCCGGAACGGCCCGTCTCGCGCGCGCTCGCGTTCGCCGCGCTCGCGTTCGCCGCGTTCGTCCTCGTCTCCCCTGTCGTCGCGGACCTCGTCCCGACGGCGGCCGTGGTCGCGCGGCTCGGAAACGACTACCTCCTCGTCGCCGCGTTCGCCGCGTTCGCGCTCGCCGCGACCGTCGCGGTCCTGCTCGCGCGGGCCGCCACCGGCGTCGCGGAGGCGACCCCCCCGGCCGTCGAGGGCGTCGCCCCCGCGTCGATGGGGAGGGAGGTCGACGCGGCGCTCGACGCGCTCCCGCCACTCCGGACGACCGCGGAACACGGGCGGGTCCACGGGCGGCTCCGACGGGCCGCGGTGAGCGCGGTCGCGGAGCGGGATCGGTGCTCCCGGAGCGCCGCCCGCGAGCGCGTGGAACGCGGCGAGTGGACCGACGACGCGGACGCGGCGGCGTTCCTCGCGACGGCGACCCTCGAGGACCCGCCGCTCAAGCGGAAGCTCGGGACGCTCCTCGCCGGCGACCACTGGTTCCGGCGGCGGGTCCGGACGGCGGTCGCGGCGCTCCAGTCGCTGGAGGGGGATCGGACGTGACCGCGCCGTCCGCGACGGGACGCTGGCGCGGCGTCGTCGCCGTCTCCCTGTTCGCCGGCGCCGTCGGCCTGCTGGCACAGCGCCCCGACGTGCTGCTCCTCGCGGCGCTCGGCGTCGGGTTCGCGGCCTACCCGCGGCTCGTCCCCCCGTCGCCGGAGCCGGACCTCGCCGTCGAGCGGACGACCGCCCCGGACTCGCCCGCCGAGGGCGACCGGGTCGACGTGACGGTGACCGTCAGGAACGAGGGGGACCGGTCGCTCCCGGACCTCCGGGTCGTCGACGGCGTGCCGTCGCTGCTCCCCGTGGTCGACGGGACGCCGCGACACGCGACGGCGCTGCCCCCGGGCGGCGAGGCGACGTTCCGCTACTCGGTCGAGGCGCGGCCCGGGAAACACCGCTTCGAGCCGGCGACCGTCGTCTCGCGGGACGCCAGCGGCGCGACCGAACTGCGGACGGCCGCCGCCCATCCGACGGTCGTCGACTGCGGGGCGCCGGTACCCGCCGCGGCGCTCCGGGAACTGACGCGCAACCGCCCCGGCGAACTCGTCACCGACGACGGCGGGAGCGGCATCGAGTTCCACCGGACGCGGGAGTACCGGCCGGGCGACCCGATGAACCGGGTCGACTGGCGGCGCTTCGCCCGGACGGGCGAACTGGCGACGGTCGAGTACAGGGAGGAACGGTCGGCCTCGGTGGTCCTCTGTCTCGACGTCGGCTCCCCGCCGGCCGCGGGGGCGAGCGGGCCGGACGCCCCCGACGGGCGTTCGGGGTCGACCGATCCGGCCTCCGGCTCCGACGTCGATCCGACCGCGGACGTCGACGCGCGTTCGAACCCCCACGCGCTCGCCCGGGGGGTCCTCGCGGCGGACAGGCTGGCGAGCGCCCTGGAGGCGGCGAACCACGAGGTCGGGCTCGCGACGCTCGGGGACCGTCACTGCTGGATCCCGCCGTCCGGCGGGACCGCCCACCTCGACCGCCTCCGGCACGCGCTCGACACGCACCCGGCGTTCGGCACGGCGGACGGCCCCGGGGACGGATCGAGCCCCGGCGGACCGGGACGTGCGGGTCGGAACGGGTGGCCCACCGGGGAGAACGCCGGACGTACGGGCGGGGTGGACGGAAACCGGAGCGGCGACCGCGGGTCGGACGAGGAAGCGAGCCCGGCACGGCTCCCCGACGGCGTGGCCACGCTGTCGGACGGCGGGCGGAGGGACGGGACCGCCCGGGGGGCCCGCGGGCGCCAGGCCGCCGAACTGCGGGAGCGACTCGACCCGGGGACCCAGGTGACGCTGGTGAGCCCGCTCGCCGACGACGGCGTCCTCGGCGCCGTTCGATCGCTCGAGGCCGCCGGACATCCCGTGTACGTCGTCAGCCCCGACACCACCGCGCCGGAGACGGTCGGAACCCGGCTGGCGGGCGTCGAGCGCTCGCGCCGGCTCCGGACGCTCCGGCGGACCGGCGTGCCGGTCGTCGACTGGGCGGCCGGCGAGGACCTCCGGACGGCGCTGGCCGCGGCCGCGGGGGGATCGGCGTGACCGCGTCCGCCCCGCGCTCGGCCGACCGTCCGGTCGAGCGGCCGGACCTCCGCCCCACCGTCCCGGGGAGCGTCCTCGCGGTCGCGGCGGGCGTCGCGTCCGTCGCGCTCCTGATCGACACCCCCGAGCAGTGGCAGGCCTTGCTGGTGGAGGTGGCCGGCATCGTGTTCGTCGCCGCCGGGTACGCGGCCTGGCGGCGTCGCTCCCGGGTCGACGGGGCGCCGGCGGGCGTCGTCGGGGGACTGTTCGCGGTCGTCGGCGCGTCGCTGATCGCGACGGCGGTCGCCGTCGCGCTCACGCGTCCGCCGGCGATGATCCACCGGCTCGAACTCGCGCCGGGGCTGGTCGGCCTGGCCGTGCTCCTCGCCGGCCTCCTCCCAGTCCGAGCGGGCAGGGAGCGCACGCTCGTGACGGCCGGGACGGCGCTGCTGTTCGTCGGCGTGCTCACGAGCGGCGTCGTTCACGGCGCGACGCTCGGGACCTTACTCCTCGCCGGTCTGGCGGCGGTCCTCGCGTGGGACCTCGGGGAGCAGGCGGTTTCGCTGGGTGCCCAGGTGGGGCGAGGGGCGAGCACGTACCGCGCGGAGCTGGTCCACGGCGGCGGGAGCCTGGCCGTCGGAGTCGGCGCGTTCCTCGCGGCGCTCGGCGTCGACCGGCTCGGGATCCGCGAGCTCTCGCTGACAGGCTTTACCGCCCTCCTCGTCGCCGGCCTCGTGCTCGTCCTGGCGCTCCGCCAGTGAGCGTGCGGTTTCGGCGGCGCCCCGTCGGACGGACGTTTCGGACGTTCCGCTCAGCGACGTTCGGCCCCCGAGAGCTTCGGCACCTCGACCGTCGAGAGCACGTCGTCGACGACCTCCCGCTTGCCGACGCCCTCGATGCGGGCTTCGGCGGTCAGGATGAGCCGGTGGGCGAGCGCGGCCGGGGCCACGTCCTTCACCTCGTCGGGGGAGACGTACTCCCGGCCGCCGATCGCCGCCCTCGCCCGCGCGGCCTCGAACAGCCGCTCGGTCCCGCGCGGCGAGACGCCCGTGGCGACGCGGTCGTCCTCGCGCGTCGCCCGCGTGACGGAGGCGACGTACCGCCTCACCGGCGGTTCGACGTGGACGTCCTCGGGCGCCTCGCGGAGTTCCTCGACCTCCCCGGCCGTGCAGACCTGCTCCGTGCTCGGCCGCGTCGCCCGCCGGCTCGCCCGCCTGTCGATCAGTTCGAGTTCGCCGTCCATGTCGGGGTAGCCGATGCTCGTCTCGAGCATGAACCGGTCCCGCTGTGCCGCCGGGAGCTCGAAGGTGCCCTCCGACTCCACCGGGTTGCCCGTCGCGACGACGAAGAAGGGCGTCGGGAGCGGGTGCGTCTCGCCGCCCACCGTGACCTGCTCCTCCTCCATCGCCTCCAGCAGCGCCGACTGGGTCTTCGGGGAGGCGCGGTTGATCTCGTCGGCGAGCACGACGTTCGCGAACAGCGGCCCGGGCCGGAACTCAAACTCCCGGCTCCCCTCGTCGAACACGTCGGTCCCGGTGACGTCCGAGGGGAGGAGGTCAGGGGTGAACTGGACGCGCGAGAAGGAGAGCCCCAGCGCGTCCGCGAGCGTCCGAGCGGTGAGCGTCTTCCCCGTGCCGGGGACGTCCTCGAGCATGACGTGACCGCCCGCGAGCAGCCCGGTCAGCACCGTCCGCAGGACCTCGTCGTCCACGATGACCGTCCGCGAGAGCTCGTCGACGATGGCTCGACAGCGGGTCTCGACGTCCTGTGCGTTCATCGTCGGACGCCACACGCGGGGCGTACTTTGTTAGCCCCTCCACCGTCGCCCGTACGCCGGCGGACGCGGTCCGCCACGGCCGGCGAACGCGCTCGCGCGTGGGCGTCGACGGTCGGTCCCCCGCCGGCGCCGGGACGCCGTACGCGTTTAGCCCCGGCTTAATACGGCGTTAAGTGGTCGTTACACGGCGTATAGTTAATCGCTAAACGTCCCCTCCTGTACCCGTCATGCAACCGGAGACGGAGCGGAGACCGTTGCTCGCCGCGGCCGCGGGGGTCGCCCTCGGCGGACTGGGTATCGTCGGCGCATCCGACCGCGCGAACGCCGAAACCTCCGAGGACTCGTTCACGATTCTCGAGGGGACGGAGTACGAGACGACCGGGACCGTCCGGACCGCGGACGCCGACGGCCCCACCGTGCTGGTCGTCGGGGGGCTCCACGGGAACGAGGTCGCGGGCTACGAGGCCGCAGCGAGCGTGTCGGACATGGACATCGTACGAGGTCGCCTCGTCACCGTCCCGCGGGCCAACGTCACGGCCATCGAGAGCGGGTCACGGATCGGGGACGACGGGACCGACCTGAACCGGCAGTTCCCGACCGGCGAGGAGCCGACGACCGAACTCGCGCGGGCGATCTGGGGGGTCCTCGAACGCTTCGAGCCGGACGTCGTCATCGACCTCCACGAGTCCCGGAACCTGTACGACGGGGACGTCGAGGACGGCGTCGGGCAGGCGATCTTCCACTCGCGCGACGCCGAGGCCGAGCGGGAGGCCGAGGAGGCGGCCGACCAGTTGAACGAGAACCACGTCTCGGACTCCGCGTACGACTTCACCGTGGCACCGTTCTCCCTGCCGCCCAGCGAGACGCCGAACATGCTCGTCCACAAGGCGGCACGCGACACCGACGCCGTCGCGTTCCTGGCCGAGACCGTCTCCAGCGAGCCGGAACTCTCGACGAGGATCCGGTGGCACAGGCGGATCGTCAGGAGCCTCCTCTGGGAGGAACTCCTGGACGAATCGGCGATCGACGACGGGGACGACGAGGACGGTGACGAAGGCGAGGACGGTGACGACGGGGACGAGGAAGACGGATCGGACGGCGAGGACGACGGGGCGGACAACGAACCCCCGGAGGCGGTCATCGGGACGGACCCGGCGGACGCGGAGGACGTCGACTTCTCGGAGGGGGACACGGTCGTGCTCGACGCGTCCGCATCGAGCGACCCGGACGGCGAGATCGTGCGCTACGAGTGGGACGTCGACGGCACCGACGAGTTCGAGGAGGGCGGCGAGACCGTCGAGGCGTCGCTGTCGTACTGCGGTGAGCTGTCCATGGCGCTGCGGGTCACCGACGACGACGGGGCCACCGCGACCGAGGAGGTCGTCATCTCCACGGAGTGAGCGCCGCGGGGCCGCCGTCCGCGATCGGTCACGACCCGGTCGCTATCGTGCCGACATCCGTTTTGGCGACTCCGTTAAACCGTGTGGCGATGCGCGAGAACGCCGAGAGCGACGTCGTCCGACGTGAACTGGAGCGGGACGGGGCGAATCCGGCGGTACAGGTGTCCGAGGTGATCGCGGAACTGGAGGGGAAGGAGGTAGACGAGTTGGAGGCCATCTACGACTGCATCGACCACGTCCTCGACCGCGTCTTCTCGGACCCGCCCAGGCCGGGGGCCGATGTGGAGGTGGCGTTCAGTTACGAGGGGTACCGCGTCAGCGTCGAACAGGACGGATCCGCGACGTTCGTGCGGAACGGCTGATCGGGCGAGACGCGGACGCGTCCCAGGTTGGCTTCCGGGGCCCGACCCGGACCACATCGGCACCTTCGACCTCCGGAACGCGGGACCGAGCGGCCGACTCAACGCTTTCGTGTCTCGGGCCCGTAACCGGAGTCGAATGAACTCAACGTCCTCCCCGACGTCCACGAGCACCGCGAGCGTCGCAGAGAGCGAACGAACGTGGTGGAAGGAGTCAGTGTTCTACGAGATCTACCCGCGGAGCTTCTACGACTCGAACGACAACGGCGTCGGCGACCTCCCCGGAATCGTCCGGAAACTGGACTACCTGGACGACCTCGGCGTCGACGTCGTCTGGCTGACGCCGGTGTACGACTCCCCGCAGGCCGACTTCGGCTACGACATCCGCGACTACCGCGACATCCTCGACGAGTACGGCACGATGGACGACTGGGAACGGCTCCGGGACGGCCTCCACGAGCGGGACATGCGGCTCGTCATGGACCTCGTGGTCAACCACACCTCCGACGAGCACGAGTGGTTCGAGAAGTCACGGCGGGAGGTCGACCCGTACACGGACTACTACATCTGGCGCGAGGGCGATCCGGAGGCCGGTTCCGGCGACCCCTACGACCCGGACGCGCTCCCCAACAACTGGGACTCGCTGTTCGGCGGGCCGGCCTGGACCTACGACGAGCGCCGGGGCGAGTACTACCTCCACCTGTTCGACGGGAAACAGCCGGACCTGAACTGGCGGAACCCGGCGGTGCGCGAGGACGTGTACGGGATCATGCGCTGGTGGCTCGACCGGGACATCGACGGCTTTCGGATGGACGTCATCAACTTCATCTCGAAGGCGGACGGGCTCCCGGACGGCGACCCCTCCGCGGTCGTCACGGGGAGCGAGCACTTCATCAACGGACCCCACGCCTGCGAGTACCTCCGGGAGATGGACGAGCGGGTGCTCTCCGAGTACGACGTCGTGACCGTCGGCGAGATGCCCGGAATCTCGGTCGAGGACGCGCGGGAGTACGTCGGCCGGGACGGCCCCCTCGACATGGCGTTCCACTTCGAGCACATGCGCCTCGACGAGGGACCGGATGACCCGTGGAACTTCCGCGACTGGTCGCTCGACGACTTCAGGGAGACGTTCACGCGCTGGCAGACGGGGCTCGCCGGGGAGGGGTGGAACGCGCTGTATCTCAACAACCACGACCAGCCCCGCATGGTCTCGCGGTTCGGCGACGAGGCGTACCGCGTCGAGTCCGCGACGATGCTCGCCACGTTCCTCCACACGCTCCGCGGGTCGCCGTTCGTCTACCAGGGAGAGGAGATCGGCATGACGAACGTCCCGTTCGAGAGCGCCGGCAAGTTCGTCGACGTGGAGACGCTCCGGTACGTCGAGCGGATGCTCGAACGCGACGACGTGGAGAACTTCGAGGACATCGGGGACGCGGTGCGGTACGGGAGCCGCGACAACGCCCGCACGCCGATGCAGTGGTCGGACGCCCCGAACGCCGGGTTCACCGACAGGGAGCCTTGGCTGACCGTCAACCCGAACTACACCGAGGTGAACGTCGAGAGCGCCCGGGCCGACCCGGACTCGGTGTGGCACTACTACCGCCGCCTGATCGACCTGCGCCACGACGCGCCGGTGCTCGTCTACGGCGACTACGAACCCCTCCTGCCCGACCACCCCGAGATCTACGCCTACCGGCGGACCCTCGAGGACGTCGGGGCGCTCGTCGTCCTGAACTTCTTCGACGGCGAGCCCCGGTTCGACCTGCCCGGATCCGTGGCGTACGACGGGGCGGAACTGCTCATCTCGAACTACGAGGTCGAGCGCCCCGAGGGGCCCGACGGCTTCGACCTGCGACCGTACGAGGCGAGGGTCTATCGGCTCGAGTGACCCCGCTCCGTCCGGCTTCCGCCCCGGGCGGCCCCGGTCCGACCACCCGGCCGCTCGCCCGTCCTACCCGGGCGGGGTGACGCTCGACCCTGCGCCCGTCCGGTGGAGCCTGAGCCAGATGTAGCCGTAGCCGTCGAGGGTGACCCGGCAGGTCCCGTCGTCGTGGCGGGTGTGCTCGGCGGTGCCGAGCAGCGGGTACAGCGCGTCCCCCTGGACGAGTTCCAGGTCGAACTCGAGCGAACACGTCTCGTCGGCGAGGTTGTGCACGCAGACGACCGAGTTCCCGTTGTAGTCGTAGCGGTGGGCGAACGCACACGGGTTCTCGGCGCCGATGACGGAGAAGGTTCCCTCGCCGATCTCCCTGCTCTCGCGCCGGGTCGCGATGAGTCGCTCCATCCAGTTGAGCAGCGACTCCGCCTCGGCGCGCTGGGTGGCGACGTTCACCGTCCCGTAGCCGAACGGGCCGCCGGAGACGACCGGGAGCACGAGCTCCTCGGCGGGGGCCGTCGAGAAGCCGGCGTTCTCCTCGTCGGTCCACTGCATCGGCGTGCGGACCGACGTCCGGCCGGGCAGCGAGAGGTCCTCGCCCATCCCGATCTCGTCGCCGTACAGCAGCATCGGCGTCCCCGGCATCGAGAACAGCAGGCTGAACGCGAGCTTGATCCGCCGTTCGTCGCCCTCCAGCATCGGCGCGAGCCGCCGGCGGATGCCGCGGCCGTAGATGCGCATGTTCGGTTCGGGCGCGAACCGGTCGAACACCTCCGCCCGCACGTCCGGCGGGAGCCGTCCGATGTTGAGCTCGTCGTAGTTGCGCAGGAAGTTCATCCACTGGCCGACGTCGGCCGGCGGGAGGCGTTCGAGCCCTTCGACCAGCGGCGCCGCCCGCTCGGTCGCGAGCGCGGCGATCATGTGGGCGTTGAGCACGAAGTTCATCAGCAGGTCCATCTCGGCGCCGTCCCCGAAGTACGACTCCAGCTCCCCGGGCGCGTCGTCCGCCTCGGCGAGCAGGACGGCGTCCGTCCGCCGGGAGACGGCGTGGCGCTTGAGGCTCCGCAGCACCTCGTGGGGGTCGTCCAGCTTCTCGACGCTCGGGGGTTTCGGCTGGATCATCAGCGTGGCGGCGTCGATGCGGAAGCCGGCCACCCCGAGTTCGAGCCAGAACTTCATGATGCGGTAGATCTCCGAGCGGACGTCCGGGTTCGCGAGGTTCAGGTCCGGCTGGAACGGGTAGAACCGGTGGTAGTAGTACGCCTCCGCCTCCTCGTCGTAGGTCCACACCCGTTCGTCCTCGACCTCGCCGGGGAACACCGTGCCCCGCTCGGGGTCCTCCGGCGGCGGTTCGTCGATCCAGACGTAGTAGTCGCGGTACGGCGACTCGGGGTCCGAGCGCGCCTTCCGGAACCAGGGGTGCTCGTCGGACGTGTGGTTCACGACCAGGTCGGCGATGACGCGGATGCCGTGGGCGTCCGCCTCGTCCATGAACTCCACGAAGTCGCCGAGCGTGCCGAGCCTGGGGTCGACGCCGTAGTAGTCCTTCACGTCGTAGCCGTTGTCCCGGTTCGGCGTCGGGTAGAACGGGAGGAGCCACAGCGCGGAGACGCCGAGCCTGTCGAGGTAGTCGAGTTTCTCCATTAGCCCCGGGAAGTCGCCGACGCCGTCCCCGTTCGAATCGTTGAACGCCTCGACGTCCAGCGCGTACACGACGGCGTTCTTGAACCAGGTGTCGTGCGACGAGGGTGCCATTACTGGTTCCACGTAGGCCGCCGGAGCGGATAACCGTTTGTAGCCATCCCGGGCGTTAGGAACGCCTTACGCGCGGTTTCCCCTCGAAACGGTCGTGGCCCGCTCCACCGTCGAGCCCCGGCGACCCGTGGTGGGGTCTCGGGCGATCGGCGGCGCCCCCGTCGGCGAACCGTCGACGGACGGCGTCCCGGCGCGTCCGGTCGGCCGGTCGCGCCCGGCCGGTCCGTCCGGTCAGTCGGTCCCGTTCACGACGCGGTAGACGACGACGCCGTCGTTCGCGTACGCCCGCTCGTAGCCGCCGGCGTGTTCGAGCGACCGCTCCAGCGTCCCGAACTGGACGGTGCGGCTCCCCCGAATCGTGTAGCCGCCGCGGGGGACGTAGAGGTAGTCCGGTCGGGGTTCGGGTTCGACCGCCGAGAGGTGGTAGTCGAGGCAGGCGGCGGTCCCGCAGGCCGAGGCGTTCTCGAACGCCCCCAGGTGCTGCTCGTACGTCTCCGGGGTTCGCCACTCGGCGCCCCACGGCGCGACGAGGATGGTCCGGTCGGCCACGGCGGGGAACCACTCCGCGGCGTCGCCGAGCACGACGAACGTCGCGTCCGGTTCGGTCTCGGCGGCGGCCCACTCCATCGCCTCCACGTCGTCGTCGTCGACGAACGAGGGGGTGGTCGGGTCGGCGGCGCTCGAAAAGGAGTAGCCCAGCCCGCCGACGCCGACGGTCGCGATGCAGACGAGCGCCGCGACCGCGACCGCCCTTCGCGCCCCGGGGCGGCCGGGGAACGGGTCGGGGAGCCGCGGCGCGAGTTCGACCGCGAGGGCGACGAGCGCGAACGCGCCGACGGCGTAGACGAACCGCGACTGGGCGAACGCGATCCTGGCGAGGACGACCCAGGCGGGCAGCACGCGCCACCCGGCGAGCGCCAGCAGGACGGCGGCGGCGACCGGGACGAGCGACCAGGGGGTGATCGCCTCGAGCAGCCCGCCGCCGATCCCGCCGTGCGTGCCCGCGGCGGCGGCGAACACGGTCGGCCCGTGGCGCCCGGCGACGGACAGCCACCACGGGGCGGAGAGGAGCAACCCGCCGAAGCCGACGGCGGCACCCCGGAGCAGTCCGGCGAGCGATCGGTCGTAGCCGACCCAGAACAGCAGGTAGGTGAGCACGACGAACAGCGTGTACGTCGGGTGGGTCAGGACCGTGAGCGTGAACGTCGCGACCGAGACCGGGAGCCACGCGGCCTCGCGGTCGCGGAACAGTCGGAGCCCGGCGTACGCACTCGCCAGCGCGAACAGGAAGGCGGGCGCACGGACCACCCCGCCGGCCGAGACGTGCCACTTCAGCACCTGCGAGTTGACCCCCAGCAGCAGGGCGGCCGCACAGCCCCGCGCCCGCCCGTCGAGCAGGTCGCGCCCGAGCAGGTACGCCGGGACGAGCGCGGCGGCGGTGACGAGCGGCGGGACGAACCGAGCAGCGGCGAAGGGATCCGCGCCGAGGTCCCGCAGCACCGCGAGCGCGTAGAACCCGAGCGGCGGGTACGCCACCGGGACCGGCTCCTCGGAGTACCCCGGGACGCTCGTCGGGAGGCCGTACCCGGACTCGCGTATCGCGTCGGCGATGACCGTGAAGAGCCCCGCGCCGAACGCGGGGTAGGGGTTCGTGAGCACGTACGTCGCCGCGACCGCGGCCCCCACCACGAGCACGCCGCCCAGCCACGGCGCGTCCGCGCGCGTGAGCGGGGCCTCGGGCAGCCGGCGCGCGCCGGCGAACGCTCGGAGCGGGCGGACCGCGGATCGGTCGCCGGTCGGCGACGAACCGTCGCCCGTCCCCGTGGAGTCGTCGCTCATCGTCGCCGCACCGAGAGCGGCGACCGGAGCGACAGATCGTACGAACTCCGGCGGTACTCGGCCAGGAGCCACCACGGTGCGGCCACGAGCAGCACCAGCGCGGCGAGCACCTGGGGGATGCCCACCCACGGCGGCAGCACGTAGGCGATCGCGTTCACGACCGACGGCGGAAGCGTCGCCGCGGCCCGCGAGACGAGGTCGCCCTCGCCGCGCGCGGCCGGCGGCTGCCGGCTCTCGAGCCCGAGCGACGCGGCGCTCTCGCCGCCCGCGCTCTCGTCGCCGGTGCCGAGCCGCTCGGACTCGTACGGGAAGCCGACGTCCGCGCTCCAGACGATCTCGCCCTCCCGGTCGATCTCCAGCACGCGGTCGCCGTTCGAGTCCGTGATCAGGGTGTGGCCGTTCGGCAGGCGGTCGGCGTCGCGCGGCCAGGTCAGCCGCTGGTCGGACCACTGCCAGGACTGCTCCCACTCGCCGTCCTCCCGCTGGTACTCGACGACCCGACCGCGCTCGGAGTCGGCGACCAGCACCGCGGGCCCGCCCCGGTCGGCCGGGATGAAGTCGGGGTTGTGCTGCTCGTAGAGGACGTCCAGGTCGTCGTCGCTCCCGAGCGTCCAGTCCTCGCGGAATCCGCGCTCCACGTCGACGAACGCGACCTGGTCGTGGTTCCGGATGCTCACCATCACCGTCTCCCGTCCGTCGATCTCGACGTACTCGACGTCGTTGATGTGGGTCCAGTCATCCGGGTACGGGCCGCCGCTCTCGGGGTCGAACCGGTCCTGGGCGTCCCACTCCCACTCGACCAGGCCGGTCGTGGTGTTGACGACGTACGCGCGGTCCCGGTCGATGTCCGCGACGAGGAGCCGTTCGTCGTCGATGCGGTCCACGTCGTGCCACCGCGTCGAGTGCTTCCCGGGCGTGATGCGGCTGTACACCGACCGCCGCTCCCCGGTCGTGAGGTTCACTCGCTCGACGCCGTTCCTGGTACACACCGTCTCGGACCCGCACTCGTCGGCGTCGAGGTGGTCGGAGTAGACGAACTCGACGGTCGCGTCGGTCCCCTCGACCGGATCGACGTCCCAGTAGCGCGTGTGCCTCCTGTCGTAGTAGTAGATGCTCCCGTCGGGAGCGAACGCGACGATTTCGGCGAGCTTCCGGGGTCCGGACCCCTCGTCGCCCACGAACGCGGTGGAGTCGGTCCCGACGACGGTGACGTCGTCGCGCTCGGCCACGACCTGTCCCGTGTCCCCGGAACGGAACGCCTGTTCGACCGCCGGATCGCCGCGGACCCCGTCGCCCGAGAGCTGGGCGGACGCGAACCCCCCGACGAGGACCGCGGCCGCCAGCAGCGTCGCCGTCGCGAGGACCACCCGACGCCGGTCGTCGATGTTCATCGTCGGTACAGTTGCGAACTGACGGAAAAACGCTTGTGACTACGTTCGGCTTACCACGCTACTCGTGAACGTCTGACCCATGGAGTCGGCGCGGAGCGGGCGGGCTGCCCGCGCGACCGCCGTCGAACGTCGACCCGCGGTCCTCGTCGACCGCAACGACGCCTCGAACCGGGTCCGGGATGGGATCGCACCCTGGCCGCCCGCCGGATTCGGGCGAACCGGTCACGGAATCATTAAACGCCTCTGCCGGCAACAGTCCGACAACGCGATGTCGCCTGTCTCTCCGAGGTCCACGCGCCGCCGATTCCTCGCCGCGGTCGCCGCCACCGGCGGCGTCACGTCCGCGGCCGGGTGTCTCGACCAGATCAGGGGTGCCGCAGGCCGCGACGCGGGCGAACGGCTCTCGCTCGAGATCAAGGCGCCGCCGGCGGACGCGGACCCCGTGGCGATCCGGATCGCCCGGGCGCTCCGGGAGAACCTCGACGCGGCCGGCGTCGGCGCCCGCGTGACGCCCGTCGCCGTCGAGGAGCTGTACCGGCAGGTGCTCATCAACAACGAGTTCGACGTCTACGTCGGCCAGTATCCGACGCGGAACGCGGTCGACCCCGACGACCTCTACCCGCTGTTGCACTCGCGGTTCTTCGGCGAACCGGGCTGGCAGAACCCGTTCGGCACCAGCGACCCCTCCGTCGACGAACTGCTCGAGCGGCAGCGCACGACGACGGGGGAGGACCGCCTCGATGCGGCCGTCGAACTCCAGCACACGCTCTCGGAGATCGCCCCCTTCTCCGTGCTCGCGTTCCCGGACGAACTCTCCGCGGTCCGCGCCGGCAGGTACGAGGGCTGGCTTCGGACGACCGGCGGCTTCGACACGCCGCTCGGGCTCTTGAGTCTCGATCGAACCGATGACGGGACGGACGGCGACTGGACCGGCGTGGGGTCGTCGGAGTCGGACGACACCGACGGCGACGGCGGCGCCGACGACCCGGGTGAGTCCCCGGACGGGAACGAGGAGCCGACGCGGTTCACGCTCGCGACGACGGACGGCCGGATCACGGAGAACAGGAACCCCATCGCCGTGGAGTTCCGCGGCTCGGGCACGTTCACGGGGCTCCTCTACGACCCGCTCGCGAGGCAGTACGCAGGCGAGTTCAACCCGTGGCTCGCGGTCGACTGGAACTGGGGAAGCGGCGGGACGGCCGGATCGGGCGGCGGGACGGAGACGGACGGGCCGGCGACGACGGCGACGGTCACCCTCCGCGACGGGCTCACCTGGCACGACGGGGAGCCGATCACGGCCGCCGACGTCGCGTTCACCTACCACTTCCTCGCCGACACCTCGATGGGAAACCTGGACTCGCCGGTCCCCGCCCCCCGGTTCCGCGGGCGCGCGTCGCTCGTCGAGTCGGCGGGTGCGCTCGACGACCGGACGGTCAAACTCGGCTTCGCCACCCCGAGCCGGTCGGTCGCGGTCCGGGCGCTCACAGTGCCCGTGCTCCCGGCGCACGTCTGGCAGGAACGGGCGAACGAGGTGAACGTCCCGGGGCTCGACACCGACGGGGTCACCGAGGCGCTGGTGTGGGCGAACCCGGAGCCGGTGGGGAGCGGCCCCGTCCGCTTCGAACGCGCGAGCGGGGGCGAGTCGGTCGCGCTCTCGCGGAACCCCGACCACTTCCTCGCCGCCGAGCGTCCGCCGGCCGACGTCCCGGAGCGGTTCCACGGGAAGCCGGCGTTCGACGAACTGGTCGTCCAGCGAGCCCCGTCGGACTCGACCGCGGTGGAGCTCGTCACGGCGGGGGACGTCGACGCCACGATCTCCCGGCTCCGACCGGCCACGGTGCCGCGGATCGGCCGGACGGGCGACGTGCGCCTCGTCTCCTCGCGGTCGTGGTCGTTCTATCACCTCGGGTTCAACGTGCGCCGGTCGCCGCTGTCGAACACCCGGTTCAGACGGACGGTGTCGGACCTGCTCGACTCCGGGCGGGTGGTGGCGGACCAGTTCGGCGGCTACGCGGTCCCGGCGGCGACCCCGCTCGCCGGGACCGCGTGGGAGGCGCCCGAACTCCGATGGGACGCCGAGACGCGCGAGGCGGAGTTCTTCGGCGAGGGCGGCGAACTGGACGTCGAGCGCGCGAAGGAGGCCTTCCGAGAGGCCGGCTTCCGCTACGACGAGGAGGGTCGACTCCGGGACTGATGAGCATCCTCACCACGGTCCTCCTGCAGGTGGTCGTCGTCGTGACGGTGCTGTGTATCGGGGGCGCGGCCATGCTCGTCAGGGGCGGCAGGCTCGAACTGCTTCGTCGCGACGGGCGGGCCCGCGTCCACGAGGTCGCCCCGGCGTTCGTCGCGCTCGGCGCGGCGCTCGCGGTCAACGCGGTCGTCCGCGATCACGTCCCGAAGGTCGCGTGGCTCGTCGGCGTGAACATCACCGGCTACATCCACGCGATCGAGGGCGGGTTCGTCCCGTGGCTCCAGACGTTCGCCACGCCGGCGGCGACGGCGTACTTCTCCGCGACGTACGTGTTCGGCTACACGTTCGTGCTCGTCTTCCCGCTGCTCGCGTACCTGCTCCACCCGGACCCGCGCCACCTCCGCGAGCTCGCCGTCGCCTACGGGTTGAACTACGTCATCGGACTCGTCTGTTACGCGGTGTTCGTCGCCTACGGGCCGCGGAACCTCCTCGCCGACCAGGTGGAGCCGCTGCTGTACTCGACGTATCCGCAGTACATGGAACTGGTCGCGCAGGTGAACACGAACACGAACGTGTTCCCGTCGCTGCACACCTCGCTGTCGCTCACGGTCGCCGCGTTCGCGGTCCGGACCCGCGACACCTACCCGGCCTGGGCGGTCGTCGCGCCCGTGCTCGCGGGGAGCATCGTGGTCGCGACGATGTATCTCGGCATCCACTGGGCGACCGACGTCGTCGCGGGCGCGCTGCTCGCGGCGCTCTGTGTCACGCTGGCCCGCCGGGGGGTCCCCGCCGCGGTCGTGGCCCACGTCCGCTCGGCCGGGCGCCGTCGCGTCGGCGGGCCGGGTCGCTGGCTCTGAGCCGCCGTACGCCACGGACGGCGCCGGACCAACCTTCAAGACGGAGGCGAGCCAACCCCCACGACGGAGTTATGGACATCGAAGACATCGCCGTGCCGGAGTTCGTCGAGGTGGAGTCGGACGAACGACTCGGAAAGATCCGCTCCCTCTTCGAACGCGAGAACCCGAAGGGCATCGTCGTGGTCGAGGACGGCGAGTACGTGGGGATCATCGACGAGCGGGACCTGGTCCGCTCGCGCGTCGACGACGACACGAAGGCGGGTGCGCTGATGAAACACGCCCCGGAGGTCGACCGCCGCGAGGACGTGCGGGAGGTCGCGCGCGTCCTCGTCGAGGGCGGCGTGAGGGTCGCGCCCGTGTACGAGGGGGAGCGCCGCTACGGCATCGTCACGGCCGACGCGATCCTCGACGCGGTGCTCGACAACCTCGTCGCGCTCGACGTGGACGACATCTACACCACCGACGTCGTCACCGTCACCGAGGACGCCCACGTCGGGCAGGCGATCAACCGCCTCCGCGAGCACGGCATCTCCCGGCTCCCGGTCGTCGACGACGACGGGAACCTCTCCGGCATCCTCACCACCCACGACATCGTGGACTTCGTCGTCCGCGAGGACGAGCGACAGGGGAAGGGCGACAGGAGCGGCGACCTCGACCGGATGCTCGACCTGCCCGTCTACGACATGATGTCGAGCCCGGTGTTCACGACGACGCCGGGGACGTCGGTCCGCTCGGCCGTCGAGACGATGCGGAAGCAGGACGTGAGCGGCCTCGTCGTCACCCCGGAGGGGGAGGACGGCCTGGTCGCCGGCGTCGTCACCATCACGGACGTGCTCCGC
Source organism: Halorarum salinum (assembly GCF_013402875.1). Lineage (NCBI taxonomy): Archaea > Methanobacteriati > Methanobacteriota > Halobacteria > Halobacteriales > Haloferacaceae > Halorarum > Halorarum salinum. The sequence continues at coordinate 3,635,607 of NZ_CP058579.1, read as the reverse complement.
GCGCTCACGTTCACCGAGGAGGACGCGATGGACGTCCAGATCACGAGCGTCGACCTGATGGACACCATCACCCGCGAGGACGTCCGCGAGTCCATCGGGCAGGTCGCCGAGAAGTACCAGGAGATGCGGGTGCTCCACGCGCACGTCCGCTTCCACGAGCACAAGGAGAAGCTCCGGGGCACGCCGCTCATCCAGTGTCAAATCCGCCTGCGGACGACCCACGGGCAGGTCGCCGGCTCGGGCGAGGGGTACGGCGCGGAGCACGCCTTCCACGTCGCGCTCGACAAGCTAGAGCGGAACGTCCTCGAGATCAAGGGCGTCGTGGCCGACGAGCGCTACCGCGGCCAGCTCCTCCGGAAGCTGGGCGAACTGTAGGCGGCCGGCCCGGCGACGCCCGACGGCACGGCGGTCCCCCTCTTTGCTTTCAGGGCTCGATCCGTCCGGCGTCCGACTCCGACCCCGTGCCGGCCGGCACGCGGAGGTCGTCACCGCCGGCGACCGCGACGACGAACTCCCGTTCCCGCGACCGCAGATACAGCCCCAGCAGCGCCACCCCGACGAGCAGCGTGGTCGCGCCGAGCACCCGGAGCGCCTCGTCCACGAGCGCGACCGCCTCGAGGACGCCGGCGAGCACCGCCATCGTCCCGCCGAGCCCGGCGGCGTTCGCGCCGGACCCGGACGGGGCGGCGTCCGCGAACCCGTCCACGGGGACGGTCAGGCCCGCGCCGAGCAACAGGCCGCCGGCCAGCAGCGTCTTCACCGCCGGCGAGACGAGCCAGCCGCTGCCGGACGCGGCGACCGTGACGCCCTCGACGTTCGGCCGCTGGACCACGGCCAGCGTTCGACCGTCCCCCTCGGGCGTGTGCGCCAGCAGCCGGTGGCTCGTACGAACCAGCCGGCCGTCCTCGACGGGGACCGCCGCCTCGACGGACTCGCCGTCGTAGAGGAGCGCCGCGAGCTCCCGGTCCCGGTTCGGGTCCGCGTCCGGCCCCCGGTCCGCGTCGCCGGACCCGACTGCCCCGGGCATCGGCCTAGCGGCCGGCGAGCCGTTCGGCGATGCGGTGGGCGCCCTCGGCGGCCGCGAGGTCCGGCTCGTCGGGCGAGACCACCGCCACCTCGCGGTCCAGTTCGGCCGAGAGGCGACGCTCGAACTCCCCGGTCATGCCGGGGATGCAGGCCATCCCGCCGGTGAGCGCGATGGGGTTCGCGAGCGCGAGCTGGTACGGCTTCATGAAGTCGTTCGCGAGGTCCGGGAGGAACTCGTTGGCCACTGCGTCGACCGCGGCGTCGAGGTACCAGTTCAGCGCGTCCTGGACGCCGTCCTCGATGGTGAACTCGTGGGAGCCGCCGCCGGGCTGCTGGACGACGTCCGAGAACGGCTCGAAGGACTCGAAGTCGCCGTGCTCCTCCTTGTACTCGCGGGCGGTCGTGAGGTCGACGTGGACCCTCCCCTGCGTCTCCTCCTCGACGTTCGCCACGATGCGCCGGTCCACGTCGTTTCCGGTGACCGAGCCGGTCGAGAACGGGACGAGCTGGTCGCCCCGGCGGTACGCCGATGCCTCCAGGTTCGTCGAGCCCATGTTGACCGCGAGGAACACCTCGTCGACGGCCTCGACGCCGTCGCCGAGCGCGGGGATGGCCCCGCAGAGCGACTCGGGGTACGAGCGCATCCCGGCCGCGCCGATCGGCGAGGACTCGATGACGTCGGTGAGGTTCTCGAGCCCCTCGTCGTTCTCCATCGTCGGGACGGCGTACACCACCGCGCTCTCCTCGGGGACGCCGTTCGCCGAGAGCAGTTCGCGGAAGTAGCGGTCCGCGAGCGCCGCGCGCTCGTCGTCCTCCGGGAGCCCCGAGCGGAGCATGTACTCAACGCAGTCGGGGTACTCCGCGGCGGCGCGCTCGCCGAACAGCGCCTTCTCGTCGCCGGTGATGGCGTCCTCGTACGTCGCGAGGCAGGTGAGCGAGCGCTCGGCGTGGACGCCGCCGTTCCCGTCGGGGTACGTGAGTACCGTCCGGGTGGAGCCGAGCTTCACGCCGACCGGGGTCGGTTCGTCCGATTCGATGCCGTCGTCGTTCGCGTCGGATTCTGCTGCCATGGTTATCGGAGCGCGGCGAGGCGGGCGAGGAACAACAGGCTCGTCCGATGGTGGCCGGGACCGAGCGGGCGGCTCTCGCCGCCGGAGAACGCCTCGAGGTGGGTCGCGAGCGCCTCCTCGGCGTCGGCGCCCAGCCAGTCGACCCGTCCGTAGTAGGCGAGCGCCTCGCGGGCGCCCTCGCGACCGCCGACGGTCACGAGGAACCGGAGCCAGTCGAGCGCGAGCCGCGTGCCGACCCCGGAGTCGGGCAGCCCCGTCAGGTAGGGCCTGACCGCGCCGTCGCCGGCGGCCGCGAGGACGAACGCGTCCTCGAGCTGCCCCTGCCTGACGCGCGCGTCGGCCCCGACGAGGAAGTCGTCCGGCGTCGCCCACCGGTCCTCCGCGGGGCCGTCGCGCGGCGGCGCTGTCGCTCCCGCCAGCGCCCGCAACTCCGTCCGGTCGTAGTCCTTCGGGTTGAGCATCCTGTTCGTCCGCACTCCCTGTGCCGCTACCCGTCGCTTCCCCGAACCGACATATATGGGTTCGCCCCCGCCTATCAGGCGTGAAAACAAGCCGTCGTCCCGGGCTACCCGAGCGTGAACTCGACGCGCTCCGTGTCGCTCCCCTGCGTCGTCCGCCCCGTCACCGTCACCTCGCCCACCTCCCCGGTGTCGGCGACGTGGGTGCCGGCGCAGGCGGTCCGGTCGAAGGGGTCGTCCGGGCCGTCGCCGCCGATCTCGACGATCCGCAGCTCCGAGATCGAGGACGGGAGCAGGTCGATGCGGGTCCGCTCGGCGTCGAGTTCCGCCTCCGCGACGTCGCGGTCCATCGTGTACGCGTCGACGGCGAGGCCGTCCTCGACGAGTTCGTTCATGCGCGCCTCCACGTCCGCGAGGTCGGTCTCCGAGAACTTCGGGTGGTCGGCGTCGAGTCGCGCGCGGTCGGCGTACAGCTGGTTGCCCACCGTCTGCGCGTCGAACCCGTCGAGGAGCACCGCCGAGAGCAGGTGCTGGGCGGTGTGGTACCGCATGTGGGCGTGCCGCCGGTTCCAGTCGAGTTCGCCCGTCACGGTGGCCCCCTCGGCCGGGACGTCGCCGTCGAGGCGGTGGTAGATCGTGTCCTGCTTCCGGACGTCGACCACCGCGGCCTCGCCGCCCTCGAACGAGAGGCTCCCGGTGTCGTTCGGCTGGCCGCCGCCCGTCGGGTAGAAGTGGGTGCCGTCGAGGACGACCCGGTCCTCGAGGGTACGCTCCACGCTCGCCTCGAACGTCCGGACCGTGCTGTCCGCCAGGTAGCGTTGCTCGGTCACGCCCGAGGGGAGTCCGGCCTGCTATTTAGGGGTTCGCTCGGCGGCAGCCGCCCGCGCGGGCGGGAACCGTGAGTGTCGTAACGCCTAAGAACGAAACACACCTCACTTACGCGTAATGAGAACTACGCTCGTCCGTACGGGCCCGCCGCGAGCACGGAGGTGTCCGCCGTGGGCGTCGAGATAAAGGGGTCGCAGGTCACCGACGAGGAGTTCGAGGCGATGGAGCGGTTCGTCCGCGAGTACCTCTCGGCCTCCGTCGAGTCCGAGGACGACGGGGGGCGGATGCGCTGGTACCCCTGGCACTCCGCCGAGTACCGGTTCAACCACATCCGCAACGTCGTCGCGCTCGCCGGGCGCATCGCCGCGCGCGAGGGCGCCGACGCCGACGTGGTGCGCGTCGCCGCGCTGTTCCACGACGTGTCGAAACTGGAGGCCGACCAGGACGTCCACGCCGAGGAGGGCGCCCGCGTCGCCCGCGAGTACCTGACGAGCCACGGCGACTTCCCGGAGTCGTTCGTGGAGGAGGTGTGCACGGCGGTGACGGACCACTCCTACCAGGGGCCGCTCTCGGACCTCTCGCTCGAGGCCCGGTGTCTCATCGAGGCGGACCTGCTCGACAAGGTCGGCGCGAACGGCACGGCGCTGATGCTGCTCCGGATGGGCTACGAGGCCCGGACGCACATGGACGCCGCACAGATGGTCCAGCGGGTGCTCGAACGCGGCGAGGACCACGTCGCCCGCGTCGAGTCGGACACGGCCGAGTCCATCGCCCACGAGCGCCTCAAGCGCGTCCGCTGGTTCCGCGAGTGGCTGGAGGAGGAGGTCACGGGGATGGACTGGGAGCGCGAGGACGCGGCGTCCTCCTGAGGCGGCCGACGCCGGACCCGCGCCGAACGACGCCACGAGCGGCGCCTCGCGAGGTCGGCGACGCCGCTCGCGCGGAACGGCCTAGCCGACGACGAGCAGGCCCACGCTGAGGAGCCAGCAGGCGAGGAACAGCGCGGTCACGGTCCACGCGCCGAGTTCGACGCCGACGGCGTCCTCGAGCGTCGCCCTCGTGTCGGGGTAGCCGACGACCCCCGCGACGAACAGCGCCGCCCCCGACGGCGAGAAGGGGGGACCGAGCGCGTCGAGGAGGCCGAGGACCATCGCCGCGGCGCCGACGAACGACGCGAGGGCTCGCCGTGGACGCATCGGTATCGGGAGTGAATTCACCGATGCGTATCATGTAAGTTTCGGTACGGGATTTCCCGTGCCGCCCGCTCGTCACCCGCAGTCGCGGCCGGCCGGCCGGCGGCTCAGACGGTGTCCAGCACGCCGAGGACGCGCTCCTCCGCCTCCCGCCCGGGGTCGTGTTCGGCGCCGTCGCGGTCGGACTCGCGGTGCTCGGCCACGGTCCGTGCCATCGCCTCCGCCACCGGCGTCGACTCCCACCCGAGTTCAGCCAACTTGTTCGTGTCCAGCACGTGCGGGTACTCCCGGTAGAGGACGAAGTCGGAGGTGGAGAGCCCGCCCGCCGAGAGTTCGCGCTCGCTCGCGCGGACGACCTCGCACCCGGTCCCCGCCGCCTCGGCGATCACGTCGACCATCTCCTCCATCGTGACCAGCCGCCGGTCGCCGACGTTGTACGCCTCGCCGGGGTCGCCCCCCTCGGCGACGACCCGCAGCGCGGCGGCGACGTCCTCGACGTACGCGCGGTGCCAGAGGTGCTGCCCGTCGCCGGGGACGACCACCCGGTCGTACGTGAGCACCCGGTCGATCCAGTAGTCGAGCCGCTCGGTGTAGTCGTGCGGGCCGTAGACGACGCACGGCCGGACGGCCATCGCGTTCACGCCGTCCCCGCCCGCCCGGGCGACGATCCGGTCGCCCTCGGCCTTGCGCGGCCCGTAGCTGTCCATCGAGTCGTCCTCGGCCCGTTCGGGCGTACAGTCACACAGTTCCGTCTCCCCCTCGCGCTTGGGAACCTCCTCGGCGGCGTACGCCGATCCCGATGAGACGTACACGTAGCCGTCCACGTCCGAGAAGACGTCGACGGCCGCCTCGACGTCCGCTGGGTAGTACGCCACGCAGTCGACGACCACGTCGGGTTCGACCGAGAGCTTCGCCGTCCGGAGGTCGGTGTCGTCCCTGCGGTCGCCCTCGACGCGGTCCACCGCCTCGCGGTCGGCGAAGGGGTTCCCGTGGTTCCCGCGGTTGAAGGTGGTCACCTCGTAGCCGTGCTCGAGCAGGTCCTCGACGACGTGTCGGCCGATGAAGCGCGTGCCGCCGATCACGAGCGCGGAGTCGGTCATACGACGACGTCGTCAGCGCCGGGGAAAACGGTCGCGGTCGGCGACCCGTTCGCCGGGGACGCGGGGACGGAACCGAAGAGTCGTGGGGTGGAACGGAGGAATCGCGGGACGGGCTCAGACGACCTGTCCCCAGTAGGGCTCGACGAGGAAGAACAGCGCCTGGAAGGCGGCGTACGCCAGCACGAGCGCGGAGGCGAAGATGGCGCTCTTGGGCTTCTCGATCTCCATGCCGTTGCGCGCCTCGACGCGGCGGGCCTCGAACTCGAAGAAGTCCGAGACGAACAGGCCGACGACGAGCGTCGCCAGCACCAGCCCCCCGTGGGGCTGGACGATCGTCATGGCGAACGCGAGCGCCACGAGCAGGACGTTCGTCGCCTCGTGCGGGAGGTACCGCGAGACGGCCTCGTCGTCCTCGCCCTCGTCTGCCTGCCTGACGTACGTGCGCTGGGCGAGCACCCGGGTCAGGAGGTTCGCAAGCACCACCACGAGGACGGCGAACGGCAGGACCCCCGCGACGACCTCCAGCGCCCCGACCGGGACGAGGAACTCCAGCGGTAGCGGTTGCATACGGGGTACTGCGGGGACGACTCATTAGAAGGTTTCCAATCCGGGCGACCCGGAACGGCCGGCTCGGGGGGCCCGGAACGGCCCCTCCTCCCGTCTCGCCCCGCTCCGCTCGGCGTCCGTGGCCCGGCGGGACTACCTGGACGTGCCGACGCCCGGAACCCGGAGCAGTTCGACCGCCCCGTCGGCGGCCACCTCGACGGGCGTGGCGGCCGGGACGGACCCGACCACCCGGTCGTCGGCGACGAGGCTCACGTCGCTCTCGTCGCGTTCGACCACGAGCGTCACGTCGCCGTCGAACACCCGCGTCTCCGCGTTCGTCGCGAACGGCGACACCGGCACGAGGCCGAGGCCCGTCCCCGGCGCGAGCACCGGCCCGCCGGCCGCCCGCGCGTAGCCGGCGGACCCGGCGGGCGTGGCGACGACGACGCCGTCCGATCTGAAGCGGTCGACCTCCTCCCCGGCGGCGTGGACGGAGTACTCGGAGATGCGGGCCGGTTCGCTGGTCATCAGCGAGGCGTCGAGCAGCGCGCGGGCGGTTTCGTCTCCCCCCACCCTCACCGAGAGCGCGGGGTGGGACTCCCGCCGAACGTCGCCGTCGGCCAGCGCGTCCAGCGCGGCGGCGAGTTCCGGCTTCGGCACGGAGTGGCGGCCCTCCCCGCCCGCAACCGGGAAGAGCGGCGCCGCCGGCCCGGCGAGCGCGGCGTCGACGAGCGCGCGCTCGCCGAACGTCACCAGCGCGTCGGCCTCGTCGGACGGGACGACCGCCCCGCCCGCCGCCTCGACGGCGTCGCGGACCGTCCCGTCGTCGCCGGCGAGCGCGACCCGGAGTTCGCTCATCGTCGGCCGTTTCGTGGGCCGGGACTTAAATCGGCGTGGGTCCGGTTCCCTCGTCGCGTCTCGTTCACGGGTGGATCAGACCGCGTGGCGGTTCGGTCCCGGCAGGTGACGACCGCGGAAGCCCCCGCGGCTGTCGGCTCGGTGCGGCCGCGGCGCTCCTCACCTCGGTCGCTCGCTCCGTTCGCTCCCTCGGTTGCGGTGCTCGTCGGTCCGCGCCTTCCCCGACAGCCGCGGCCCCTTCCACTCCCGCCCGTGGCGATGGTCGGTCGAGCGTCGTCGGGCGGAACGTCGGGAGAACGTCGCAGTTACGGTCGACCGGTCGCTACCCCAGCAGGTTCCCGTCCGCGTCGTAGGGCCAGTCGCCGGTCACCTTCATACCCTCGGCGAGGTCCTGGGCCTCGACCGCGGCGGCGACGTCGGCGGGATCTTGCCTCGCGACGTCGGTGTCGTCGTCCGCGAGGTCGGCGACGAGCGCGGCGAGGAGGACGGCCTGCTCGCGGAGGTTCCTGACCTCCAGTTTGTCGAGCGTGTCCGCGAAGGTGTGGCCCCAGCCCCGGCCGCGCCCCTCCGTCTTCCCCGAGACCATGTAGCCCGGCACGCCCGCCTGCACGAACGGCCAGTGGTCGCTGTGGGGGTTCTGTTCTGGGATGGCCTCGACGGGGTGATCGAACCGCTCCCCGACGCGATCCGCTGCGGCGGTCAGGTCGTCGAACCCGTGGGTGTGGAGTTTGAGGGTCCGGCCGAAGACGTTCGAGTCGACGTTGACGACCGCCTTCACGGCGTCGTGATCCGTCCGGTCGGCCTCGACCGACGAGCCGACCAGCCCGACCTCCTCGGCGCCGAAGGCGACGAACCTGACGCGCGTGTCGAGCGCGTCCTCGTGGTTCGCGAGGGCGTTCGCGACCTCGACGATCGTCGCGGTCCCGGCGCCGTTGTCCATCGCTCCCTCGGCGACGTCGTGGGCGTCGGCGTGGGAGGTGACCAGCAGTTCGTCGTCGGTGTCGGGTCCCAGTTCGGCCATCGCGTTTCCGCTCGTCGCCGCCGGGGTCTCGCAGTCGACGGCGACCGTGACGTCCTCGCCCTCCGCGCGCCGCGCGAGTCGCGCGCCGACCTCCGCGGAGACGCCCACCGCCGGGACGTCGCCGATGGGGGCGTCCGGCGTGCCGACCGACCCCGTCGGCGGGAGACAGCCCTCGACGTGGTTCCGGAAGACGAACCCCGCCGCGCCGGCCTGGACCGCGTAGTAGTACTTCTCACGCCGGTGGATGAACCGCTCGTAGTGGTCCGGCACCGTCGAGGAGACCATCGCCACCTTCCCGTCGAGCTCCGCGTCCGCGAAGTCGTCCGGGAGGCCGTAGCCGAGGTCGGCGAACTCGCCGGTCGCCTCGCCGGCCGACGAGCGCGGGAGGGAGATGCAGTCCTGCTCGCCGCCGGGCGCGTCGATGCGCGAGGAGCCGCGCACCCAGCCCTGCAGGTCGAACTCCTCGATCCTCGCGTCCCGGCAGCCCGCCCCCTCGAGCGCGTCGCGGACGCGTTCGAGCGCGGCACGCTCGCCGGGCCGTCCGGCCATCCGGTTGCCGAGGTCGACCAGCTCCTCGAGGAGGTCCCAGCCCGCGTCGCTCGTGAACGTCTCGCCGATCCAGCCCGGCCGCGTCGAGAGGTCGGTCATCGCGTGAGGCTCCGCGTCGCCACGGAAAGCGTTTCGGGAGCCGGTCCGGAGCTCCGGGTAACCGCGTCCCTAATTGGTTAGGAGTAACCTACTACCGGGCGTACGGACACGGGAAGGACGGATGGAATCCCCGCTGGACAGCATCCGGCGAATCGTGTTCGGAACGTCCTCGACGGAGACCGCGCCGGCCGCCCGTACGACGGACTCCGTCGGGAGCCGGGCTCGCTCGTCGAACGGGCGCGACGCGGGATTCGGGGCCCCGCTCCCCGAGTACGACCCCGACGCGCTGTCCTCCCGGCGGGACTTCGTCGTGGAACTCGGCATGCCCCCCGAGGAGTTCTTCCCCCGCCTCGTCGCGCACCACGACGGCGCGCTCCCCCAGAAATCGTTCACCGAGTTCACGGACCTGTCGAGTTCGACGATCAGCCGCATCCTGGGGGAACTGGAGGACGACGGACGCATCGTCCGGGTGACGGTCGGGAGGGAGAACGCCATCGTCCTCCCCGAACGCGCACCCCAGGACGGCGTCCCGACCGCCGCCGACGTCGAGGACCTCCGCCGCGCCTGAGTCCGACCACCCCCGGCTACACGACGCCTCAGTACGACACCTGCACGAACTCGTAGGCGTACACCCAGTTCAACAGGAGGTAGGTCACCACTCCGAGCACGAGCGAGAGGATCCACGCCCCGGCCGCGATCCGCCCCACGCGGGCGTGTGGCGTACCCCGGAGTTCGGCGGTCGAGTGGGTGAGTCCGAGGGTGATGGCGTACAGCACCACCGGGACGGAGACGACCGAGAGGAGGATGTGGATCGCGAGCATTGCCAGGTACGCGCCGCTTACGAGGCCGGCGAACTGCCCGAGGAACATTCCCGACTCGACGACCAGCCGCTTCTCCCCGGGCCCGCCGCCGACCCTCGTCAGGTACAGGACGAGGAACAGCATGATGAGCCCGAAGGAGGCGGTCATGGCGGCGGCGTGCTTTCGGACCTCGTCCGCGCGGATCCACCGCCAGCCGAGCGCCAGCAGGACGGTCGTCACCGTGTTCACCGCAGCGATGGCGTGGCTGAGGAGGTCGACCTCCCCCCGCGTGAGCGAGGGGAACACCGACGCCGGGACGACCCCCGCGAAGGTGCCGATCACCAGCCCGTATCCCACGATCGACACCGCCGCGACGAACGTCCGGGGGTGGGCCTTCACCGCGCCGCGGAGTCCACCGACGTCGGTAGTTGCCATTGTCGGCGATATGGAACGGGGCGCCTTTCGTCTTCGGGTTCCGGTCTTCCGGCCGAACGGGCGACGGGCCGTCGCCGGCGAAACGCTCCGGCATCCGGTCCGTTGAACGGACCGCGTGCCGACGCGCGCTGGATCCACGAACACCCCGACGAACTGCTGTACCGGCGGTCGGGATCTTCCCGCCGTAGCGGGGAAAAGCCTACAACGTCGCCCGCGCGACTCCACCGCGTGTCGTCTCTCCGGCCAGGACTTTCCGTCCCCGTCGGCCGATGATCGCGGCGCTCGCGTCCGTCGCCGCGTGGGTCCTCGAGTGGTGGGAGCTGTGGGCGCTCGTGCTTGCCGGCGTCGTCGGGACCGGCATCACGCCCGCGGTCGTCGGCCGGACCGAGCCGACCCGGTCGCTGGACCCGGCGCTCGACCGGGCCGTCGCCGACGCGGTCGCTCGCGCCGGAGTCCCGGCCGACCGCGTTCGCGTCCTCGCGGGCGGGCGCGGCCCGGTCGCGTTCGCGGCGGGACTCTCTCCGGCTCGCGGCCGGGTGTTCGTCTCCGAGCGACTCCTCTCGAACCTCGACCCGGACGAGGCCGCGGGCGTGGTCAGCCACGAGTACGGACACCTCGCGCGGCGGCACGTCCCGCTGCGGGTCGTCGTCCCCGTGGCGTTCGCGCTCGCCTGGGCGGTCGGCGCGACGCTCTCGTCCGACCCGGGCTTCGTGGTCGGCGTGGCGCTCGTTCCCCCGGCGGCGGCCCTCACGGTCCACGTCTCGCGCTGGACGGAACACGACGCGGACCGGTTCGCCCGCGAGCGCGGGGACGGCGCCGCGCTGGCCGCCGCGCTCGTCGCGCTCGCGGACGAGGGCCACGTCACCGACGGCGGGTGGCTCTCGCGGCACCCGTCGCTGGCCTCGCGGATCGAACGGCTGTGCGGACGCGCCGGCGAGGGGGAGCCGTCCGGCCGCGCCGAGAACGCGGGCGCGGCAGGCCCGTTCAGACGACGCCGGTGAAGGAGGCGACCTCCCGCGCGGCGTCCTCGCTCACCCCGCCCGAGAGGATCGTGTAGCGGTCCCGGATCTCGTGGGCGGTGGTGAGCGCCTCGATCACCGTGTCGTCGTCGACGCCGAGTTCGGCGGCGGTGGTGGGTGCGCCGATGGCACGGAGCGCGTCGCGGATGTCCCGCCAGGCCCCGTTCTCGCCGGTGTGGAGGAACTCGGTCACGATGGAGCCGACGCCGACCTGATGGCCGTGGAGCGCCGCGCCCGGGGCGATGCGGTCGAGCTGGTGGGAGAAGAGGTGTTCGGCCCCCGAGGCGGGGCGGGACGACTCGGCGATGGACATCGCGACGCCCGAGGAGACGAGCGCCTTCGAGACGACCCAGGCCGACTCCTCCAACCCCTGCTTGATCGAGTCGGCGTTGTCGACGAGCATCTCCGCGGTCATCTCCGAGAGCGCGGCCGCGTACTCGGAGTACTCGACGTTCTTGAGCCGTCGGGCGAGCCGCCAGTCCTTCACGGCAGTGTAGTTGGAGATGATGTCGGCACAGCCCGCCGTCGTCAGCTCCCACGGCGCGTTGGCCATCAGCTCGGTGTCGGCGATGACCGCGAGCGGCGGGTCCGCGGCGACCGAGTGGCGGGTGTCCCCTTCCGGGATGGAGGAGCGCCCGGAGACGATGCCGTCGTGGCTCGCCGCCGTGGGGACCGAGACGAAGCCCAGGCCGAGTTCGTCGGCGGCCATCTTCGCGATGTCGATCGGTTTGCCGCCGCCGAGCGCGACGAGGAACGTCGCGTCGGCCGCCTCGGCCGCCTCGATCACCTCGCCGACCGCCGAGAAGCCCGCCTCGTCGACGGTCGTCGTGGCGACGTCCTCGAACTGCGCGCGGACGCGGTCGCCGGCGATGTCGTCCGGCGAGGGACTGGTCACCAGTAGGGGGCGCCCCGCGAGCGATAGCTCCTCGACGGCCGCGCCCACCTGGTCCACGACGCCGTGACCCACGAGCACGTTCCGCGGGAGCTTGATCCACGTCGTTTTCCCGAACATACCGGCACCTCGCAATCACCGGCCAAAGGGTTTCCCGTCCGCGGACGGGGCTTCTCGGCTCACGGTCTCCGACTGTGCCGCCGACGAGGCGACTCGGGACTCCCACGAACGGCGCGCGGCGGCCGCGCCACGTGCGCGGCCAACGACGCGCGAGGGACGAGAACCGGAGCGTGAGCGAGCGTAGCGAGCGAACGCGAGGAGCGCAGGAGGCTGGGGAGGGTGAGGCGGCGGTGCGGGCGGGACTGAAAGGGGCCGCGGCTGTCGGGAACTGCTCAACGACGACCGAACCGAACGGCAGCCGAGCGTTGAAGAATCGCCGAAGGTTCAAACCGGATACCGAACCAGACGGCCCATGCGATGAGAACCGCCGGGCGCGCCGCACGCGGTTGCGCGGTCGAGGCGCGTCCGGACCGACGACCGCCGCCTGTCAGCCCCAGCGCCCCGACGGCGTCCCGGCGACGCCGCCCGTCACCCGACGACCCCGCCGAGCGTCCCCGCCGCGTCGAGCAGGAACGCGACGCCGAACCCGGCGAGCACCAGCGCCGAGAGCCCGGCGACGGCCGGCGCGAGCGCCTCGACCCGTTGCCGTGCGGCCACTAGCGCGGCGGGGAAGCCGACGATCCACAGCCCGATGCCGCCGAAGAAGCCGACGACGAGCGCGGGGCTCCCGGTCTGGACGACGACCGACCCGGCGAGCGACGCGACGCCGGCCTCCGCGAACACGTCCACCGTTCCGGGTTCGAGCAGTCCGACGCCGACGGTGAGCCAGAACAGCACCTGGTAGGGGTTCGTCAGCGCGAGGACGAACGCCTTCCGGAACCCGGCCGACGCGTCGGACGCCGAGTCTCCGTCGACGAAGGAGCTCCGGAGCGACCGCGCCGCGCCGACCGCGTAGTAGCACATCAGGACGCCGCCGGCGCCGACCATGACCCCGCGGAGCGCCGGGTATCGCTCGACGACGCCGACGACGCCGACGAGCGCGAGGAGGAAGAAGACGCCGTCCGCCGTCGCCGCGCCCAGGCCCGCCTTCGCCCCGGCGGCCCACCCCCGGACGACGCTCTCCTCGGCGATGACGGCGTTCATCGGTCCCGGCGGCGCGGCCAGCGCCAGCCCGAAGAGGCCACCCGCGAGCAGTGAGACGGCGGTCACCGACACGTCACGGCGGACGGAGACCGCCGACTTAAGCGGCGCGACCCGCACTCACAGGGGGCCGAGGACCGCCTGCGATGCGCCGCCCACGATCGTCTCCCAGACGGAGAACCCCGTGAGGACGGTCAGCACCGCGTCGAACCCGAAGAAGGCGAACAGCATCGCGCCGACCAGATAGGCCTTCCGGACGTCGAACCGGTGGGAGAACCGGTGGAAGAGGTACGCGTTCGCGAGGCTCACCGGGACGATGACGAGCATCTCGCCGACCCAGATGGCCGAACTCGCGCCGTACTGGGCGGCGAGCCCGATGGTGACGAGCTGGGTCTTGTCGCCGAACTCGCCGGCTGCCAGCAGGGTGAAGATGGAGACGAAGCTCCCGACCCGCCCCGACACCTCGCGGCCGAGGACGGTCGTCCCGCCGTCGACGCTCGGCAGCGCCGCGTCGCCGCCGTCGGTTTCCGCGGCGTGTGGTCCGGCGTCGGCTGCCGGCGCCGATCGGAGCAGCAGCACCGCGAAGAGGAGGAACAGCCCCGCTGTGACCGCGTCGAGGGCGACCGGCGGGAGCACCTCCTGGACGGCCGCGCCGAAGGCGATCTCGACGGCGGTCCAGGCGGCGAACGCCGTCGCCGCGGCCGCCACGACGATAGCCGGACGGTACCGGGTCGACAGCCCGGCGATGATGAACTGCACCTTCTCGCCTGGGAGGACCGCGAGCTGTGCGATCGCCGCGACGACGACGAGTTCCGGGTAGCCGGTCACGCGTCGGTCGTCTTCGGGGTGGAGCTTTCACGGGCGTCGGTCCGTACCCGAACCGACGTGGCGATCGGTTCGGGTAGGCTCTGCTCGTCCCCGTCGACGTCGACGGTCACCATTCCGAACGGCGCCACGTCGACGACGGTGACGACGGTCCCCGGGGTGATGCCCGCCCGGTCGAGGTACTCGAGCTCCTCGTCGTCGCGGTCGCTCACCCGCGCGATGACGACACGGTCACCGACCTCGAAGTCGGTGAGCGGGTGCGTCTCGGCGTCCCCCGGCGGTTCGAGGTCGACGCCCGGGATCGGATCGCCGTGTGGATCGACGCTCGGGTTCCCGAGCGCCTCCGCGACCCGCCGCTCGAACTCCTCGCTGATGTGGTGTTCGAGGGCGTCGGCCTCCTCGTGTACCTCGCTCCAGGAGTAGTCGAGGTGTTCGGCGAGGTACGCCTCCAGCAGCCGGTGGTGGCGGATCACCTCCAGCGCGACGGTCCGGCCCTCGGCCGTCAGCTCGGCACCCTTGTACTTCTCCCGTTCGACGAGGCCTCGCTCGGCCAGCGTGTCGAGCATGCTCGTCACCGTCGGCGGGGTCTTGCCGACTCGTTCGGCGATGGCGGAGGTGGAAACCGGCGGCCCCTCCTCCGTCTGGAGGACGTAGATCGCCTTGAGGTAGTCCTCCATCACGTCGCTCAGCATACCCCGAATTAGTCGGGTCTAATCCTTATGTGTGGCGGACCGAACGGCGGGGTCGGCCGACCGTCGACCCGCGGACGACGAGCGGCCGGGGCAGTCGGCTGCGGCCGTGGGCACGGCTCAGATGCCCTTCCCCATCAGGTGGCTGCGCAACACGTCGGGCGTCTTTCCGCCGGCGTCGGGGTTCACGACGACCACCTCCTCCGCCGCGTCCAGATCCCCCTCCTCGGCCAGTCGCCACGCGCCGGCGAGCGCGACTCCGCCGGGGCCGCCGACTTCGAGGACCTCGGACTGTGCGACGGTGACTGCGCTCTCGAGCGCGTCGGCGTCGGGGACCGCGAACGCGTCACCGTCCGCGTCCGCGAGCGCGGCGAGCGCGCGGTCACCGCCCGCCGGTTCCTCGATCTCCAGTTCGCCCACGATGGTGTCCGGGCGGGTCCACGCCTCGACGGCGTCGGCGCCGGCCTGCCACGCGGTCGCGATGGGCGCGCAGCCCTCCGGCTGGACGGCGTACACCGAGGGGAGCGACTCCGTCGCGCCGACCGCCCGGAGTTCCCGGAAGCCCTTCACGACCCCGACGAGCAACTCGCCGGTCCCGACCGGAACGACGACGGCGTCGGGGACGCCGACGTCCGCGAACAGTTCGAAGGCGATCGTCTTCGCCCCCTCGTGGCGGTACGGCGTCGTGAACTCCTGGAGCGAGTGGTACTCCGTCTCCAGCTGGTCGTCCACCGCCGCGGCGGCGTCGGCGTAGCGCCCGCCGACGACCCGCATGTCGCCGCCGTGGACGTTCACCATGGCCTTGTTCGAGAAGGCCGTTCGCGAGGGGACGAACGCGTACGATCGGAGGTCGGCCCGCCCGGCGTAGGCCGCCGCCGACTGTCCCGCGTTGCCGGCGGCCGCGAGCGCGAGCGGTTCCAGCCCCCTGTCGGCCGCGGCGGTCGCGACGACGCTCATCCCGCGGTCGAGCACCGTCCCCGTCGGGTTTCGGCCCTCGTCCTTCACGTACGCGGCCGCGACGCCGAGCTCCTCGGCGAGTCGATCGGTCCGGACCAGCGGCGTGTCGCCCTCGTTCGCCGACAGGCCGCCCGTTGCCGGGAACGGGAGCAGCGCGTCGTACCGCCAGTGTCCCGGACCGTCGTCGGACGTCCGGCCGAGGAGGTCACCGGGTTCGACCGCGTCGTAGTCGTACGCCGGGTCGAGCGACCCTCCGCACTCGGGACAGCGCCCGTGCTCGTTCGCGTCGAACGACGCGCCACAGCCCGTGCAGTCGAGCCCGCGGAACGCCTGCGTCGTCTCCATGCGGCGGCGTTCGGCGCCCCGGGCATAGTGGCTTCCGTTCGGCGCCCGCCCGCGGTGAGCCGGCGCGGTCGTGGAACCGGCGGCCGTCCGGACTCAGCCCTCCCGCTCGAAGGCGTCGCGGCCGTGACGCTGGAGGGCGTCCAGGAACTCGTCGCGCTGGCGCCGAAGCTCCGGGGTCGGCTCCGCGTACACGTGCTCGAACATGGACGCGGGGTCCGCCTCGACCGACTCGGCCGCTTCGATCACCTCGGCCACCCGCTCGTCGGCGTCGGCCCCGATCGCCTCGACCCGTTCGTCGTCCAGCAGTCCCCGTCCGCGGAGGAACGCCTCGAACCGGGGGATCGGGTCCCACCGTTTCCACCGGTCGAGTTCGGCCTCCTCCCGGTACGCCGACGGGTCGTCGGCGGTGGTGTGTGCGCCGAAGCGGTACGCGACACACTCGACGAGCGTCGGGCGGTGGTCCGCGTCCCCGTCGTCCGCCCGGGCCTTCGCCGCCGCGCGCCGCGTCACGTCGTAGACGGCGAGCGGGTCCATCCCGTCGACGCGGACGCCCTCGAAGCCGTACGCGACGGCCTTCTCGGCGATGGTGTCGGACGCGGTCTGTCGTTCGCGCGGGACCGAGATGGCCCACTGGTTGTTCGTACAGAGGAAGACGTTCGGCGCGTCGAAGACGCCCGCGAAGTTGAGCGCCTCGTGGAAGTCGCCCTCCGAGGTCGCGCCGTCGCCGAAGTGGGCCGCGACGACGCGGTCCTCGTCCCGGTGGTCGAACGCCATCGCCGCGCCGACGGCGTGGGGGAGGTGCGCGGCGACGCCGATGTTCAGGGGGAACACGTCGACGTCCGCGAGCTCGGCGGTCCCCCCCTCGTGGCCCATCCAGTACGCAAGATAGCCCGGCGGGAACCCGCGGGCGATCACCGCGCCGTGTTCGCGGTACTGGTAGAACACCGGGTCGTCGGACCGGAGCGCGTGGGTGCCCGCGACGGAGACGGCCTCCTGTCCGGCGATGGCCGCGTACGTTCCGATGCGTCCCTGCCGCTGGAGGCTGACCGCCCGCTCGTCGAACCGACGGGCGGCCCGCATGTCGCGGTAGACGTCGAGAAGGGTCGCGTCGTCCACGTCGGGCACCTGCTCGACCGGATTCCCGTCCCGGTCGAGCACGCGGTACACGTCCCCCATCGGGTCCGCCGGCGCGTCCCCCTCCTCGGCCCGTGTCATACCCGAGCATGCGGCGGGTGCTCCGTATCCGTTCCGGTCGCTGCAATCGGCACGGTTCGCCGTGGCCGTCAGGTCTTCGACTCGCCGCAGTCGCCAGGTCCGCCCGTCGGCCCGCGACCCTCGGCGCGACTCACAGCATCCGCCTGAACGCCCCGAGCGGCGGGAACGTCACCGTCTCGCCCGCGTCCGGGTCACGGACGACGGGCCTGAGCGCGTCGGCGTCGGTCACGAACGGCGAGTCGAAGTCGCTGGTCCCCATGCCGTTCACCTGGACGCCCGGGGCCAGCCGCGTGAACGACGGGAGCATCAGCACGTCGGCGTCCCGGAACTGCTCCGGGCCGAACAGGAAGCAGGGCCGTCGGTGCCCCTCGACCGAGATTGTCGGGTGGTCGTGGCCGACGACGTAGCAGTCGGCGGTCTCGTCGGGGGGCGGCGCCTCGTGGCCGTGGCGGACGACGACCCGTTCGCCGTCCGCCTCGAGCGCGTACGCGTCGTGGACGGGCCCGTCCCACACCTCGGGGAGCATCGCGTCGTGATTGCCGGCGACCAGCACCGGCCTCGCGCCCGCGTCCCGACACGCGTCGGCGAGCGCCGAGAGCGCCCGATCGGTCCGGACCGACGCTCGACGGAACCGGTGAAGGACGTCGCCGGCGAACGCCACCTCGCCCGGCGAGTGCTCGGAGAGGAGTTCCCGGAGCCGTCCGCGGAGGTCCGCCGTCTCCCCGACGGGGTACTCCACGTCGGAGGCCTCGCCCCGCCCGACGTGGAGGTCGGCACAGACGATCGCGTCGGCGGCGGGCACGACGACGGCGCGGTCGCGAAAGCGGAACGACGGCACGACTCCATCGTGTCCTCGCGGACGGTAAGCCGTGTCGCTCGCGGTCGGCGTCGACGCGTCGGGGCCTCCCCTCGGTTCGAAACGACACGCGCTTGTGCCCCGGGCCGCTCGGTCGTGGCATGGAGGCGACCACGGACGGACGATACCGCGTGCTCTCGCGCGGGGAGGGGGCGGTCACGCTGGCCGACCTCGCGCCAGTCGAGGACCCGGCGGACGCCTACGAGCCCGTCCAGGTGGCCGCGACGGACTACGGCGGGAGCCTCGCGGACGCGGTCGCCGCGCTCGAACCGGGCTTCGTCGTGGACGCGGAGCTCGCCTGGGCCGGCGGCGAGGCGCGGTTCGAATCCGTCTCCGTCCGCCGGCGGGACCGGTACTGGTACGCCGACGACGTGGAGAACCTCTTCGAGGCGGCCCGCGACGCGTGGCGGGACGCTCGCGCCGCCGGAGACGCGATGGGCTCGCGGGTGACCCGGAACACGGACGGCGAGACGAACGGGGCGCTGTACGTCTTCGCCGACGCCGGCGCGCGGGACCTGCTGGCCGAGTTCCGGAACGGGACGACGCCGATCGAACCGCTCGTCGAGCGGGTGAACGAGGGGGCGATCGAGGACGCGAACGGGGACGGCGGAGGCGGGTACGACGCGGACGACGCGGACGACGTGGACGACGGGGCCGAGCATCCGCCCGAACGCGAGGTGTTCGTCCTGCGGCCCGCCGACGGTGCGTTCGTGGTCGTCTACGTCGCGTTCGAGCGGGACGGGTTGCTCGCGCGGACGGTCCGGGACACGTACTTCTAGCCCCGGATCGGACGACGGCTTGAAGCGATCAGTCGGTCAAGGGGACCGCAGAACTGGGCCCTGAGGGATTCGAACCCTCGACCACCCCGTTATGAGCAGGGCGCTCTGGACCGGACTGAGCTAAGGGCCCTCGGTACGGCAGTTCCGCGGAGACGGTCAAGTACCTTGCCCTCTTCGAACACGTCGGCATAGCTCGACACCGCGACCGTGAGGAGAAGCGCCGAAGCCAGGACTCGAACCTGGGACAACCTCGTTAACAGCGAGGTGCTCTACCAGCTGAGCTACTTCGGCAGGCACTCTCACGTACCGCGCTGCATTTGATAGGGCTTTCGTTTCCCCCCGATGGGACCGACACGCTCGTAACGGCCGGGCCTGAACGGGGGGACATGACCGACACGGACCTCGACGCGCTCGTCACCCGCGTACGCGAGCGGGTGACGCCCGACGCCGCCGAGCGCGAGCGGTTGCGGGCGGCCGCGAGCGACCTCGTGGCCCGCGCGACGGCCGCCGTCGCCGACCTCCCGGAACCGGCCGACGAGGCGGACGTGCTGCAGGTCGGCTCGACCGCGCGGGGGACGTGGCTCGCCGGGGACCGGGACATCGACGTCTTCGTCCGCTTCCCGACCTCGATCCCCACCTCCGACCTGGAGACGTACGGCCTCCGGGTCGGCCACGCGACGCTCCCCGACGGACGCGAGGAGTACGCCGAACACCCGTACGTGAAGGGCGAGTACGAGGGGTTCGACGTCGACCTGGTCCCCTGCTACGACGTGGAGAGCGCGGCCGACATCCGCTCGTCGGTCGACCGGACGCCGTTCCACAACGCCTACCTCGCCGCCAGGCTCGACGACGCCCTTTCGGGGGAGGTTCGGGCGTTCAAACGATTCCTCAAGGGGATCGGCGTCTACGGCAGCGACCTGCGGACGGAGGGATTCTCGGGCTACCTCGCCGAGCTGCTGGTGCTCGAACACGGCTCGTTCCGCGCGACGGTCGGGGCCGCCGCCGACTGGACGCCGCCGGTCGAGTTCGACCCGGAGGGCCACGGCCGCGCCTCCTTCGACGACCCGCTCGTCGTCGTCGACCCGACCGACCCCGAGCGCAACGTCGCCGCCGTGCTCTCGCGGGACAACCTCGCCCGCTTCCAGCACCACGCCCGCGACCTGCTCGCCGACCCGCGCGAGTCGGTCTTCTTCCCGCCCGAGCGCCCGCCGATGTCCGCCGAGGAGGTGCACGAACACGTTCGACGCCGCGGGACGGCGCCGGTCGCCGTCGCCTTCGACGCCCCGGACGTCGTGGACGACCAGCTCTACCCGCAACTCCGCCGGTCGCTCGACGGCCTCGAACGGGAACTGTCCGGCCGGGGGTTCGAGGTCGTCCGGTCGACGACCGCCGCGACGGAACCCGACGACGGCCGGCGGGCCCTGCTCCTGTTCGAACTGGCCCACCGGACCCTGCCGGCGGTCGAGCGCCACGAGGGGCCGCCGGTCCACGTCCGCGACCACGCCGAGGGGTTCTACCGGAAGTACGCCGACGCCGACGCCTACGGCCCGTTCGTCGCCGACGGCCGCTACGTGGTCGAGCGCGAGCGCGAGGAGCGGGACGCGGCGGCGCTGCTCGACTCGGATCTGCTGTTCGAGGCGGCCCTCGGGGCCCGGGTGGAGACGGCGCTCCGCGCCGGCTACGACGTGCTCGCGGGCGAGGAACTCGCGGGGCTCGACGGCGAGTTCGGGGACGAGCTGCGGGCGTACTTCGAGCCGCACGTCTAGAAGCCCGCGTCTAGAGGTCGAGCCGGTCCCGGAGGTCGTCGACGACCGCCTCCGTTCCCTCCTTCGGCCCCTCGTCGGGTTCGATGGGCGGCCGGCCGTCGAACGTCTCGTGGACGGTCGCGACCCCCTCCGCGAGCGTGTCGAGCCCGTAGCCGCCCTCCAGCACGAACGCGAGTCCGGCGCCGGTCCGGTCGGCCAGCCCGCGCATCCGGTCGGTCATGAGCGCGTACCCCTCCGTCGAGACGCGCATCCGCGAGATGGGGTCGTGCCGGTGTGCGTCGAACCCCGCGCTCACGAGGAGCAGGTCGGGGTCGAACCGCTCGATGGCCGGCCCGACGGCGTCCTCGACGACCGCGAGGTAGTCCGCGTCGGCCGCGCCCGCGCCGAGCGAGGCGTTCAGGGTCGTGCCCGCGCCGTCGCCGATCCCGGTCTCGGCGGCGTCGCCGGTGCCGGGGTAGAGCCCGTCCTCGTGGATGGAGGCGTAGAACACGTCGCCCCGCTCGTAGAAGATGTCCTGGGTGCCGTTGCCGTGGTGGACGTCCCAGTCGAAGACGGCGATCCGGTCCGCGTCCGCGTCGTCGTCGTCGAGCGCGGACTGGGCCGCCACGGCGACGTTGTTCACGAAGCAAAAGCCCATCGCGTCGTCC
The DNA here is from genome assembly GCF_013402875.1 of Halorarum salinum. Classification (NCBI taxonomy): domain Archaea; kingdom Methanobacteriati; phylum Methanobacteriota; class Halobacteria; order Halobacteriales; family Haloferacaceae; genus Halorarum; species Halorarum salinum. The sequence continues at coordinate 3,614,434 of NZ_CP058579.1, read as the reverse complement.
GCGACCGCGTGATGGCCCGGCGGGCGGCCGAGCGCGAACGGGGTCTTCCGGCCGTCCTCGCCGGCGAGCGCGCGCTCGCCGGCCCACTGCGCCTGTCCGGCGGCGGCGAGCGCCGCCGCCCAGGTGTTCCCGCTCGCGACCGTGTCGGGGTCCCAGTTGCCGCCGCCCGACTCGCAGAAGGACGAGACCTCCTCGACGTACTCCTCCTCGTGAACCGCTCCGACGGCCTCGCGGGAGGCCGGGTCGGCCTCGACGTACTCGACGCCGTGCTTCCGCTTCAGCCCCTCCCGGATGGCCCGCAGGCGATCGGGGTTCTCCGGGTGGCGGGCGCCGGTGTCGTGGTCGAGACAGGTCTCGCTGTAGCCGAAGCGCATCTACTCGAAGAGCGCGAAGTACGTCTCGATGTCCTCGCCCTGTACGGTCCTGCGGTCGGCGTGGCGCGCGAGGATGGCGGCCGCCCGCGCGACGTTGTCGGCGTAGTCCTCGAGGATGTCCGCGAGCGCGACCCGGGCGTCCATGGAGACCCGGTATGCGCCGTCGATGTCGAGCCGGGCGATGCGGTCGACCGGAGCGATGGGCAGCGTGAGTTCCTCCCGATCGACGAGCCGTTCGACCCCGAAATCGCCCGGCATCAAGGTCTTGCGCCCGTCCTCGTCCGCCCGGTCGGCGGCGGCGACGGCGAGTTCCGCGCCGCGCGTCTGGATGCGCCGGGCGAGTTCCTCGGCGGCGTCGGCGCTCACCCGGAGGTCGCCCGCGTTACGGCGGATGACCTCGTCGACGGGCGCGAACGGAAGCTCGACACTCATACACATACGCCGGTCTGTGGCCAGTATAACGCTTTCCGTTGACACGGTCCGGATCCCGTCCGGATTCCGGGCGTCCGGGAGGGCTAGAACACGTCCTCGGCGTCGATGGCGCCGTCCTGCTCGGTCCCCCGGACGGTCACCTCCTCCCCCAGCCGGAGCTTCGCACCCGTGTCGACGCTCCGCGTCTCCGAACCGTTGTCGAGGATGACCGGGTCGCCGGCCTGCACGACCGTCCCGGTGAACTCCACGACGCCGCCCCCGCCGCCCCCGTCGGCTCCGTCGGCGACCGCGTCGCCGCCGTCGGTGGTTCCATCGGCGTCGGCCGCCGCCGAGTCGGCCGACGCGGCGTCCGTCGCGGCGGCCTCGTCGGCGAACGAGGAGAGCCCGCCCTGGCCGGCGTCGCGGTCCCCGGAGCCGGAGTCGGCACCGCCGCCGGCCGACCCGCGCGACGTGGACGGCGCGGCCGGCGCGTCGCCGTCCAGCACCGAGACGGTCGACCGCCAGCCCGCCGACGCCTCGAGGTCGTCCTGCCAGCCGTCCTGGATCTCGACGTCGGTGAAGACGACCCGGTCCGCGAGGTCGATCCCCGCGTCGGCCTTCTCGCCCCACAGCGCGACGCGGATCTCGCCCGTCTCGTCCTTGATGCGGACGTTCCGGACCTGCCCCTCCGAGCCGTCGTCACGGTCGAAGGTGCGCTTCTCGTCCGTCTCGATGACGCCGCCGGCGACGTCGACGGTGTCGCCCAGTTCGAGCGCCGCGATGTCGGTCGTCTCGGGGACGTACTCCACGTCGGCGTCGGTCTCCTCGACGGCGCCTCGATTGCCGACGTGGAGTTCCAGCGAGCCGTCGCGCTCGCGGACGTAGCCGTCCACGACCTCGACGACGGTTCCGGCGTCGAGGTCCTCGGCCCGGTCCGCCCGTTCGTCCCAGAGGGTGACCCGGATGCGGCCGGTTTCGTCGCCGACCGTGAGGTTCGCGACGCGGCCCTCGGTGCCGTCGTCGCGGTCGAACGTCCGGATGGAGTCGGTGTCGAGCACCTTCCCGAGGAGGTTCACGTCCGAGACGCCGAGCGAGAGGTCCTCCACCCGGTACTCGTCGGTCGCCTCCACGTCGACCTCGGCGTCCTCGTCCGGCTCGGCCTTGTCGACGGCGACCTCCAGGCCGCTGTACCCCTCCTTCGGTCGCCCCATGATCCGGAGCACGTCGCCCTGGCTCAGCGTCTCGGCGGCGTCGACGGCCATCCCGTCCCACATCGAGGCGGTGACGCGGCCGGACTCGTCGGCGACCTCCACGTTGAGCACGTGGCCGTCATCGTCCTCGCCGTCCCGCTCGAACGTGCGGACCTCGCCGACCTTCATCACCTTCGCGAGGAACTTCACGTCGTCCATCCCCGGCTTGATGTCGGCGATCGAGTTCACCTCCTCGTCGCGGAGTTCGTGGGCGATGAGCATCGCGGCCGTCTCCTCGTCGGCCAGCCCGCCCATCTGCTCGACCTTGTCCTCGACGGCGGCCTCGAACTCCTCGAAGGGGACGTCGGTCTCCACGTCCTCGTAGACGTCCTCTATGTCGCCCATAATCCTGTCCCGTTGTGGGCGGACGCGTCGCTTAAGGGTTGCCGTTCGGCCGGTGCCGCCGGGGTCCCGGGCGGGTACCCGCGACGGTCGACCCGGTCACGGACCGGGTTCTCGACGCCACGGTCGGGCGGGGGATTCGTCCGCGTGAACCTCGGACTGGTCCGGCGGATCGGAGGACGGATCCCGGGAGTCCGCGGGCCGAATCGGAGGATCGCCGATCCGGTCCGGGGACGACGGGGGTCGGAGTCACGCCGGGGGTGGGACGCGAGCATGGCCGACCGTGGTCGCGCCCTCGGGCATAAACCCTCGGTCGGTACCCTGTCGGTCAGTCGCTCGTCGCGCGTCCGGCTTCGGTCCGTTCGTCCATCGACTCGTGAAACACGACGAGTTCGCTCGGTAGCCGCTCGCGGAACGAGAGCGTGACCTCGTACGCGCGATGGACCAGTTGCTGGGTACAGGCGTCCGGCGTCTCCTCGCCCGCCGTCGTCGTGACGACCACGGTCACGGCGTCGGTCTCCGCGTCGTACTCGACGTCGCCGAGCGTCGCCCGCTGGCAGCCGTTCCTCCCCGTGATACAGCCCGTGACGGTTGCTTCGTTCCCGTCGAACTCGACCCGGGCCGTCCCCGCGTCGTCGGAACCGCAGTCGCCCGTCGGGACGAACTCGCGGTCGGCGATGGTGAGCGTCGACCCGTCGGTCCCGGTTTCCGCGGGGGTGGAGTCGTCGTCGGAGGGGGTGGAATTCCCTCCGTCTGCGGGGGCGTCCGTTCCGTCCCCGTCGTCCGGGTCGTCCACCCCCCCGCCGGTCCCGCCGTCGAGACAGCCGCTCGCGGCGCCGAGGACGCTCACCGCCACCGTTCCCGAGAGGAAGCCTCGTCGATACATGTCCGTTCCGAGGGTCGCCACCGAGAAAACAACCCCGTTGGCACAAAGGGTCGTTTGTGCCTCGGGGGCACGGGGCCCCCGTATCGTAACGGTCTTAAGTCGGTCCGGAGTAGCAAGGGACGAGTCCCGATAGGGTAGTGGACCATCCTATTGGCTTGCGGAGCCAGTGACCGGAGTTCAAATCTCCGTCGGGACGTTCCGTTTTACCGACGCCACGCCGACGAGCGTAGCGAGTCGGCCGCGTCGGTTTTCGGGCCGAACCGCCGTGAACCGGGTCGAGGACGCCGCCCGGGGACACGCATATGGCGGTCCCCGACCAACCGCCGAGGGTGACCGAGTTCCGCCGCGCGCTCCGGGCGGGCGTCGCGCTGTACGACGCCGGGGAGTTCCACGCCGCCCACGACCCGTGGGAGGCCGTCTGGCTCCCGCTCGAGGGGGGAAGCGACGACGAACGGCTGCTCCACGGCCTCGTCCAGTTGACCGCGGCGGTCCACCACGCGCGAAACCGGAACTGGAGCGGCGCGGTCGGGCTCGCGGGGAGCGCGCTGGGATATCTCGACTCCCTCCCGGGGGAGTACCGCGGCATCGACCTCGCGACGGTCCGGCCGTTCCTCCGGGCGCTCGAGCGCGACCCGGAGCGGATCGAGCGGGCGCCGCCGGTTCCGCTCACCCACGAGGGCGAGGTGCTGGCGTATCCGGACCTCGAACTCGACGCCGCCGCGGTCGCGGCCGAGGTGCTCGCAGAGGAGTACGGGTTCGACGAGGGCGTCCTCGCGGACGCCATCGACTACGCCCGCGAGGAACGTGGAACGGGCCGCTCCCGGTTCGCCGCGATGCTGTACGACTTCCTGGCGGGGGAGCCGACGCGGGCGTTCGTGTTCGACCGGCTGGAGGGCCACGTCGAGCGGAAGCGGCGCGAGGCGGAGGACGTGGCCGGACTGTTCGAGGAACGGGACGTGGACGGGTAGCGGGATTCCGAAGACGACGCCGAGGTCGGTTGGGACGGCGAACTCGTCCCTCGAGTCTCGCTCCCCAAGACCCAAGTGTGCTACCTACTAACATGGGCGTACGGATGCGTCACCAGATCATCAGTGTGGACAGGTCGGCGTTCGAGCGCGTCCGCGACGCGATCCTCAACCGCGGCGATCCGGACGAGGACGACACGCCGACAGGTCCTCGCGTGCCGACGGCGGGATAGCCGTCGGTCCCGTCAATGCCCCGCGGCGCGGCAGTCAGTCGGGACTCCGGCGACGGTTCGGGAGGTCGTCGATCCGACTCGGAGATCAATCTTCGAGATCGTTGCCGCCGCGCGGTTCCCCTTCGAAGGTGTACTCGGCGGAGTTGTCCTGGGGGTCGTAGCCGAGCACCTCGCGTGCGCGCGCCAGCGAGTAGTACTTCCGGTCGTTGTCGGAGATGCCGTAGACGATCTCGTAGCCGTACTCCGCGCGGAGACAGCGGTCGAACAGGTGCGCACAGTCCCGGTGGGAGAGCCACATCGCCTGGCCCCGCTCGTACTCCTTGGGCGGGTGTGACTTCGTGAGGTTCCCGATGCGGACGCAGACGACCGAGAGGCCGTCGTGGTCGTGGTAGTAGCGTCCCAGCGTCTCGCCGGCGGCCTTCGAGACGCCGTAGAGGTTCGACGGGCGGGGCAGTTCGGTGCCGTCGAGCCGGTAATCGTCGTCCCGGCGGTACATCCCGGGCGTCCGGTCGTCGGTCTCGTAGGCGCCGACCGCGTGGTTCGAGGAGGCGAACGCGACCTTCCGGACGCCGACGTCGACCGCGGCCTCGAACAGGGCGTGGGTGCCGTCGATGTTGTTCCGGAGCACCGAGTCCCAGGGGGCGTTCGGACGGGGGTCGCCCGCGAGGTGGATGACCGCACCGACCCCCTCGACGGCCCCCCGGACGGCCTCCTCGTCGGTGACGTCCGCGACGACCACGTCGTCGCTGGCGACGCCGTGGGGGAGTTCGTCCTCGCTCAGGGGCTCCCGGTCGAGCAGGCGCCAGTCGTAGTCGGGGCCGATCCCCGCGAGGATGGCCTGGCCGACGCGACCGCCCGCACCCGTGAGCAGCACCGGGTCGTCCATTCGGTCGGCAGTCGGGCGGGCGGGGGTAAATATGGGTCGGTCGGCGCCCGGTCGTGTCGGGACCGATCGCCGCGCGACTCCGGCGTCGAGGCTAGTTCGTCCCTCGAGACGGCCCCGAGCGTAGCGCGCGAAACACGATCTCACCGCAGGCGAATCGCGGACCGCCAACACTCAAGACGGGAGGGTGGCAAGCGTGCGACCAGATGATCCCGCCCATCGCGAGTCGGTTCGTCGCGGGCGACACCGCCGCCGCGGCGTTCGAACACGCCCGACAGTGCAACGAGGACGGCGTGAATCTCATCCTCAACCTGCTCGGCGAGCACTACCGCGAGCGCGGCCCCGCCGACGAGGACGCGGCCGCCTACGAGCGCCTGATCGCGGACATCGGCGGCACCGACCTCGACGCCTGCGTCTCCGTGAAACCCTCCCAGCTCGGGCTCGACGTCGGCGAGGACGTGTTCCGCGAGAACTACCGACGCGTCGTCGAGGCCGGGCGGGAGCACGACGTGTTCGTCTGGTGCGACATGGAGGACGCGACCACGACCGACGCGACGCTCGACGCCTTCGAGGGGCTCGCGCGCGAGCACGGCGGCGGCGTGGGTCTCTGCGTCCAGGCGAACCTCCGGCGCACCAGGCAGGACCTCGACCGCCTCGTGGACGTTCCCGGAAAGATCAGGCTCGTGAAGGGCGCGTACGACGAGGACCATTCGATCGCCTACACCGACAAGGCGGACGTGAACGAGGCGTACCGCGAGGGGCTGGAGCTCCTGTTCTCGCGGCGCGACGCGGGCATCGCGGTCGGCAGCCACGACCCGGCGATGGTCGCCTACGCGCGCGAACTCCACGCCGAGTACGGGAGCGAGTTCGAGGTGCAGATGCTGATGGGCGTGCGCGAGGACGCACAGCGGGACCTGGCCCGCGAGGGCGTTGAGGTGTGGCAGTACGCCCCGTACGGCGGGAAGTGGCTCTCGTACTTCTACCGCCGCGTGCGCGAGCGCAAGGAGAACCTGCTGTTCGCGCTCCGGGCCGTAGCGGGCGTGTGAGTCCACGACTCCGCCGGCGCCGCGACCGAATGTAGAAGGGATGATAAGCCCCCGTACCCCATTCGAAGTCGAGACCAACAATGTCCACGTGGAAGCGGGACTTCGCGAGCGGGCTCGTCGTCGTCCTCCCGCTCCTCGTCATCCTGTTCGTCGCGAACTGGCTCTACCTCCAGATACTGGGCCTGCCCGTCGTCCCCCGAATCGAGTGGACGAACCCGCCGAACTGGATGCAGGACTGGTTCATCAGCGTCGTCGTCAACTTCTTCCAGGTCGTCATCGTGCTCACGGTGTTCGTCCTCGTCGTGTTCGCCGCCGGGTACATGATGCGGACGACCGCCGGCCGGTTCGCCGAGGACGTGGTCGACGACGCCATCAACCGGGTCCCCATCATCCGCGTGCTGTACAACGCCTCGAAGCTCGCCGTCGAGACCGCCCTGACGGGAACGGAGGAGCTCCAGAAGCCCGTCAGGATCGAGCCGTGGGACGGGATGCGCATGACCGCGTTCAAGACCGGCAAGACCACGGCCGACGGCCGCGACGTGGTGTTCCTCCCGACGGCGCCCAACATCACGACCGGCTTCGTCATCGAGGCGGACCCCGACGACGTCACGGAGACCGACGAACGCGTCGAGGACGCGCTCACCCGCATCCTCTCGGCCGGGTTCGGCGAGGGGGACGAGCGGCCGGGAAGCGTGGCGAGCACCTTCGGACGGACCGGCAAGGGGGACGCCAAGGACGGAAGCGGCGAGGGAAGCGTCGGCGGGACGAACCCCGCCGGGGCGAGCGGCGACGAATCGGGCGAGCGCGACGTCCGCGAGGGCGACGACTAGCCGGCCCCCGACCGGGACGCGGAGGGGCGTTCGAACGCGGTTTCCGAACCGTGAAGTAGCGTGCGGTCCCCGGTTCGGGCATGAGCGACGACGTGTTTCCCGGGATGGACGCCGACGACGTGGACCTCCTCCAGTCGTTCATCGAGAGCCACGGCTTCCTCTCGTGGCTGAACCTGCGGGTCGAGGACCTCGACCGCGGCCGCATCGTCATGTCCGTCCCGTACGACGAGAAGCTCGTGAACCCCGGCTCGCCGGTCGGCTCCATCCACGGCGGCATCGCCGCGACGCTCGTGGACACCGCCTCCGGCTTCGCGCTCCGCTCCACGTTCGAGGACCCGGTCGAGGGGTCGCTGGCGACGACGGACCTGAACGTCACCTACCTCAGGCCCGCGACCGACGACCTCCGCGTCGAGGCCGAGGTGCTCCGGGCGGGCGGGTCGATGGGCTACACCGACACCGTCGTCTCCAGCGTCGACCCGGATGGCGAGGAGAAGGACGTCGCGGTCGGGCGGACCTCCTACCGGCTGTTCAGGGACTGAAGCGCGTCGACGGGCGGGAGACGGTTCGTGAGGCGGTCGGGAGCGGAGTACGGTTCGTGGAGCGACGCCGACAAGATATTTATCCGATCGGGAGGGAGGTGAACGCATGTCGACCGACGACCCTCCACGGCTCAACGTCTTCGGGAAAGCGGCGGCAGCCTGTCTGCTGCTCGGCCTCGGCTTGCTCCTCGTCGGCGGGACGGCGTACGCGTGGTACGCGGCGGGTCTCCTCGGCGCGGCGGTGCTGGCCGTCGCCGTCGCGATCGGGCAGTCCGACTCCGGGACCGACGGGCCCGCCCCGGACGACCGCGACCGGACCGACCGACGCGCGGACAGGGAGAAGGAGGTCGAGGCGTTCGAGGACGGCTTCTCCTGAGGCGGTTCGCCCGACCGGTCCCCGCCCTCAGAGCACCCGGTTCGCGAGCGGCTCGCCCGCGGCGAGCCGCCGGACGTTCTCGCGCACCAGCGCGGCGACGCGCCGGTAGTAGTCGCGGTTCGCCGCGGCCGCGTGGGACGTGACGATCACGTTCTCCATGTCCCAGAACGGCGAGCCCTCCGGGAGCGGCTCCGTCTCGAAGACGTCCAGCGCGGCCCCCGCGAGCCCGCCGTCCCGGAGCGCGTCGAGCAGCGCCGCGTCGTCGACGACGCCGCCGCGCGAGACGTTCAGGAGGTAGGCGTCCTCGCGCATCGCCGCGAGTTCGTCGGCCCCGACCAGCCCGCGCGTCCGGTCGGTGAGCGGCGTGGCGACCGCGACGAACCGGGCGTCCGCGACCGCGTCGTGGATCCCGTCCGGCGTGTGGACGGTTCGCACGTGTTCGACCGGGGTCGGGGTCCGCCTGACGCCGACGACGTCGGCGCCGAGCGCGTCCGCGCGCGCCGCGATTCCCCGCCCGAGCGTTCCGAGTCCGACGACGCAGACCGACTCCCCCGAGAGGGTGAACGCCTCGTCCCAGTCGGGGTAGCGCCACTCGCGCCGAGGTTCCCGGTCCCGGTGGCGGTGGAGGCGCCGGGCGAACTCGAGCATGTACCCGGCGACCGTCTCGCCGACGGCGTCGCCGTGGATGCCGGTGCTGTTAGTGAGGCTGATCCCCCGTCGCTCGAGTTCCTCGAACGGGAACCGGTCGACCCCGGCCTGGATCGAGTGGATCCAGGAGAGGTCCGAGGTCAGGAACGAGTCGTCGTACGCGAAGGTGACGAGCGCGTCACACCCCGCGAGTTCGTCCGCCGTCTCCACCACCCGGACGTCCGAGAGGGCGCGCTTGTACGCCGGGTCGTCACCTTCGCCGGACGGGTCGAGCGCGTCGCGCAGGACGGCCGGCGGGAACAGTTCGCCGACGGAGCCGTGGACGCCGACGGTCGTTGACATGGGGAGAGCTACCGACGAACGAAGCATGAACATTTTGCTACGACGGCGGTCGCGAGCCCGGTCTCGCGTCGAGGGACGGTGATCGGCCGCGTCGAGTTACGGCGCCGGCGGCCGGCGGGTCGGACCTCGGCCCGTCGGCGGCCGACGGGTCGGGATTCGGCGCCTCGACGCCGGCGCCCCGGAGGGGGCGACCGCCCGCTCAGAAGGGGTACTCCCGCGGTTCGTGCTGGAGGGAGATCCACTTCTTCTCGGTAACCTCCTCGAGGATGTCGGTGCTGTTGTAGCCGCCGACCCCCGAGGCGTCCGTGCCGCCGAACGGGACGTGCGCCTCGTCGTTCACAGGCTGGTCGTTGACGTGGACCATGCCGGTCTCCAGCCGCTCCGCGATCTCCAGCCCGGTGCCGACGTCGCCGGCGTGGACCGACCCCGAGAGGCCGTACTCCGTGTCGTCGTGGATCTCGACCGCCTCGTCGACGTCCGAGAACGGGATGACCGGGGCGATCGGTCCGAAGTGCTCGAAGCACGCGGCGGACATGTCGTTGGTCACCTCGGAGAGCACCGTCGGCGCGACGAGCAGCGAGTCGTCGACCCCGTCCATCCCGACGGTCTCGCCGCCGGTCTCCAGCGTCGCGCCCGCCTCGACCGTCTCCTCGACGTAGCCGAGCATCTCGTCGCGCTGGGACTCGTCGATGATGGGTCCGACGACCGTGTCGGGGTCGTGGGCGCTCCCTACGGGGAGCGACTCGGCTCGCTCGGTCATCAGGTCGACGTACTCGTCGTATACGTCCTCGTGGACGATGTGGCGGTTGATCGAGATGCACACCTGGCCCTGGTGGACGAACGAGCCGAAGACGGCCGAGTCGACCGCCGCCTCGACGTCGGCGTCGGCGGTGACGACGTGTCCGTTGTTGCCGCCCAGTTCCAGGGCGGCGGACGCCAGGTTCTCACCGGCGGTCGCGGCGACGCCGCGGCCGACCGGGGTCGAGCCGGTGAACGCGACGACGTCGCTCTCGGGGTGGCCGACGACGCGGTCGCCGATCTCCGAGCCGCGGCCGGTCACGACGTTGAGCACGCCCGGCGGGAGCCCGGCCTCCTCGTACAGTTTCGCGATGAGGAGCCCGCCCGTGATCGGCGTGTTCGTCGCGGGCTTGAGCACGACCGCGTTGCCGGCGGCGATGGCGGGCGCGACCGCCCGCCCGGAGAGGTTGAGCGGGAAGTTCCACGGCGAGACGACGGTGACGACGCCCGCCGGTTCGCGCCGGACGAGGTTCTCCTTGCCGGGGACGTTGGAGCCGGCCTGTTCACCCTTCATCCGGCGGGGGAACGTCGCCGCCTCCGCGGCCTGGTCGGCCGCGATCCGAACCGACGTCTCGCCCATGACGCGCGACCCGCCCGCCTCGTGGGCCAGCAGGTCGACGATCTCGTCCTCGTGCTCGTGGAGCGCCCGCGCGAACGCCTGTGCGACCCGTTCGCGCTCGGCCGGCGGGGCGTCGGCCCACTCGGCTTGCGCGTCCGCGGCGGCCTCGTAGGCGGCGTCGACGTCCGCCTCGACCCCGGACGGGACGCGCGCGATCTCCTCGCGGGTCGACGGGTCCTCGACCGCGATCCCCTCGCCGCCCTCCGAGGGAACCCATTCGCCGTTCAGGTAGAGACCGTTCCAGTCCGCCTCGAGCGAGAGTTCCGGTGCCATCGGAGGGGGTAGGGGACGGTCACGTAAAAGTCGCGGGCGGGAAACGGCGTGGCGTTTAGCCCCGCGTCCCCGGCCGGGGCTCGCGTCCGCGGGCCGGCCCGCGAACCGCGGTCGGGCCGGGGTGGTCGCGCGAGCAACCCTTTTCCACCCGCCCGCCGAACTCCTCCCCGAAGGATGACTCCCGAGGAGCGCGTCGAGTACGAGCCGACGAGCGTGAAGGCCGTGCTGGCCGAGATGAAGGACACGGCCGAGCTACTCATCGACCTCTCGTACTCGGCGGTCCTGCACGGGAGCGACGACCTGGCCGCGGAGGTGCTGGAACTGGAGTCGCGGATGGACGAACTCCAGCTACAGGCCCGGATGAGCGTCATGATGGCCGCGCGCTCCCCCGAGGACGTCGAGGTGCTGGCGCCGGTGCTCGGCGTCGTCGGCGCCGCCGAGAAGATCAGCGACGCGGCCGGCGACATCGCGAAGGTGGTGCTGGAGGAGGTCGGCCTCCCGGACGCGATCCGCGCGGCGCTCCCCGAGGCGGTCGAGACGCTCGTTCGGGCGGAGCTCTCGCCCGACTCCGCGTACGCCGGGCGGACGCTCGCCGACGCCAACGTCGAGACGGAGACCGGCGTCCGCGTCATCGCGGTCCGGCGGGGCTCCGACTGGCTGTTGAACCCGGGCGCCGAGACCGTCCTCCGGGCCGGCGACACGCTGTTCCTCCGCGGGGTCGAGGAGGGGCTGGGGGAGGTGTTCGAGGTCGCCACGGGGCGAGCCTACGAGCGGCCCGAACCGCCGGCGCCGAGCGTCGAGGACCTCGAACGCGCCGTCGACTCCGTGGTGCTGATGAAGAACATGAGCGAACTCGCCGTCGACCTCGCGTACGGCTCGGTGCTGTTCGACAGCGAGGCGGTCGCGGGCGAGGTCGTCGAACTGGAGGCCGAGGTCGACGCGCTCAAGTCCCGGTTCGAGGCGTGGACGCTCCGGGCGGCGGCGGGCGTGGAGGACCCCGTGTCGCTCAGGGGGCTCGTCCACCTCGCGTCGGCCACGGAGGTCATCAGCGACGCCGCCCTCGAGATCAGCGAGGGGGTGCTCAGGGGGCTGGACGCACACCCCGTCGTCGCCGAGGCGGTCGAGGCCTCCGACGAGGTCATCGTCAGGCTGGAGGTCGCCCCGAACGCCGAACTCGCGGGCGCGACGCTCGGCGAGCGGACCGTCAAGCAGGAGACCGGGATGCGCGTCATCGCCGTCCGCCGCCCCCCGCGAGGGGCCGCAGCCGGCGACGCGGACGAGGGGCGGGACGGCGAGGGCGGGAACGACGAAGACGGGAACGGGGAGTGGGTCGTCTCCCCCAGCGCGGACACCGAACTCGTGCCCGGGGACGTCGTGCTCGCGAAGGGGACCCGTGCCGGCGCGGAGCGACTCTCCGCGCTGGTCGGCGACCCCCGCGAGTTCGAGGACTGAGCCGGCGCTTACGTCTCCCTGCGAACGAGCAGGACGAGCGAGACGACGGTGAGCCCCGTCGCCACGAGGATCGCGACCGCGGCCGCGAGCACGAACGCGAGCAGGACGAAGTACCCCTCCGGGCCGAGCACCGGATACTCGCGCGTCTCAACCACTGGACCGAGCAGTTCGAACGTCCGGACCAGATAGACGCCGAGCGCGAACAGCAGTCCGACGCCGACCCCGACCAGCGCGTTCCGCCTGACGGACAGCGCCTCGAGCATCGCGGCCCGCGGGGGCCGGTCGACGGCGTCGGCGTCGCCGTCGTCGCGCTCTCCCCCGCCGTCGACGGGCGTCTCCGGGACGTTTCGGCTCACGGCGGGCGTTGTGCGGGAGCCCCCAAAGCCTCGTCGTTCACGCGTACGCCGCGAACACCTCGCCCCGGAGAGGTCGTCGCCCGTCCCCACCAGCCCCACGGCGGTCGCGCTCGCGAACGCCGCGACCGGCGAGACGCCGTGGACGACGTCGCCGAGGGACTCGCCGGACGAGTCGTTCGAGGCGTCGTAGAGGACGTGCTGGGCGACGGTGGCGACGGCCCCGAAGCCGACGCCTCGGCTCCGGTCGCGTAAACGGTTCGGATCGCGGCGGGGCGACCCGGGGGCGGGTCGGTCGCCCGGCGCCCCGTTTCGGACGGCGCTAACCGCCGCCTAATCTCGCATCGAACCTGAAGGACTTTATTCGTCGGGGGAGAGGCGGGGTGTATGGGACTGTTCGACCGGCTTCGCGGGGCCGACAACCCGCGCGTCGCGTTCGTCGGAATCGACGGCGTGCCGTATTCGCTGCTCGACGACCACCCGGAGGAGTTCCCCAACTTCGCCGCGCTGGCGAGGGAGGGGTCGAGCGGCGCCATCGACTCCATCGTGCCGCCGGAGTCCTCGGCGTGCTGGCCCGCGCTGACGACGGGGGTGAACCCGGGCGAGACGGGCGTGTACGGGTTCCAGGACCGCGAAGTCGGGTCCTACGACACGTACGTGCCGATGGGCCGCGACGTGCAGGCCACCCGCCTCTGGGACCGCGTCGCCGAGGAGGGGCTCGACGCCACGGTGATGAACGTGCCGGTGACGTTCCCGCCCCAGCGGAACGTCCAGCGGATGGTCTCGGGGTTCCTCTCGCCGGGCGTCGACAAGGCCGCCTACCCCGACGAACTCAGGGAGTACCTCGAATCGACGAACTACCGCATCGACACGAACGCCAAACTCGGCCACAGGGACGACAAGTCCGAGTTCCTGGAGAACGCCTACGAGACCGTCGAGGCGCGGATGGAGGCGTTCGAACACTACATCGAGGAGGACGACTGGGACCTGTTCTTCGGCGTGTTCATGACGACCGACCGGGTGAACCACTTCCTGTTCAAGGACTACGAGGAGGACGGCCGGTATCACGACGAGTTCATCGGGTTCTACGAGCGGATCGACGAGTACGTCGGCCGCATCCGGGAGGCGCTCGCCGACGACGTGACGCTCGTCGTCGCCTCCGACCACGGGTTCACCTCGCTGGACTACGAGGTCGAACTGAACCGGTGGCTCCAGGACGAGGGATGGCTCTCGTTCGAGGACGACGACCACGACGAACTCGGCGACATCGCCGACGACGCGCGGGCGTACTCGCTCATCCCCGGCCGGTTCTACCTGAACCTCGAGGGGCGCGAGCCCCGCGGGTCGGTGCCCGAGTCCGAGTACGAGGCGACCCGCGAGGAACTGAAGGCGGACCTCGAGGCGCTGGAGGGACCGAACGGGAGGAAGGTCGCCGCCCGCGTCGTGGAGAAGGAGGAGGCGTTCCGCGGCGAGCACGACGACATCGCGCCGGACCTCGTCGTGATCCCGAACGACGGCTTCGACCTCAAGTCGAAGTTCAAGCCCCACGACGACGGCGTCTTCTCGCAGGGGCCCCGCAACGGGATGCACAGCTTCGACAACGCGACGCTGTTCGTCGACGACCCCGAGGCGACCGTCACCGACGCGGACCTGCTCGACATCGCCCCGACGATCCTGGAGCTGATGGACCTGGAGTACAGCCGGACGGAGTTCGACGGCGCCTCGCTGGTCTGAGCTAGCTGCGTTCGTCGGTTTCGAATCGTGACCGCCGTCGGTACTCTCTCGTGCGTTTGCCGGCCGACGGTCGACGGGATGCGGCGGGCGCACACGCGAGCGACCGCAGTTCTCGCGAGCGGAGCGAACGAGAGCACGCGGGTCGAGCGGAGCGAGTCCCGCGAAGGGAGCGGGCCGCGCCCGCCGGGGAGGCCTGGGGACACACCGTGACGCTCGCCCGTCCGTCCCACGGGGCGGGACTGAAAGGGGCCGGGCTTTCGAGGTCGTCACAACAGTACCCCCGACGCTCCCGACCGTCGTCCTTCGAGGGGCGGCCCCTCCGTACGAACCGCGTGCTACCCGAAACTCTCGACCTTCGCGTCCGCGACGTCGACGCCGGCCGCGACAAGCGCCTCGGAGGCCTCGTCGACGAACTCCGAGAAGCCGTACACGAACGCGCGCTCCCCCTCGACGCCCGTGACCGCGTCCGCGACGGCGTCCTCGATCCCGTCGTCGGTGACGACGACGCTGGCGCCGCGCTCGCGGATGGCGTCCAGCCGCTCCGTGTGGGCCGGATCGTCGTCGCGGTAGACCACCGCCGCCTCGTTGCCGGCGTCGAGCGCCGCCTCCGCGATGGCGACCGCGGGACCGATCCCGGGCCCGCCGGCGAGGACGAGCGCGCGCGGCTCCCCCTCGTAGTAGTCGTCGCCGAACGGACCCGAAAGCTCCACGGTGTCTCCCGACTCCAGCGACGCGAGTTTCGCCGAGAAGTCGCCGCCGTCGAGGCCCACGGTCGTCTCGAAGGTCCCCTCCGTGTCCGGCGAGGAGACCGTGTAGAAGCGCGACTCTGGTTCGCCGTCCACCTCGGCGGTGAGGCGGGCGAACTGTCCGGGCTTCGCGTCGAACTCCGACGGCGCGTCGAACACGACTGCGACCGTGTCGGGGCCGACGTCCTCGACCGAGCGGACCGTGATGGTGGCGTCCATGCCCCCAATTCGGACCGGGGGTACGGGAAGGTGTCGCTCTCGCGCGGACGCGTGCTTCGGTGCACCGGAGGGGGAACGGTACCACACGGGGAGCGATCGGTGTCGTGCGGGAACTGGTAGAACAGAACGGCTGCCGTGCGGGACGGGTCGAATACGGAACGGGAACGGATCGAGCGTGAAGCGAGGAGGAGCCGATGGTTCCGGAGAATTCCGGGTGGCGGACGGGCGGACGACGCTCGCGAATGCGTCTACGCGTGCGTGTTTGCGCGCATACGCGGAAAAAGCCGACGAACGTTCGGTTTTCGGCCCCCCGTGGGACGGGTGATTCGACGGATGACGACGAACCGGCCGGTATTCCGTCGAGTGGCAACGTCTACGTGGAGGCCGACGGTCCCCCTTTCAGAAGGCTTTTCCTCCGACCGCGGGAACCATCGACTAGTATGCCAGCGGACTTCAACTGGGCCATCGGCGGGGAGGCCGGCGATGGGATCGACTCGACCGGGAAGATCTTCGCGCAGGCGCTCTCCCGGGCGGGCCGACACGTGTTCACCTCGAAGGACTTCGCATCCCGGATCCGGGGCGGCTACACCGCCTACAAGGTGCGGACCTCCGTCGACCGGGTCCAGTCGGTCGTCGACCGCCTCGACGTGCTCATCGCGCTCACGCCGCGGACCATCGACGAGAACCTCGAGGAACTCCACGAGGGGTCGGTGATCATCTACGACGGCGAGCGCACCACGATGCAGGACGTCGAGATCCCCGACGAGATGGTCGGGCTCGACGTCCCGCTGAAGGGGCTCGCGGAGGAGGCCGGCGGGGCCATCATGCGCAACGTCGTCGCGCTGGGCGCGGCGTGCGCGGTCACGAGCTTCCCCATCGAGAACCTCGACTCCTCGCTGAAGAAGCGCTTCGGCGACAAGGGGCAGGCGATCGTCGAGAACAACAAGGAGGCAGCCCGGAAGGGCCTCGACTACGTCACCGAGGAGTACGACGAGGACGACCTGGGCTACGACCTCGACACGACCGACAACGACTACGTCCTCCTGAACGGCGACGAGGCCATCGGGATGGGCGCCATTGCCGCCGGCTGCAAGTTCTACGCCGGCTACCCCATCACGCCGGCGACCGACGTGATGACGTACCTGACCGGCCGCATCGAGCGGTTCGGCGGCCACGTGGTGCAGGCCGAGGACGAACTCGCCGCCATCAACCTCGCGCTCGGCGCGGCCCGCTCCGGCGCCCGCTCGATGACCGCGACCTCCGGACCCGGCATCGACCTGATGACCGAGACGTTCGGGCTGATTGCGACCTCCGAGACGCCGCTGGTGATCTGTGACGTGATGCGCTCGGGCCCCTCGACCGGGATGCCGACCAAGCAGGAACAGGGCGACCTCAACACCCTGTTGCACGGCGGGCACGGCGAGGTCCCGCGGTTCATCCTCGCCCCGACGACCGTCGCGGAGTGCTTCTGGAAGACCGTCGAGGCGTTCAACCTCGCCGAGCAGTACCAGACGCCGGTGTACCTCACCTCGGACCTCGCGCTCGCGGTCACCGAACAGACGTTCGAGCCGGACGCGTTCGACATGGACGCGGTCGAGATCGAGCGCGGCAACGTCGTGGACGAGGAGTCGATCGGCGACCACCAGACCGAACAGGAGCAGTTCAAGCCCCACGAACTCACCGAGGACGGCGTCAGCCCGCGCGCGTTCCCGGGAACCGCTGGCGGCGCGCACATGTCAACCGGCCTCGAACACGACGAACTCGGGCGCCGAACCGAGGACACCGAGATGCGGGTGAAGCAGGTCGACAAGCGCGACCGGAAGGTCGCGACCGCCCGGGAGCGCGAGGACTGGAGTCCCCGCGAGTTCGGGAACCCCGACGCGGAGAACCTCGTCGTCTCCTGGGGCTCGAACGAGGGCGCGCTCGTCGAGGCGCTCGCGTTCCTCGAGGAGGACGGCGTCGACGTGCGGGTGCTCTCCGTGCCGTACATCTTCCCGCGACCCGACCTCTCGGAGGAGTTCGAGGCCGCGGAGGAGGTCGTCGTGGTCGAGTGCAACGCGACCGGGCAGTTCGCGGACGTGCTCGAACACGACACGCTTACCCGCGTGAAACGAATCAACAAGTACAACGGCGTCCGCTTCAAGGCGGACGAACTGGCGACGGACATCAAGGAGACCCTCAGCGCATGAGTTCCCAGGTCAGATTCACGGACTTCAAGTCCGACAAGCAGCCGACGTGGTGCCCCGGGTGCGGGGACTTCGGCACGATGAACGGCATGATGAAGGCGCTCGCGGAGACGGGGAACGACCCCGACAACACGTTCGTCGTCGCCGGCATCGGCTGTTCGGGCAAGATCGGCACGTACATGCACAGCTACGCCATCCACGGCGTCCACGGCCGGGCGCTCCCGGTCGGCGCCGGCGTCAAGATGGCGAACCCGGAACTGGAAGTGATGGTCGCCGGCGGCGACGGCGACGGCTACTCCATCGGCGCGGGCCACTTCGTCCACGCCGTCCGCCGGAACGTCGACATGTCCTACGTCGTGATGGACAACCGCATCTACGGGCTGACGAAGGGCCAGGCGTCCCCGACCTCGCGCGAGGACTTCGAGACGGCGACGACGCCCGAGGGGCCCAAGCAGCCCCCGGTCAACCCGCTCGCGCTCGCGCTCGCCTCGGGCGCGACGTTCATCGCACAGTCGTTCTCCAGCGACGCGCTCCGCCACCAGGAGATCGTCCAGCGGGCCGTCGAGCACGACGG
The DNA here is from genome assembly GCF_013402875.1 of Halorarum salinum. Classification (NCBI taxonomy): domain Archaea; kingdom Methanobacteriati; phylum Methanobacteriota; class Halobacteria; order Halobacteriales; family Haloferacaceae; genus Halorarum; species Halorarum salinum. Next base: position 3,596,355 of record NZ_CP058579.1, on the reverse strand, counting down.
CTTCGGGTTCGTCAACGTGTTCTCTCCGTGCGTGACGTTCAACGACGTGGACACCTACGACTACTTCCGCGACTCGCTGGTCGACCTCGACGAGGAGGACTACGACCCGACCGACCGCGAGGCGGCCAAGGAGAGGGTTCTCGACGCGGACAAGGAGTACATGGGCGTCCTCTATCAGGACGAGGACTCCGTCCCGTACGAGGCCCAGCACGGGCTCGACTCGCCGATGCACGAGGTCGACGACGGCGCCCCCGAGGGCGCGATGGACCTCGTTCGCGAGTTCTACTAGGAACCTCTTTTGCGGGGGTCGCTCCTCGCTCGGGCGGCCGGAGGCCGCCCTCGCTCGTCGAACCCCCGCAAAACCCGTTCATGCCAAAAGGCCGCGAGCCACGGTCGGCGTGGCTTCGCCACGCCTCCCTCGCTCGCGGTGGGTATCGGAATGACTGATCTCCTGGTCGGGGTTCGTCGCTCGCCAGCTGCTCTCCCACTATCTTCTCGGCCGGAGGACCGAACGTCTGCACCCGATACCCCCGCTCCAGCACCTCGATTCACGGAGAACCCGCCGTGGCACACGACGGCTGACGAGCATCCATCGCTACGATAGCCGGATCCCCATCGTCACACCAGTGGTTGTACCGAGCGAGCGGCTTTTGGCATGAACGGGTTTTGCGGGGGTCTGGCCACAGCGCGTCGGCGGAGCCGACGCGCGAGGACACGCCCCCGCAAAAGAGGTTCGTGCGAGAGGTTCGTTTACCGCTCCCGAACGACCACGAACTCCGCCAGGTCCCGCAGGTAGCCGGACGCCTCGGAGTCCTCGATGGTCGCCGTCTCCAGCGCCTCCAGCGCGCGGTCGGCCTCCTCGCGTGCCCGCTCGTCGGCCTCCTCGTGGGACAGGTCCGTCACCTGTAGCAGCGACGGGCGGTCCTCCGCCTCGTCCTGGCCGGTCGGCTTGCCGAGTTCCGCCGCGTCCGCCGTCGCGTCGAGCACGTCGTCGCGGATCTGGAAGGCGACGCCGACGCGCTCGGCGTACTCGCCGAACGACTCGACGGTGAACGCGTCCGCGCCTGCGGCGATCGCGCCCAGTTCCGCCGCGGCCCGGAACAGCGCCCCGGTCTTCCGACGGGCCAGTTCCATGTACTCCGCCTCGTTCGTCGGCCGGGCGACGAGTTCGGTCGCCTCGCCCTCGCCGAGTTCGACCATCGCCTCCGCGACGACCTGCATCGCGCGCTCGTTCCGCGAGAAGAGGCCGAACGCCTCGCCGAGCAGGCCGTCGGAGGCGACGATGGCGGGCCCGTAGCCGAACTCGGCCCAGGCGCTCGGGGTGCCACGCCGGACGTCCGAGCGGTCGATGATGTCGTCGACCACGAGCGAGGCGTTGTGGACCAGTTCGGCGCCGACCGCGAAGTCCACCGCGTCGGCGGGGTCGCCCCCGGCCGTCTCACAGACCAGGAGCGTGACGGTCGGGCGGACGCGCTTCCCGCCGGCGAGCGCGACGTGCTCCAGCTCCGCGGAGAGTTCCGCGGGCTCGACCGAGCCGGTCACCTCCGCCAGCCGGTCGTTCACCATCGCGACCCGGCGCTCCAGGTACTCCATTACACCCGCGTCGGGGTGGGGGCCCAAAGAGGGTACCGAATGCGACCGTCCGCTCCACCGTGTTCCGGCGTGGAGGTCGGCGTTCCTCGGACGGAGAGTCACGACCGACGGACGAGCATTCGGTTCGTCGTTCCATCGACAGCAGAAAAGGTTAATCCGTCCCTTTTTAACAATTCATCATGAATCGAAGACAAGTACTGAGACGATGGGGGTTGGGAGTGCTCTTCCTCGCTGGCTGTGGAGGGGATCGAAGTGAAGATTCCCGATGGGATACGGAGTTCACCGTTCGCGGGTACGAATGTCTCGACGGGGAGGACGTGGAGGACAGCAACAGTGCCGGACTCGAACAAACGGGGTCACAGATACGCGTTCGAGGGGCGATATCGGACGGGGAACCACGACGAACGGCGAAGTTAGGGGACGTTGCACTGGACAGTACGACGCTCTATATTACCATCAAGACAATTCCAAACACCGAATCTCCAAAAGATTGCTCGCTAATAGTTGAGTATACCGCAGAAATTGACGTCGGTGAGGGTAATAATCAAATAGACGAAATCGTCGTTCAGCACAACGGGAAACGAGTGAAAACGTAGAAGACTTAGGTGACACCCCCACGATCCGGATCTGCCTGGTCTTCATTTACCAGAAGAGGCGTGTCCCCGTCGTCTTCTGTACGAGTTTTCCATGTTGAGCCATCTCCTACGCTTGACCCAGATACGGACACTACTCCGTAATTAAGACCAATACTAACGTCGTAGCCCCTATCGAACGGGGGTCACGTTGTGTTCACTTGAATTCACTTATCAGTGCGGGGACGACGTCGAACAGGTCGCCGACGACGCCGTAGTCCGCGATGTCGAAGATGGGCGCGTTCGGGTCGGTGTTGACCGCGACGATCGTCTCCGCGCCCTTCATCCCCGCGACGTGCTGGACGGCCCCCGAGATGCCGATGGCCAGATAGACGTCGGGGGTCACCTGCTTGCCCGACTGGCCGACCTGCCGGTTCTTCGGCAGCCAGCCGTTGTCGACGATGGGCCGCGACGAGGAGAGCGTCGCACCGGTGACCTCGACGAGTTCCTGGATGAGTTCGAGGTTCTCCTCCTCCTCGATACCGCGGCCGATGGAGACGAGGAACTCCGCCTCGGCGATGTCGACGTCGCCGCCCGCGACCTCCTCGAAGCCGACCACTCGCGAACCCGCGGCGTCCCCGTCGAACTCGTACTCGAACGGCTCGACCGCGGCGTCGCCGGCGCCCTCGGCGCCGGGCCACTCCCCGCCGCGGACGGTGACCGCGAACGGCTCCTCGGAGACGGCGACGGTCGTCTCGACCTTCGAGCCGTACATCTCACGGGTCGCCTCGAAGCCGCCGTCGTAGGCGAAGTCGACCGCGTCCGCGACGTACGGCAGGTCGAGCGCGTTCGCGACCGCCGGCGCGTAGTCGAGTCCGTTGACCGAGTTCGGCGCCAGCAGCGCGGCCGGTTCGACCTCCTCGAACAGCGACTCGACCGCGCCCGCGTAGAGGTCGTGGTTGAACTCCTCGCCGGCGTCGACGGTGTGGATCGTGTCGACGCCCTCGCGGTTGAGCGTCTCCGCGAAGCCGTCGACGTTCCCCGCGATCACCGCGATGTGGAGCTCCCCGCCCAGGTCGTCGGCCAGTTGCCGGCCGGCGGTGATCGCCTCGAAGCTCACGTCCCGGAGGTCGCCGCGGCGGTGCTCCGCGACCGCGAGCACGTCTCCCTCCGCCTCGCCGCCGTCGGTGACTGGTTCGGGCTTCATCGCCCGACCACCCCCTTCTCCCGGAGCACGTCGGCCAACCGTGCGGCCTGCTCGTCGGCGTCCCCCTCGAAGTAGGTCGCGTCCGACTCGCTCTCGGGCTCGTACATCGCCGTGCGTTCGATCGGCGACTCGACGGCGCTCGCGTCGAGCCCGAGGTCCGCGAGCGTCTTCGGGGCGATCTCCTTCGACTGCGCCTGTCGGATGCCGCGCAGGCTGGCGTACCGCGGCTCGTTCAGGCCCGTCTGGATGGTGAGCACGGCCGGGAGATCGACCTCCGTCAGCTCCTCGATGCCGCCCTCCAGTTCGCGGTGGAGGCTGGCGGTCGAGAAGTCCTCCGCCATCTCCAGGTGGTTCACGACCGCGGCCCACTCGAAGCCGACCTCGTCCGCGAGCGAGACGCCCGTCGCGCCGAAGTTGTCGTCGTTGGCCTGGACGCCGGAGAGGACGAGGTCCGGCTCCTCCTCCTCGACGACCGCCGCGAGAAGTCGGGTCTTCGCGGCCACGTCGAGGTCCGCGGCCGCGACGTCGTCGTCCCAGACGCGCACCGCGCGGTCGACCCCCTTCGCGAGCGCCATGCGGATGGTCTCCTCGCTCCGCTCGGGGCCGATGGTCGCGGAGACGACCTCGACGTCGTCGAACTCCTCGGCGAGCTGGACGCCGGCCTCGATGGCGTAGTCGTCCCACTCGTTGAGGTCGTACTCAAGGAACCGCTCGCCGACGTCGAGTCCCTCGATCTCGAAGTCGTCGGCGGCCTCGCCGACCTCCTTGACGGTTACGAGTATCTTCATCGCCGGTGGATTGCCGCGGTCGGCGGTAAATCCTTTCGAAACCCCTCACGCGCGGGTTCGGGTCGGTGCGCGACGACGGGCGAGCGACGACCCTCCAGCACCCGGGGGCCGACTCAGAGTCCGAAGCGGCGTCCGCTCCCGGATCCGTCGCCGTCCCCGTCGCCATCGCCTCCGGAACCGCCGTCCCCGCCGTCCGTCCCGTCGTCGTCCGGGAGCGAGATGAGGTTCTCCCGGCCGAGCCGGAGCTTCTCGACGTCGCCGTCCTCGGCCATCGCCGAGAGGAGCTGGGACACCTTCGCGTCCGACCACCCCGTCTCGGACACGATGTCGGCCTGCCGCATCCGGCCGCCGTTGCGTTCGAGGAGGCGTTCGACGCGCTCCTCGTCCGACAGGAGGTCCAGGTTCGGTTCGGGGTCGGCCGGCCCGACGCTCCCGACCGTCGACGGACCGGTCTCCGTTTCCGTCTCCTCGTCGCCCGCCTCCCCGTCGACGCCCGCGCGAGTCACGCCGGCGCCGGAGGAGCCGGCGGGCGGGAGCGACGTCACCGCGGCGTCGGCACCGTCCGTTCGCCGTCGGGAGACGAGGTACGCGGCCGCGACGAGCAGGACGAGCAGGCCGGCGGAGCCGACGAGGACCTGCGAGTCCTCCCACCAGAGCTCCGACCGCTCGTACGTCACGGAGATGTCGCCCGATGCGAACGTGGCGGGCTGGTCGACGATGATGTTCTGGCTCACGATCCGGTTACGGGGGACGGCGACGCTGGTCGCGTCGTAGCCCGGAGGCGGCTCGATGACGAGCCGCTGGCTCGGCTCGAGGGTCCTGAACCACGTCTCCTCCGGGGCGGCCCGGAACACGTCGTCGAGGACGAGGACCCCCTCGGACTCGGACCGGAGGAAGTTCGTCCACGTGAAGCGGAGCCGGAGGACGCCCGTGGTCTCGTTCTCGAAGCCGGCCGTTCGGTTCACGTTCCTGACGGTCATGTCGCGCCCGGTGGCGTCCGACGCGGCCGACGCGGCGTTCCGGAACATGTCCACGGTCGGGCCGGTCGTCGAGCCCTCGGTCTCGTACGCATCGGCGTAGGCGTCGAACGCGTCACGGCTTCGATCGTCTTCTAGACGGTACGCGACCGCGACGGTCCACCGCGCGTCGCCGTTCTCCCGCAGCGAGACGGTGAAGGTCGTTCGCGTGTCCTCGAACGGCGTCGAGACGGCAGGCTGTCCGTTCCCGTGGTGGTCCACGGCCCCGGTGGCCGGGAGGGCACCCGCGAGCGGTGCGAGAAGACAGATGGCGGCGAGGAGGAGGGCAACGTGCCGCATTCGTGGGGTCGGTCACGGCGCCCCGGCAAAACGCTTTCCATGCCGCGGCGGACGAACGGTCGTGTCGCGCGGTTTTTTATCCCTGGCGGCGAAAGCCGGCCCCGATGAGAGCCGCCCCCGCCCTCGCCGCCCTCCTCCTCGTCTGCGCCGCGGTCGCCGGCGCCGGTGCCGCCGGCGGGCCGGACGCCCTCCCGACGACCGAGCCGGGCGAACCCGGCGCGGTCGCCGACGAGCGCGCATCGGACGTCGACCACCCCGCGCCGAACGCTGCCCGCCCGGCCGCGAACGCCGCCAACGTCAGCGGCGCGAACCGGGTCCTCGGCCTGCCGAACGGGAGCGCGTCCAGCGCGGACATCGACCAGGTCCGCCTGGACGCCGGCGTCGCGGTCGGGATCGACGTGAACGTCTCCGCCGAGCGGATGGAGACCATCGCGCTCCGGCAGCACGTCACCGCCGCCGAGACCACCGACGAACGACAGCGCCGCATCCTCGACGGGATGAACGAACTGGAGAAGCGCGTCGTCACCCTCCGGACCGAACAGCGGATCGCCATCTCGGCGTACGCGGCCGGCGAGATCGACGCCAGGACGCTGTACGTTCGGCTCGCCAGCGTACAGGTCGAGGCCGAGGCGCTGGAGCGGCGACTCGACACGCTCGACCAGCTAGCCGACGGGACCGAGGACGGCATACTCGAGGGGAGCCGCGTCGAGGCGCTCCGGTACGACCTCCGGACGTTCGGCGGCCCGGTCCGGGAGCGGGCGACGTTGGCGATTCGCGGCGACGCCCCCCCGACCCGCGTGTATGCCGCGGCGAGCGGTGAGAGCGTCGTTCTCACGACCGTCGTCGAGGACGAGTACGTGCGGGAGGTGTACCGGGCGGACCTCCGTCCGAACGGCGGCGGTCCCGCGGACGAGATCGCCCAGAACGTGACCGCGCGAAGCTACCCCGAGATCTGGGACGTCCAGACGAACGCGAACGGCCAGGGCTCCGGACCGACGTTCGTGTTCGACGTGCCCTTCCCGGGCGGTCGGCTCACCGCGTTCGTCGACGGCGGGAGCGAACGCGTGTTCAAGGAGTACCAGCGGATCGATCTGGGGAACGTCTCGACCGGCGACGTGCGGGAGCGGACCATCGACCTGACGATCCGCGTGAACCGGACGTACGCCGGTGGACCGCTCCGCGTCGAGGTCGTCGACCCCGACTCCGGCGAGCCGGTGGACGCCGCCGTTCGGATCGCCCGGAGCGGCGAGGGGAGCAGCGAGATCGGCACCACCGGCGCGGACGGCGTGCTCTGGACGGTGGCCCCCCGGGGGACGTTCGTCGTGACCGCCATCGACGAGCACTCGGAGGACCTCGCGACCATCGAACTGACCTCCGGGGATCCCCTGACGGTCGAGGACGCGTACGCCCCGAACGGGACCGAGAACGGCTCGTAGCGGACCGTCCGCGGCGGGACGCCGTCGAACCGGTCGGGGCGACACTCGACCGTGCAACCCGGTCGCCACGCCAACCCTTTTCGCGGATGGGGCGACCAGTCCCCCCGTGTCTTCGCGTGCCTCCGCGCCGGCGGTCGGCGTCGCCCTCCTCCTGGTCGTGGCCGTCGGCCTCTCGGCGATCGTCGGCGCGGCCGCGTTCGATGCGGCGGACTCGGTCGGGGACCCACCCCCGTCCGCGAGCCTGTCGCTCTCGATCGAGGACGGGACGCTCGTCTTCGAACACGGCGGCGGGGAGGCGCTCGACGTCCGGGAGCTACGGCTCCGGGTGCGCGTCGACGGCGACGCGCTCGCCCACCAGCCGCCGGTCCCCTTCTTCTCCGCGCGGGGGTTCGTCCCCGGGCCGACCGGCCCGTTCAACGGGGCGGCGGACCCGCGGTGGACCGCCGGCGAGCGGGCGAGCCTCGAACCGGCCGGTACGAACTCGCCGGCGATCGATCCCGGCGACCGCGTGACCGTCGGCGTGTACGCGGGGGACGCACGGCTCGTCCGACTCGCCGCCGTCGGCTGAGTCGGGTAGCGAGGGCCGACGCCCGGTAGGGTGCCGATCGGTCCCCTCAGTCCTCGGACGGGGCGTCCGCGCCCCCCGCTTCCGCCGCCTCTACCTCGGCCGCCTCGGTCGCCTCGACCGGCTCCCCGGGTTCGGCCGCGTCGTCCCCGGGGACGGTAGCGACGGTCGTGATCGCGCGGGGGGCGCCCCTGTGTCGCTGCTGGATGTAGTGGTTCATCTCCGTGAAGCCCGCCTCGCGGAACATTCGCTCGGCTTCCTCGGCGTCGTAGAACAGCATGATCGCGTCGGCGAGCACCTGGAACGGCTTCGTTTTCGGGTAGTCGGGGCCGACGACGAGCACCGTGCCCCCGGGCCTGGTGACCCGGCGGAACTCCGCGAGCGCGTCGACGGGGTTGGGCCAGTACTCGATGGAGCCCGACGACCAGAGCTTGTCGAAGCTGTCGTCCGCGAACGGAAGCCGTTCGGCGTCGCCGCGGACGAACCGGACCTTTCCGCGCTTGCCGAACTTCCGGAACGCCTGCTCCATCTGGCCCGTCGACTGGTCGAGCGCGTGGACCTCGTCGACGTGGTTCAACAGTCCCTCGGTCGCGAAGCCGGTGCCGGAGCCGACGTCGAGCACGCGGTCGTCGCGGTCGGCGTCGAACCACTCGAGCGCCCGGTTCCGCATGCGGTCGTCCCAGACGTAGGGGTTGACCGTGTCGTAGATCTTCGAGAAGTACCTGTAGAAGAGGCGCGCCCGCGCCTTGTCCTCGAGGATTCCCATCGGTTCGTCTTCTCCCCGGCCGGTCATAATCCCAACGGGTTTGGGCGACCCCCGGGCGAACGGCGTCCGCGACCCGGTGGCTGGACGGTACGAGAGTGGACGGTCCGAGCGCGGTGGGGGACGCGAGCACGACGTACGCTACTGGGTGTGATGTACCTACCTGGCGTGACGTGCCGACCGGGCGCGGCGTACCGACCCGGAGCGACCGCCGGGCTACAAGTCGCCCGGGGTCACAGAGCCACACATGAAGCTGACCGAGGCGACCTGGACCGACGTCCGCGAGGCCGCCCCCGACGCCGCGCTCCTCCCGGTCGGGAGCACCGAACAGCACGGGCCCCACGCGCCGCTGGGCACCGACACGCTGAACGCGATCGCCGTCGCCGAGGCGGCAGCCGACCTCGCGGGGGAGGGGGTCGCCGTCGCGCCGCCGGTCCACGTCGGCGTCGCCGAGGAGCACCGCGCGTTCGACGGGACGCTCTGGGTGTCGCCCGACACCTTCCGCGCGTACGTCCGCGAGACGGTCGAGAGCCTCGCCCACCACGGCGTCGACCGCGTCGTGCTGGTGAACGGCCACGGCGGGAACGTCGAGGCGCTCGCGGAGGTCGCCCGCCGCGTCTCCCGCGACGCCGGGACCACGGCCTACGTGGTCGCGTTCACCTGGTTCGAGGCCGTCGGCGAGCACTCCTCGGAGATGGGCCACGGCGGGAAACTGGAGACCGCGCTGCTCCGGCGGGTCGCGCCGAACCTCGTGCGGGAGGACAGGGTGGCGGAGGCGCGGGCGGGCGGGTCGGACCGCTGGGGGGAGTGGGTTCGCGGGGTGAACCTCGCACACGACAGCGACGAGTTCACGGGGAACGGGGTCGTCGGCGACCCGGGCGCGGGGGACGACGAACTCGGGGGCGAGCTGCTCGACCGCGCGGGCGACGCGCTGGCCGAGGTGCTCGCGGCCGTCCGGGAGCGGTAGACGGAGCGCGGCCCCGGGTCGCGCTCCGGGCGTCCGTCGTTACGCCTCGGCTTCCTCGCCGTCGGCGTCGTCGACGTCCGCGTCGGCGCCCTCGGCGTGTATCTCCTCCAACCGGCCCCGGAGCCCCGGCACGGTGCTCGTGAGTTCGCCGACCTGCTCGTGGGCGTCCTCCACGGTGCCGACGAGGTCGGCGACCTCCTCGATCTCGCCGGCCAGTTCCTCGTCGTCCTCGAACGCGCCGGCGCGCTCGGCCATCACGTAGCGCTTCTTCGCCTGGCGGAGCTCCTCGGTCGCGTCGCCCGTGTCGAGCGCCGACCGCAGGCCGTTGAGCGCGCCGAGCACGTTGTCGGCGTCGGTGTCCCACACGGCGTCGGCGGTGGGGAGGGTCGCCTTCGCGTTCCGGAGGTGCTCCTCGACGTCGGCGCGGGCCTCGTCGGCCGCCTCGCCGAACAGCTCGTCGTCGTCGAACGTCGTCTGTCCCATGTCGAACGGTTCGGGCCGTTCGCGTTTAAACGGTCGCCCGAAAGTGAAAGTGAAGCGCGCGGGCTCAGGCCGTCTCGGAGCCGTCATCGTCGTCCACGCCGACCAGTTTCATCAGGGGGTAGCCGTCCTCCATCTCCATGCGCGTCCGGACGGCGACGCCCCCGTACTCGATACGCATCTCGACGTCCATCAGGCGGCCCGTCAGTTCCGCGTACCCGTTCTCGTGGTCGATGGCCTCGACCACCGCGTCGTCGTCGATGCGGACCGTGACGGACTCGCAGTACGGCTGGTTCTCGATCGCCTCGGCCATCGCCCGCTCCAGCGACCGGGCGCTGTCGGGGGAGACGGGCGTCCCGGCGAACTGGTGGTAGAGCGACCCGAACTTGATGCCCGCCTCGAAACACGCCCGCTGGGGGTCCGTGACCATACGTCGGGGTGGGGGTGGCCCGGCAAAGGCGTACCGGGCCGCCCGTGCGGTCGTCCGCTTCGGCCCGTCGTCCGGTCCGATCGATCGTCCGCTTCGGCCGGTCGTCCGCTTCGGCCGGTCGTCCGCTTCGGCCGATCGTCCGCCTCGGACGACCCTCCCGCCCCGCGGGAAACCGAAGAGACAAAACCCAACTACGGAGACACGTCGACCATGTTCCAACTCGTCGCGGGCGCGCTGTGGGCGATGCTGCCCGCCTACGTCCCCAACAACGCGGCCGTCCTCGCGGGGGGCGGTCGCCCCATCGACGGGGGGCGGACCTGGCGGGGGCGGCGCCTCCTCGGCGACGGGAAGACGTGGCGCGGCACCGCGATCGGGGTGCTGGCCGGCGTCGCGCTCGCGCTCCTGCTCGACCGTGTCGCGGGGCCGACCGGAGCCGCGCTCGGCATCGAGCTGCCGGGGGTCCCGCTCGCCGCCGCGGTCGGGCTCGCGCTGGGGGCGATGCTCGGCGACATCGCCGCATCGTTCCTCAAACGACGCACCGGCCGCGAGCGGGGCGCCTCGTTCCCCCTGCTCGACCAGCTCGACTTCGTCGTCGGCGCGCTCGCGCTCGCGGCGCTCCTCTCGCCGGCGTGGTTCGTGGAGACGTTCTCGTTCGCGCGCATCGCGGTCGTCGTGGTGGTCACGCCGCTGCTCCACGTCGGGACGAACGTCCTGGCGTACGCGGCCGGGCTGAAGGCCGAACCGTGGTGACCGCGCTCGGCTCGCGGGGTCGACGTCCGCCGGCCGCCAGTTCTCAGCCGTGAGAGCCGGGGCGACGAGTTTTAGCCACCGACCGCCCCCGTTCCGGCATGGAGGAGGAGTGGGACCTCGAGAAAGGGGAGGACGACGAGTCCAAGGTCTCGTTGCGAGGCCGCGCGCGCGCCAACCTCCCGGCACTCGCGCTCGGACTCATGCTCGCCTCGGCCGTCTCCGTCGCCGCAATCGGCGGCGCGGTCGCGACCGGCGTGGGCGAGTCGTCCTACGTCGCCCCCGACGGCTTCTCGTTCACGGTCGACCGGAACGGCGACACGCCCGCGGTGGTCATCATCCACGACGACGGGACGGTCCCGAACGCCGACCGGGTGCTCGTCGTCGACGAAGCGGGCAACGAGGTCACCTGGGAGGCGGTTCGGACCGGCCCGGGGACCGCCGCGGTGACCGGGGACTCGGCGCTGGCGTGCCCGCGCCAGGGCGCGACCTACACGGTCGTCTTCGACGACAGACGTGCGACCGAGACGGTGAGCACCTACGAGGTGGACGCCCCCATCCCGGCGAGCGTCGTCGAGCGGTGCGAGGCAGCGGGGTGAGCGGCACGGACCGGCAGTTTTTCGCCCCGTCCCGCCGGGAGTCGTGACATGACCGACGCCGACCGATCCGACCTGCTCGCGGCGCTCCGGGACGCCGACGCCGTGCTGTTCGGGGAGTTCGAACTCTCCCACGGCGGCACCAGCGACTACTACGTGGACAAGTACCGCTTCGAGACCGACCCGCGGTGCCTGGAACTGATCGCGCGGGCGTTCGCCGGGCGAGCGGACGGGACGAAACTCGCCGGCGTCGCGCTCGGCGGGGTCCCCCTCGCGGCCGCGACCGCCGTCGAGGCCGACCTGCCGTACGTCATCGCGCGCAAGGCGGCCAAGGAGTACGGCACCGGGAACCGGATCGAGGGCGAACTGGCGGAGGGCGAGGAGGTCGTCGTCGTCGAGGACATCGCCACGACCGGCCGGTCCGCGCTGGACGCCGTCGAGGCGCTCAGGGAGGCCGGCGCGACCGTGAACCGCGTGCTCGTCGTCGTCGACCGCGAGGAGGGGGCGAGCGACCTGCTCGCGGACCACGACGTCGATCTCGAGGCGCTGCTCACCGCCTCCGAACTGCTGGCGGACGCGGACGACTGACGCCGCGACGGGACGAGGGAACGGGTCGCGGGTCCGACGGGACGCGAGCGCGGCGTCCGGGCCGACGGCCCGGACGTGCGGGCCGGTGCTCCACAATTCTGCCCATCTATATCCGACCCGATTTCGAAGTGTTCATACTTGCACGAACTAGCATATCTCCATGAACAGAGCCGAGAAGGCCGCCCTCCAGCTACAGGCGGTCGCCGTCCTCCGGACGCTGAAGGAGACGCGGACCTACGAGGAACTCGCCGAGGTCACCGGCCTGCCGGCGGGTGACCTGAACCGCTACGTCAACGGCCACGTCCTCCCCGGCGCCGAACGGGCGAACGAGGTCGTCCGCGGCGTCGGTCGGGAGGCGCTCGCCGACGAACTGGAGGCGCGGGTCACCTTCGACGAGGAGGGGTACGTCGACAACTCGGGGGTCGTCTTCGACCAGCCGTTCCTCGACCTGGTCGGCCCCGTCGCCGCGGCGTCGCTCGACCTGGAGGCGCCCGACGTGGTGCTCACGGCCGCGACGGACGGCATCACGCTGGGCGCCGCGATGGCGTCGCACTTCGACGCGCGACTCGCGTACGCGAAGAAGTCGAAGGAGACGGCCGTCGAGGAGTTCATCGAGTCGCGCCAGCGGCTCGCCTCCGGCATCGAACTCACCTACTACCTCCCCGCCGGGGCGCTCGACGCCGGCGATCGCGTCCTCGTCGTCGACGACCTGATCCGGTCGGGCGAGACCCAGGAGTTGCTTCTCGACATCGCCACGCAGGCCGACGCGGACGTCGTGGGCGTGTTCGCGCTCATCGCCGTCGGCGAGGAGGGGACCGACCGCGCGAAGGCGATGACCGACGCCCCGGTCGGCGCGCTCGCCCAGTTCGAGTAGCCGGCGTCGGGGTCGGAGGTGGGTACCCACGAACGTGCCGTTCCCTGCCGGTTCAGGTGAAACGTGACGGGTGTTTTGAGCACGCCTGTGTATTGTTGCCCGATGCATACATCAACGCTTAAGAATGGTGTACACGAGCGTGCGGTATGGGGTTGACAGACTCGCTGTCGAACTACTTCGGCTTCGAGGAACACGGCACCGACCTGCCCACGGAACTGCTCGCGGGGGTAACGACGTTCCTGACGATGAGCTACATCGTCATCGTGAACCCGAGCATCCTGGCGGTGGCCATCGTCGAGGGGCCCGGACCGGACGTCGGGCGGAGCTTCGCGGAGGTCCAGCAGATGCTCGCGGTGGTGACGCTCATCTCGGCCGCGGTGGCGACGTTCGTCATGGCGCTGTACGCGAACCGGCCGTTCGGACAGGCGCCCGGCCTGGGGCTGAACGCCTTCTTCGCGTTCACGGTCGTGCTCGGGCTCGGCATCCCGTGGAACACCGCGCTCGCGGCGGTGGTGGTCGAGGGGGTCGTCTTCATGCTGCTCACGGCGGCCGGCGCGCGTGAGTACATCATCAGGGTGTTCCCACAGCCGGTGAAGTTCGCCGTCGGGGGCGGGATCGGGCTGTTCCTCGCCATCATCGGGCTCGACGCGATGCGGGTCATCGCCTCCGAGCCGGTGACGTACATCCAGCTCTCGCCCGTGTTCGCCCAGGACCCCGTCGCGGTCGTCGGGGTCGTCGGCCTGCTGTTCACGTTCGCGCTCTACGCCCGGGGCATCCCCGGAAGCATCGTCTTCGGCATCCTCGGCACCTCGGTGCTGGGGGCGGTCGTCTCGGGGCTCGGGTACTCCGCGTACTCGCCCCAGCGACTGCAGGAGAACATGGGCGTCACCATCGCGGACGCGTCGCTCGCGCCGTCGGTCGAGTCGCTCACCTACTCCGCGGCGGGGTACGACATCTCGCCGCTGGTCGGGGCGTTCCTCTCCGGGTTCGAGAACGTCGACGCGCTCGGGTTCGCGCTCGTCGTGTTCACGTTCTTCTTCGTCGACTTCTTCGACACCGCCGGCACGCTCACTGGCGTCTCGCAGATCGCCGGCTTCCTCGACGAGGACGGCAACCTGCCGGACATCGACAAGCCGCTGATGGCGGACGCGATCGGGACGACCGTCGGGGGCATCCTCGGCACCTCGACGGTCACGACGTACATCGAGTCGGCGACCGGCGTCGAGGAGGGCGGGCGAACCGGGATGACCGCGCTCGTCGTCGCGATCCTGTTCGTCGGTTCGCTCGCGATCGTCCCGCTCGCCTCGGCGGTCCCGCTGTACGCGAGCCACATCGCGCTCGTCGTCATCGCGGTGCTGATGCTGCGGAACCTCGTCGAGATCGACTGGGCCGACTACACCCACGCGGTCCCCGCGGGGCTGACGATGCTCGTGATGCCGTTCACCTACTCCATCGCGTACGGCATCGCCGCCGGCATCATCTCCTACCCGATCGTCAAGGCCGCCGCCGGCGAGTTCGAGGACGTGCGGCCCGGCCACTGGGTGCTCGCGGCCGCGTTCGTCGCCTACTTCGTGGTCCGGACGGGCGGCATCCTCAGGGCGACGCTCTGAGCGGCAAGCACAAGAGTTTCATCCGGCGGCTTCCGTCGGAGAAACGATGGACGCCTCCACGGTCTCCCGCCGCCGTCTCGCGCGAACGCTCGCGCTCCTCTGCGTGCTCGGACTGTTCCTCCCCGCGCTCGGCCAGGCCGTCGCACCCGGCGACGCCGGGACGCCGGGCACGGTCGGCCTCGAACCCGGGACCGTCGAGTCGGAGGCGAACGGTTCCACCGTCGTCGGCATCCAGGGCTTCCACTTCGAGGGGCAGGGGTCGACGAAGAAGCCGGCCCGCCTCGTCTCCACCAGTGCCAACGGGACGACAGAGTGGGTGTACAACGGCACCGAGCGGGGCGCGAACTGGTTCTACGACGTGGACCCGCTGGAGAACGGGAACCTCCTCGTCGTCTCCACGAACCCGGACGGCACCGTCGTCTTCGAACTCGACCCGGACACCCGCGAGCGAGTCTGGGAGGAGCGGTTCGACCTCACCGACACCCACGACGTCGAGAAGCTGCCGAACGGCGACCTGCTGATCGCGAACATGCGTCAGTGGAACGAGTCGGCGGGCCGGTCGGACGACCGGGTGTTCGTCTACAACCGGAGCACCGACGAGGTCGACTGGGAGTGGCACTTCCGTGACCACTACCCCGAGTCGACCGACGGCGGGTACAGCGAGGACTGGACCCACGTCAACGACGTCGAGCGCATCGACGAGGGCCAGTACCTCGTCTCGCCGCGCAACTTCGACCAGGCCATCGTCATCAACCGGTCCACGGACGAGATCGACTACCGGCTCGGCTCCGACGACGACCACGACACGCTGAACGAACAGCACAACCCCGACTGGCTGGTGAGCGAGGAGGGGAACCCCGTCATCCTCGTCGCCGACTCGGAGAACGACCGCGTGGTCGAGTACGAGCGGCGCGACGGCGAGTGGGAACTCGTCTGGGAGGTGGGCGCCGGCCAGCTCTCGTGGCCGCGTGACGCCGATCGCCTGCCGAACGGGAACACGCTCATCACCGACTCGCTGAACCACCGGGTCATCGAGGTGACCCCGAAGGGCGAGATCGTGTGGGAGTACTACGCGACCTGGGGGCCGTACGACGCGGAGCGGGTCGCCCACGGCGGCGGCTCGAACGGCCCGACGATGTCCGACCAAGGCGTGCGTGGCAGCTATCGGGTGTACGGGAGCGCCGGGCTCATCGCCGGCACCGGCGACTCGTCGACGTTCGCGGCGACCGTCCAGAACACGTTCGCGGGGACGCCGCTGGCGGGGCTCGCGGCGGAGTTCGCGACGACCTGGGCCCACGTCACGCCGTGGATCCGCCCGGCGTGGATGGGGCCGTGGGCGTTCGCCTCGGCCGCGGCGGGCGCGCTGGTGCTCCTCGGCTGGGGGCTCGCGGAACTCACGCTCGCCCGGGGTCGCGTCGTCGAGGCCGTCGAGGGCGTTCGCGGGCGGTGGGGCTGAGTCGGTCGGCTCCCCTGCTCCCAGTCGGCTTTTCCGACGGCAGAGCATCGTATTCGTCCGTTTCGGTCGGTTCGTTCGCGCCGTGCGATCGTGTCCCGAAAGCCTCCGCAGCCGTCGGTGTCAGTGGGTGATTCGGCCGTCGTGGGGAAGTCTTCGAAAGCCCCCGCGGTTCTCGGCTCCGGGGACCACGGCTGCGCTCCTCGCCGCTCGCGTTGCTCGCTCCTGCGGTGCTTGCCGGGTCCGCGTTCGCCGAGAACCACGGCCCCTTTCAGTCCTGCCCGACCGCAGCCACGCCCTCCCCAGCCGACGAGTTCCCTCCCTCCGGTCGCGAACTCGTCCCTCGCACGAGCGGCCGCGCTCCGCGCGGCCGCCGCGCGCCGCGTGGACCGGCCGAGTGCGGTGGCGCGTGCCGGCGGGCCTCCGTGCCCGCCGGATGCGCGCGAGGGATGAGCACCGCAGGCGAGCCGAGCGAACGGAGTGAGCGAGCGAGTCGAGGGGCGAAATCGGTTTGGGAGGCGTGTGGCTGCCGTTGCTGCGGGTGGGACTTTCGGCACCTGTGCTGCGGCGGGCAACTCGGTCGATGAGCCGCGGGGGCTTCCGAGAACTGCTCCGCGACGACCGGACCGTCTCCGAAACCATCGGGATTCACGAATCAGAATCGACTCGACACCCGACCCGGACTCGTCCCGTCCGACTCCCCCCGTCGCCGTCCCTTCGCGGAGTTCCGCAAACACCTTATACGCAGGTAGTACAATTCGAGACGACGAGTATCTATGCCGAGACCCGAAGTTCTCGAACGTGTGAAGGAGGCCGAAGCGGACGCCGAAGCCATCGTCGCCGAGGCGGAGGCGGACCGCGAGCAACGGATCTCCGAGGCCCGCGAGCGCGCCGACGAGATCGTCTCCGAGGCCGAGCGGGAGGCCGACGAGCTGGAGGAGGCCCGGCTCTCGGAGGCCCGCGAGGAGATAGAACGACGGCGCGAGGAGATCCTCGAGGAGGGAAGACGCGAGCGCGCCCGGCTCGTCGAGGAGGCCGAGGAGCGGACCGGGGAGGCCGTCGAGTTCGCCGTCGAACGGTTCGAGGAGGGGGTACATGCTCAGACCTGAACGGATGAGCAAGGTGTCGGTGACCGGCTCCCGCGGCGTCATGGAGCCGGTCATCGAGGCCGTCCACGACCTGAACCTACTGCACGTCACCGACTACGACGGCTCCTGGGAGGGCTTCCGGCCCGGCAACCCGATCGAGGGCGCCGAGGACGCCGCCGACAAGCTGGTCACCGTCCGCTCCATCGAGTCCATCCTCGAGGTGGACGAGGACGACGCCGGCGAGGCCCGCGTGCTCACCGACGAGGCCCTCCGGGAGGACCTCGCCGACGTTCGCGACCGCGTGAACGACCTCGACGACCGGCGCGACGGGATCCGGTCCGAACTCCGCGACGTGGAGGACCGGATCGACGCCGTCGAGCCGTTCGCGGACCTGGGGATCGACCTCGACCTCCTGCAGGGGTACGACAGCCTGCAGGTCGCCGTCGGCGAGGGCGACCGGGACGCCGTCGAGCGCGCGGTCCGCGAGGTCGACGCGCTCGGCGAGTTCGAGGTGTACGAGGGCGAGGACGACACGCTCGCCGTGTTCGCCCGGCCCGAACCCGCCGCGGACGCGGACGCGCTGACCGACGCGCTGGTGAGCGCCGAGTTCGCGGCCGTCGAGGTGCCGGCCGTCGAGGGCGAACGGGTGAGCCCCGAGGGCCACCTCGACGACCTGGAGTCCCGACGCACCGAACTGGAGACGGAGCTCGCGGACCTCGACGAGCGACTCGAATCGGTGAAGGAGGAGGCCGCCGGCTTCCTGCTCGCCGCGGAGGAACAGCTCTCCATCGAGGTCCAGAAGACCGAGGCGCCGCTCTCGTTCGCGACGACCGAGAACGCGTTCGTCGCGGAGGGGTGGATCCCCACCGAGCGCTACGCCGAGTTCGCGGGCGCGATCGAGGACGCGGTCGGGAGCCACGCCGAGGTCGAGGAGCTGGAGCGGGCCGCCTTCGGCGCGGACGGCGAGGTGCAGGTCCGGGAGGACGTGCCCACCGAGGCCGGCGAACCGAAGTCCGACGACGAGACGGAGGAGGCCGCCGAGGAGGAGCCCCAGCGCGCGGTCGCGGACGGCTCCGGCGGCACGGTCGTCATGCGGAACGACGACCCGCCGGTCGTGCAGGACAACCCCGGCATCGTCAGCCCGTTCGAGGTGCTGGTACGGGCGGTCGGCCGGCCGAAGTACTCGGAGTTCGACCCGACCGTCGTCCTGTTCCTCACGTTCCCGGCGTTCTTCGGGTTCATGATCGGCGACCTCGGCTACGGGATCCTCTACACCCTCATCGGCTACTACCTCTACAGCAACTTCGACTCGCAGGCGTTCAAGAGCATGGGCGGGGTGACGATCGCCGCCGGCCTGTTCACGATGCTGTTCGGCGTCCTCTACGGCGAGCTCTTCGGGCTCCACCTGATCGCGGACGCCCTCTGGGGCGGCAGCGCGCCCCTCCACAAGGGGCTCCAGCCCGCCGACGTCTACTGGGCCCAGACGTGGCTCGTCGTGAGCACGCTGCTCGCGCTGCTCCACCTCAACGTCGGCTACGTCTTCGGCTTCCTCGAGGAGCTCGAGTTCCACGGGCTCGGCACCGCCCTGACCGAGAAGGGCTCGTGGATCCTCGGCATGAACGGCATGTGGCTGTTCGTGTTCAGCACGCTGTTCCAGAGCAAGAAGCCCGGCTTCCTGTTCCAGGTGTTCGACTCCGGGCACGGCGCGGCGTTCCAGCTCGGCTTCTCGGGCTTCTCCGAGCCGGTCGGCTGGCTCGGGCTCGGCATGCTCGGCCTGGGCGCGGTGCTGCTCGCGACGGCCGAACCGGCCGAACTGCTCGAGATCTTCGACGTGCTGGTGAACGTGCTCTCGTACACCCGGATCGCCGCGGTGCTGCTCGCGAAGGCGGGGATGGCGTTCGTCGTCAACCTCCTGTTCTTCGGCGTGTTCGTCACCGGCTCCGGCGACGGCGCGGAGTGGCACTTCGGCACGACCCACATGTACGAGGTCGGCGAGATGTACCACGGCCACGAGGTGACCGAGGTCATGTTCGGCGGCCTGATGCACGGGGGGATCGGCTCGCTCGTCGGCGGGCTCGTCATCCTCGTCATCGGCCACCTGCTCGTGCTGGCGCTGGGGGTCACCTCCGCCGGCCTGCAGGCCGTCCGTCTCGAGTACTACGAGTTCTTCTCGAAGTTCTTCGACGGCGGCGGCACGGCGTACACCCCGTTCGGTCGGGAGCGGAAACACACCGTCGAGGAGTAGCCCCGACGGGCGGCATTTGGTATTCTCTCGCACGGGCAGCGGGCCGCGAGACCCGCGTATTCGGCCGTCTCGGTCGGCGCGATTGGGAAGCTTTATGGCCTCCGTAGGTGCAAATTTCGACTGTCCGGAGACAAGGCAACCGCCGTTAGAAACCAATGATCGACACCATTCCAGAGCTGGCCAACGTTGTACTGCAGGAAAGTAGCCCGGCGATCCCGGAGAACTCCGCCGCTGCGCTCGCGGTCGGTCTCGCGGCGTTCGGCGCGGGGTACGCCGAGCGCGGCATCGGTTCGGCGGCGGTCGGCGCCGTCGCCGAGGACGAGGACCTGTTCGTCACCGGCCTGATCTTCACGGTCCTGCCGGAGACGCTCGTCATCCTCGCGCTGGTCACCATCTTCCTGGTCGGCTAAGACCGCCCCGCCTCTTTCATCAATGAGTCTGGAAACAGTCGCCGAGGACATTCGAGAGGAAGCCCGCGCGCGTGCGGAGGAAATCCGCGAAGAGGGCGAGGAACGCGCCGGCGAGATCGTCGCCGAGGCCGAGGCGGAGGCCGAACGCGTCCGCGAGGAGCGCGAGGCGACCGTCGAGCGGAAGATCGCCCAGGAGCGCGAGCAGTCGCTCTCCAGCGCGAAGCTCGAGGCCAAACAGGAGCGCCTGGAGGCCCGACGCGACGCCCTCGAGACCGTCCACGAGGAGGTCGAGGCGGCGATCGCTGGGCTGGAGGGCGAACGGCGCGAGGAGCTGACCCGCGCGCTGCTCGAGGAGGCGGCCGGGGAGTTCGACGACGACGAGTCGGTCGCCGTCTACGGCCGCGCGGAGGACGAGGAACTGCTGACCGACCTGCTCTCGGGGTACGAGGGCTGGTCGTTCGCCGGCGAACGGGACTGTCTCGGCGGCGTGATCGTCGAGAGCGAGGAGTCCCGCGTCCGGGTCAACAACACGTTCGACTCGGTCCTCGAGGGCGTCTGGGAGGACAACCTCAAGGAGCTGAGCGACCGACTGTTCGACGATGAGTAGCCGCGCCGGCACGTCCAACCCCGAGTACGTGAACGCCCGCGTCCGTTCGCGACGCGGCGCGCTGTACGACGACGACGACTACCGGAAGCTGGTCCGGATGAGCCCCGCGGAGATCGCCCGCTTCATGGAGGAGTCCGCCTACGAGGACCAGGTGAACGAGCTGGGCGCCCGTTACTCCGGCGTCGACCTCATCGAGTACGCGCTGAACCGGAACCTGGCGGAGCAGTTCGAGGACATCCTCGACTGGTGTGAGGGGCGGCTGTACGAGCAGGTGGCCCGCTACCTGCGCAAGTTCGACGCGTGGAACGTGAAGACAGTCCTGCGCGGGCTCTACGCCGACGCCGAGCGCGAGTCGGTGGAGGCGGACCTCATCCGCGCCGGCGAGTTCGACGAGCGCCGCATCGGGCGGCTGCTCGACGCGGGCTCCATCGAGGAGGCCGTCGAGGTGCTCTCGGACACGCCGTTCGGTCCGGGCCTCGAGGACGCGTACGGCGACTACGAGTCCACCGGCGTGCTGGTCCCGCTCGAGAACGCGGTCGACCGCGCGTACTACGAACTGCTCTCGACGAGCGACCTCTCCGGCGAGGCGCTCTCGGAGTACCGCGAGTTCCTGGAGTCGGAGATCGACTTCCGGAACGCGATCAACGCGCTCCGGCTCGCCCGGTCGGGTGCGGACGTCGACCCCTCGGAGTACTTCATCGAGGGCGGCGTCCTGTTCTCGGCCGACGAACTGCGCGCGCTCGCGAGCAACCGCGACGAGCTGCTCCAGCGCATCCGCGAGAGCCGCTACGGCGAGGACCTCTCGTCGGCGCTGACGGAGCTGGAGGAGGCGGAGAGCCTCATCGCCTTCGAACACGCGCTGGAGGCCGCGCTGCTCGAGTACGCGGACTCGCTCGGCCACGTCTACCCGCTGTCGGTGACGCCCGTGGTGTCGTACATCCTCGCCAAGGAGCGCGAGGTGGACAACATCCGCGCCATCGCCCGCGGGAAGGAGGCCGGCCTCTCCGAGGAGGAGATCGAGGAGGAACTGGTGATCCTATGAGTCAGGAGATCGCTGTCATCGGCAGCCCCGAGTTCACGACCGGCTTCCGGCTCGCCGGCGTGCGGCGGTGTGAGAACGTCGCCGACGACGAGAAGGACGAGTCGCTCGACGACGCCGTCGAGCGCACGCTCGCGGCCGAGGACGTCGGCATCGTCGTGATGCGCGACGAGGACCTCGACCACCTCTCGCGGTCCGTTCGGCAGTCCGCCGAGGGGAGCGTCGAACCCGTGCTCGTCACGCTCGGCGGCGGCGCCGGGAGCGGCCTGCGCGAACAGATCAAACGCGCCATCGGGATCGACCTGATGGCGGAGGACGACGACGAGGACAACTAACACATGAGTCAAGCAACCGAACCGGAAGTCACGGAAGGGACCGGACGCATAAACAGCGTGAGTGGTCCGGTCGTGACGGCCGTCGACCTCGACGCTCGCATGAACGACGTCGTCTACGTCGGCGACGAAGGGCTGATGGGCGAGGTCATCGAGATTGAAGGCGACGTCACGACCATCCAGGTGTACGAGGAGACCTCGGGGGTCGGCCCCGGCGAGCCCGTCGAGAACACGGGCGAACCGCTCTCGGTCGACCTCGGCCCGGGCATGCTGGACGCCATCTACGACGGCGTGCAGCGCCCGCTCGACGTGCTCGAGGAGAAGATGGACAGCGCGTTCCTCGACCGGGGGGTCGACGCCCCGGGCATCGACCTTGAGAAGGAGTGGGAGTTCACCCCCGAGGTCGAGGCCGGCGACGAGGTCGAACCCGGCGACGTCGTCGGGATCGTCCCCGAGACGGTGACCATCGACCACAAGGTGATGGTGCCCCCCGGCTCGGAGGGCGGCGTCGTCGAGAGCGCCGAGTCCGGTCCGTCCACCGTGGACGAACCGGTCGTCACCCTCGAGAACGGCGAGGAGATCACGATGCACCAGGAGTGGCCGGTGCGCGAGCAGCGGCCGACCCTCGAGAAGCGCACCCCGCGCACCCCGCTGGTGTCGGGCCAGCGCATCCTCGACGGCCTGTTCCCCATCGCGAAGGGCGGGACGGCCGCCATCCCCGGGCCGTTCGGCTCCGGGAAGACGGTCACCCAGCACAGCCTCGCCAAGTTCGCGGACGCGGACATCATCGTCTACGTCGGCTGCGGCGAGCGCGGCAACGAGATGACCGAGGTCATCGAGGACTTCCCCGAACTGGAGGACCCGGCGAACGGAAACCCGCTGATGGCCCGGACGAGCCTCATCGCCAACACGTCGAACATGCCCGTCGCGGCCCGGGAGTCCTGCGTGTACACGGGCATCACCATCGCGGAGTACTACCGCGACATGGGCTACGACGTGGCGCTCATGGCCGACTCCACCTCGCGGTGGGCCGAGGCGATGCGCGAGATCTCCTCCCGGCTGGAGGAGATGCCCGGCGAGGAGGGCTACCCCGCGTACCTGGCCGCACGCCTCGCGGAGTTCTACGAGCGCGCCGGCTACTTCGAGAACATCAACGGCACGGAGGGCTCCGTCTCGGTCATCGGGGCGGTCTCGCCGCCCGGCGGCGACTTCTCCGAGCCGGTCACCCAGAACACGCTGCGCATCGTGAAGACGTTCTGGGCGCTGGACGCCGACCTGGCCGAGCGCCGGCACTTCCCGGCGATCAACTGGAACGAGTCCTACTCGCTGTACCAGGACCAGCTCGACCCGTGGTTCCAGGAGGAGGTCGCCGAGGACTGGCCCGACAAGCGCCAGTGGGCCGTCGACACCCTCGACGAGGAGGGCGAACTGCAGGAGATCGTCCAGCTCGTCGGGAAGGACGCCCTGCCGGAGGACCAGCAGCTCACCCTCGAGGTGGCCCGCTACCTCCGCGAGGGCTACCTCCAGCAGAACGCGTTCGTCGACGAGGACATGTACTGTCCCCCCGAGAAGACGTACGCGATCCTCACCGCCATCCAGACGTTCAACGACGAGGCGTTCGACGCCCTCGACGCCGGCGTCCCGGTCGAGGAGATCCAGAGCATCGACGCCGCGCCGCGGCTGAACCGCATCGCCACCCAGGCGAACTGGGAGGAGTACGTCGAGGAACTCGAGGCGGAGATCGAAGAGCAGCTCCAGGCGCTCTACTAGACCAATGAAAGAGTATCAAACCATCACGGAGATCAGCGGCCCGCTGGTGTACGCCGAGGTCGACGAGCCCGTCGGCTACGACGAGATCGTCGAGATCGAGACGCCCGAAGGCGAAACCAAGCGCGGCCAGGTCCTCGAGAGCGAGGAGGGGCTCGTCGCCATCCAGGTGTTCGAGGGGACCACCGGCATCGACCGCAACGCGTCCGTCCGCTTCCTGGGCGAGACGCTGAAGATGCCCGTCACCGAGGACCTCCTCGGGCGGGTGCTCGACGGCTCCGGCCAGCCGATCGACGGCGGCCCGGACATCGTCCCGGACGAGCGGCGCGACATCGTCGGCGCCGCCATCAACCCCGTCTCCCGGGAGTACCCCGAGGAGTTCATCCAGACGGGCGTGTCGTCGATCGACGGCATGAACACGCTGGTGCGGGGCCAGAAGCTCCCCATCTTCTCGGCGTCGGGGCTCCCGCACAACGACCTCGCGCTCCAGATCGCGCGGCAGGCGACCGTGCCGGAGGAGGCCGCCGAGGAGGGCGAGGAGGCATCCGAGTTCGCGGTCATCTTCGGCGCGATGGGCATCACCCAGGAGGAGGCCAACGAGTTCATGCAGGACTTCGAGCGCACCGGCGCGCTGGAGCGCTCGGTCGTCTTCACGAACCTCGCGGACGACCCCGCCGTCGAGCGGACGGTCACACCGCGGATGGCCCTCACGACCGCGGAGTACCTCGCGTTCGACAAGGGGTACCACGTGCTCGTCATCCTGACGGACATGACCAACTACTGCGAGGCGCTCCGCGAGATCGGGGCGGCCCGCGAGGAGGTTCCGGGGCGGCGTGGCTACCCCGGGTACATGTACACCGACCTGGCGCAGCTCTACGAGCGCGCCGGACGGATCGAGGGCCGGGAGGGATCGGTGACGCAGATCCCCATCCTGACGATGCCGGGCGACGACGACACCCATCCCATCCCCGACCTGACGGGGTACATCACGGAGGGGCAGATCTACGTCGACCGCGACCTGCACAGTCAGGGTCTCAAGCCGCCGGTGCAGGTGCTCCCGAGCCTCTCGCGGCTGATGGACGACGGCATCGGCGAGGGCCTCACCCGCGAGGACCACGGCGACGTCTCCGACCAGATGTACGCGGCGTACGCGGAGGGCGAGGACCTGCGCGACCTCGTGAACATCGTCGGCCGCGAGGCGCTCTCCGAGCGCGACAACAAGTACCTCGACTTCGCGGACCGCTTCGAGGCGGAGTTCGTCCAGCAGGGGTACGACACGGACCGCACCATCGACGAGACGCTCGAGATCGGCTGGGACCTCCTCTCGACGCTGCCGAAGGAGGAACTCAACCGCATCGGCGAGGACCTCATCGAGGAGCACTACCGCGAGGACGTCTCGGGCGAGGGGTCGGCCGAGGAAGTCACCGCGGACTAGTCGGGTTCGAGTTTTCGTCGATTCCGGTCGGTTCCTCTCTCGTGGACAGCGCCGCGAGTACCGTGGTGGCGACCGCACGGCCGCGAGGGCATCCGTTCCCACCCCGCCGGTAGCTCGGTTCGGCGACGTAGCCCGACTACCGCTCGCCCCCACTGTCGGCAGTCGGGCGAGACGATCGCTCGCCGCCGATCACCCCGCGTCGCGACCGAACTCCCCGTCCCGCGCGTGCGCGAGGAGGTGCTCGTACTGGAGCCCCCGGTCGTCGACGACCGCGTCCGGTTCGAACCCCGCGAGCGGGGCGACCTCCGTGAGGTAGCTCGTGCAGGCGACGCGGTAGGTCCGGTCGGGGGACACCGGCTCGCCGTCGACCGCGACCGTCCCGTCCTCACGTACCGACGCGCCGACGGCGAACACGTGTCCGTGCGTGTCGTCGGGCGAGTCCCGACCGAGGCGGACCGCGGCGGCGAGGTCCCCGCCGCGGACCGCGAGCGTGTGGAGGTGGGAGGGGAACGGAACGACGCCGAGCAGGTCGCCGACGGTCGCCGCCGCGGGCAGGCCGGCCCGGACCGACCCGGCGGCGATCAGACCGACGTCCGCCCCGCCGCGGTCGCGATACGCCGCCGCCGCGGCGCGGCCGACCTCCGCCGTCGAGAGCGGCCCGGCGAACGAACGCACCGACTCGTCGACGCCGGCGGCCGCCCGGCGCTCGCGGTACTCCGCCTCGATCGCCGCGTCGACCGGCGCGTCGGTCGGGGTCCGAACGTCCGCCGTCGGCTCCCCGCCGAGCGTCACGACCTCGTACTCGTTGGCCTGGCCCCCGCGGGTGCGCGCGACGAGCGTCCCGTCGACCCGCTCGGCGACGAGTTCGTGGTCGTGGCCGCCGAGCACCGCGTCCACGTCGGTCCCGCGGGCGACGTCGGCGTCGCCGTCCCCGCAGTGGGAGAGGACGACGACGAACTCGGCACCCCGTCGGCGGAGTTCGGCCGCCTCCCCGCGGACCGCCGCGACGGGATCGGTGAACGCCAGCGACTCGACGGCGTGGCACATCTCCGGCGTCTCCGGGTTGACCACGCCGACGAGTCCGACCCGCGTGCCGGCGACGTCGACGAGCGCGCTCGGTTCGTAGGCGTCGCCGTCCAGCCCTTCGAGGTTCGCCGCGAGGTGCGTGCCGGGCGTGTCGCGCGCCCACTCGGCGGCCCGGGCCGGCCCCTCGTCGAAGTCGTGGTTGCCGAAGGTGCTCGCGACCGGCGAGACGGCGTCGAGGAACGGGCGACCGTGGCCGCGGCCCGCCTCGGTCGCGAGCGCGAGCGCCCCGAGCGCGGTCGTGTCGCCCGTCCCGACGACGACGGTCCGCCCGTCCCGGAGTTCCCCGACGGCGCCGGCGAGTCGACCGGCGTCGGCGGGCCGGTCGAACAGCGTCTCCAGGTCCGAGAGGTGGACCAGGCGAGGTGGAGGGGTCATACGGGTGACGTCCCGCGGCCGGGCCGAAAAGCCACCGCTCGCCGGATCCACTGCTCAACCGTCGCTGGCCGAAGGCCGACGGTCGACGGGATGCGGCGGGCGCACACGCGAGCGACCGAACGGGAGCGAGCCGCGCCCGCCGGGGAGGCGTGGGGAGCCACCGCGATGGCGACCGACCGTCCCACCGGGCGGGACTGAAAGGGGCCGGGCGCTCGATCCGGCCCCGGTGCCTCAAGCACCGCAGGAGCGAGCAACGCGAGCGACGAGGAGCACAGAGCGTACCGCGGACGGTCGAGCGCCCGGGGGCTTTCGAAGTAGTCACCGACCGAGCACTGACCGCGGTCGTGGCTCCGACTCCCGCGAATCGCGGACGGACTAACAAGGGTTAACACCCTCCGCCGGCAACTTCCGACCAAGAGCCATGGCCGAGGACGTCAAGCCGACTCGCAAGAACCTGATGGAGATCGAGGACCGCATCGAACTCTCCGAGCGGGGCCACGACACGCTAGAGCAGAAGCGTGACGGGCTCATCATGGAGTTCATGGACATCCTCGACCAGGCCCAGGACGTCCGTTCGAAGCTCGAGGCCGACTACGAGGACGCCCAGGAGACCATCGACAAGGCCCGGGCGATGGAGGGCGACGTGGCGGTCCGGGGCGCGGCGGCGGCGCTGAAGGAGCACCCCGAGATCACCACCCAGTCGAAGAACATCATGGGCGTCGTCGTCCCGCAGATCGAGTCCTCGAAGGTGCGAAAGAGCCTCGACGAGCGGGGCTACGGCCTGCTCGGCTCCTCGGCCCGCATCGACGAGGCGGCCGACGCGTACGAGGAACTCCTCGAGAGCATCATCCTCGCCGCCGAGGTGGAGACGGCGATGAAGAAGATGCTCACCGAGATCGAGACCACCAAGCGCCGGGTCAACGCCCTGGAGTTCACGCTGCTGCCGTCCCTGTACGAGAACCAGGAGTTCATCGAGCAGAAACTGGAGGAGCAGGAGCGCGAGGAGATCTTCCGCCTCAAGAAGATCAAGGCCAAGAAGGAGGAGAAGGAGGCCGAAGAGGCCGAGGAGGAGGCCGTCCGCGACCCCGAGGAGGTACGGGAACCCGGACAGGTCAACGCCGACGACTGAACTGGTCCGTTACCGACCGACGTCCGACCCCCGCCTTTTCGTTCCCCCACCGCCGACCACACTCCATGCCGACCTGCCCCCACTGCGACGTCGAACTCGTCGCCTTCGCCGTCCCGGAAGCGCTGCGGGAACACGCCCCCGACGGCGCCGCGGCGGCCGCGATCTGCCCGCGCTGTCTCCGCGTCACCCCGCGGGAGGCGACCGGACCGGCCGGTACGGACCCCGAGTTCGGCCGCGTCCACGACGCCTTCCCCCGCGGGGAGGGCGGCATCGCCGTCGCGCTCCTGCTCGGCGCGCTCCCGAAGCTCACCCTGAAGCGTGACTCGATCGCGGCCCTCCGCGAGGCCGCGGAGGGCGCGGGGGTGGACGTCGAGTTGACGCTCGACCGCGTGGTCGGGGCCGACGTGGATCCCCACTTCGACCTGGAGCGGCGCGTGGGCCAGTTCGGTTCCCTCCTGGGGTAGGGGGATTCTGCGGGGATCGTGCCGACTCGACGGAGTAGCCACGCCACGGCCGGTCGCGGTAACGCGTCCCGGGACCGCGAGGGATTTAGCCTGCCCCCGCCTCGTGGGCGACGAATGGGTCGTCTCGAGGAGCGGACCGTCGGCACGCTATTCGTCCTCCTCTCTGCGGTCTGTTTCGCGACGCTCGGAATCCTCGGCGAGTTCGCCTTCCGGGCGGGGCTGTCGGTGCCGGCCGCGCTCACGCTCCGGTTTCTCGTCGGGGGGCTCGTCGTCTGGCTCGGGCTGGCGGCCCACCGACTGCTCGCGTCGCCGCCGCACCCGCGGCTCCGGCTCCCGACGCGGGACGGCCTCGTCGCCGCCGCGCTCGGCGCGCTCGGCTACGCTGGGGTCAGCTACGGCTTCTTCGTCGGCGTCGAGCGGACGTCGGCCGGTCTCGCCGCCGTGCTACTGTACACGTATCCGCTGTTCGTCGTCGCGCTCGCCGCGACGGCGCTCGACGAGCGGGTCGGCGGGCGGACCGTCCTCGCCGCGGTGCTCACCATCGCCGGCGTGGCCCTCGTCTCGTGGACCGGGACCGCCGCGTTCGACCCGCTCGGCGCGGCGGCGACGCTCGCGGCCGCGGTGCTGTACGCCTGTTACATCACCGCCTCGCGGGTCGCGCTCCGGACGGCGGACGAGCGCGTGTTGACCGCCTACGTCGCGCCCGCGGCGGCCGTCTCGACGGGGCTCGCCGGCGCGTTCACGGGCACGCTCTCGCTCCCGACGACCCGGTTCGGCTGGGCCGTCGTCCTGGGGCTCGGAACCGTCTCGACCGCGCTCGCCATCTTCGCGTTCTTCGCTGGGCTGAAGCGGGTCGGCGCGAGCCGCGCGGGCGTCGTCTCCACCGTCGAACCCGCCGTCGTCCTCGCGCTCGGCGCGGCGTTCCTCGGGGAGACGGTCACGCCCGCGATGCTCGCCGGCGCGGGGCTCATCCTCTCGGGCGTGGTGCTCGTCCAGACGGCGAGGGAGTGAGGTTCCGCCCGGGTCGGTCCGGCGCCGATCGGTCGTCCCGAGTCGGGTGGACGACGCGGGCTTCTCCCCCGAGGGGGTCCGTCCCGTCACCGACGGGCGACGGTCCTGATCACGATCTGTAACACGTGGACGAACACGCCCGCCACGGCGACGTAGAGGCCGATGGCCTGCAACGCGGCCGTCGCGACCCGGCCGTCCCGGATCCGCCAGATCTCCCACCCAAGGCGGAACAGGAAGCCGAGGAAGATGAGGAGGAAGCCGAGGAGGAGCACCGGCGCGAGGAACGTCCCGACGAGGACGGCGAGGACGCCCCCGAGGAACGCGTAGTTCGCCCAGGAGCGGTAGTGGTCGAACTGCTTCGATCGGGCGTACACGTACGTCCCGATCGCCGCGACCATCGCCGTCACGACGACGGCGGTGATCGCGAGGATCGGCAGCCGGGCGTCCCGCGGCACGAACGAGAGGACGCCGGCGCCGAAGGTGCCGAACGCGACCTGGAGGATCGCCACGCCGGCGAGCGCCAGTCCGGTCCCGCCGCGCTCGACCCCGCGTTCCGCGAGGAGCTCCCCGCCCGCGATCGCCGCGCCGTAGACGAGGACGCCGACGATGGGGTACGCGAACAGGTAGTCGTTGACGAGCGCGAGCGGCGTCGCGACGAACGCGTACATCACTAGCACGTTCAGCGCCATCAGCGCGCTCGCGCCCCCGACGACGGCCCACTCCCGTCCCGACAGGACGAAGCCGCGTTCGGTCGCGGTGCCGTGTCCACTCATGGGTTCACGGTTCCCGCCGCCGATGGTTAAAAACGCCGCCGCGACCCGACCGGCTCCCGCGTCCGTCCGGTTTAGACGCCCGTCCGGTACCGGAGGATGCCGGCGACGCCGCCGAACGCGTCCATGAGCTGTTCGCCCTTCTCGAAGTCCGTGGAGATGAACTTCGTCTCGGTGCCGCGCTGGTCGGCGATGTTCATCAGGTGTTCGACCACGTCCTCGCGCTCGCCGGGCTCGGCCTCCTCCCCGCAACTGGAACAGGTGTGCTCGGGCGTCGAGTGGCGCCGCTCGACGACCTCGTACTCCTCGTGGCCGTTGGGGCACTCGAACGGGACGACGTCGTGGTGGAGGTCCTCCGAGACCAGCAGGCGGTCGACCGCGCCCATGACGAGGTTCCGCCGGGTCTCGTCGAAGCCGTAGGTGGCCTCCTCGCCGGTGTGGAGCTTCTCGAAGAACTCCTCCATCTCCCGCTTGTCCTGAAGGATCTCCTGGTCGGCGAGCACCTCCTGGGCGGCGTCGACGACGTCGTAGAGGCCCGACTCGTCGGTGTAGGCCACGTCGAACTTGCCGAGCACGTTGTCCTGGATCTCGTGGTGGAGGTAGTCGCCGTCGAGGAACTCGTCCTTCGTCGGCGACGGGCCGCCAACCAGGATGCCGTCGAGTTCGTGCCGCTTCGGGACGAACAGTTCGTTCGCCATCCCCGCGACCTCCTGGTAGAAGTTGTCGATGGCCTCCAGCCGCAGGCGGGCGAACCGCTGGGCGGACTGACCGCCCTTCCGCTGCTTGCCGGGGACGAGCGAGGAGGCCGACTTCACCGGCTCGACGCGCTTGCCCTTCAGCCAGCCGACGTTCGCCTCGCGCCTGTCGAGGACGATGAGCCCGAACAGCCCCTTGTCG
Organism: Halorarum salinum; assembly: GCF_013402875.1. NCBI lineage: Archaea > Methanobacteriati > Methanobacteriota > Halobacteria > Halobacteriales > Haloferacaceae > Halorarum > Halorarum salinum. The sequence goes on along the minus strand of NZ_CP058579.1, from coordinate 3,565,715 downwards.
GCCATCATGTCCTCCAGCGGCCCCGTCAGGAAGTTCGAGTCGCAGTGGTAGCGGAACGACTCGACGGGGTCGGGCGGGGACTCGAGCACCTCGGTCACCATCTCGGTCTGGCCGCCACCGGAGTCGACCGCGCCCGAGAAGATGACCATCCCCTTCTCCGGCGGGAAGGTGTCGTAGTAGCGGAGGCGGTCCTTGATGGAGGTGAGCGCGTCCTGGACGTTCGTCCGCGTCTGCTTGGATTTGATGTTGGACGCCTCGCTGTGCTCCTGTGTGACGTGTGCGACCACGTCGGAGATCTGCCTGTCCTCGGGGATGTAGATGGTGACGAGCTGGGTCCCGGAGCCCTCGTACTCGTCCAGCTGGTCGAGGATCTTCCGGAACTCGTACTTCCGGCGGTCCTCGGAGGGCGCGTTCCCGTCCTCGGCGTCGCTACTCATTATCTCGTATTCGCCGGCGTGCGTGTAAGTAACTGTTGAATGGTGTCGTGAGCACACACACGTCGCCCCTGGAGCGGGCGCCGTCGGCCGACCGGTGATGGGACCCACATTTATAACGTCACCCTCCGGATTCCATCCAAATGCCGACGACTTATGCCGTCGCGAGCGCGAAAGGGGGGGTCGGGAAGACGACCACCGCCGCGAACCTCGCGGCCACGCTCGCGGCAGCGGGCTTCGAGACGGTCGCCGTCGACGGCGACATCGGGACGGCGAACCTGGCTCCGGCCCTCGGGTTCGAGGTCCCCGAGGGCGGCGCCACGCTCCACGACGTGCTCGCGGGGGAGGCCGAACCGGTCGACGCGACGTACCGCGGGCCCCACGGGCTCGCCGTGGTGCCCGGCGACGAGTCGCTCTCGGCGTTCAGGTCGGCCGACCCCTCGCGGATCCGGGAGGTGATCGGCTCCATCACGAACGCGGACTACGTCGTCGTCGACACCGGCGCCGGCCTCACCCACGAGAGCGCGCTCCCACTCTCGCTCGCCGACGGCGTGCTCCTCGTCTCGACGCCGACCCGCGACGCGCTGACGGACACGGGCAAGACCGTCGAACTGGCCGAACGACTGGGCGGCACGGTGGCGGGGCTCGCGCTCACCCGCGTCGGTCCCGACGATTCGCTCGAGTCCGCGCTGGAGGCGGCGAACGTCGACCCGGAGGCGTTCGACGTGCCGGTGACCGCGCGGGTTCCGGAGGACCCGGTCGTCGCGGAGGCGCTCGCGGCGAGCGAACCGCTCTCGGAGTACGCGCCGGGCAGCGATCCGGCCGCGGCGTACCGCTCGCTCGCCTCCTCGCTCACCGGCGAGCCGATCCGCCCGCCCCTCTCCTACGAGGTCGAGGAGGGCGAACGGGAGCCGTCGACGCCCGACGGGGAACGCGCCGGCGCCGTCGAGGACGACGGGACCGAGGGCGGGGACCCGGCGACCGCAGGGGACGCCGACGACGCTGACTCCTCCGGCGCGGAGTCGGTCGAGGACGGGGAGCGACCCGGGGCTGACGACGAGGCGGGAATCGACGTCGCCGAGGGCGAAGCGGAAGCCGACGTCGCCGAGGGCGAAGCGGAAGCCGACGTCACTGAGGGCGAAGCGGAAGCCGACGTCGCCGAGGACGACGACCCCTCCGTGAGCGACGAGGTCCCCGAGGCCGACGAGGGGGACGTCGAGGACGTGGTCGTGGAAGCCGAACCGGCGGACGTGGAGAGCTCGGTGACCGACGCGGACGGCGCCGACGAGGTCGACGAAGCCGACTCCACGTCGGACTCCCGGGATGCGGACGGTGCGAACGACGCGGACGACGTGGACGATGCGGACGACGCGAAGGATGCGGGCGACGCGGACGACGCGGTCATCATCGAGGACGAGGGGGACGACCTGGAGGACGGAGCCGCGGCGGACGCCCGCCGGGCGGTGCTCGACGAGGACGAGCGTCAGGCGGTCGACGGCGCCGCCGGGTCGGACGACCCCGGGGAGATCGAGGACGACGCCATCCCGTTCGCGGACGGGACCGAACGGAAAGCGGAGTCGGGCGACGGAAGCGACGAGGGATCCGAGGAGGACGACGGCGGGAAGGACGGCGGCTTCCTGAGCCGACTGTTCCGGTGATCGGGACGAGCGGCGACCGTCGGATCGGATCGAACCGGCGGACAGTCCCGGAATCGAACCGCTGGACTCTTCTACGAGCGAGGGCGATACCGACGTATGAGCCAAGCTGAGAACGGCGACGTCCGAGCGGAGAACGGCGACGTCCCGCTGTGGTGGATCCTCACCTTCCTCCTGCTCGCGCTGGGTCTCGGCGCGTACGCGGTCACCTCCTCGGGCGGGTCGCTCATCGCCTGAGCGTGCGGCGACGGCAGTAAGCGGCGAACGGCGCGGCGGCCGACGACGGTGACGGACGGCCGGCGAACCGCGGCTTCCCGGCCGTGCCCTTCTACATCGACTCCGGAGCGGCGACGCCGAGCACGTCGAGCGCGTTCGCGATCGTCGTCCGCGAGGCGGCGACGAGCGCGAGGCGCGCCTCGCGGGTCCGCTCCTCCTCGGCGGTGAGCACGGGACACTCCCGGTAGAACGCGTTGAACGTCTCAGCGAACTCCCGGGTGTACGTCGCCACGCGGTGGGGTTCGAGGTCCTCGGCGGCCTCCTCGACGACCGCGGGGAGCCGCGCGATCGACGCCAGCAACGCCCGCTCCTCGGGCGTCGAGAGCGCGGCGGCGTCCACGTCGGCCGCGGGGGAGGTCCCCCGCTCGGCCGCCTCGTCGACGATGCCACAGCAGCGCGCGTGGACGTACTGGACGTAGGGGGCCGACTGGGCCTCGAAGTCGAGCGCGTGGTCCCACTCGAACGTGATCGTCTTGGTCGGCTGTTTGGAGACGATGTCGTAGCGGACCGCGCCGACGCCGACCTGCTCGGCGATGCGCTCGACGTCCGCCTCCGTCAGGTCGTCGTCGCGGACGCGGTCGTCCATCCGGGTCTCGACCTCCGCGCGGGCGCGGTCGATCGCCTCGTCGAGCAGGTCGTCGAGGTCGACGCCCGTCCCCTCGCGGGTGCTCATCCCCTCGCCGCCGGGGAGGTTCACCCACGAGTAGAACATCGACGTGAGCCGGTCGGTGTCGTTGCCGAGCACCTCGAGGGCGGCCTCGAGCTGTTTCGCGTGCAGGCGCTGGTCCTCGCCGAGCACCGTCACCGCGCGGTCGAAGTTTTCGAACTTCCACTCGTGGTGGGCGAGGTCGCGGGTCGTGTACAGCGAGGTACCGTCCGAGCGCAGGAAGACGAACTCCTTGTCGATGCCCCACTCCTCCAGGTCGAGCACCCACGCGCCGTCGTCGATCTCGGCGTGCTCGCTGTCCTTCAGCCGCTCGACGGCCTCGGCCGCGCTGCCGTCGCGGATGAACCGCGTCTCCTTGACGAACTCGTCGAACCCGGCCGGGAGTCGGGCGAGCGTCTGCTGCATCCCCGCGAGCACCGTGTCGACGACCTCGCTCACGCGCTCGTAGGTCGCCTCGTCGCCGGACTCGAGTCCCCGGATGATCGACTCGATCTCCGTCTCGGCGTCCTCGACGTCCTCGGGGTCGGCCTCCTCCAGGTAGCTGTTCCCCTTCCGGTAGTAGCGGACGAGGTCGTAATCCGGCTTGTCGCGGTCCGGTTCGGGGAGGTCGGACTCGTCGAACGTCTCGAACGCCCAGGTGAACACCGCCATCTGCCGTCCGGCGTCGTTGACGTAGTAGTGACGCTCCACGTCGTAGCCGGCGTACGAGAGCGCGTTCGCGACGGCGTCGCCGACGATGGGGTTGCGGGCGCGGCCGACGTGGACCGGCCCTGTCGGGTTCGCCGAGGTGTGCTCCACGACGACCGACTCCTCGCGCGAGGGGAGGCTCCCGTAGTCGTCCGCGTGCGCGGCGTCGAGGGTGTCCGCGAGGTACGCGTCGTCCGTGAAGAAGTTGAGGTACGGCCCGGTGGTCTCGACGCGCGCGAGGTACTCGGTCCCCGCGACGTCGAGCGCGTCGGCCACCTCGCCGGCCACCTGCGGCGGCGGGGCGCCGGCCTCGCTGGCGAGCCGGAACGCCACCGAGGAGGCGAGCGTCGCGTCCACGTCGCCCGGCGGCTCCTCGATGCCGAGGTCGTCGGTCGGGTGGCCGAGGTCGGCGAGCGCGTCCGCCAGCGCCGCCTCGACGGCCGACCGGAACTGCCTGAACATGGGCGAGGGTTCCGCCGCCGCCGATAAAGGGGTTTCCGAACGGCGCGCGCGTCGGACCCAGCAGCGTCCCGCCGCCGGCGTCGAACGCGGCCGACGGGGCGACGCCGTCGCGTCGCAGGGGGCACGGACGGGAGTCAGACGAGGAGGAGCACGGCGCTGTACCCGACGACGCCGACGGCGAACGCCCACCACCGGCTCTCGCGCTCCTCGGGGTGCTCCTCCTTGATGACGTTGAGGACGACCCCGCCGGCGAGGAAGGCGATCGGTATCGCGAGCGCCGCCCGCCCGACCTCGACGACGCCCCCGGGCAGGGCGCCGACCACGACGGCGCCCGAGATCACCCACCGCCCCGTGTCGTGATAGCTGCGTTCGTGAGCCGTCCGAAGTCCGTAGTCGTTCACGACGAAGTGCAACCCGATCGCGACGGTGAACGAGAGGAGGCCCACCGGGGAACCCTGGTCGTGGAGCGGGTAGCCGGCGAGCCCGTTGTAGGCGGCGAACGAGCCCACGTGGACCCAGAAGACGCCGCCGTCGGGCAGCGACGCTCGAACGGTTCCGCCCCGCTCCGAGAGCGCGCCACCAGCCGCTCGAGGCCGTAAAACAGCGTGAACCCCGTGAGCGCGACGAGGTAGACGTGGCGCCCGGCGAGGGCGGCGGGGAAGAGGCCGCTCCCCTCGACGGCCTCGACCCCTTCCTCCAGTTCGGGGAGGAGGTGAACGAACGCGTACGCGACGGAGACGCCGCTCGCGAACGAGAGCCACCGGCTTCGCGGCACGCGGTCGAGAACGCGGAGGTTTCCGGCGAACGGGTGGACCGCGGCGAGCAGGGCGGCGGACCCGAGGACGAGCGCGATGCCGGCATCGCCGCTCGCCGCCTCTTGCTGTTGCAGGACGCTCACCGTCTCCGCGGGCCGGACGCGTTGGGGATCCATTCCACCGTTCGCTCGTCACGTCGTTCGACCGCGCTCCCCTTCACGCTATGGCCGATCGCTCCGGCGTTCGGGGGACGCGTTCGTCTTGGGGCGGGCCGCCACCGGCCGCCGCTCGACCGACCCGCCGGCCCGGTCCCCGCCGTTCGTCGCGGTCGGGGCGACGGCCGCCCCGCGACGCGGAAATCCGCCGCGCGGGACGCGGCACCGACGGCATCGGAGCGCAGCGGTCGACCCCACGAACTTTTCACGCACCGTCACCTCGATAACGGTAGACGTCACGTAGTCGGGGCGGGGCGTAACGATTCTGGGACGCTCCCCACCTTCGATACGCTTTTGGGCCTCGCGGCGAATACTCGAACCGATGGCAACAAGCGCGAGGACCGTCGGCCACGACGAGGTGGCCGCGCTGAAGACGGTCGCCCTCCGTGGCGGGCTCCGCGAGCCCGTCAAGGTCTCCTGTTCCGCACTCGGCGAACGGCTCGGCGCGTCGAGCCAGACCGCGTCCCGCCGCCTCCAGCGACTGGAGGAGGCGGGACTGCTCGACCGCGACGTGGTGAGCGACGGCCAGTGGGTGTCGGTCACCGACGACGGCGAGCGCCGCCTCCGGGCGGAGTACGCCGACTACCGCCGCGTGTTCGAGAACGGCGCCGGGCTCACCCTGTCGGGACGCGTCACCGGCGGGATGGGCGAGGGGCGCCACTACATCTCGCTTTCGGGGTACATGGAGCAGTTCCGGGAACGGCTCGGCTACGAACCGTTCCCGGGGACGCTGAACGTGGAACTCACCGAGGCGTCCGTCCGCGCCGGCGCCGGGATGGAGTCCGTGGACGGCGTCCACATCGACGGCTGGGAGGACGAGGAGCGGACCTTCGGGCCGGCGACGTGTTACGCCGCGCGGGTCGAGGCCACCGGCGGGAGCTTCGAGCCCGCCCACGTCATCGTCCCGGAGCGGACCCACCACGACGAGAGCCAGCTCGAGGTCATCGCGCCCGTGAAGCTCCGCGAGGAGCTCGGGCTGGAGGACGGCGACGAGCTGTCGGTCAGCGTCGAGGACGCGGTGCGGGCCGACGCCCCGGGGGCGGAGGAATGAGCCGCAAGCAGGCCGGCAGGCTCGACCGGGCGGTGGCGGCGTTCCGCGCGGGCGAGCCAGTGTTGATCCACGACTTCGCGGACCGCGAGGGGGAGACGGACATCGTCTACCCCGCCGACGCGGTCGCGCCGGCTGACGTGGCGCGGATGCGCAACGACGCGGGGGGGCTCGTCTGTCTGGCGCTCTCGGACGCGGTCGCGGAGGCGGTCGGACTCCCCTTCCTCGAGGACGCGCTCTCCCACCCGGCGACGGGCGACCACGACCTCGCGTACGACGACCGCTCCTCCTTCTCGCTCCCGGTGAACCACCGCGACACGTTCACCGGCATCACCGACGAGGACCGCGCGCGCACCATCGGCGAACTCGCCTCGATGGCGGACGCGGTCGAGGCGGGCGTCGAGTACGGCCCCGACGAGTTCGCCGCGGAGTTCCGCTCGCCGGGACACGTCCACGTCCTCCGGGGCGCGCCGGGCGGCATCGCGGACCGGGTCGGCCACACGGAACTCGGGCTGGCGCTCGCTGCCGAGGCCGGCCGGCCGCCCGCGGTCGTGGTGTGCGAGATGCTCGACGACGGGAGCGGCGCGGCGCTCCCGCCCGACGCGGCGCGCGAGTACGCCCGCCGCCACGACGTCCCCTACGTCGAGGGGTCGGAACTGGTCGAGGCGCTCCGGTAGCGGGGCGGGTCGTCGCCGTCGGCGTGCCCGACCGCTCCGCGGGACGCCATCGTTTCTCATGATTTAAGTCCGGACGGGGCATCCCCTCGGGTATGACCGTCTTCGAGGAGATGGCCGAGAACGGGGTCATCTGGCAGAACGGCGAGTTCATCGACTGGGCCGACGCGACGACCCACGTGCTCACCCACGGCCTCCACTACGGCACGGGCATCTTCGAGGGTGTCCGCGCGTACGACACCGAGCGGGGGACCGCGATCTTCCGGTGGGAGGAGCACCTCGACCGGTTCTACCAGTCGGCCAAGCCCTACGACATGGAGATCGGCCACTCGCGGGAGGAACTGACCGAGGCGACCCTCGGGACGCTCCGCCGGAACGACCTCGAGTCGGCGTACATCCGGCCCATCGCCTACTACGGCTACCACAGCCTCGGCGTCTCGCCGGGCGACTGCCCGACCGACGTCGTCGTCGCCGCCTGGCCCTGGGGCGCGTACCTCGGCGAGGAGGCCCTGGAGAACGGGATAAAGGTCAAGGTCTCCTCCTGGCGCAAGCACGCCTCCAGCCAGGTCCCGACGAACGCGAAGACCACCGGGCTGTACGTGAACTCCCTGCTCGCGGGCGAGGAGGCCCGGCGCAACGGCTTCGCGGAGGCGATCGTCCTGAACAAGGAGGGCAACGTCGCGGAGGGTCCCGGGGAGAACGTCTTCCTCGTCCGCGACGGCGAGATCTTCACGCCCGGGCTGAGCGAGTCCATCCTCGACGGCATCACCCGCAACACCGTCATCGCGCTCGCCGAGGAGCGCGGCTACGAGGTCCACGACGACGTGAGCATCTCGCGCGGGGAACTGAACACCGCGGACGAACTGTTCTTCTCCGGGTCGGCCGCCGAGGTGACGCCGATCCGGCAGGTCGACAACGTCACGATCGGGAACGGGTCGCGGGGCCCGGTGACCGAGGAGCTCCAGGGGGCGTTCTTCGACCTGGTGGAGCGCCGGACCGACGAGCACGACGACTGGTTCACGTACGTCTAACGACCTCTTTCACCGGGGGTCCTCCTCGCTCGGCCTTCGACCCCGCTCGTCGAACTCCCGGAAAACCCGTCGATGCCGCCGTCGCGGGGTTTCACCCCGCTCCGGCGGTGAACCGCTCGCTTCGCTCGCGGATGCCCCCGTGGGCGGACGATCGGTTCGTAGACCTACTAACCACAGCAGTTCCCCCGGAGGATTCGTCCGGTACGGGTGAGGAACTCATCGGCTGGAGAGCGAGTAGAATCATGGCCGCGTGTGAACTTTCCCGGGACGATGCGACCGGTCATCATCGTCCTGGGCGCGCTCCTGGTGATGGTTGGGGTGGTCTCCATCCGCTTTCCCCCACCGTGTGAGGAACTACGCGAGCGCCCGTGAGTGGCAAGACGACCCCGAGAGCCAAGCGAAAACGGGAACTCCGTGCACGTGCCGCCGGCGTCTTCCTCGTCTTCGGACCCGGCTGCATGCTCGTCTTCGTCGGACTGGTTCTGTAACTCGGTGACTTCGCAGGCTCACTTAGAATCCGGTCACTCCACCGAGTTGGTGCTCGGCACCCAGCGCAACAGCCTCGCCCGTCAATCGGACTCGATGCCGAACCACTCCGCCAGTTCGGCCGCCGTGTCGTGCTTGCCCATCGCCCGGTACGCGGCGACGAGCGGGCGAACCGGAAGCACCGGAACGCCTCGGCCGTCGGAAGAGCCGATCTCGGAGTCCGCGAGGTCGACCAGCGGCTCCTGATTGCCCTTCGCGGAGACGCTGTACACGACTTCGACCTCCTCGCCGCGCATTCGGTACTCGTCGATCTGCGAGACGCCGAGTTCCTTCGTTCCGACGAACGCATCGGGGAAGACGCTCCGAATCCGCTCGGCCCCGGCCTCCGTGGTGAACACGTCGATGTCGGACGGCTCGACGTCGTGTCCGTGGAGGGCGGCGGCCGCGCTCCCGAACACGCACCACGTGACGCCGTCCGGGACTCGCCCCACGAGTTCGTCCAGCACGGTCTCCTGGGTGGCGGAGAGGCCCATTGACCGGAACCCGTACGCACGGGAGGAAAAACGCACGGGTGCGTCGGAACGCTCGCGTTCGGACGCTGCTCACTCGGCGTCCGGTTCGGGCCCGTCGACGGTAACGGCGGGCGGTCCGGAGCCGACGAAGCTGATCACGACCCCCACTCCCCCCGGGAGGAGTTCACCACCCGATGGACCGATCGGGGCGGCACGTGGACGAAGTCGCCCGCGCCAAGCGCGACCGACTCTCGCCCGCACGGTCCGTGTTCGAGAATCGCGTCTCCGAGGACGACGTACCCCATGGACGCGGCGGTCACCGTTGTGGTGCCAGCCCGTCGTCACCCCGCCGGCGACCACGGATCGTACCGCGGGGGCGTCCTCGGTCTCGAACGTCGTCGGCGGAACACGCCGTCGGTCCCCTCCGGTGTCCGCAGGTCGGCCAGCGAGACGACTGTGACCTCGTCCATCCGCGTACGCTGATTCCACGGGGAGCTAGCGTTACCCCCGGTTGTTCGTCGACCGGACGGCAAGGGCCGTCACGGAGCACCCGCGGGACTGACCTACAACCCCTCGTCACCCTCGATGATCCGCAGACACCGCTCCCCCAACGCGGGAACGCCCGCCTCCATCTTCGGGTACAGCGGATCGTCGCTGTTGCCCTCCAGGTGTCTCCGGAAGAACATCTCGCCGAGCGCCGCGAGTTTGTACACCGCGAGGGTGCGGTAGAAGCGGTCGTGCTCGTACTCGATGCCCGTCGCCGCCTCGTACCGGTCCACCAGGTCGCGCCGGCGGGGGTACCCCTCGCGCGCCGTGAACGTCGACTGCAGTTCGGGGATCGCCGGTTCCGGGTCGCCGGGGTCGTGCCAGAACGACAGCATCCAGCCGAGGTCCGTACGAGGGTCCCCCAGCGTCGACAGCTCCCAGTCGAACACGGCCACCAGTTCGGGGGGTGTGCCCGGGCCGAACATCACGTTGTCGAGCTTGTAGTCGCCGTGGACCAGCGTCTCGGGACGTGAGCCGGGGACGTGCTCGGTCAGCCACGTCGTCGTCTCGTGGATGGCCGGCACCTCGCGCTCGTCGGCGGTCACCTCGAACGCCCACCGGAACTGCCTCGACCACCGGTCGACCTGCCGGTCGGTGAACCCCGCCGGGCGGCCGAAGTCGTCCAGGCCGACCGCCCCCGGATCGACCGAGTGGATCGACGCGAGGGTGTCGACCAGTTCCTCGCCGACCCGGCGACGGCGATCGGGTGCGGCGAACCGCACGGGTTCCGCCCCGCGTAACACGTCGCCCGCCGTCCGCGCCATCACGAAGAAGTCCGCGCCGAGCACCGACTCGTCCTCGCAGGCACACAGCGTCTCCGGGACGGGAACCGGCGTGTCCCCCAGCGCGTCCACGACCCGGAACTCGCGGAGCACGTCATGGGCCGTCTCGGCCGTCTCCCCCGGCGGCGGCCGGCGCACCACAAGGTCACGGTCGCCGTGGGTCACGAACAGCGTCTCGTTCGAGTGGCCCTCCGGGTGGCGCTCCAGGGCGAAGGACTCGGCCGGGCCGAGTTCCGCGTCGAGGAAGGCGCGGAGGCGCTCCGGGTCGACGAGTCGGGCGAGGTAGTCGTCCCCGTGGCTCCCCTCCCCCTCGCGGCCGGCGTCGGCGACGTGGACGTCGTCGCCACGTCCCTCCCCGTCGGCGGCCGTGTCCGAACCGGGCGCGTCGTCGGTCATGCGTCGACGTTCCGCGGGTGGGGGCAAAAACGCGGGGGTGCCCGGACGCGGGTCGCGCCCCTTCGGCGGGGGCACCGTTTTGTCCGGCCCGTCCGAGACCGGCGTATGGACGTCCGCTACGACGACGGCGAGGCTGCACGCGAACTGGCCGCCCGAACGCGCGAGTTCCTGGACGAGGAGGTGATCCCCGTCGAACGCGAGGTGCTCGGCGGCGACCCGGTGACCGGCGAGCAGGTGGCCGACCTCCGCGCGGCGGCCCGCGAGTACGACGTGTACTGCCCGCAGATCGGCGAGGAGTTCGGCGGCATGGGCGTCGACTTCCGCGACGCGCTGCCGATGTTCGAGGCCGCCGGGCGCTCGCTGCTCGGCCCCCTCGCCTGCCGGGTCGACGCGCCCGACGAGGGGAACATGCACACGCTGGAACTGCTCGGGACCGACGACCAGCGGGAGGAGTACCTCCGCCCGCTCGTCGCCGGGGAGGTCTCCTCCGGGTTCTCGATGACCGAGCCCATGCAGGGGGGTGGTTCGGACCCGAAGATGCTGAAGACGGCCGCCAGGAAGGACGGCGACGAGTGGGTCGTCGACGGCCACAAGTGGTGGACGACCGGGGGGACCGAGGCGGATTTCCTCATCGTGATGGCCCGCACCGACCCCGACGCCCACCCCTACGAGGGGTGCTCGCTGTTCCTCGTCGACGCCGACGCGGACGGGGTCGCGGTCGAGCGCGACATCCCCCACCTCGGCGGCGGCGTCACGGGGACGGGTCACGCGGAGATCGTCTTCGAGGGCGTGCGCGTGCCCGAGGGGAACCTCCTGGGGGAACGGAACGAGGGGTTCCAGCACGCACAGCAGCGTCTCGGTCCCGCGCGGCTCACCCACTGCATGCGCTACTCCGGGATGGCGGAACGCGCCCTGGACGTCGCGAAGGCGTACGCCACCGAGCGGGAGGGGTTCGGCGGCCCGCTGGCCGAGAAGCAGTCTCTCAGGTACGACGTCGCCGACGCGGAGACGCGGCTCCACGCCGTCCGGACGACCGTGCGCGACGCGGCCGACCGCATCGCCCGCGGCGACGAGGCGCGCGTTCAGGTGTCGATGAGCAAGACGTTCGCCGCCAACGTCGTCCAGGACGTGGTGGACACGTGTCTCCAGGCCTGTGGCGCCAACGGGATCGGGAAGGACCTCCCAATCTCGGACTTCTACGAGGCCGTCAGACAGTTCCGACTGGTCGACGGCGCCGACGAGGTGCACAAGCGGGTCGTCGCCCGCGAGGCGTTCGCGGACGTCGACCCCGACGAACTGGCGAACGTCACCCGCTACGACGGCTGAGTTCGTCGGGGACCGGCACGCGGTGACCCTGCGGGCGTCGCCGGGCTGAAGCCCTCCGCTTCCGTACGTGTGTTATGGACCACCACGACTGGACCGAGACCCAGCGCGAGACGACGGTGACGGTGGACGGGCACGACCTCCCGTTCGCGTACTACGAGGCGGGGGCCGACGACGACCGACGCCCGGTCGTCTTCCTCCACGGCATCCCGACGTGGTCGTTCCTCTGGCGGGACGCGGCGCCGCCGCTCGCCGACTCGCGGCACGTCCTCGCGCCCGACCTCGTCGGCTACGGCAACTCGGCGAACCGGGACGGCTTCGACCGCTCGGTGCGCGCACAGACGGTCGCGCTCGCGGACTTCCTCGCGGAGCGCGGCGTGCGGGACGTCGACTTCGTCGCCCACGACATCGGCGGCGCGGTGGCGCTCCGCTACGCCGCGGCCCGACCCGACGCGGTCGACCGGATGGTGCTCTCGAACGCGGCCTGCTTCGACTCCTGGCCGGTCGAGTTCGTCAACTCCCTCGGCGTGCCCGGCGAGGTCGAGGGCTGGGACGACGAGGAGCTGGAGGGGAAACTGGAGTTCCTGTTCGCGGAGGGATCCTACGACGAGGCCGACCCGGAGTGGCTCGCCGGCCTGAAGGCACCCTGGAAGCGGGAGGGCGGCCGGACGGCGCTCGCGCGGGCCGCGGTCTCGACGAACACGGTCCACACCACCGAGATCGAGTACGGGCGGATCACCGCGGACCTGCTGTGTCTCTGGGGCGGCGAGGACGTGCTCCAGCCGGTCGACAACGCCGAGCGGCTGGTGGAGGCGACCGCCGGCGACGGCGAGGTCGTCGCGCTCGATTCGGCCTACCACTGGGTGACGGCCGACCGGCCGGGGGCGTACCGCGACCACCTCCTCGAGTTCCTCGGCTGAGCCGGTCCGGGAGGTCGACGGGGTCGGTCGGAACGCCCGCCCGGTCCCGACGCCTACACCGCGATGCTCGCCAGGGCCAGGGCGGCCGCCGCCGTCACGCCGATGACGGTGGCGGTCGCGAGCCTGAGCCGCAGGCGATCGTTCGTCTCGACGCTCATACGCGCCCGGTTTCGACGACCGGCCAAGAAACTACGCGTTCGGTTCTCGAACGTGATACTCGGCTCCGTTCCCCGGCCGCGACCGGCGGCACGTCGAGCCCGCTCGGCTAACAGAGGAGCATGTACAGCCAGTACGGAAGCTGGACGACGCCGTCGGCGACCTCCTCGACCGGCCGCCCGCTTCGGACCGTGTCCCCCGCGAGCACGAGTCCGAGCGGGGCCTCGTAGGTCCCTCGGAACTCCCGAACCGCCGCGAGCGTGGCGTCCCGGTCGCGGGGTCGGTAGACGAGTCCGACGGGGACGGGCGTCCCGGCGACCTCGAAGACGAAGTCGACCTCGCCCTCCCGCCCCCGCCAGAACGACACCGACGGCGCCGAATCCGCCCCCTGGGCGGCGTTGACGCCGTACGCGAACCGCATCGTGTGGTCGAACGCGGCCACCCGCGCGAGGTCCGCCTCGCGGTCGAAGTCGTTGCGGACGGCCGCGGCGTCGCCGTCCGCGAGCGCGGTGACCAGCCCCGTGTCCCGGAGGTAGAGTCGGACCGACCGGGGGCGGCTGTTGTCGTACTCGGTGATTCCGGTCAGGAGGTACAGTTCCGAGAGCGCAGGGAGGTAGCTGTCGGCGATCGTTCGCCGGTCGACGTCGAACAGTTCGACGAGTTCCTGGTAGCGGAACGGCTCGGCGCCCCGGTTGCGGGCCGCGAGCGCACAGAGCCGCTCCAGGTCGGCGATGGTCTTGATGGACTCGAAGCCGGGAACGTCCTGGTAGAGCGCCTCGCGCACCTCCTCGCGCAGCCGGGTGAAGTCCTCGGCGGTCAGGTCCGCGGCCAACTCGACGGCCCCCTCGTGCTCGTAGCTGACGACGCCGCCCATGGCGAGGTACTCGACCACCCGCGACCGGATCCTGTTCGCCTCGTCCGCGACCTGGTCGTGCTTCCCCCGGAGTTCCTCGACGAGCGGCCCGGGGTCGCCCCCCTCGAGCGCGGCGGGGAGGCCGGCCTCGCCGGTCCGGATCGAGGTGGGGCTCACGCGCGTGTCCCCCTCTTCGAGGTCGGGGTAGAGGGTGAACAGGTAGTCGCGGAACTTCTCGGGGAGGATCGGCTGGACGTCGTAGGCCGCGTCGGGGACGGAGACGCGGTCGAGTTCCCGTTCGACCTGTACCCCCGCGCTGGCGGTGACGACGACCCGCCGGTCCGGGCGGCCCTCGAGGAGCTCCGAGACGGGCGTCCCCCACCCGTCGATCGTCGGCTTGTTCGGGTGTTCGATCCGGTGGACGTCGTCGAGGACGACGAAGTGCGGTCGGTCCTCGTCGACGCGGCCGAGGATCCGGCTCTCGTAGTACCGGACGGCGCGTCGAAGCTGCTCGTCCGAACGGAGCTGGTAGAGGGGGTCCGCGTCGAACGGGAGATGGAGGAACAGCTCCGGCGGGTCGCCACGCTCGATGCGGTGGTGGAAGAACTGGCGGAGCAGCGTCGTCTTCCCGGCGCCGCGCCGGCCGACCAGCCCCAGAACGGGCTGGTCGGCGAACTGGCTCCCGGGCCCGTCCGGTCGGGCCAGGTGGTAGAAGTCGCTCTTGTGCCGCGCCGGGAGCGAGAACGCCTCCGCTCCCCGCTCCCACCAGGGGTTGACATCGTGGAGCGCCCGGAGCAGGGCGTCGCCGGCGTCGATTGCCATCGTGTCGTGTCCGTGGCCTGGACTCCCGTCACAATGATAGTTTCGAACGGATTCCGGACACGGCGACGCGTGTTCCGGCCACGCGGCTCCGGCGTTGCGTTCTCGACGGCGCCTCATCGGGTAAACGACGTCAAGACGTCTCCATCCGTGGACGTTCGCCAGTGAATTGCATCTAATCGGTGCGTTTATCACGATATGGGTCATCACACCGGGTACGATGGGTAGAAAAGGATCACCACGATGTAGATTAGGTCACGAGGACGGCGCAAAGGACGGTCGAATCCGCGCCCCCGGGGACGGCCCGGACGGCGATCGGACGGAGGCCTCGTCCACGACCCGCGCGGACATCGTCGACGGTGCGGCACACGACGTCTCGGTCGAACTCGTCTCGCGGCTGTCGTTCGAGATCGACGGGGTGCGGGTCCACCGGCTCCGGGTCGCGGACCTCGAGGGCGATCGGTTCCCCGTCCTCGTCGCCCCGGACGCCGATCCGCTCGTGGACATCGGGACGGGACGGTGGTACCACGTCCGCGGGATGGTGGGCCGTCGACCCGGGGGGTCCGCCGTCGGGGCGACCGACTCCGCCTCCGAGGGCGAGGGGTTCGAGGGAGGGTCGGCACGCGACCCGGTCGGCCGTCACGTCGCCCGGGCGGCGAGGCGGCTCGACCTCGACGGGCCGTTCGGGGTCGTCACCGAGGAGACGTCCGTGACGCGAGCGTGAGCGACCCGGGGAGACGTCGCCCGCGGACGACGCGTCAGTGCGGGTCGCCGGGGGTGAGCGGTGCCGGTCGGTCCGGTCGTGCGCGGCGCGTGCCGGAGGGCGGCCGCTTTTTGGGCGGGCGTCCCGAACGGCGGCCGTGACCAACCCGGACCCGGAGGATCGGATCACGGTGTTCTCGGACTACGTCTGCCCGTTCTGCTACCTCGGACGCGCGTCGCTCGAGCGGTACCAGGGGACGCGCGAGGAGGAACTCGAGATCGACTGGCACCCGTTCGACCTGCGCGCGGGCAGGCGGGGTCCGGACGGGGAGATCGACGCGTCGGCCGACGACGGCAAGGACGAGGAGTACTACGAGCGGGCACGGGAGAACGTCCGCCGCCTCCAGGAGCGGTACGACGTGGAACTGGCCCAGGAGATCGCGACGGACGTCGACTCGCTCGACGCCCAGGTCGCCTCCTTCCACCTGAAGGAGCAGTTCCCGTACGAACGGTGGCTCGCGTTCGACCGGGCCGTCCTCGAGGCGCTCTGGGCGGACGGCCGGGACATCGGCGACCGGGATCTGATCGTGGAACTCGCCGAGGAGTCGGGGATCGACGGCGAGGAAGTCCGGTCGGCGCTCCGGGACGACGGCCGCCGGCGGGCCGTCCGGGACCGGTTCGAGGCGGCACGACGGCGGGGCGTCACCGGCGTGCCGACGTTCGCCTACGGCGGCCACGCCGCGCGCGGGGCGGTGCCGCCGGAGCACCTCGAACGGCTCGTCGAGGGAACGTAACCCCGAAACACCGAAATACGGCCCGGATTCGGTCCGGGGTGTCCCGCTCGTCTCCCGGTCAGATCGTCTGCACGACCGTCGAGACGACCAGCGTCGTGACGATGCCCGTCACGGAGATGATCGTCGTGAGCGCCGTCCACGTCTTCAACGTCTCGGCCTGCGTGAGGCCGCCGATCTCCTTGACCAGCCAGAAGCCGCTGTCGTTGTACCACGAGAAGACGTTCCCGCCGGCGCCGATCGCCATGACGAGGAACGCCGGGTGGACGGCGAGTTCCGGTACCTGGGGGGCCATGATCCCCGCGGCGGTGAGCATCGCGGCGGTGGCCGACCCCTGTGCGATCCGGACGATGGCCGCGATGAGCCACGCGCTCACCAGCAGCGGGATGCCGACCTGGCTCAGCGCGCCCGTGATGTAGTCGCCGATGCCCGAGGCCGCGAGCAGCGCGCCGAACGCGCCGCCCGCGGCGGTGATGGCGGCGATGTTGCCGCCGCTCTTCAGCGCCTCCGTCAGTTCGTCGGCCCACTCGTTCCGGCCCATGTCGCCGTGGCGGTAGTACGTCCACGCGGCCGCCAGCGCGGCGACGGTCAGCGCGACGTTCTTGTCGCCGAGGAAGGCGACGAACGGCCTGACGCGGCTCAGGACCGGGTAGACCTGCTGGAACGTGTCCACGACGGTGAACGACCCGACGAGGACCACCGCAAGGACGACCGGCGCCGCCGCCTCGAGCACGCCGGGGAGGTCCCGCGTCGACCGGCCCGCGAGCTCCTCGAGCTCCTCCGTGGACGTCGCCATGGCGTCGCGGAGCGGGATGTCGAGTCGGCCGTTGAGCCACCGCCCGTACATCAGCCCCGCGACCAGCGCCGGGACCGCAGTGACGAGGCCGACGAGGATGGTCACGCCGAGGTCGGCGCCGACCTGATCGGCGACGGCGAGCGGGCCGGGCGTCGGCGGCACGAACACGTGGGTCGTCGCGGCACCGACACCGACGACGACGATGAAGAGCGTGTAGTCCCGGCCGACGCGGGCCCGCATCGACCGCGCCAGCGGCGCCATCAGGTAGAACACGCTGTCGAAGAAGACGGGGATGGCCAGCACGGAACTGCTCCCCCACAGCGCGACGTCCGAGTTCCCCCGTCCGAGGACGGACTGGAACCAGCGGACGATGCGCTGTGCCGCGCCGCTCTCGAGCATCGACTTTCCGATGATCGCCGCCATCAGGATGGGGATGCCGATGCCCGCCATGTTGTCCCCGAACGCCTCGGCGACGTTCGCGGCCGCCCGTGACGGGCCGAACTCCGGCACGAACGCCGCGTTGATCATCCCCACGAGGAACGCCGAGATGACGAGGCCGACGAACGCGGGCAGGTCCAGCACGACCAGTAACAGCACGACCGCGGCGAGCCCGACGAGGAACGTCAACAACGGACTGTGTGCGAACTCTATGATCATTACAGTAGCTCTGAGATGGGGAATAAAAAGACGGGGTCAAAAAAAAAACGCAACGAAGTACGGCGACGTACCGCCCCACGAGATCCGACGAGGGACGGTCGCGGTGCCGCCTGACCGACGGCCTTTTGATACCTGACCGTCCAGTCAGTGGCATGGGCGAGAACCGTTCACCCAAGCGGCCGTGGCTGGCGGCCCTGCTCGCGCTCGCCATCACCGGCCTGGGGCACGCCTACCTCCGCCGGTGGGGCCGCGCGTTCGGGTGGCTCGCGCTGGTGTACGCGTCGCTGGCGCTGTTCGTCCCCGCTGAGGCGATCGACGCGGCCGCCGAGGGGTTCACGGCCACGTCGGGGTCGCTCCCGTCGTCGGTCGACCCGCTCGTGTTCCTCCCGCCGCTGCTCGTCGCGCTCGGGAGCGTCGCGGACGCGTACGTGCTCGCCCGCGCCGAGCGCGACGCGGCGGTCGCCGCCAGCGCGGCGGAGAGCGTCGTCACCTGCCCCGACTGCGGACGAGAGGTCGAGGGCGATCTCGAGTTCTGCCACTGGTGTACGGCCCGCTTTGCCGACCCGGCCGACGAAGAGGAGGACTCGACGCGCCCTCGTCGCGTCGAGTGACGGGCGCGTCCGACGGGGGGTCGCCGTCGGAGAGCGGATCCGCGTTCGCCGCCGAACCGGCGGGCGACGGGGGTCCCACCGAGACGGAACGCGAGATCACGGAGGCGACGTTCCGGGCGCCGTGGGAACACGGCTACGCGGACCTCCCCATCGCCGACATCGCCGACGAGTTCGACGAGAGCAAGTCGCTGCTGTACTACCACTACGACTCGAAGGACGACCTCCGCACCTCGTTTCTCGACGTCGCGCTCGACCACTTCCTGGCGGAGGTCGAGGCCGCGTCCGGCGGGGACCCGATCGCGACCCTCCACGCGCTGGTCGACGGCGTCCTCCCGGCCGACCTCCCCGACGAGCGGGCGGACGCCCAGCACGCGCTCGCGGAGCCCCGGATGCGGGCCGCGACCGACGCGACGTTCCGCGAGGAGGTGAGCCGGAGCGAGGAGCGCGTGTACCTCCACGTCCGGGGCCTGCTCGAGGAGGCGGTCGAGTCGGGCGTCGTCAGCGAGGTCGACGTCGACCGGCCCGCCGAGTTCCTCCGCGCGACGCTCGTCGGCGGGATGCTCTCGCGGACGACGACCGACCGGCCGGGGTCGACGGCGCACGTCCGGGAGTCGCCGCACGCGTACCTCGGGGACCTCCGGGTCGACGACGGGCTGTGAGGACGGCCGCCCGCGGGGGCTAGTCGTCCTCGACGCCGGAGGTCGTCCGCCGCCGTCGTTCCTCCAGCCGCTCCTCGAACCACGCCCACTCGCGGGTGAACTGTCCGGTCTCCTTCAGGTTCCAGGGGTCCCCCGTCGTCACGGGCGCGCCGACGCGCATCGACTGCACGAGGTTGAACAGCCAGAGCGTCACGCTCGCCCCGATGATGGCGGCCCCGCCGGTCGCGATCCAGTGGAGGAGCATCCACCCCGGGTTCGTATCCATCCCCTGGGTGTAGGAGGCCCACCGGCGGGGATGCCCGTCCATGCCGAGCAACAGCAACGGGAAGAACGTCACGAACACGCCGACGATGAGCGTGTACGCCTGCACCCGCGCCATCCGCCGGTCGTACATCCGGCGCGTCAGGAGCGGGAACCAGTAGTACGACGCCGCGAACGCCATCATCGCGATGACGCCCATGACGATGAAGTGGAAGTGGCCGACGACGTAGTGGGTGTCGTGGAGCACGCGGTCGACCGGGATGGACGCGAGGAAGATCCCCGTCACCCCCCCGACGATGAACAGTCCCACCCCGCCGATGGAGAGGATCATCGGCGCGGCCAGCCTGATCCGGCCGCGCCACAGCGTCGTCATCCAGTTGAACGTCTTCACCGCGGAGGGGACCGCGATGGCGAGCGAGACGGCCATGAACGACGCCTGCAGGCGCGGGTCGATGCCCGTGGCGAACATGTGGTGGGCCCAGACGCCGAACGAGAGCACGCCGATCGCCAGCGTCGAGTAGACGACGAACTTGAACCCGAACAGCTTCCGCCCGGCAAACTTCGGGAGGATGAGGCTCACCAGGCCGAACGCCGGCAACACGAGGATGTACACCTCGGGGTGGCCGAAGAACCAGAACAGGTGCTGCCAGAGGATGGGTCCGCCGCCCTCGACGGCGAAGAACGTCGTGCCGAAGTTCCGGTCGAGCAGCAGCATGACCAGGGCGCTCCCGAGCAGCGGGAACGCGAACAGGATGATGCCGGCCGTGGTGAGGAGCGTCCACGTGAGGATGTCGAGGTTCGCCCACGTGACGTCGGGGGCCCGGTCGACGAGCACCGTGACGAGGATGTTCACCGCGCCGAGCACCGTGGCGATGCCCGAGAGGTGGAGTCCCAGCAGCAGCAGGTCGATCTGCGGGTTCGCCAGGGTGGCCGACAGCGGCGTGTAGAGGGTCCACCCGGTCGTCGGCGGCTCGAGGAGATACAGCACGTCCACGCGCGGGCCGACCGCCGCGAGCGCCTTCCCGAACACCTCCGTCACGAGTCCGGCCCGTACGAGCAGCAGCGACGGCGGCAGCAGCCAGAAGGCGAGCGCGTTCACCCGCGGGAACGCCATCTCGTCGGCGCCGACGAACAGCGGGAGGAAGTAGTTCGCCACGCCGGTGAACGCCGGCGTCACGAAGAAGAACAGCATCGTCAGCCCGTGGGTGGTGAACAGCGCGTTGTACGTCCGCTCGTCCCAGACGTCCGCGGCGGGCGTGAGCAGTTCGGTCCGGATCATCAGCGCGTCCGTCCCGCCCCACAGCGCCGCGACCACCGCGAACAGGAGATACAGCGTGCCGATGTCCCGGTGGTTCACGGTCGTCAGCCACCGCACCGGGTCGTACGGCAGGCCCGCCCGGAGGCGCGAGACCCGGGACGTCCGCGTCCCGCCGTCGGCCCGCGTTCCGGGCGGGTCGCGGGAACCCGGCGACGCGTTCGAACGGATCCGATACGAGAGCCACCCTGCTCCGAGCAGGAGCGTTCCGGCGAGGGCGGCGGCCGCGAGCGACTCGCCGACCGACGCCGGAAGCGGCGAACTCATGCCCGCCCCTTCGCCGCCTCGTGACTTATCCGTGGGGGTGTGTCCGCCGGCGTCGCGGCGGTCGGGCGTGACGGCGCGACCACGGTCACCTGTCCTCGGATCCGGCGCCCGTCTCGACGTCGCGGTCCTCCTCGGGGTAGGCCGGCATCGGCCGTCGGGCGTCCGTCTCCCCCGAGAGCCGCCCGTAGACGGCCCCCAGGGTGAAGCCGTAGGCGACGTGGGCGAACAGCGTCAGGACGCCGTACACGACGAGGATGGCCCCCGAAAGGTCTCCCCTCCCGAGGACGACGAACGCGACCCACAGCGGGATCGCGAAGCCGACGCCGCGGATGGCCGGGTCGGGTCCGAGCGGGAGGTACGCCTCCAGCGCGACGAACAGCAGCGGCCACGCGAACGTCCCCGCGGCGACGAACAGCAGGAAGCCGAGCGCCTGGTTCCCGGGAACGCCGACGAACCGGGCGACGACGTCGAACAGCCCGATCCGGGATCGCGTCTCGACCTCGATCAGCAGGAGGGCGACCGAGAGGACGGCCACGCCGGCGGCCCCGCCCAGCACCGCGCTCGTCGGCTTGTTCATGGGCCGACGTTGGGCGCTCTGCGGGAAAAACCTACGCGCCGTCGAACCGTTCCGCCTACGCGCCGTAAAACCGATCCGTCCGGCGCGGTCGGGCGTCGTCAGTCGACTCGAGGACCGGTCGCGAGGTAACCAGTGGAGCGGCGCGGCGCGTACTGACCACCTCCGCACTGAGCCGACGGTCGGATTCGACGGGGGTGCCGGGAACGGGACTCGGTTGGGGCGTCGAAGTAGGACTCTGCCGGACCGTCGGAGCGGTACGGAATCGCCGAACGGGTGATCGGCGCGCAAGAAGTGGGCACGCGTCCAGTCCCGACCCGTGGACCGCCCGACGGCTGGACGGACGGCGACTGTGCAGCTCGAATATTATCGAATATAAGGTATGGGATCACGACTGTAGTCGACGCCGGATGGCGGTTTTCCGGATCGGGTCGAGGATCCGATCGGTACGGCGGTCGGGCGAGATGTGTCCGACCACAACGCTTTACAAGGAGTTCTCCCCCACGGTCGGACGATGTCCCATAATCAGGACTCGTCGGTATCCAGTCCGGCGGAACGAGTTCTTCCAGGGCACGTTGAGTGCCACTGACGAATTCGAGACAGTACGAATTTTCGACACGACGCTGCGCGACGGCGAGCAGTCGCCACGCACGTCGTTCGACTACGAACAGAAGCGGGAGATAGCCACGACGCTCTCCGAGATGGGCGTCCACGTCGTCGAGGCGGGGTTCCCGGTGAACTCCGAGGCGGAGTTCGAGGCGGTCTCGGACATCGCCGACGCGACCGACGCGACCACCTGCGGGCTGGCCCGCGTCGTCGACGGCGACATCGAGGCCGCGCTCGACTCGGGCGTCGACATGGTGCACACGTTCGTCTCCACGAGCGACGTCCAGATCGAGGACTCGATGCACGCCACGCGCGAGGAGGTGAAGGAGCGCGCGGTCGACGCCGTCGAGCGGGTCCGCGAGGCGGGCGTCGAGGTGATGTTCTCGCCGATGGACGCCACGCGGACGGACGAACCGTTCCTCGTCGAGGTCGTCGAGGCCGTCGACGAGGTCGGCGTCGACTGGATCAACGTCCCCGACACGTGCGGGGTCGCCACCCCGCGCCGGTTCGCCGACCTCATCGA
This sequence comes from Halorarum salinum, assembly GCF_013402875.1. Classification (NCBI taxonomy): domain Archaea; kingdom Methanobacteriati; phylum Methanobacteriota; class Halobacteria; order Halobacteriales; family Haloferacaceae; genus Halorarum; species Halorarum salinum. The sequence continues at coordinate 3,543,256 of NZ_CP058579.1, read as the reverse complement.
GGTCGTGTGCGCGCACACGGACGGGCGCGTGGACGTCCACACCCACGACGACTTCGGCCTGGCCGCCGCGAACGCGCTGGCCGGCGTCGAGGCGGGCGCGGCCCAGACGCAGGTGTCGGTGAACGGCATCGGCGAGCGCGCCGGCAACGCCGCCCTCGAGGAGGTCGTGATGGCCGCCGAGTCGGTGTACGGCGCCGACACCGGAATCGACACCGGGCGGATCACCGAGCTGTCGCGGCTCGTCGAGGGCGCGAGCGACATGCCGGTGCCGGCGAACAAGCCGGTCGTCGGGCGGAACGCGTTCTCACACGAGAGCGGCATCCACGCCGCCGGCGTCATCGAGAACAGCGACACGTTCGAACCGGGCGTGATGACCCCCGAGATGGTCGGCGCCCGACGGGAGTTCGTGATGGGCAAGCACACGGGCACCCACTCGGTCCGCCAGCGCCTGCGCGAGGACGGCTTCGACCCGACCGAGTCGCAGGTCCGCGAGGTCACCCGGCGGGTGAAGGACCACGGCGCGGACGCGCGCGTCACGATGGACGACGTGCGGCGGTTCGCCCACGACGTCGGCGTCGAGGCCGGCGAGTCCGAGGGTGACGAGCGCGAGGAGGAACGGGGGGCGACGGTCTGATGTCCCCGCCCGCGTCGGACCCCCGCGGTCAGCCGCGGGTGAACCCCCGATCGGCGGGCCGGGGCCCGGAGCGCCCGGGCAACGATTGCCGAACGGGACAAGGTTTTAGCCCCCGGAGCGATAGGAACGGTCGAGATGAAGACGGCGCCCGTCGCTCACGCCCGCGCTCCCGGCGTAGCGGCCGCCCTCGCGATCATTGTAGGGGTCTAGCCACCCCTATCACTCACCGTTCTCACGACCCAGTTCGACCGTACCGCCGACCGACAGGCGACGCGACGACGGACGCCGCGACGGCGGCCGACCCGTCCGTCGACGCGGGACGCGATCCGACACCCGACCAGCAGATGACACGACACCCGACAGGAGACAGCACATGAGCGAATCAGCGAACCCGACGGCCGACCCGGCCGACCCGGACGAGGCGGACGAGGCGGACGCCGCCGACGGGGCGGAGCCGGCCGACGGAGCCCGAACGCCCGACGGAGCGGTCGCGGCCGCGGCGACGCCGGAGAACGGCGCCGCGGCCGTCGTCGCCGCCCTCGAATCGGCCGACGTCCAGACGGCCTTCGGCGTCCAGGGGGGCGCCATCATGCCCGTCTACGACGCGCTGTACGGCTCGAGCATCGACCACGTGACCATGGCCCACGAGCAGGGGGCGGCCCACGCCGCCGACGCCTACGGCGTCGTCGCCGGCACGCCCGGCGTCTGTCTCGCCACCTCGGGCCCGGGCGCGACGAACCTCGTCACCGGCATCGCCGACGCCTCGATGGACTCGGACGCGATGCTCGCGCTGACCGGACAGGTGCCGAGCCACATGGTCGGCTCCGACGCGTTCCAGGAGACCGACACCACCGGCGTCACCGCGCCCATCACGAAGCACAACTACTTCGCGAGCGACTCGACGACCGTCGGCGACGTCGTCGGCGAGGCGTTCGCGCTCGCTGGGACCGGCCGGCCCGGGCCGACGCTCGTCGACCTGCCGAAGGACGTCTCCTTCGGCGAGACCGACCGGGCGCCGGCGGCGCCGACGCCGCCCGAGCGGTCGGTCCCCGACCCCGAGGCCGACGCCGAGTCGGTGGAGGCGGCCGCCCGCGCCATCGAGCGCGCCGAGAAGCCGCTCTGCCTGTTCGGCGGCGGCGTCATCAAGGGGAACGCGACGGCCGAGGCGCGCGCGTTCGCCCGCGAGCACGAGGTCCCGGTCGTGACGACGATGCCGGGCATCGGCTCGTTCCCCGAGGACGACGAGCTGTGTCTCTCGTGGGCGGGCATGCACGGCACCGGCTACGCCAACATGGCGATCAGCCACACCGACTGCCTGATCGCGGTCGGGACGCGGTTCGACGACCGGCTGACCGGCGGCGTCGAGACGTTCGCCCCGGGGGCCGAGGTCGTCCACGTCGACATCGACCCGGCGGAGATCTCCAAGAACATCGAGGCCGACTACCCGGTCGTTGGCGACGCCGGGACGGTCCTGGGCCAGATCGACGCCGCGATGGAGCGCTCGCCGGCGGCCCGCGAGTGGTGCGAGCAGTGCGCCGACTGGCGCGAGGAGTACCCGATGGACTACGCGGTCGACCCGGACGAGCCGGTCAAGCCGCAGTTCGTCGTCGAGGCGTACGACGCCGCGACCGGCGACGACGCCATCGTGACGACCGGCGTCGGCCAGCACCAGATGTGGGCCGCCCAGTACTGGACCTACACCGAGCCGCGGACGTTCGTCTCCTCGCACGGCCTCGGGACGATGGGCTACGGCCTGCCGGGCGCCATCGGCGCGCGGCTGGCCGCCGAGGACGACCGCGAGGTGATCTGCTTCGACGGCGACGGCTCGTTCCTGATGACGATCCAGGAGCTGTCCGTGGCGGTCCGGGAGAACCTCGACATCACGGTGGTCGTGCTCAACAACGAGTACATCGGGATGGTGCGCCAGTGGCAGGACGCCTTCTTCGAGGGGCGACACATGGCCTCCGAGTACGACTGGATGCCGGAGTTCGACAAGCTTGCCGAGGCGTTCGGCGCCCGCGGCTTCCGCGTCGACGAGTACGACGAGGTCGCCGGCGTCGTGCGCGAGTCGCTCGCCTACGACGGCCCCTCGGTCGTCGACGTTCACGTCGACCCGCGCGAGGACGTCTACCCGATGGTGGCCAGCGGCGGCGCGAACGGCGAGTTCGCGCTCACGGGGGACCAGCTATGAGCGACGCCGACCCCGGGACCGCCGGCGGGAGCGCGGACGAGTCCGGCCCGGAGCCCGCCGAGTTCGACGCCCACCCCGCGGACGCGCCCGCGGCCGAACACGCCACGCCGACCGGCGCCGACACCGCGGTGCCCGAGCGCGGCATGGCCGGCCCCCGCCCGGACGAGCGACCGCAGCCGACCGCCCGGCGCAACGCGGAGGGAATCCGAGTCGACCCGGACGCCGAGGCGGCACGGCCCCGACGGACCGCCGTCATCTCGGCGCTGGTCGAACACGAACCGGGCGTGCTCTCGCGCGTCTCCGGGCTGTTCTCCCGGCGCCAGTTCAACATCGAGAGCCTCACGGTCGGCCCGACGACCGTCGAGGGCCACGCCCGCATCACGCTGGTCGTCGAGGAGACGGACCCCGGCATCGACCAGGCGAAAAAGCAGCTCATGAAGCTCACGCCCGTCATCGCCGTCGGCGAACTCGGGTCCGACGCGGTGCGCGCGGAGCTGGTGCTGCTGAAGGTCCGCGGCTCCGAGCCGGACAAGGTCCACGCCATCACCGAGATGTACGAGGGCCGGACGCTCGACGCCGGGCCGCGAACCATCACCGTCCAGATCACGGGCGACGAGCGGAAGATCGACGACGCGGTCGACGCGTTCCGGCAGTTCGGCATCATCGAGATCGCCCGGACCGGCCAGACCGCGCTCGAACGCGGCGACTCCCCGACGACGCCCGGCGAGGAGCCGGGCCACTCGGCGGCAACGGACGACGCCGCGGCCGACGGCACGAGCGCCGACGGCGACGCGACGGACCAGACCACACCCAACTACGATGACTGACACCGACACCTTCGAGAGCCCCGTATACTACGACGACGACGCGAACCGCGACTACATCGACGACAAGACCGTGGCCGTGCTCGGCTACGGCAGCCAGGGCCACGCCCACGCGCAGAACCTCGCGGACAGCGGAGTGGACGTGATCGTCGGCCTCCGCGAGGACTCCTCCTCGTGGGGGGCCGCCGAGGACGACGGCCTCCGGGTGGCGACGCCCGTCGAGGCCGCCGCGGAGGCCGACGTCGTCTCGATGCTCGTCCCCGACACCGTCCAGCCGGACGTGTTCGAGGACGTCCGCGAGGAGCTGGACGCGGGCGACACGCTCCAGTTCGCCCACGGGTTCAACATCCACTACAACCAGATCCAGCCGCCCGAGGACGTCGACGTGACGATGATCGCGCCCAAGTCGCCGGGCCACCTCGTCCGCCGGAACTACGAGAACGGCGAGGGGACGCCCGGCCTGCTCGCCGTGTACCAGGACGCGACCGGCGACGCGAAGGCAGAGGCGCTGGCGTACGCACACGCCATCGGCTGCACGGACGCGGGCGTCGTCGAGACCTCGTTCCGCGAGGAGACCGAGACGGACCTGTTCGGCGAGCAGGCCGTGCTGTGCGGCGGCATCTCGGCGCTCGTGAAGGCGGGCTACGAGACGCTCGTCGACGCCGGCTACTCCCGCGAGATGGCGTACTTCGAGTGCTTGAACGAGATGAAGCTCATCGTCGACCTGATGTACGAGGGCGGCATCGGCGCCATGTGGGACTCGGTCTCGGACACGGCCGAGTACGGCGGGCTCACCCGCGGCGACGACGTGGTCGACGACGCGGTCCGCGAGCGGATGGACGAGATCCTCGAGGGCGTCCAGGACGGGACGTTCGCCCGCGAGTGGATCGCCGAGAACCAGGCCGGCCGACCCTCCTACACCCAGCTCCGGACCGCCGAGAAGAACCACGACATCGAGGCGGTCGGCGAGGACCTCCGCGGCCTCTTCGCGTGGGACGACGGGACGGAGAGCGAGGAGCAGGAGGCCGAGGAGGCGAGCCGCGTGGGGATGCGAGAATGAACGAGGAACGCGCGGGGGACGCGGCGTCCACGGACGGGTCGGCAGAGCGGACGGCGGCCGGCGAGACGCTGGCCGACGTGAGCCACGTCCACCCCGACACGGCCGAGACGTTCTGGGCCGTCTACCGTCGCGGCCCCGCGGTGGCAGACGGCGGCGCCCGGCGGGCCCGGCGGAACGCGAGCGGGCCGGTCGCGCCGGACGACGACGGCCGAGCGGGTACAGCCGGAACGACGGGCGACGACGGGTCGACGCTGGCCGACGTGGCCCACGAGCCGCCCTACCCCGAGCCGAAGGGCATCTGGACGCGCGGCCCCGCACGAGCGGGCGACGCCGAGACGGGAGACGAGGACCCCGACGTATGAGCGAGGGGACGCTGTACGACAAGGTGTGGGATCGACACAAGGTGACCGAGCTGCCGACCGGCCAGGACCAGCTGTTCGTCGGCCTCCACCTCATCCACGAGGTGACGAGCCCGCAGGCGTTCGGAATGCTCCGCGAGCGCGACGTGGAGGTGGCGTACCCGGCGCTCACCCACGCGACCGTGGACCACATCATTCCTACCGCCGACCAGTCGCGCCCGTACAACGACGACGAAGCCGAACAGATGATGAGCGAACTCGAGCGGAACGTCCGCGAGGCGGGCATCGACTTCTCCGACCCCTCGACTGGCGATCAGGGCATCGTCCACGTCGTCGGCCCCGAGCAGGGGCTCACCCAGCCCGGAAAGACCATCGTCTGTGGCGACTCCCACACAGCCACGCACGGTGCCTTCGGAGCGCTGGCGATCGGCATCGGGACCTCACAGATCCGCGACGTGCTCGCGACCGGCTGTCTCGCCAGGGAGAAGAAGGACGTCCGGCGGATCGAGGTGACGGGAGAACTTGGCGCGGGCGTCGAGGCGAAGGACGTCATTCTCCGGATCATCCGCGAACTCGGCACCGACGGCGGCGTCGGTTACGTATACGAGTACGGTGGCGAGGCCGTCGAGGCACTTGGCATGGAGGGACGGATGTCCATCTGCAACATGTCTATCGAGGGCGGTGCTCACGCGGGCTATGTCAATCCGGATGAAACAACCTACGAATGGCTGCGTGGGACCGACGCCTTCGCCGACGACTCCGAGGCGTTCGAGGAGCTGAAACCGTACTGGGAGTCGGTTGCTTCGGAACCCGACGCCACGTACGACGACGTGGTCACCATTGACGGCGACGCGCTCGAACCGGTCGTAACCTGGGGGACGACGCCCGGCCAGGGCGTCGACATCTCCGAGGAGGTTCCCGCCCCGGAGGATCTCCCCGAGGACGAGCGAGAGATCGCTCGACGGGCGCAGGCACACATGGGCGTCGAGCCTGGCGACACGATGGAGGGGTACCAGATTGACGTCACCTTCCTCGGCTCGTGTACAAACGCGCGCCTTCCAGACCTCCGACGGGCCGCGGAGATCGTCCGAGGCCGCGAAGTCCACGACGACGTCCGGGCGCTAGTGGTCCCGGGGAGCCAGCGCGTCCAGCGGATCGCCGAGGAAGAAGGGCTCGCGGACACGTTCCGTGAGGCCGGCTTCGAGTGGCGCAACGCGGGCTGTTCGATGTGTCTCGGCATGAACGAGGACCAGCTCGAGGGCGACGAGGCATGCGCCTCCTCCTCGAACCGCAACTTCGTGGGACGGCAGGGCTCGAAGGACGGACGGACCGTCCTGATGAACCCACAGATGGTCGCGGCCGCGGCAATCAAAGGCGAAGTATCCGACGTGCGCGACCTGGAGGCGCGCGAGGTGGTGGAAGCATGACCTCCGATTCTAGTGCAGACTCGGACCGAGGTTCCGCTGAGACAGTCGAGTTCGTCTCCGGCACGGGAATCCCCGTCCGCGGCAACGACATCGACACCGACCAGATCATCCCGGCCCGGTTCCTCAAGGCCGTCACCTTCGAAGGCCTCGGGCAGTTCGCGTTCTTCGACCAGCGGTTCACCGAGGAGGACGAGGAGAAGGAGCATCCGTTCAACGAGGACCGCTTCCGGGGGGCGAGCGTGCTCGCGGTGAACGCAAATTTCGGCTGCGGCTCCTCCCGGGAGCACGCCCCTCAGGCGCTGATGCGCTGGGGAATCGACGCGATCGTCGGCGAGTCGTTCGCGGGCATCTTCCAGGGTAACTGCCTCGCGTTGGGTATTCCGGCCCTGACGGCGAGCCATGAAGAGATCACCGCCCTGCAAGACTGGATCGACGAGCACCCCGACGGCGAGATCGAGGTCGACGTGGCCGCCGAGACGGTGACCTACGGCGACACCACGATCGAGGCGTCCGTGGACGAGGCCCAGCGACGGGCGCTCGTCGAGGGCGAGTGGGACACGACCGCGCTGATGGACTCGAACGCGGGCGCCGTCCGCGGGACGGCCGAGTCGCTCCCCTACGTGACCGACGAGCACCTCCCGGGGGCGAGCGACTGAGATGGCGGGCGAGGAGATCGTCGTCATCCCGGGCGACGGCGTCGGGAACGAGGTCGTCCCGGCGGCCCGGAGCGTGCTGGAGGCCGTCGGCGAGTTCGAGTTCGTCGAGGCCGAGGCGGGCGACGCGGTGAAGGAGCGAACCGGGGAGGCGCTTCCCCCGGAGACGTACGATCGGGTCGCCGCCGCGGACGCGACGCTGTTCGGCGCGGCCGGCGAGACGGCGGCGGACGTCATTCTCCCGCTGCGGGAGGCGGTGGACTCGTTCGTGAACGTCCGTCCCGCCCGCGCGTACCCCGGCGTCGACGCGCTCCGGCCCGAGACGGACGTCGTGTTCCTGCGGGAGAACACCGAGGGCGTCTACGCGGGCCACGAGAGCAGGCTCTCGGGGGACCTCTCGACGCTCACCCGCGTCGTCACCACCTCGGCGTCCGAACGGCTCGCCGAGTTCGCCTGCGAGTTCGTCGCCGACCGCGGCGCGGACGGCTTCCACCTCGCCCACAAGGCGAACGTGATGCGCGAGACGGACGGGCGGTTCCGCGACGCGGTCGTCGGCGTCGCGGACGAGCGCGGCGTCGAGACGGAGGAGGTGCTGATGGACGCGTTCGCGACGCGCGTCTGTCTCGACCCGGCCGCGTTCGACGTCGTCGTCTGCCCGAACCTCGCGGGCGACGTGCTCTCGGACCTCGCGGCGGGGCTGGTCGGCGGGCTCGGCCTGCTCCCGTCGGCGAACGTCGGCCCCGAGCGCGGCCTGTTCGAGCCGGTCCACGGGACCGCCCCGGACATCGCGGGCGAGGGCGTCGCCAACCCCGCGGCGGCCATCCTCTCGGCCGCGATGCTGCTGGAGCACCTCGGGTACGACGGGGAGGGCGCGGACGTGCGTGCGGCCGTCGAGGCCGTCCTCTCGGACGGCCCGCGGACGCCCGACCTCGGCGGCGACGCCGGCACCGACGAAGTGGCCGAAGCGGTGCGTTCCCGCCTGTAACCCGCGCGGGCGGGACGTACCACGCCGACTCACGGCGACATCGACGCGCCCACGCTGACTCGGACACGACCATTCCGCTCCGACGCGGCCGCGGTTCGCCTGTACCCTTTTGTCCCGCGGCGACGAACGGACGTCCATGCCCCAGATCGAGGTCAGCGACGAGACGATCGAGCGGCTCGACGGGCTCCGCGAGAACGGCGAGAGCTACGACGAGTTGATCGACGAGCTCATCAACATCCTTGAGGCCGAGGAGCGGACGATGTTCCACTCGGGCGACGAGTACTGAGTCGGGCTCCGCGTGCGAACGGTTTCGTGACGGCCGACACGGTCGGCCGTCGGTCGAGTCGCTACTCCTGGTAGGCGATCCGCACCTGCTCCCAGGTCCCCTTCGACTCGAGGTGGGCCTGGAGCGCGTCGGCGTACTCCTGGGAGAGTCGCTCGGCCGCCTCCTGCTTCTCCCGATCGTCGCCGCTCGACCCGTCGCCGAACAGCGCCCCCCTGATGCCGTCGAGGACGGATCCGCCCGAGTCGCCGCCGGCGCCGCCCATCCCCTGCATCTGGTTCGAGACCTTCTCGAGTTCGGGGACGATGCTCGACAGTTTGCTCGTGTCCGCGACGATGCTGGCGCGCTCGGGGTCGTCGGCGTGTTCGATCTCGAACTCGACTGCGGTCATGATGAGCCCCCACTCCTGGTTCGAGAAGCGCGACCCCCGGACGCGCTCGGAGAACTCGCGATCCACCGCCATCCGGTCGCCGACGATGGCGTCCGTCCAGTTGCTCATACGTCCGCCATCGTGGGACGAACGTATGTGGGTTTCCCTCCGCCGCTACCCGTCCGGCACGTCGTCGGCGTCGTCGACGCCCCCGTCGTCCCCGCCGCCGGGAACGTCGAGGCCGAACGACTCCGCGCGCTCCCGCCAGAACTCCGTGTACCCCTCGGCGTCCTCGCGGACGGTCGACCGGCCGTCGTCGACCAGGTCGAGCTTCAGGTCCACCTCCTCCATCAGCCGCTCGCCCACGTCGTCGGCGACGACCCCCGAACGGACCGCGTCCAGGAGCGCGCTCTTCTCCCGCCTGAGCACCTGCCGCTCGCCGACGAGCACGCGCTCGCGCCGCAGTTCGGGGTTCGCCGCGAACAGCTCGGCGATGGCCTCGTTCAGCGCGTCCCGCTCGCGGCCGTACTCGGCGCGGAAGTCCTCGTACACGTCGCCGGGAACGTCGCCCTGTCGGCGAAGACGCTCGACCGCGTCGAGCGCCCCCGACACTGCCCGGGAGCGACCGACGAGGAGCTGGTACAACCGCTCCGCGTCCGAGCGGGTGAGTATACCCAACCGATCGAGCAGTCGCCCCATCGTGAGCCCCTGGACGACGAGCGAGAACGCGGCGATGCCGAAGACGAGCGCCGTCAGCTCGGCGCGCGGGAACGACGCCGGCACGGTCGTCCCCGGCCTGGGGAGCCCCAGCACGAGCGCGATGGGGATGGAGCCGTGGAGCCCGCCCCAGACCATGACGTGCTGGTACGACCGGGGCACGCGGTTCCCCTGCAGGCGGTTCACCAGCGCCGTCGCGGCGTACACGACGACCGCGCGCGCCAACAGCGTGAGGGCGATGCCGACGACGATGAGGTCGGCGAAGCGGAGGAGGTCGCCGATCGGCGTCCGGACGCCGATGGCGACGAAGACGAACGTGTTGACGACGAACGCCGCCGTCTCCCAGGTGTTGAACACCGACACCTTCGTCCGCGGGCCCATGGCGTACTCGGCGCCGCGGTTACCGATGAACAGTCCCGCGACGACCGTGGCGATGACGCCGCTCACGTGGAGGTAGTGCTCGGCGAGGAGGAAGCTCCCGTAGGCGAGCACGAGCGTCAGGACGATCTCGGTCATGTGCTCGTCGAGGTTCCGCATCACCCGGTAGACGGCGTACCCGGTCGCCAGCCCGACCAGTAGTCCCCCCAGCGACACGACGAGGAACTCGCGGAGCACCTCGAGCGCGCCGGGGACGGTGAGTAGCGTCTCCGGCGACACGCCCTCCTGGATCAGCGCGAGCAGCGTGGAGAAGATGACGACGCCGACCCCGTCGTTGATGAGCGACTCGCCCTCCACGAGCACCGCGAGCCGGTCGGGCACGCCCAGTTCCTTGAACAGCGCGAGCACGGAGACCGGGTCGGTGGGGAGGATCATCGCGGCGAACAGCAGCGACACGACGAGCGAGAACCCCAGCACGCGCGACCCCAGATACCCGAGGAGGAGCACGGAGACGATGAGTCCAGGAACCGCGAGCGTGAGGACGGGGACGACGTTCCGGCGGAATTGCTCAAGGTCCGTCGTCGCGGCGCCCTCGAACAGCAGCGCCGGGAGGACGACGAGCAGGATGAGGTCGTGCGAGAGGTCCTGCGCGGCGCCGATCTCCACGCCCGCGATGGAGACGACGAGCCCCGCGAGCAGCAACGCGATGGTGTACGGGAACCGACCGACCTTGGCGACGAGCGTGCCGACCCCCGCCGCGATGAGGAACACCGTCAGTAGCGTGACGAGTTCGGCGGCGATGCCGGCGCCCGCCTGGAGAAGCGTCACCCCTCCTCCGTCCCCGTCGGTGTCCGTGACATTCGAGTCCATCCTCCATTGCGCCCGGGGACGGCAAAAAGGAGACGGCCGTCCGCGGTCATCGTCCGTCCGCCGCCCGGTCGCCGTCGTTACTCGTGCTCGGTGATGGTGAGCGTGTACTCGCCGGAGCCGGAGTAGGAGTCGACGAGGACGTGGAGGTCCGTCGACGTGTCAGGGTCGTCGACGGTGATCGTCTCCTGGCTGTCGGTGCTCCACGAGCGGTAGTCGTACGAGGAAGTCGTCGGACAGGTGCCGTCGCCCTCGTTCGCGTAGAGGTCGAAGTCGGCGTCCGACGGGCCGTCGAGTTCGATCACGACCTTCGAGGGGGAACCGTACTCCCACGCCCACGACCAGCAGTCGCTGTCCCAGTAGCCCGACAGCGAGTCGGTGACCGACCCGGTTGTGGTGTCCCCGCCGCCGCCGCCACCCCCGCCGTCGCCGGGTTCGGTCGCGACCGCTGCGCCGGCGTCGACCTGCCCGCTCCCCTGCTCGTCGCTGGAGAGTCCGAGGTCGGTCGCCGTGTCCTTGAGGTGCGAGCGGAGCGTGGCGTTGTCGACGTCCCACTGCGCGAGCGCCAGGCCCGCAGAACCCGCGACGACCGGCGTCGCCATCGAGGTGCCCGAGAGCGTCTCGTAGCTCCCGCGCGCCTCCGTCGTCGTCGAGAGCACGTCCACCCCCGGCGCGGCGAGTTCGACCTTCTCGCCCGTCGTCGAGAAGTACGCGAGGTCGCCGTTCGAGTCCACGGCCGAGACGGCCAGACACTCGCTGTAGGCCGCCGGGTACGAGACGGAGTTGGTCCCGTCGTTGCCCGCCGCGGCGGCGATGAAGACGCCGTTGTCGTACGCGTAGGAGACGGCGTTCTTCATCGTGCTCGTGTAGCCGCCGCCCCCGAGCGAGAGGTTCAGCACGTCCGCGTCCCGGTCGGCGGCCCACTCGATGGCGTCGGCGATGTCCGCGGTCGACCCGCTGCCGCTCTCGTCGAGCGCGCGGCCGTTGATGAGTTCCGAGTCGCTCACGCCGGCGACCCCGGTGCCGTTGTCCGTGACTGCGCCGGCGATGCCGGCGACGTGGGTGCCGTGGTACTCGTCGCTCGGGGCGTCCGGATACGGGTCCGAGTCGTCGTCCGCGAAGTCGTACCCCGGGTCGTCCGCGAAGTTGTCCGCGAGGTCCGGGTGGTCGTACTGCGCGCCGGTGTCGACCACCGCGACGGTGACCGACGAGGAGCCGTAGGTGACGTCCCACGCGTCGGGGGCGTCCACCTGCTGGGGCGCGTACTGGTCGCCGAACTGCGGGTCGTTCGGCGTCGCGAACGCCCGGTGGGTGGCGTTCGGCTCGGCGTACTTGACGTGCTCTTTTTTCGTGATCGCGTCGACGAAGTTCTCGCGGGCGACGTCGGCAGCCCCGCTCGGGAACTTCACCGCCACGTAGCGGAGCGTCTCGTTCGAGTGGACGACCTCCGCGTCGCCGGGGACGTGCCGGGCGACCGCGCCCTCCACGTCGTCGGCCGTCGCCGACACGCCCACGAGCACCTCGTCCTCCTTGGCGCCGGGTTCGCGACCGGGCGTCGCGCTCGTCACGCCCGGGAGCGCCGCGCCGCCGGCCGCGAGGCCGGCCGCCTTCAGGAGTCCGCGTCGATACAGGTCTGGGGCTGCGTCACGGTCTGTCATGCTGCGGACCGACGAGCGATCCGTGCTGTATTAATTCTTTGGAATAAATAGAGAATTTAACGGAAAAGGTGGTGGATATATACTCGAAACGAACCGGGCTGCGCCCCGGCGGCCGTCGACGACGGCCGTCGTCGGGTGGTCGGACGGCGTCAGTGAGCGTGGCGTCCGGACGGCGAACGGGTCGAACCGGTCCCGAACCGGAAGGCGTATCGGGCAGCGACCGGAGTCACGACCAATGGGGCTACTGGGGCGTCTCCGCCGCGTACGCGAGGGCGGCGGGTCCTCCCGCGGGGACGTCGCGCTGTTCGTCGACGGCCCGAACGTGCTCCGCGAGGAGTTCGACGTGGACCTCGACGACCTCCGGACGGCGGCGGCCGCGATGGGGAACCTCGTCACCGCGCGGCTCTACCTGAACGAGCACGCCACGCCGGGGCTGATCCAGGCCGCCGAGGCGCGCGGCTTCCAGGTCGTCGTGACGAGCGGCGACGTGGACGTGAAACTCGCGGTCGACGTGGCGACGTTCGCCGCGGAGGGGCGCGCCGGGACCATCGCCATCGCCTCCCGCGACACGGACTTCAAGCCGGCGCTGGAGGCCGCCAACGAGCGCGGTCTGCGGACGCTCGCCATCGCTCCGGGTAGCTACGGGCGGTCGGACGCGCTCCGGAATGCAGCCGACGAGAGCGTGACGCTGGGGGAGTAACGGCGGCTGCGGTACCGGCGGTCGCGGTGCGGTGGCACCAGCAGGCTCACCGCGAGGGAGGGAGGCGGGGCGAAGCCCCGCCGACCGAGCGAGCGGCGTTTTGGCACTGACGAGCAAAGCTCGTCTTGCGGCCAGAAACCGACGGGTTCTGGCAGCATTACGGGAAATCTTCGATCTCCCGTCAGCAGTGGGATTTCTCCGGAATCCCACAGCATGAACGGGTCTTCGCGGGGGTCGACGAGCGAGGGAGCGAAGCGACCGAGCGAGGAGGCCCCCGCCAAAGGAGGTTCGTCAGTACTTGGGCTCGGCGCCCGAGATCTCGTACACCTCGTCCATGATGGCGTCGCGCGCCTCGCGCCACGCCTCGAAGCCGTCCGGGTGTTCGGGGTACTCGTCGTAGTGGTCCTTCAGTTCGCCCGCCTTGCTGCGGACCTGCCACAGTTCGTACAGCGCGTCCCAGTGGCCGAACGTCCTGTACGCGGTCTTCAGCTTCAGGCCGAGCCCCATCGAGGCCTCGCCCTTGCTCATCGCGTCGACGAGCTGCTGGCCCGGGATGGAGCTCACGATGCCCGTCAGCTCCTCCACGTCGTGGGCGGTGCCCCACACGTTGTACAGGTCCACCGCGGCGAAGCGCTTCCCGAAGTCGGTGAGCACGTCGCGGTTGTACCCCCACAGCGCCTCCTCGGAGGTGTCGCCCTCCGAGATGGCCTCCGCGGCGCGCTTCACCGCCCAGTGGGCGGACTTCGCGGCGCCGGGGATGCCGCCGCCGGTGGTGGGGTTGACGTGGCCCGCGGAGTCGCCGACCGCGAGGAAGCCGTTCGCGACCGCGGAGTCGTACGGGCGGCGGGTGGGGAGCGCGGCGCCGAGCTTGTTCTTCACCGTCGCGCCGGCGAACTCCGCGCGACTTCGGAGGTCCTCCTTGAGGACCTCGACGAGCTTCATCGGGGGCTCGGTCATCTGGAAGCCGAGGCCGGCGTTGATCTCGGTGCTCGTGCGCGGGAAGTACCAGAGATAGCCAAGCTCCTCGGTCGGCTTGAACACGATGGCGTCGTCGTAGTCGACGGGTTCGGGAACCTCGACGACCTCGCGGTAGGCGGAGCAGAACTGCGAGTAGGAGACGTTCGTGTCGAAGGTGGCGTCGCCGAAGTCGCCCTTGTCCTGGAGGATCGAGAGCGCGCCGGCGGCGTCGACGGTGAGGTCGGCGTCGTACTGGACGACGTCGCCCTTCCGCTTGGCGCGGACGCCGGTGACGGTGCCGTCGTCGTCCTGGGTCACGTCCTGGACCACCGTGTCGTAGTGGATGTCGGCGCCGATGCGTTCGGCCTCCTCGAGGATGATCTCGCCGTACCGCTTCCGGTCGATCACGGCGCCGGACTCGCCGAACGGCACGTCGAGGGTCTCGCCGGTGAGGGGGTTCTCGAAGATCGCCCGCCGGATGCTCCGGTTGGTGAACGACTCGTCCTTGAGGTACTCGAGGTCGACGACGTCCGGGAACGTCGACTTCCCCTTGATGGCGTCCCCGCAGGCGATGTTGCCCGCCTCCGCCTCCGACTTCCGTTCGACGATGACCGCGTCGAGGCCCTCGTCGGCGGCCGTCGCCGCGGCGAAAGCCCCCGCCGTGCCGCCGCCGACGACGACGATATCATACGAGTGCGATGCCGCAGACATACCACCGAATTGTAATGCCCCTCGTAAAAAATGCGCGTATCCGCCCCCGGCGGGCGGTCACGGCCCGCCGGTCGGGGAGTCGCCCCCGTTCCCCCGGGGTCCTCTTTCCCGCCGGTCCGGGAGCTCGCCCCTATGCCGGCCGGGGGTTCCGTTCGGTGTACGACTCCGCGACCGCGAACGTGAGCGTGGAGAGGACGCCGAGCAGGGTGCCGATCGTCAGCGCGAGCGCGAGTTCGCCGAGCGTGAGCCGCGTCAGGACGTCGCCGGCGTCGAGGGGGACGAAGTAGCCCGAGAGCCCGTACAGCACGATGGCGATGGAGACGACGTAGAACGGCGCGTTCAGGTAGCGCCACCGGAAGCGGTCGCTCAGGTACTCGTCGGTCACCTGGCCCATCGAGGAGGTGACTCCGGCCGCGGCGGCCCACTGGACGGCTGCGTGGACGAACACCGCCAGCTGGGCCTCGACGGGGAGCGGCCCGGTCGCGTCCTCGACCGCCCCGAGCGTGTCGACGCCCTGCACGCCCCCGACGACGAGCAGCGCCAGCGCGACGACGTAGGTGATGATGGTCACCCGGCCCGCGTACAGGACGTTTCGGGTCCGTTCGGCCGCCGAGTCGACGGCCCGCTCCAGTCCCAGCCCCCGGAACAGGGTGTAGAGGCCGAGCATGGCCGAGACGAGCCCCAGCACCATCGCGCCGGGGATGTCGAGCATGCCCGCGACGACCGAGAACGGGTAGACGAGCAGCAGCACCCCGAGCGGGACGAGCACCGTCCCGCGGGTCTCCGGGTCCGAGAGCACCTGCTTCATCGTGTAGTACATCGACTCGAGGTCCTGGGCCTGCCGGACGACGACCCTGCGGACGCCGTCGAGCGGGACCCGCGAGCGGATGACCGGCAGCACCGACTCGTCCTGGGCGCCGTCGGTGATGACGATCGCGCGGACGTCCTCGCCGGTCGAGAGCGCCGCGAGGACGGTGTCCACCTCCTCCCCCACCGCCCGGTTCGCCTGCACGTCGCTCCCCTCGACGCCCGTGACGGCCGCGACGGCGACCTCCTCCTCGATGGTCTCGTCGGCGACGAGCTCGTCGTAGGTGTGGACCGCCTGGAAGAGCACGTTCACGTCCGAGTCCTCCGGATCCGCCGTCGCCAGCGCGACGGCGGCCGCCTCGACGTCGTCCCGTCCGATGACGGGGGTAGAGCGCCCGGTCTTGCGACCGAGGTCGTCGTCGAGGTCGACGGGGAGGACCAACAGCATCGTTGTGCGGTATGACGGTCAGGGTATATCTGTTTTCGGGGGAGCGACGGCTCGCCGACGGTCCCCGATCCGGTCACGACCCCGACCCGATCGGCGGCTCGATCCGATCGCGGTTCCGACCCGAGTGCCGGCCCGAACCCCGCCTCCGCCCCGCGACTGCGGGGCGGTGTCGGGGGAACCTCGCGCGTCGCGCTCGCCGGTCAGTCGTCGGCGTGCTCGACGTCGCCCATCATCGTCCGGACGTGGTCGTCCTCCCCGGACAGCAACGTCGGGTACGCGCCGATCGCGACGACGAAGTCCTCGCCAGCGCGGACCGCCTCCGCGACGTGGATGCGGACCTCCGCCGTCACGCCCGCGGCGATCTCGGCGTCCGTGAGGAAGAGGCCGACCTCCGTCTCGCTGCCGAGCACCGTCGCCGTCTCGGTCCCGTCCTCCCGGAGGTCGCCGAACCCCTCGAACTCCCCGAGCGCGCGGCGGGCGAGTTCGCCGGACCCGAGTTCGGCGACCGGGTTCATCGTCCGACCGAACACCTCGACGGCCGGCGTCGTCAGGGCGGCGAACAGCGCCCCCTGGTAGCTGTCGCCCGTCGGGAGTTCGACCGCCTTGTCGTACTGTGCCAGTCGGTTGGTGACCACGACCCGCCGCTCCTGGCCGGCGACCGAGAACGTCCGTTCGACCTCGACGTCCTCTACCCCGACCGGTTCGTACCCGGTCTCCTCGAGCGTCGCCGAGGGGACCGTCGCGACTCCGGCGGAGAACCCCGCCGGCTCCTCCCCCGTGATGACTCCGATACAGCCAGCGCTCGCGCCCGCGAGGCCGATCGCGCCGACCGCCCGTAGGAACGTTCGTCTGCTGTCCATGTGGGAACCGGATGCGGTCGAGACGTATGAGCTTCGTGGTGCGTGTCACTTCGATTTGATGTCCGTCGAATCGATCGCGGTGGCCGCGACGGGGTACCTCGTGTCGGCCGTGGTCGCGTAGCGTGTCGTCCGGGGGCGATCCGAGTCGGGGCCCTTTTGCCGGTCGACGCCGAATCGCCGGTATCGAATGATCTCGAAGGGCTGTGAACAGTGCGCGATGGGGGGGAAGCTGGTCCTCTTCGTCTACGGCTACTGTGACCAGCGCGACTGCTTCTACTGCCCGCTCGGCGAGAACAGGAAGAACGTGAACACGGTGTACGCCAACGAGCGCGAGGTCACCCGCGACGAGGACGTGCTCGAGGAGGCACGCCGGATGGACGCGCTGGGCACCTCCATCACCGGCGGCGAGCCCCAGGAGGCGCTCGACCGGACGTGCCGCTACCTCTCGCTCCTGAAGGAGGAGTTCGGCGAGGACCACCACACGCACCTCTACACCGGCATCACGGGCGGCCGCGAGAACATGCGGCGGCTCTCCGAGGCGGGTCTCGACGAGATTCGTTTCCACCCGCCGTACGAGCTCTGGGGCGAGATGCACGGCACCGAGTGGGAGGATATACTGTACGTCGCGCGCGAGGAGGGACTGACGCCGGCGTTCGAGATCCCCGGCATCCGCGCGGAGGAGGAGTTCCTCGAGTTCCTCGACGAGGGCGCCGCCGAGTTCTGCAACGTCAACGAGTTCGAGATGAGCCAGGGGAACTACCGCCGGATGCAGGAAGAGGGGTTCGAACTCCAGGAGGGCCACATGTCGGCGGTCGAGGGCTCCAAGGCCGAGATCCTCGAGGCGATGGGCGACCACGAGCGCGTCTACTTCTGTACGAGCGTGTTCAAGGACGCCGCCCAGCACCGGAACCGCCTGAAGCGGATGGCCGAGAACGTCCGCCGGCCCTTCGACGACGTGACCGACGACGGCACGCTGGTGTACGGGAAGACGTACGACGACCCGTCGGCACTCGAGGCGCTCGGCGTCCCCGAGGAGTTCTACGCGGTGAAGACGGACCACGTCGAGGTCGCGTGGTGGCTGCTGGAGGAGATGGTCGAGGAGGGCGACCTCGAGGAGGGGGAACTCGTCGAGCAGTACCCGACCTACGACGGGACGGTCGTGGAGCGGACGCCGCTGGCGTGAGGCACGTTCAACCCCGTTACGGGGACGGGCGACCCGCACGTACGCGGCGATCGTCGCCGCCCTACCACGGTTAACAACACGATAGCTTTGGGGGCGTCCCCCGTCCGCCCGGTATGGACCGGCCACGCGGACCCGCGGAGACGCTCCGGGCGATGGTGGCCGTCGGAAGGGAGGAGCACGTCGGCGCGAGCGCCGCGAGCCTCGGCTACTACGCGTTCAACGCGCTGCTCCCCCTGCTCTTGCTGGTGGTCGCGACGTTCTCGGCTGTGGGGGCGCCGGAGGGGCTCCCGGCGTTCCTCGAGCAGGTCGCCGGAGTGAGCCCCGAGCGCCTCCGGTCGCTCCTCGAGCGACTCGGCGGAGACGCGCCGGGTCGCGCCCGTGCGGTGGCGCTGGCGCTTCTCATCACCGGCTGGAGCGGCCTGCGGATGTTCCGCGCGCTCGACGGTCACTTCGCCGCGCTGTACGGCGAGCGGAAGGGCCGGTCGGCCGCGAACCGCCTCCTTGACAGCGCCCTCGTGCTGGCGACCGTCTCGGTCGGACTCGCCGGCCTGGCTCTCGGCGGGGCCGCGCTCGCAGTCGTCGTCTCCGGCGTCATCTGGGTGCTGCTCGGGCCGGCGCTCCTCTTCGCGGGGCTCGTCTGCCTGTTCGTCCCGATGTACTACCTCCTCGCCGTCGACACGACGGTCCGGCAGGTGCTCCCGGGGGCGGCGTTCGCGGCGGGGCTGTGGACGGTCTCGATGCTCGGGTTCCGGCTCTACTTCGCCGCCTCCGAGAGCGTCGAACTGTACGGGCTCGCCGGCGCCGTCCTGCTCGTGCTCACGTGGCTGTACGTCGCCGCGCTCGCGCTGCTCCTCGGCGTCGTCCTCAACGCGCTGCTCGCGGGACGCGTCGACCCGGACCGCGACTGGCTCCCGTACTCGGACGCGGAGTGACCGGCGACCGCCGAGGCGTGGCGCCGTTCCGGTCGGTCGACCGCCTCCGAAGTGACACAGGCTCCACAAGAACTATCGCGTCGGCCGGCCGAGGTCCGTCGATGCGACTGCCCTCCATCCGGTCGGCCACAGCGTGCGCTTCGGGCGGCCTCCTCAACCTCGGCGTCGTCCTCTCGCTGTACGCCGAGTACGGCTATCCGATGCCCGGCCTCGACCTCGGCGGAATCGCCTTCGCGCTGACGTTGCTGGCGGCTGGGGGACTCCCCGCGCTCGCCTCGGCTCACACCGGGCTCGCGTCCCCGGCGGTCGGGTGGCTGGCGCTGCTCGGCTGGACAGCGATGCGGGAGACCACGACGCCCGCCCCGGAGTGGGGCGAACTGGGCGGATACGTGGTCGTCAGCGGCGACCTCTTCGTGCTGGACTACGCGACGGCGTGGCCCGTCTGGCTGTCGGCGCTGGCGTGGATCGGCGCCGTGGAGTTCGCGTTTCGACGGTACTACGGCGTCGGCGACGGGCGGCTCAGAGGGGTCGCCGCCCGCGTCCCGGCCCGCCGGCAAGCGCTGGGCGTGACGGTCGCCGTGGCGGGTCCGTTCGGCGTCGCGCTCGGCGCTCACACCCTCGCCCAGGGCGTTTCGCCGGCGCCGGCCGCGCTACTGGTCGTCGCGACGGTCGTCCTCGGGGGGACCGCGGCCGCCGCCGTCCCGCTCCTGTTCGCGCTGACCCGGGGGCTGGTGAGCCCGGCTCTCCTGGGCTGCTGGCTCCTGGGATCGACCGTCCACGTCTCCGTCTTCGGGGACCCGGACAGTCCGGTTCACCTCCTGCTGCTCGGGGCCTTCGCGGTCGGCCTCGTACTCGTCGGGCTGCTCGAGGGGGCCCTGCGGGGACGGTTCGGGGGAGGCGGCGCAGCGGACGACCCGGCGACCCGGGAGCGGTGACCCGGTCTCCGGATCGGCGACCCGGTTTCCGGGGGAAG
Organism: Halorarum salinum; assembly: GCF_013402875.1. NCBI lineage: Archaea > Methanobacteriati > Methanobacteriota > Halobacteria > Halobacteriales > Haloferacaceae > Halorarum > Halorarum salinum. The sequence continues at coordinate 3,523,279 of NZ_CP058579.1, read as the reverse complement.
CGACGGCCCCCGTCGCGTCCGCGGACCAAATGCGTTTTAAGGACCCACCCAGTACGGACCCACAAGAGGAGAGTTCGCCATGGAGATGCCACGACGGATGAACACGTACTGTCCGCACTGTAACGGCCACCACGAGGTCGAAGTAGAGAAGGTCCGGAAGGGTCGCGAGACCGGCATGAAGTGGACCGACCGCCAGCAGGCACGCGGCACCGCGGTCATCGGGAACGCCGGCAAGTTCTCGAAGGTGCCGGGTGGCGACAAGCCGACCAAGAAGACCCACCTCAAGTACCGCTGCGGGAACTGCGGCAAGGCCCACATGCGCGAGGGCTGGCGCGCCGGCCGCCTCACCTTCCAGGAGTGAGCATGGCAGGGAACTTCTTCCGCGTCCGGTGCCCGGACTGTGACAACGAACAGGTCGTCTTCGGCAAGGCGTCGACGACCGTGAACTGCGCCGTCTGCGGGACGACGCTCGCCACGCCGACCGGCGGCGACGCCACGTTCTCGGGCGAGGTCCTCGAGACGGTCGAGCAGCGGGCCTGAGCCGGCCGTTTTTCCGTCGGATCGCGTTCCGTCGACCCGACGACGTCCGTCGAACGTGGAGCGTCGGCCATGCGGGCGCCGTCGTTCGGACGTGGGGGTCAGTCCTCCCCCGCCAGCGCCTCGGAGTCGTCGTCGGCCAGGTCCTCGGGCCCCGACGGCTCCGCTTCCGGCTCCCTCCCGAGCGGCCTGACGCGGACGTTCGTCACCTTGTACTCCGGGATCTTGCTCAGCGGGTCGAGCTCCTCCTTGGTCAGCCTGTTGACGGCGCCGTGGACGAAGTGCATCGGGATGAACAGCACGTCCGGCCCCGACGTCTCCTCGACGTTCGCCCGCACGACGACCTCGCCCTGCCGCGACTCGACGCTGACGTACTCGTCGTCGACGACCCCGAGCCGCTCTGCCGCCTCCGGGTGGATCGTGACGAAGCTCTCGGGGACCTGCTTCATCGACGCCGTGCCGCGGCGCGTCATCGACCCGGTGTGCCAGTGGTAGAGCACCCGCCCGGTGGTGAGCGTGAACGGGTACTCCTCGGTCGCGAGCGGGTACAGTTCGTCGGGTAGCTCCGAGGGGACGAACCGCGCCAGCCCGTCGTCGAAGTTGAACTCGTCCTCGTAGAGGTACGGCGTCCCGGGGTGGTCCTCGTCCCAGCACGGCCACTGGAGCCCCTCGCCCCTCTCCTCGAGCCGTTCGTGGGTGACGCCGCCGTAGATGGGGGTGAGCTCGTTGATCTCGTCCATCACGTCGTCGGGGCTCCCGTACCCCCAGTCGAACCCCAGCCGTCCGGCGAGGTCCTGCAGGATGGCGACGTCCGTGCGGGCCTCGCCGGGCGACTCCGCCGCCGGCCGGACGAGCTGGATCCGCCGTTCGGTGTTCGTGACGGTGCCGTACTTCTCCGCCATCGACGCCGCCGGCAGCACCACGTCGGCGTGCTCGGCCGTCTCGGTCATGAACAGCTCCTGGACGACGAGGAGGTCGAGCGCCTCCAGCGCCTCCTCGGCGTGCTGGACGTCCGGTTCCGAGAGCGCGGGGTTCTCGCCGACGATGTACATCCCCCGAACGTCGGTGTTCTCGGGGGTGTACCCCTCGTCGGCGCCCGGGTCCTCGGTCCCCCGGTCCTCCTCGTCGGTCCCGGGCTCGTCGCCGCCGTACGCGTCGGCCTCCGACCTGCCGGAGACGGTCTCCTCGACGCCCGGAACGGCGCTGAACATGTCGGTGATCCGCAGCCCCACCCGGTCCGGCGGCCTGACGCCCCACGACGCCTCGAACCTGTCCAGTACGTCCTCGTCGTCGACGGGCTGGTAGCCGGGGAGGTTGTTGGGGATCGGTCCCATGTCGCCGCCGCCGCCCTGGACGTTGTTCTGCCCCCGGAACGGGGACAGCCCGGAGCGGGGCTTGCCGACGTGTCCGCACAGCAGCGCCAGGTTCGCGATCGCGAGCGCGTTGCGCGTCCCGTGGGAGTGCTGGGTGAGCCCCATCGCCCAGCCGTAGACGCAGGTCTCCGACCGGGCGATCGTCTCGGCCGCGCGCTCGAGGTCCGCCGGCGGGACGCCCGACACCTCCTCGACCAGGTCGGGCGTGTACGGCTCGACCGTCTCGACGAGGTCGTCGAACTGCCTGGTCCGCTCCTCGACGAACGCCTCGTCGTACAGGTCCTCCTCGACGATGTGGCGCATCATCCCGTTGAGCCAGGCGATGTCCGTGCCGGGCCTGGTCCGGGTGTACTGGTCGGCGTGGTCCGCGACGGTCATCTTCCGCGGGTCGAACACGAACAGGTCCGCGCCGTCGCGGACGTTCTGGACGATGCGCGTCGCCAGCACCGGGTGGCTCTCTGTCGTGTTCGACCCCGTGATGAGATAGCAATCCGTCTCGCCGACGTCCTCGTTGATGCGGTTGGTCATCGCGCCGTAGCCGACCGTCTGCTTGAGCGCGGCGACCGTCGACGAGTGACAGAGGCGCGTGCAGTTGTCGACGTGTGGCGTCCCCAGCACCTGCCGGGCGAACTTCTGGGCGAGGAAGTTCGCCTCGTTCGTGCTCTTCGAGGAGGAGGTCACCGCCAGCGAGTCCGCGCCGTGCTCCTCGCGGACCTCGGTCAGGCGCTCGGCGACGAGGTCCAGCGCCTCGTCCCACGACGCCTCGCGGAACTCCCCGTCCTCCCTGACGAGCGGCGTCGTTAGCCGCTCGTCGGAGCCGACGTAGTCGTAGCCGAACTTCCCCTTCACGCAGGTCGAGAAGTCGTTGGCCGGCGTCCGATCGGGGTCGGCCGGGCGGACGCCCAGGATCTCCTCGCCCCTGCCGTACAGTTCGAACCGGCAGCCGACGCCGCAGTAAGTGCAGGTCGTGTCGGCCACGGTGAGCTCGCGCTTCCGGGCGGTGCTGACGACGCGCGCGGCGTCGAAGAGCTGACCGATCGTCAACGACTCCTCGGCGACCCGTTCGGCCGCGTGCTCGACCGTGGCGAGCGCGTCGTCGGTCGCCCGGCCGGCCAGCCCCGACGCGTTCCGCCTGGCCTTCGCCATGAACTGCGCGACGCCCGAGAGGTCGCCGTCGGTCCGCGCGCCGGGGTCGGGTCGGCCGCCCCCGACGTCGGCGACCTCGCGGTTCGGCGCCTCGGCGGTGTCGGCCGTCTCGACGGGTCTCCCCTCCCGGACCGTCCCGATGGAGACCTTCTGGGTGAACCCGGGGAGGGGGATGGTCGTCGCGTCCACGAGGCCGTCCTCGACGAGCGACCCCGTCGGGCAGACGGTGACGCAGTGCCCGCAGGAGATGCACGTCGAGTCCTCCATCGTGTCCGCTTCGGGCTTCTGGAAGTCGACGTGGAGGTCGTCGCCCTTGCCGGACATCCGGAGGACGCCCGCGACCTGGACGTCGTTGCAGGCCTCGACGCAGCGGTTACAGAGGATGCACTTGTTGCGGTCGATCTGGATGACCGACGTGGCGTCGATCGGCGCGTACTCGTCGCGCTCGTCGAACACGCCGTACCGTGGCTGGTTCACGCCGTGCTCGATGGAGACGTCCTGGAGCTCACAGCGGCCGTTCTGTCCGCACGTCGTGCACCGCAGGTTGTGGTTTCCGAGCACGAGGTCGAGGTTGACGTCGCGGGCCTCCGCCGCGTCGGTCGCGCCCGTCGAGACGTCGAGGCCGTCCTCGGCCGGGAAGCTACACGCCGGAACGAGGCCGTGCTCGTCGGTCTCGACCATGCACGTGCGGCAGGCGCCCCGCGGCCCGATGTCGTCGGACTGCTCGGTGTCGCGGCCGTAGTAGCACAGCGCCGGCACGTCGGCGTCGGCCTCGACCGCCTCGACGGCGTCGAGGAGCGTCGCTCCCGGGGGGACGGCGACGGGGGCCCCGTCGACGGTCACCGTGCTCATCCCGTCGCCCTCGACGCCGACGTCGGGGTCGTTCGCCGTTCCCGTGCGGAAGTCCTCGGCCAGCGGCGTCGTCGGCCGCGGGTCGTCGATCTCGGGGACGCCGGGGAGCTGCTCGGTGGGGCTGTGCTCGGTCGGTCCGGGGTCCTGGCTGCTCACGACTGCACCACCTCGCAAGCGCCGCTCGGGCAGCGACCGGCCGCGTGGGCCTCGAACTCCGTCTCGAACCCGTCGAGCGCCGTCCCGACGCACCGGCCGACCGACCGGCCGACGTCACAGAGGCTGGAGCCGTCCATCACGCGCGTGAGCTCCCGGATCATGTCGTCCCGGTACTCCCCGTCGTACACCTCCCGGAGGAGGCCGAGGAGCTGTTTCGACCCCTCGCGGCCGGGGAAACACCGGCCGCAGTTCTCCTCGCTCGCGAACCGGACGCGCTCGCCGGCCGTCGCGACGACGCAGCGGTCACGGTCGAACAGTTCGACGACGCCGCCGGTGCCGAGGCCGGCGTTCTCCAGCGCCAGCGCGTTCGCCGGGTGGTCGAGCGTCCGGGTGAAGCCGCCGAACAGGCCGCCGACGCAGGCCATCTTGAACCGTCCCGTCGAGTCGACGGCGTCGCGGGCGGCCGCCAGCGAACTTCCGGTCGGCAACTCGACGGTCGCCGGCGTCTCCACGTCGCCGGTCACGGTGACGAGTCTGGTCCCGGGGTCGGCGTCGTCGGCGTCGAAGGCGTCGGGGTCGAGCAGCGCCTCGCGAACCTGCGCGAGCGTCCGGGGCGTGTGCACGGCGGTCGGGCGCCCGTACAGGCCGTGTCGGGCGGGGCCGGGCGGGCGCAGGCGCGCCTCCAGCCGGTCGTTCCCCTCCAGCGCCTCGAGCGCCATGGTGAACTCCCCGGCGATGTACTCGTCGGGGCCGGCGACGACCTGCGGGGCGTCGGGGTCGCCGGCACCCGTCGTTCCGCCGAGCGCGTCGACGGCGGCGACGGCCGCGCGGCGGCTCCTGGAGCGGACGAGGTCGTCGTCCTCGTTCGTGTACACGACGACGTCGCCCGGGTCCGCGCCGACGATCGCGGCGACCGCGAGCGTCCCGTCGAGCACCGTCGCCGGCGACCCGCCGAGCAGCGTCCGGTCGGTCCCGTTGCGGCGGTCGCTCTCGTTGGCGTTCACCACCACGACCGGGTCGCCCGACGTCTCGCGGACGGTACGCAGGTCCTCGACGAGGGGGGCGTCCCGGCTCGCGTCGCCGCGACCCCGCCCGAGCAGGCCGGCCTCCGAGAGCCGTTCGAGCGCCGCATCCGGGTCTTCGCGGGCGAGCGTCGCGGCCTCCGTCGTCGCGTGGGCGCCGTCACCTAAATCGGTCCAGCCACACCCGCCGAGCACGCGCCGCGACCCGACCCCGAGCGGCCCCTCCGCCGGCGTGGGCAGCGTCCCGACGTCGGGGTCGTGCTCGACGACCCACGTGCCGACGTCCTCCCCGACGTCCCCCGACTCGGCCCGCTCGACGAACGCCCGCGTCTGCTCGGCGGAGGGGCGCGGGTAGTACGCCGTCCGCCCGCCGATCGTGACGAGCGCGAGCGGTTCGAGCGCGCGGACGCCAGTCGAACCCACCTCGCGGACGTCCGCCGTTTCGGCCGCGGTACGGGCCGTCTGGAGGACCCTCCGTCCCCGTTCCAGCGGACGCGCTTCGCCGCTTGCGTCGGCCTCCCCCGGTTCCCGGGCGACGCTCGGGGGGTCGCCTCGCCCGACAGTGACGCGGACGACCGGCCCGTCGACGTGAGTGTCGTTAACGTAGCTCACTTTCCGTAGTTCGGCGAGAACGTACGAAAACGTTGGGCCGCCGTGACGGCGTCCTGACGGTCGTGGTGTCCGTTCAGGCCGGATCCGTGCCGGGGTTCCGTCGCGGGTTCGGCTCGGTCCGACCGCGCGGTCCGTCCCGTCGGTCAGGAACGAACAGCCGCGAGAGGGGTGCGGCCCGACGCCACGCCAGGAACGTGGCCCCGCCCACGGCCGCGACGAGGACGGTCGCGCCGAGGAGCCGGAGTCGGTTCGACGGCGTGTTCCGGTCGGTCATGTCGCCACGTACGGCGCGGCGGGGCGTATCGCTTTCGGCGGATACCGGCGCCCCCGAACGATCAGAACGGCGGCGAGACCGTCGGCTCGTCCCGGCCGAGCCCGACTACCACGACCGCCGCGACGACCGCCGCGAGGGCGAGGAGTGCGAAGCCCACCGCCCGTCCCGCTTCGGTCCGCCGGCTGTCGGAGTCCATGGATCGCCTACCGCGTCCCACTCCATAGGGGTTCGGGGCGCACGGGCGCGGGTACCCGAGGATTGACCGGGCGCCGGCCCGTTCGCTCGGACGATGGCAGAACGAGAGTTCGAGACGTTCCAGGCGCGGGCGGCCGAGGCGGTCTCGGGGGACGGGCTCGAGTCCGTGTACGTCGGCATCGTCCGCGAGGACGGCGAGCGGGAGTACTACTTCGGCAACGACACCGAGGACGTCGGGGAGCTGCGGGAGGCGGCGGCGACCCAGCTCGGGATGCTGCTCCGGGTGCTCGCGGATCGGTCGGACGACAGCGTCGACGAGGTCGCCGACCTCGCGGTCGAGCGCGCGGGGGAACTGCGGCTGGAGTGAACGCCCGCCGGCTCGGCGGGCGAGTCCGCCCGAGCGAGTCCCGCGACGATCAGCACCTCCGGGGGCGAGTCGCACGAGTCGAAACTGTTGAGAGGGGGCGGCGTCAACGCTCATGCATGAAATTCAGCGGCTGGCCCGAGAAGGGTGAACTCGTCGTCGGCGAGATCGACGAGATCGCCGACTTCGGCGTGTTCGTGGATCTGGACGAGTACGAGGACAAGCGCGGACTCGTCCACGTGAGCGAGGTCGCGAGCGGGTGGATCAAGAACATCCGCGACCACGTGAGCGTCGGCGAGCGCGTCGTGGCGAAGGTGCTCGACGTCGACGAGTCGTCCCAGCAGATCGACCTCTCGATCAAGGACGTCAACGACCACCAGCGCTCGGACAAGATACAGGAGTGGAAGAACGAGCGCAAGGCGGACAACTGGATGACCATCTCGTTCGGCGAGGACGTGAGCGACGAGCAGTACACCCGCGTCGCGGAGGCGCTCTACTCGGCGTTCGGATCGATGTACGACGGCTTCGAGCAGGCGGCCATCCACGGCGAGGAGGCGCTCGAGGACACCGACCTCGACGAGGGGGAGATCGAGGCCATCGTCGAGACGGCCCGGGAGAACGTCTCGGTCCCGTACGTGACGGTCACGGGTTACGTCGACCTCGAATCGCCCGAGGCCGACGGCGTCGACGACGTGAAGGCCGCGCTCGAGGCCGCCGAGGGGAACGGCGAGGTGCCGGACGAGGTGGAACTCGAGGTGACCTACGTCGGCGCCCCCGAGTACCGCATCCGCGTCCGCGCCCCCGACTACAAGACCGCCGAGGACGAACTGGAGGAGTCGGCCGACCGCGCGCGCCGGTCCATCACGGCCGTCGGCGGGACGGGTTCGTTCCACCGCGAGCGCGAGACCGAGGACGAGTAGGGTCGTTCGGGGGCCGGGACGGGAGGAACTCGTGAAATCGGACATCAGGGTCTGTTCGGCGTGGAAGGGGCGTCACGAGCGGCCGGTGTACACGCTCCACGACGCCTGTCCGGAGTGTGGCGCCGACGCGGTCAACTCCGCGCCGGCGCCGTTCAGCCCCGAGGATCCGTACGGCGAGTATCGGCGGCGTGCCCGCGAGCGCTCGTCCTCGGAGTAGGCGGTTCGTCGGGCGGAACCACGGGCGTGCACGTTCGATGGTTAGGCCAGCGACGCTCGGGCGAGTCACGGCGGGTCGGACCGAGCGGAGCGTCCCGGGGGTTTCGCGGTCGTCCGCACCGTTCGTCGGCGGGCGCCGGTTCCGGAAACCGTCCGGTCCCGCCACCGAACGCCGACGAACCGGCACGGAGAGTTTAACAGCCGTCCCGAACTAGACGGGAGCGATGGACGTCGACAACCACGCCGAGGAGCTCGCCTCCGCTCTCGGCGAAGACAAAGAGGAGGTCAAGCAGGACCTGCAGAACCTACTGGAGTACAGCGTCCCCATCGACGAGGCCAAGCAGTCGGTCCGCCGGAAGTACGGCGGCGGCGGTGGCGGCGACGCCACGCCCACGTCGGTCGACGTCGCGGACGTCACCACCGACTCCGGCAACGTCAGCGTCACCGCGCGCGTGCTGACGGTCGGGACGCGTAGCATCCGCTACCAGGGCGAGGACACGACCATCCGCGAGGGGGAACTCGCGGACGAAACCGGGACGATCAGCTACACCGCGTGGCAGGACTTCGGCTTCGAGCCCGGGGACACCGTCACGGTCGGCAACGCCGGCGTGCGCGAGTGGGACGGCGAACCCGAACTCAACATGGGCCAGTCCTCCTCGGTGGCGCTCGAATCGGAGACCCTGGCGGTCCCGTACGACGTCGGCGGCGAGCGCGACCTCATCGACGTCGAGGCGGGCGACCGCGGGCTGACCGTCGAGGCGCGCGTGACGGAGGTCGAAGAGCGAGTCATCGACGGCCGGGACGGCGAGACCACCATCCTCTCGGGCGTGCTGGGCGACGAGACCGCCCGGCTCCCGTTCACCGACTGGGACCCGACGCCCGAGGTCGAGGAGGGCGCCGAACTCCGCGTCGAGGACGTGTACGTCCGGGAGTTCCGCGGCGTCCCCTCGATCAACCTCACCGAGTTCACGACCGTCTCCGGGGCGACCGTCGAGGTAACCGACGAGGCGCCACGCGTCGCCATCGGCGAGGCAGTCTCCTCGGGCGGGATGTACGACGTGGAGGTGACCGGCAACGTGCTCGAAGTGCGCGACGGCTCCGGGCTCATCGAGCGCTGTCCCGACTGCGGCCGGCTGGTCCAGAACGGCCAGTGCCGCAGCCACGGGCAGGTCGACCCCGAGGACGACCTTCGGGTGAAGGCGATCCTCGACGACGGCACCGCCACGGTCACCGCCATCCTCGACCGCGAGATCACCGAAACGGTGTACGGCGGGACGCTGGAGGACGCCCTCGAGGCCGCGCGTGACGCGATGAGCCGCGAGGTCGTCGCCGAGGACGTGCGCGAGAAGCTGGTCGGGCGGGAGTACCGCGTCCGCGGCCACCTCTCGGTGGACGAGTACGGCGCGAACCTCGACGCGAGCGAGTTCGAACCGAGCGAGGACGACCCGATCGAGCGTGCGACGGCCGCGCTCGAGGAGGTGAGAGCGTGAGTTCGAACGGCGACGGCGACGACTCCGGGCCCGGCACCCGCGAGGTCGCCCACAGGCTGTTCGCCGCCGAGTTCGACGACGCCTCCATGGAGTACTCCGAGAGCGACGAGGAGCGCGCTCCGAACTACGTCGTGACGCCGACCGGCCTGCGCGTGAACCGCCTGTTCGCGGTGGGCGTGCTCACGGAGGTCGAGTCGGTGAACGAGGACACCGTCCGCGGTCGCGTCGTCGACCCCACGGGCGCGTTCGTCACCTACGCCGGGCAGTACCAGCCCGACGAACTGGCGTTCCTCGACCGCACCACGCCGCCGGCGTTCGTCGCGCTCACCGGGAAGGCACGCACCTTCCAGCCGGACGACTCGGACGTCGTCTACACCTCGGTCCGCCCGGAGAGCCTCAGCGAGGTCGACGCGGAGACGCGGGACCGCTGGACGGTCTCGGCCGCGGAGGCGACGCTCGACCGCCTCGCGGTGCTCGCGGCGGCCCTGGAACTGGACGAGCGCGGCGACGCCCTCCGCGCCCGCCTCGAGGCCGCGGAGGCGCCGGAGGCGCTCGCCGCGGGCATCCCGCGCGCGCTGGACCACTACGGGACGACGCCCGCCTACGTCGAAGCGGTTCGCCGACTCGCGGTCGACGCGCTCGAGGTCGTCGCCGACGAGCGCGAGGAGGTGCGGCCCCTGACGGCCGACCCCGACGCGGCCGGCCCGACCGAGGTCGGACCCCTGCCCGAGCACGGTCTCGACCTCGACGCGGCTACCGCCGCGGACGTCGAGGGGGGTTCGGCCGTCCCCTCGACGACGACGGCGGAGACGGCGACGGACGACGGGACCGAGTCGGCCGCCGAACCCGCGGACGCCGCGGAGCCGGCCGACGAGGAACCCGAACCGGCGAGCGCGACGGCGTCGACCGGCGGCACGGCCTCCGGCGAGACCGCGGAGGAACTCCGCTCCGAGGGCGGCGATTCCGGGTCGACGGAGCCGACGCCGACCGGAACCGAATCGACCGGGTCCGCCTCGGTCGACTCCGAATCGGCAGAGGAGGAGCCGATGGACGCGGCGGACGACTCCGAGTCGGCGGAGTCCGAGCGGGCAGCTGCCGCCCCCTCGACGGATCCGGACGGGGAGGACGGCCCGGGCGACTTCCGGGACACGGCCGACGACCTCGGCGACTTCGAGGACGCCGAACCGGCCGACCTGGAGGACGCCGAACCGGGTGACTTCGAGGACGCCCTCACGGAGGAGGAGCGACGCGAGGTCGAGGCGGAACACGACGTCGGGTTCTCCACCGGCAGCGAGGTCGGCGAACCCGGGGAGGCCGGGATCGAGACGCCCGAGTCCGACGCGGAGCCCGAGGGAGACGCAGAGGTCGAACCCGAACCCGACGACGGACCCGACGGAGACGCGGAACCCGGCACGGACGCCGAACCGGGAGCGGACGCCGAAGCCGACGGGACCGCGCCGGCCGCCGAACCGGCCGACGAGGGCTCGGCCGAGGACGTGGACCTCGAGGACGCGGTCGTCGACCTGATGGACGAGCTCGACGACGGCGACGGCGCCGACCGCGGCGCGGTCGTCTCCGCGGCCGTCGAACGCTTCGGCGCGGACGAGTCGGCGGCCGACGCGGCCGTCCAGGACGCGCTGATGAGCGGGAAGTGCTACGAGCCGAGCGAGGGAACGCTGAAGTCCATCTGAATGGCGGCGGACGCGCTCGTCGAACCGGTGCCGGGCGCGCCCGCGGCGACCGCCGCCCTCGGCGGCGAGACCGCGCTGGTGATCGCCGACTACCACGCCGGGATCGAGGTCGGCCTGCGCTACGAGCGCGGCGTCGAACTGGCGAGCGCGGCCGACGAGCGACGCGAGCGGGTCCTCGACCTGCTCGCCCGGACCGGCGCGGATCGGCTGGTCGTGCTCGGCGACTTCGGGCACAGGATCGGGGAGACGAGCGGGGCCGAGCGGGACGAGATCGGTGCGCTCCTGGACTCGCTCGCGGTGCCGGTGACGCTCGCGCTCGGCAACCACGACCCCGGGGTCGTCGAGGCGTTCGGCGACCGGCTCGACGTGACGCCCGCCGACGGGGCCCGCATCGGCGACGTCGGCGTCCTCCACGGGCACACGTGGCCCGCACCGGAGGTGCTCACGGCCGACGTGGTCTGCATGGGTCACGAACACCCCGCGGTCAGGCTCGCCGACGACGTCGGGGGGACGCGGGTGGAACGCGCGTGGCTGCGCGGCCCGCTCGCGCGCGAGGCGTTCGTCGGCGAGGTGGCGGGCCTCGACGAGCGAGGCGGTCCCCGCGACGTGGCCGACGGCGTGGCGGGAGCCGGGAGCGAGGACGGTTCCGGCTGGAGGAGTCCCGAACTCGTCGTCTTCCCCGCGTTCAACGAGCGCTCCGGGGGGACGTGGGTGAACGTCGACGGACAGTCGTTCCTCTCGCCGTTCCTGCCGGACGGGCTCGAGCGCGGCGAGGCGTATCTCCTCGACGGGACGCGGCTCGGCGACTACCGGTCCGTTTAACGCCCGATTGCGTCAACCGTTATCACACGTTTCCGGGGGTTGTGCGGCGTGTGCTACCAGTTTTCATCCGGCTGGTCCACCGGTGGGTTTATATGTTGCAGCCGTGTAGAAACGACTACCAGAACGCCTCCGGGGCGTGGTGGCATCGCACGCTGAATGATACGGGGTTCTCACACACATCCGATCACACGCAGCTTTTCCGTAGCGTCCGCCACGACCGGAGCAGTATGGTGTCGAGGTAACGAATCATGGTAACGAAAGAGGAAGTTCTCGAAGAGTACGGACTTGACCAGCTTGACGAATCGCGAAACGTCGAACTCGACGACGAAAAGCTCGAGAGCGGCTCCAAGGGCGAACTGATCAAACTCGCAGGTCAGCTTCGCGACCGCCGCAACGAGCTCAACCAGATGGCCTCCGAGCGCGCGTCAAAGCGCGACGACCTGAACGCGAAGACCCGCGAGAAGGTCGACGAGGCCCAGGAACACCGCGAGAAGCGGGACGAGCTCAACGAGCAGGTGCAAGAGCACAAGGAGTCGCGAAACGAGCTCAACGCCGAGGCGAACGAGCTGTTCGACGAGGTCGAATCCCGCAAGCAGGAGCTCGAGCTCAACTCGGGCAAGTCCATCGAGGAGCTGAAGGAGGAGATCGAGGACCTCGAGTTCAAACAGCAGACCGAGGTGCTCTCCACGGAGGACGAGCGCGAACTCATCGAGAAGATCGAGGACAAGCGCGAACAGCTCTCCGAGAAGAAAGGCAAGGTCGAGCAGAGCGGCGACCTCGAGGAGCTCATCGAGGAGGCCGAGGAGGTCCGTAGCGAGGCGTCGACCCACCACCAGAAGGTGACCGAGCTCGCCGACGAGGCCCAGGAACACCACAACCGGATGATCGAGTCCTACCGCGAGGCGGACGACATCCGCGACGAGGCCGACGAGATGCACGAGCTCTTCGTCGAGGCCCAGGAGGCGGCCGACCGCCACCACGAGGACTTCGTCAGCGTCCAGAAGCGCCTGCGCGAACTGGACAAGGAGGAGGAGCAGGAGCGCAAGGCCGAGCGCGAGGAGAAGATGGAGGAGGAACGCGAGGAGGCCGAGGAGATCTACCAGAAGTTCAAGGACGGCGAGACCCTCGACACCGAGGACCTGATGAAGCTCCAGAAGACGGGGCTTCTCTAAGCCGGCGTTCGATTTCGCGTTCTGCGGTTTCGATGGTTCGGGTAGCGGCGGCCCCGTCGGTCGGACGGCGTCGGTGATTAGCCGTTACGATGCCCGTGGACGTCCCCTGTATCTAGCCGTTCCGGAACCCGTGAGGTCACCGTCGCGGCACTGTCCTGTGAAAGCCCCCGCGGCTGTCGGCTTCCGCGCCTCGCTGCGCTCCTTCCTTGTGGTGCTTGCTTCGTCGGGGTTCGCCGACCTACTGAAGAGCACGCTCTCCCGAGTTCACGGGCGCGTGCGCCCGTGAAAGCCCCGGCCCCTTTCAGTCCCGCCCGACCGCACCCCACCCTCCCTTACCTCGGAGCGAGCTCCTCGGAAGTCACCCTCGCTCGCAAGCTCGCTCGCGTGACCAGCCTCCTGCGCTCCTCGCTTCGCTCCCTGCGGTCGCTCACGCTGCGGTGCTCGTCCCTCGCGCGCGTGTGCTCGTTCGCGGGACTCATGGTTCGAGAGACGCCACAGGCGTCTCTCGTCATCACGAAAATCTTCGATTTTCGAACGACTGCGCTCGACCCGCGTGCTCTCGTTCGCTTCGCTCACGAGACCCCCACGAGGGGGCTCGAGTCGCGCGCGCCGGGCGGTCGAGGGGTCGGCCACTCGTCGGGGCGGCGGCACCCGGTATTTACGTCCCACGCCTCCCTGCTGGGGGTATGGCTGATTCCATCCAGACCGCGCTCCGCGCGCTCGGCGTCCTCGCCGCGGCGCTGCTCGCCGCGCTGCTCGGTTACGTCCTCCTGTACCGCGTCCCCGCGGACCTCACCGACCTGCTCGGCATCCTGCTCACGGTCGCGCTCGTTCTGGCGGCGGTCAGGCTCGCCGCCCGGGCGCTCGAGTCCAGGTTCGCCGACTACAACGTCGCCGAGGTCGAGGTCTCGGGGCCGATCACCCGCGACGGCGGCGGCGGACGCCTGCCGCGCTCGCCGTCGACGCCCGACGCCGACGAGATCGTCGAGGGGATCGAGCGCGCCGACGAGGACCCGAACGTCGACGCGCTGATGGTGAAGCTCAACACGCCCGGCGGCGAGGTCGTGCCGAGCGACGACATCCGACTCGCGGCCGCCGAGTTCGACGGGCCGACCCTCGGCTACGCGACCGACCTCTGTGCGTCCGGCGGGATGTGGATCGCCGCGGGCTGTGACGAACTGTGGGCGCGGGACGCCTCGCTCGTGGGCAGCATCGGCGTCCGCTTCTCCCAGACCCGCTTCGACGAGTTCGCCGACCGCTACGGGGTGAGCTACGAGCGCATCGTCTCGGGCGACTACAAGGACTCGCTGGGCGCGCCGTTCAAGGAACTGGAACCCCGCGAGCGCACCTACCTCCAGGGCCTCTCGGACGCGTGGTACGACACGTTCGTCGAGCGCGTGGCCGAGTCGTTCGACATGACCGAGACCGCGGTCCGCGACACCGAGGCCCGGGTGTTCCTCGGCGAGGACGCGGTGGAGATGGGGCTCGTGACCGCGCTCGGCACCGACGAGGACGTCGAGGACCGGGTCGAGGAACTGCTCGGCGAGGAGGTCGTCAGGCGGGAGTTCGAACCCGAACGGGGGCTGGCCGAGCGCCTGCGGTCCGGCGCGGCGTCGGTCGCGTTCGCGGTCGGCGCGGGCGCGGCCTCGGTCGTCGCCGGCGAGGACGGGCTGGAGTTCTGATCCGGGTCGACCCCGTCCCGCGACGGGCTCCCCCTTCCGTCGTCCCCGTTCTCACTCCTCGACGACGGCGATCGCTTCGATCTCCACGAGCATCGCCGGGTCGACGAGCCCCGACACCTCCACCATCGTCGTCGCGGGCCCCACGTCCTCGAACGCCTCCCCGTGGGCGCGCCCGATCGCCTCCCAGTCGTCGACGTCGGTGACGTACAGCCGCGTCCTGACGACGTCCCCCAGCCCGCTCCCCGCCTCGAGCAGCGCCGATTCGACGTTCCCGATGGCGACGCGCGCTTGCTCCCCCGGGTCGCCGTGACCGACGACCTCGCCCGACTCGTCCGTCGCCGTGGTGCCCGAGACCTCGATCCGGTCGCCCACGCGAACCGCCCGCGAGTAGCCGACTTTCGACTCCCACTCCGTGCCGCTGGCGACGCGTTTCCGTGCCATACGGCCGGGTCGACGCCACGACGGGAAAACGCACCGTCGTGCTCATGTGAGGGGTTTTTCACTCCAGGGTCCCATCTCCCCGCCGTGACGACGCTGGTCCTCTGTGTGGACCGCTCGAACGACGTCGGCCGGAAGGCGGGCGTCGCCCCTCCGGTCGTCGGCTGGGAGGCGGTCCGCTCGCTCGTGACCGACCTCGGGCTGTCGGACCCGGAGGACGCCGGCGTCAACTCGCTCCTCGAGTCGCTCCGCGTCGCCCGCGACCTGCAGGACGGCGGCGAGGAGGCGGTCGTCGCGGTCGTCTCCGGGGCCGGCGACTCCGCGGTCCGTGCCGACAGGGCGCTCGCCGCCCAGCTAGACGATCTGCTCGCGGGCAACGACGTCGACTCGGCCATCGTGGTCATCGACAGCGCCACCGACGAGCGCGCGGTCCCGATCGTCGAGTCGCGGCTCACCGTCGACTCGGTCGACCGCGTCGTCGTCCGGCAGGCGCGGGACCTGGAGTCCACCTACTACCTCCTCAAGCAGTTCATGGCCGACGAGGAGCTCCGGGAGACGGTGCTCGTCCCGGTCGGGGTCGGCCTGCTCATCCTCCCGGTGCTGCTGGTGCAGTTCTCGACCGCGGTCGCCGTCGCGGGGCTCGCCTCGCTGCTCGGCGCCACGCTGCTCTACTACGGGCTCGGCGTGGACGAGGTCGTCGAACGGAGCCCGGAACGGGCACGGGAGGCGCTCTACTCCGGACAGGTGTCGGTCGTCACCTACGTCGTCGGCCTCGGGCTGACGCTCGTCGGCGCCTTCCTCGGCCTGCTCGAGGCCTCCCCGACGAACGGCGTGACGTTCGTCGCAGTCATGGAGTTCGCCTACAGCGCCGTCCCCTGGCTCGCGCTCGCGGCGCTGACCGCGTCGTTCGGCAGGCTGCTCGACGAGCTCATCCGCGACGAGGGCGTCCGGACGCCGTACCTGAACCTCCCGTTCGGCGTCGTCGCGCTCGGGCTCGTGGTCCGGGGGTTCGCCGGCTGGTTCCTCGAGCGGGAGGCCGACCGCGCCCCGATGGAACTGCTGGGCGTCGCACTCGCTCCCACCGAACGACTCGCCGTGTTCATCGTCGGCGGCATCGTCCTCGCGCTCGTCGGCGTGCGCGTGGCCGCCACGGTCTCGGACGAGCGGCTCGACGACGTCATCGAGGACGGCGTCGGCGGGAGCGACAGGGGGTAGCGGGCGGCGGTCGGACGGACGTCCGGCGCTCAGGACGACGTCGGCCGGATGACGTCCGCCAGCGTGACGAGGAGCCCGACGAGCCAGCCGAGCGGGACGGCGATGCCGAACCACATGAGGACGTAGGCGACCCCCCGTAGCTCGAACCGCGAGCGGAGCGCCTGGTCGATGCCGCCGACCGAGAGGACGTTGTCCAGCAGCCACACCGCGAGCGTGTAGCTGTTCACGAACACCACGTCGGCGAGCGCCGGCGAGTAGAGCGCCGCGACGACCGGCGGGAGGAAGAAGGCCGTCATCCCGGCCGGGTACGCGAACACGACGCTCGTGACCCGCCCGCCGACGCGGGAGAACACGACCGCGAGCGCCGCGGCGACGGTGGCCACTCCGCCGGCGACCGCGACCGCGACGAGCCCCCTGAGCGAGAACTGGCTCGCCCACGCCGCGACCGTCAACAGCCCCCACGCGACGACGGAGACGAGGACGACGCCGAGGATGCCGATTCGGGTCGCGGCGGTGTTCACCCGGCTCGCGTAGAACCGGGCGGCGAACCCGAACAGCAGGAGCGGGTACGTGACCGCGACGAGCGGGAGACCCAGCGTCCCCCAGAGGTAGTAGGCGACCTTCTGCACGTCCGTCTCCGGGGACCACTTCCCGACGACGCGCCCGGGGTCGAGCTGGCGGGGAAACAGGAGCTCCATCCACGTCGCGTGCAGCCGCTCGAGGTCGATGCGCAGGGCGTCGAGGAGCCCCGGCGAGGCGCGTCGTTCCATCGGCGGGGTAGAGTGAGGGGTCCCGATTGAAGGTTACGACTCTCCGGAGCGGGATCCCGCGGCCGTCGGTCGCGACTCAGTCCCGGTTCCAGGGGCCGAAGTCGGGGTCGACGCGCCGGTCCGTCCGGTCGATGTCGTCGATGGCCGCGACGTCCTCCCCGTCCAGGTCGAGCCCGAGCGATCCCCAGTTGTCCCGGATGTGCTCCTCCGAAGTCGCCTTCGGGATCGCGGTGACGCCCTTCTCGCGCAGCCACGCGAGGCTCACCTGCGCGGCGCTGGCGTCGTGCTTCTCGGCGACGTCGGTCAGCACGTCGACCTCGAACACCTCGCCGCGCGCGAGCGGCGAGTAGGCGACGACCTCCACGTCGTGCTCGGCGCACGTCTCGCGGAGCTCCTCCTGCCGGAGCAGCGGGTGGCACTCGACCTGGTTGGCGAAGATCGGCGCGTCGGCGATCTCGGCGGCCTCGGCCACCTGCTCGGGGAGGAAGTTGGAGACGCCGACGCGGTCGATCAGCCCCTCGTCGTACAGATCGTCGAACGCCCCAAGCGTCTCTTCGGCCTCGTACTCGCGCACGGGCCAGTGGACGTACAGCAGGTCGAGCAAGTCGACGCCCAGGCGGTCGAGGCTCGCGCGGGCCGTCTCGCGGACGTCCTCGGGCGCGAGGTCGTCGATCCAGACCTTGGTCGCGAGGAACACGTCCTCGCGGTCGACGTCCGCGCGGGCGATGCCCTCGCCGACCGCCTCCTCGTTCCCGTACGCCTGGGCGGTGTCGACGTGTCGATATCCGACGTTCAGGGCCGTCTCCACGGTCGTCCGGCACTCCTCGGGCTCGTCGTTCTGCCAGGTTCCGAGCCCGAGCATCGGCATCCCGTTCGCGTACGGCGCGTCCGCCGGGTCGTGCTGCTGCTGCTGGTTCACCATCGTCGGAACGACGCCTCTGACGGGGAAATGGGTTGCGGCAGGGGGTCGAACGGCCGGTTCGTGGTTCGATAACGCGGGTCGCGCTGTCGTTCGCGGTCTCACGTCCTCGCGGCGTCGAGATGCCGCTCGCGGTCTCAACCGATGTACCGGAGTTCGTCCTCGCTCGGCATCCCGCCGCCGCCCTGCATCTCCTGGATCTTGCCGACGACCTCCTCCATCTCCTCGGCGCGCTCCTCGAGGTCGGCGAAGTCGACCTCGAACCCGAGGACGGTCTGGAGCACCTCCAGGACCGCCTGCGCGCTCTTCGGGTCGACGAGGTAGCCCGACGTCTCGCCCATCAGGCAGGCGGCCTCGAGGCCGCGTCGGCCGCCGAGTCCGAGCACGAGCCCGGAGACGCCGACGATGCCGCCGGCGGGTTCGTCCGCGCGAAACTCCACGTCGGCGTCCTCGAGTTCGGGCTTCGCGTCGGCGTCGTTCACCGCGCCGAGCACGCCGTACTCGTCGTCGTCGATGAGTTCGCCCGTGGGGACGCCCCCGAGCGCGAACGCGCGCTCGCAGCCGAAGTCGTCGGCCACGTCGAGGAAGGCGTCCGTGAGCGTGTAGTGGCCCTCGTTGCTGGCGGCCTGGTGGTCGCCGGTGAGCACGAGCAGGTCGACGCCGTCCGCGTCGACGTGGTGGAACTCCGCGTGGGTGAGTTCGGTGACGCCCTCGTCGTCGACGGTCACCTGCGGGGGGAACTCGGTGGTGTAGGCACGCCGGACGAGCGTGCCGTCGAACTCCTCGACGAGGTGTTCGGCGACGAGTTTACCGACGTGGCCGACGCCCGGGAGCCCCTCGACGAGGGCCGGCTCGTCGAGTTCGGGGTCCGCCACGACCTCGATGTCGATCTGGTCCATGTCCGTGAAAGGCGGGTCCGCTTCATAAAGGGTCGTCGGCTCGGGGACGTGGCCGCTCGGCGATCTCGCCGGACGAACCGACGTGACCCGGCCGTCGGAACGGAACGGCTCGAACGTCCCCGCGGCGGTCGGCCACGAGCGCCGACCGTGATCCTCGTCACTCGGCCTTCGGCCTGCGGCACTTGCTTTACCGGACTTCGTGCAAACCCGCGGGTTCCCGGGAACTACGGCACGACGACCGGATCGTTCGCCACGACCGGACCGTTCGCCACGACGACTAAACGGACATCGGAGCCGAACGCCGCGGGGCTTCGGAGGCAACCCACCTCGCGTGGCCGATCGGATGCCGGCCGATCAGACGCCGGCTAGCAACGAATCGAACCGCTCCTTCCCCGCGGCGGCGTACGACCGGTCGAACGCGAACAGTTCGTGCGTACACGTCCCCTCCCAACCAGTCTCGCGCATCGCGTCGGCGATCTCGTCGAACGCCACCTTCCCCATCCCGACCGGGAGGTGCTCGTCGTCCCCGTCGATGCGGGTGTCGTTGAGGTGCAGGTGGCCGATTCGGTCGCCGTGCTCGCGGATCAGGTCGGCCTGTGCCGCGCCGTCCTGGCCCGTCACGAACGCGTGTCCGGTGTCCAGACACGCCGACGCGTCGGTCTCGGCGAACAGGTCCGGGAGGTCGCCCGCGTCGAAGAACGGCGACTTGAGGTTCTCCGCGACCGCCTCCACCCCCCGCTCGGCGGCGTAGCCGGTCAGGCGCCGGGCCGTCTCGTACATCCCCGGGCGCACCTCGGCGGTCGTCCACTTGTCCCCGTTCGCCAGCGTCTGGAGGTGGAACACGCCCTTCCCGGCGCCCATCGCCGCCGCGTGATCGATCGCAGCCTCCAGCTCCCGGACGCCGCCCTCGCGGACGTGATCGCGTGGCGAGCAGGCGTCCAGCCGGTACGGGAGGTGACACACCAGGTCGAGGCCGTGCTCGTCCGCGAGCGTCCGAACGCCGTCGGCGTCGACCCGCGACCGGTCGAACTGGTGGTCCGCGTTCAGTTCGAGGAAGTCGAAGCCGTGCTCCGCGGCCAGGCGAAAGCACCGCTCCGGGTCGGCGCCGTTGTCGACCATGAACCCCTGTCGGATTCCGTCGGTCATACCTCACCGTCGACGGGACGGCCAATGGTGCTTCGGGTGCGGGCCGGACGTGCGCCGGCGAGCGCCGCCGTCCCTCCGGCGAGTGCGGCGAACGGATTAGTCGTTCGGGTGCGAAGCGAAGCCATGCGGCTCGCCGCCCGTCTCGCGGACCGTGACTCGTTCTGGGAGCGCCACGCGAACCCGTGGAGCGGGTGGTCGCGGTTCCTCGCGACCCCCATGCTCCTGTACGCCGCCTACGCGCGCGACCGGCGGGTCCTCGCGCTGGCGCTCGGGTTCACCGTCGTCAACCCGGTCGCGTTCCCCCCGGTCGACCGCGGGGGCGACCCCGCGTGGATGACCCGCGTCGTGGACGCCGAGCGGGCGTGGATCCGCGGTGAGATCGAACCGGGCGCGTGGACCCGACTCAATGCGGTGAACTCCCTGCTCTTCGGCTACGCGCTCCTGTCGGCCTACCGGCGCCGGCCGACGAGGGCGACGCTCGCGGCCGCCGTCTCGACCGCGCTGAAGCTCCTGTTCGTCGGCGTCCTCGTGCGGAAGCGCGCCACTGCCCTCTCACGCACTGCGGACGGCGGACGAGAACTACCCGGCTGAGGTCAGGGACGCGGGAGCTCCACGGGCTCGCCGTCCGCGGTGACCGTCGGGTCCCGGAGTATGCCGTCGAGGTGGAGGGGCGCCTCGACGTCCCCGCCGATGCCGGCGTCGTCGCCGATCGCGACGTGGACCGTCCCGGCGGCCTTCTCGTCCAGCAGGACGGAGCCGACGAGTTCGGTCACGCCGACGTTCGTCCCGATTCCGAGTTCCGCGAGGTTGTACGCGGCGTCGCCGACCTCCTCGGCGGCGGCCTCGATCTGGCCCCGGATCTCGTCGTCCGAGACGTCGGTCACGTAGCCGTCCGCGACTTCGAAGGTGAGCTCCTGGCCCTCCTCCAGCAGCCCGTGGGGCATCATCGTGCCGTCGACGACGTAGGTGCCGTCCGCGGTCTCCGGCGAGAGGAACACCTCGCCGGCCGGGAGGTTCGACATCCGCCCGGGGTCGTGGACCATCCCGGTGTCCGAGAGCCACTCGCGCCCCCCGCGGGCGAAGGTGATGTCCGTCCCCTTCTCTGTCGTCACCTGAACCTCCTCGGCGGTCGCAACCTGCTCGAGCACGTCGTGACAGTGCCGCTCGATGGCGGCGTAGTCGGCGTCCAGTCCGGCGAGCATCACCTCGCGGGTGATGCCGGGCATGGTCGCGACGCGCGCGCCGTGGTCGTTCGCCTCGCCGCGGGCGCGGGTGTGGCTCAGGCTCTTGGTCGTCGGCGCGACGACCACGTCCGCCTCGCGCATGGCGGCCGCGACGGTGGCCGGGGGTTCGGCACCGTGCTGGTCGCTCGGCGGGTAGCGCGCGATCACTGAGTCGTCGGTGACCCCGCTGCCGACCTCGTAGAGCGCCTCGCCGATCTCCTCGCGCGCGTCGTCCGTGACGATGAGGAGGGACTCGTCCTCCCCGAGGGCCATACACTGGTGGATCGCGGTCGACGCCGCGTCCCGGAGTCGTTCGTCCATGGTCGACCCGTCGGACGGGCGGGCGTTAGGTCTTGTCAAAGGGCCCGCCCTCGGCCGGACCTGCGGCTCGACCGGTCGGGCGTGGAAGCGAACCCGTAATCCACCGTATTACTCGCTCTGTAGTTGTTTTCTCGGCATTTCGTCCGTAACGATTAACCCCGCCGGCGGGCGACGTTTCGATGATGATCGAGGTGGGCGTCAACGGCTACGGCACCATCGGTAAGCGCGTCGCCGACGCGGTAGCCGCCCAACCGGACATGGAGCTCGCGGGAGTGGCCAAGACCCGTCCGAACTACGAGGCAGAGACCGCCGTCCGGAAGGGGTACCCCCTCTACGCGGCGGTCCCGGACCGCGCGGATCGCTTCCACGAGGCCGGCATCGACCTCGCCGGCGAGGCGGAGGACATGGTGATGAAGTCCGACGTCGTCGTCGACACCACGCCCTCCGGGATCGGGGAGCAGAACCGGGAGCTGTACGAGCGGTACGACACCCCCGCGACGTTCCAGGGCGGCGAGGACGCGGACGTCGGCGACACGAGCTTCGTCGCGCGCGCGAACTACGACGCCGCGGCAGCCGAGGACGTCGACTACGTCCGCGTCGTCTCCTGTAACACGACCGGCCTCTCTCGGCTGCTCGCCCCGCTCCGGGAGGCGTACGGCGTCGAGAAGGCGCGCGTCACGCTCGTCCGGCGGGGCGGCGACCCCGGACAGACCTCCCGCGGGCCGATCAACGACATCCTCCCGGACCCCGTCTCGGTGCCCTCCCACCACGGTCCGGACGTGAACACGATCTTCCCCGACGTGGACATCGACACGCTGGGCGTGAAGGTCCCCGCGACCCTGATGCACCTCCACTCCGTGAACGTGACCCTCGAGGCCGAGCCGTCGGCGGCCGACGTGCGCGACCTGCTCTCGGACGAGTCGCGCCTCTTCCTCGTGCCCGAGGAGGCCGGCATCGACGGCACCGGGAAGCTCAAGGAGTTCGCACAGGACACCGGCCGCCCGCGCGGAGACCTCTGGGAGAACTGCGTCTGGGAGGAGTCCGTCTCGACGGAGGGCAGCGACCTCTACCTGTTCCAGTCGATCCACCAGGAGTCCGACGTCATTCCGGAGAACATCGACGCGATCCGCGCGCTGCTCGACCGCGAGGACAAGCAGACGAGCATGGCGACGACCGACGAGACGCTCGGCGTCGGCCTGGAGTCGCTGTTCCGCGGCGCGCGCCGGCGGGTCGTGCCGCGGGAGGCTGACGACTGAGCAGGCGCTCCCTGCACGGAACTCCTTCCGTCGCTACTCCAGTTCCTCGAACGACACGTCCCCGGTATCGGCGTCGAGCAGGACCCCGGCCGGCCCCTCCTCGTTCCCGGGGATCGGCACGCCGCCGGGGTTGACGTGGACGGTTCCGCCCCGCTCCTCGTGGACGCGCTCGTGGGTGTGCCCGCGCAGGACGTAGTCGTAGTTCCCCGACTCGAGCAGGGCGTCGACGATGGGCTCGCTCGTCCCGTGGTAGACGGCGAAATCCAGTCCGCCGAAGCTCAACTCGCCCATCTCCCCGAGGTAGGCGCCGAAGGACCGTACGGCGTCCGCGAGCGCCCACTCGCCGTCGTTGTTGCCGTGGACGGCGTAGAACTCGAAGTCCGCGTCGAAGGGGACCGCCGAGAACGGCGCGACGACGTCGCCGCAGTGGATCACCGCCTCGGCGGTTCCTTCGAACAGTTCCACCGCAGCGTCGACGTAGCGCGCGTTGTCGTGGGTGTCGGAGACGACGCCGATCTTCATGTCCCGTGTTTCGTCCGCGAGACACAAGAAGCCGGGTGTCGTCGCGGCTCAGCCGTCGAACTCGCCGGCCGCGTTCCGTTCCAGTAGCTCCACGGCCGGCAGGGGCTCGCCCGTCAGCGCGCGGATGTACGCGCCGCCCGCGATGGAGACGTGCGAGAACTCCGCCTCGTCGAGGCCGTACATCTCGATCGCCCGGGAGGTGTCGCCGCCGCCGACCACCGAGAAGCAGTCGGTCTCGGCGATGGCGCGGAGAACGCCCACGGTCCCGTCCTTGAACCGCTCGTCCTCGAAGACGCCGAGCGCGCCCTTCACGAAGACGGCGGCCGAGTCGCGGACGACGGCCTCGTACTCCTCGACCGTCCCGGCGCCGACGTCGAGGAAGGAGTGCTCCTTGTCCTCGACGGCGTCGACGTCGACCTCCGCGCGCCCGCCGTCGGGCCCCTCGTACGCGAGGTCGGAGGCGAGCCGGAGCCGGTCGCCGTGCTCGTCGAGCACGTCGCGGATGGTGTCCTCGTTCTCCGCCCACTGCTCGTCGAACAGGTCCGTCCCCACGTCGCGACCGACCGGGTAGCCGGCGGCCCGGAGGAACAGTTCGCCGGCGACGCCGCCGAGACAGAACGCGTCGACCTTCCCGTCGAGCGCCTCCATCACGTCGATCACGTCGGTCGCCTTCGTCCCGCCGACCACCATGGTCACGTCGCCGTCGAACTCCCGCGAGGCGATGGCGGTGTTCGCCTCGTACTCGGTCTCCATCACGCGCCCGGCGTAGCTCGGCAGGCGGAGCGGGAAGCCGACCAGCGAGGCGTGCTTGCGGTGGGCCGCCGAGTAGGCGTCGTTGACGTAGGCGTCGAACTCGGGCGCGAGCGTTTTCACGAACGCGCTGTTCGCGTGTTCCTCGGGCTCCTTCTCGGGGAGCTCGTCGTCGGTCATCCGGGTGTTCTCGAGCAGGAGAACGTCGCCGCCGTCGAGATCGCGCACGGCCGAGAGCGCCCGCTCGCCGAACGTGTCGGGGACGAAGTCCACGTCGACGCCCGCGTGGTCGGCGAGGACGTCCGCGTGTTGCTCGAGCGAGACGAAGGTGTCCCTGCCCGGACGTCCCTGATGGGCGAGAAGTGCGACGCGGTGACCCGCGTCGGCGAGTTCGGCGACGGTCGTCGCGTGCCGGTCGAACCGGCGGTTGTCCTGCACTCGTCCGTCCTCGACGGGGGAGTTGAGGTCGAGGCGGGCGACGACGCGCTGCTCGGGGGAGAGATCGTCGAGCGTGCGGAAGCGACTCATCGGGTGGAGAGACGTCGGTACGAGACTTAGATGATGGGGAAACGGAGCAGTCGCTCGGGGCTTGCGGCCCGCGGGAACGCCGCTCACTGGGCTGACAGGCGGCCGTGCTCGGGGCGTGGCGGGCGCGCCGTCGGGCCGCACGACCGCTTCCCGACGCGCCGTGATGGCTATGCCATCGGGGTGTCTGGCCCCGGTTTCGGATAAAACGGTTCGTGCGGCCCGTCCCGCCCGACCGGATCAGTCGTCGTCCGTCTCGGCCTCGGTCCGGGAGGCGCGGCGGGCTGCGCGGTCGATGAACTCCTGGGGGAGTTCGTCGATCTCGCCCGCCTGCACGCCCCACAGGTGCGCATAGAGGCCGTCGCGTTCGAGGAGCTCCTCGTGTTCCCCGCGCTCCGCGACTCGGCCGTCCTCCAGCACGAGGATCTGGTCCGCGTCGCGGATGGTCGAGAGCCGGTGTGCGATGGCGAACGTCGTCCGGTCCTCCGTCAGCTGGTCGAGCGAGCGCTGGATGAGCATCTCCGTCTCGGTGTCCACGTCGGAGGTCGCCTCGTCGAGCACGAGGATCTCGGGGTCCTTCAGCACCGCGCGGGCGATCGAGAGCCGCTGGCGCTGGCCGCCGGAGAGCTTCACGCCGCGCTCGCCGATCTCGGTGTCGTACCCCTCCGGAAGGTTGGAGATGAACTCGTGGGCCTCGGCCGCCTTGGCGGCCTCGACGACCGTCTCGTCGTCGGCCCCGAACGTGCCGTAGGCGATGTTGTCCCGGACCGTGCCATAGAACATGAACGTCTCCTGGCTGACGTAGCCGACCTGCCGGCGGAGGCTCGGGATGGTGACGTCCCGGAGGTCCTGCCCGTCGATGGTGATCGCCCCCTCGTCGACGTCGTACATGCGGAGGAGGAGCTTCAGGACGGTCGACTTCCCGGCGCCGGTCGGGCCGACGAGCGCGAGCGTCTCACCGCCCTCGACCTCGAAGCTCACGTCCTTGACGATGGTCTCGGACTCGTCGTAGCCGAACGTGACGTCGTCGTAGGCGACGTCGCCGTCCCCGACGACGAGTTCGTCGGCGTCGGGGTCCTCGGCGATCCGGGAGGGCTCGTCCATGAGCCCGAAGATGCGCGCGGAGGAGGCGCGCGCCCGCTGGTACATGTTGATGATCTGTCCGAACTGGGCCATCGGCCAGATGAACCGCTGGGTGAGCGTGATGAAGATGACGAACTGGCCGAGCGCGAGTTCGCCCGTGAAGAACCACGGCGCCCCCGAGAACACCCAGAGGCCGCCCACGAGGAACGTGAGGACGAAGCCGACGCCAGCGATGACCCGCAGGCCGGGGAAGAACTTGATGCGCGTCCCGATGGCGTCCCAGTTCGCGTCGAAGTAGTCCATCGACACGTCGTCGACGCGGTCGGACTCGAAGTCCTCCGTGTTGAACGTCTTGATCACCTGGATGCCGCCGAGGTTGTTCTCCAGCCGCGAGTTCAGCGCGCCGACCGACGAGCGCACGTCGGCGTACTTCGGCTGGATGGTCTCGATGAACTTCCAGGTGAAGAAGGCGATGAGCGGGACGGGGACGAGCGCGACCAGCGCGAGCTGCCAGTTCATCGTGAAGAGGATCGTCGCGATGGCGACGACCATCACCGACAGCCGGAAGAAGGAGTTCATCCCGTCGTTGAGGAACCGCTCCAGCCGGTTCACGTCGTTCGAGAGGATGGACATCATCTCGCCGGTCTGCTTGTCGGCGAAGAAGTCCATGTTCAGCCGCTGCATCTTGTTGTAGGTGTCCACGCGGATGTCGTGCTGGATGTTCTGGGCGAAGGAGTTCCAGCCCCAGTTGCGCGACCAGTGGAAGGCGGCGCCGCCGAAGAAGCCCAGCGCGATGAGCGCGATGGAGAACTCGAACTGCGCCTGCCTCCCCGCGGGGAGGACGCTCGCTATCGTCGCGGGGCCGATTCCCGGGAGCAGGTCGGCCGCCGCCTCGGCGTACGTGATCTCCGCGTCGGGGTTGAACAGCGCGTCGATGGCGACGCCGAGCACGAGCGGGGGGAACAGATCGAGCACGCGCGCGAACACGCTGGCGACCAGTCCGACGGTGAACTGGTACCAGTTGTCGCGTCCGTACTCGGCGAACAGCCGTCGCATGGCGTTGTCCGTCCGCTCGCGGACGTCTTCGAAGGGATCGTCCTCGTCGGCGGGGTGACTCATCGCTCGGACTGGACGAATCCGCCACCCTAAAGGGTTCGCTTCGAATCGAAATGGTCCGGCTCCTAGTAGTCGCCCTCGACCACGATGCGGTCGCCCTCGTCGATCCCGGTCCGGTTCGTGTAGCAGTACGGCACCTCGAGGACGTACTTCCCAGTCCCGGAGTACCGGGTGAGGTCGCCGCCGCTCGTCCCCTCCGGCGGGAGTTCCGCGTTGTGAATCCGCGTGACCGTCCCGTTCTCCGCGACGAACACGATGTCGATGGGGAAGTCCATGTCGCGCATCACGTAGTCGTGCTGGCCCTCGCCGTCGTGGACGAACAGCATCCCCTCGCCCTCGGGGAGCGATTCGGTGTCGCTGAGGCCGGTGTAGCGCTTCGAGTACGTGTCGGCCACGCGCATGTCGACGGTCGCGAGTTCGGTGCCGTTCGCGTCCACGGCGGTGACGGTGGTGCGTTCGTACTCGCCCGTCTGCATCAGGAGACCGGGCGCGAACGCGAGCACGCCCGCGAGGCTGACCGCGAGCGCGACGAGCACGACGGCGACGGGGCGACGGCGATCCACGGTCGGGTTTCGCGCTCGGCCGTGGAAAGCGTATCGCCGCGGGCCGGAAAGGACAAGCGTTATTCGACCCGGTCCGGTTCGTTCGGGTACGGGCTCGTGGTCTAGCGGTTATGACGCTTCCCTTACAAGGAAGAGATCGGTGGTTCGACTCCGCCCGAGCCCACTTCTACCGCCGCCACCGCGACGAGCGAAGCGAGGAAGCGGCGGCGGCCGTGTGGCGGACGAGGAGTCGAAGGAGACGAGGCGCGCGCAGCGAATCGAGCACGTCCCGGCGTGGTTCGACTCCGCCCGAGCCCGCTTCGGCCTCGCCCGGGACGGTCGCTCACGGCAGCGGTTCGACGGTCTCGGATCCGGCACCCTAGCGACGACGGGAACTCACCCGGAGCCGTCCAGAACCCGCCCGTGAGCGTCGATCTCGCCGTTCCGGATGCGGGTGCTGCTGATCCTCGCCCCGTCCTCGGCGATGACGAACGGGGAGACGTGGATCTCGAGCGGCCGGAGGCCGTCCTCCGCCCGCCGATCGTTGAGTTCGTGGGCGCGGCGCTGGGCTTCCGCCTCGGGGGAGACGACGAGCGCGTCGACGTCCTCCCGGGTGGCGGCGGGGCCGTACGCGTCCTCCAGCTCGGTGATCTCGTACGACGCCGAGTAGGCGTCGCCCAGGCGGTCGAGTTCCGCGTCGAGGCTCTCGCGCCGTTCCCGGAACGGGCCGAGCAGTTCGGCGTGGGACGGGTCGCTTCGCGTCCGCTCGGCGAGGTCGGTCGACGTGAGCGCGACGACGACGTGCCCGTCCCCGTCGCCGTCGTGGCTGGCGGTCTGGAACGCCCCGTGCAGGAGGGCACGGTGGCCGTGGTGGATCGGCGTGAACGTCCCGCCGAGGATCGCGACGCGGTCGGTGTTGGTCACGCCCGCGGATTGGGGCCCCAGGCCCGTATAACGTGGAGACGGAGTCGCGAGCGCCGATCCGACCCGAATCGGTCCGCCGGGCAGCGCGGCCGGGGCGTCACCCGTCAGTAGCCCAGCCCGAGCGCCCGGTTTCCGGCGACGGCTGCGGCCCCCAGCGCCATGACGGCCGAGAGCAGGCCGAAGGACGCGGACCAGCCGACCAGGTCCGCGACCGTGCCGACGACGACGCTTCCCGTCGCGCCGAGCGTCATGTAGGCGGTCCGGACCAGCCCGAACCCGGCCCCCCGCTCGGCCTCCGAGAGCACGTCCATGAACCGGGACTGGAGGGGCGCGCCCCAGCTCATCGCCACGCCGACACAGAGCACTCCCGCCAGGACGACGCCCGGCCGGTCGCCGACGACCAGCACGCCGTAGCCGACGATCCCCAGCAGCATCGTTCCGAGGACGACCGACTCGCGCGAGAGGCGGTCCGAGAGGCTCCCCAGCACCGGCTGGGAGGCGCCGTGGACGACGAAGTAGACCGAGAAGAGGACGCCCGCGGCCGTCGTCGACAGGCCGTGGTGCGCGGCGAGGAAGGTCGGGAGGAACGAGGCCGTCGCCTGCCAGGTGAACGCGCCCACGATCGCCAGCGCGGTCGTGTACCGGATCTCGGGCCGCGAGAGGAGTTCGGCGAGCGGGGCGAGTTCGAACCGCTCCCGGACGGGCTGGTCGGGGCGCCGGGGGTCGGTCGGCCGGATCGAGAGCGCGAACGCGACGAACACGGGGACCGCCACGACCGCGCCGAGGGCGATGGCCGCCCGCCAGCCGTAGCGCGCGCCGACGACGGCGGCAGCGGGGGGCGCGAGCAGGCCGGCGAGCGGCCCGCCCGCGACGTGGACGCCGATGGCGCGACCGATGTCGTCGAACTGGCGGGTGAGGAACGTCGTCGCGACGCTGTAGTGGAGACCGGCGGCCGCGCCGAGCGACACCGTCGAGAGGAGGAAGAGCGGGAACGACGGAGCGACCGCGAGGCCGGCGCTCGTCGCCGCGGTCCCGCCGACCGCCACGAGGATGACCGTGCGCTCGCCCAGACGGTCCCCCAGGACGCCGCTGGGGAACTGCGAGAACGCGTACGCAACCCACATCCCCGAGAGCGCCAGGCCGACCGTCCCGTTGGAGACCTCGAACTCGGCGGTGAGGTCCGGGACGATCGGGCTGATGACCAGCCGCGCGACCATCGTGCCGAAGAAGGCGAGCGTACAGAGCGAGAGTGCCGTGTACCGGTACGGCCAGTTCACGGCGAAAGTTCGGAGACGGGCGAGAAGACCGTTTCGATGCGTTAGGTGACCGGTTCGATGTCGAGTGGCGGTTCGGCCCGGACGGCCGGGACGAGGTTCGGGGCGGTGCCCCGCGGCCGGACGCCGGCCGCGTCCCCCGACGGGGAAGCGGTCGAACGAGTCAGCGAATCACTCATCAGACCTTTCACCCCGCGGAATAAACGCCGCGTCGATGGGACGTAAGACGGGGGGACGGGACTGATGAGTATGCGACTCGTTCTCGTCGGCGTCGCGGTGGTCCTGATGGTCGGGGCCGGCGTCGCGGGGGCGTTCATCGCCGGCGTCGGGCCGTTCGACTCGGGCGGCGACGAGGAGGAACTCGGCGACTATCCGACCGGCACGCCCGTCGACGGAGGCGGGTCCGGGAGCGACGACGGGGGGAGCGGCACCGCCTCCGACGGCGACGACCTCCCGGCGTACTACTTCGAGGTGACCGAGATCGCGGAGTGCGGGCGGACGTGCCGGGACGTCACGGTGGAACTGACGAACAACCGCGACGAGCGGGCGAACGACGTGGTGGTGTACGTCAAGATGTTCGCCGGCAACTCGACCGACTCCGACGACCGCGTCTGGCAGGGCAAGGAGGACATCGGGACCATGGAGGCGACGGACGCCGTGAGCGCCACCAAGCGTGTGGAGCTCTCCTACAGCGACGGGTACCGGACCCGGCAGAACGGCGGCTGGGTGACCATCCGGACGACGGTGCGGTCCGAGGACGTGACGCTCACCTTCACGGAACGGCGGCAGGTCGCCTGACGGCGGGGCGTTTCGAAACCCTTTTTCCGGTCGCCGGAGTCGAATCGAACGGGCCGCCTTAGCTCAGACTGGGAGAGCACTCGACTGAAGATCGAGCTGTCCCCCGTTCAAATCGGGGAGGCGGCATTCGCTTTTGGCGACGACACTACGAGCGAGCGGAGCGGGACCGCCTCACCGAACAAAACCTTCAGTACGGATCCGTGTGACGCCGACACATGGAGATCGAGGACGTCGAGGCGGTGCCGATCCGGCGGGAGCTGGACGGCCGGTTCGCCAACGCCCAGAAGTGGATCGGGAGCCGCGAGTACTGTCTCGTCCGGGTGACGGCCGCAGACGGGACGGTCGGCTGGGGCGAGTGCTGGGGGCCGGTCGCGGGCAACCGCGAGGTGATCGAGGAGTACGTCGCCCCGTGGCTGCGCGGCCGGGAGGTCGAGGGGGTCGAACAGGTCCACGACGATCTGCGGTTCGCGCTCCGCTCCTCCTACCACTCGTATCTGCCGGTGAGCGCGCTGAGCGGCGTGGACATCGCGCTCTGGGACCTGTACGGGAAGCGACTCGGGGTCCCCGCCGCCGAGTTGCTCGGGGGCCGTCGCCGGGAGGCGGTGCCCGCGTACGCGACCGGACACTTCTGGCCGGACGTGGACTCCTTCGAGGCGGTGCGCGAGTCCGTCGTCGAGGAGGCGGTCGGACACGTCGAGGCGGGGTTCGGGGCGCTCAAGAACAAGATCGGGATGACCCGCCACCCGGAGTTCCCGTACGGCTGGGAGGAGGACGTCGAACTCGTGCGGGCCATCCGCGAGGCCGTCGGCGACGACGTGCTGCTGGCGACCGACGCGAACCACGCCTACGACCGGGCGACCGCCGAACGGGTCGGCCACGCGCTCGCCGATTTCGACGTCCACTTCTTCGAGGAGCCGATCGAGCCGCGACGCCTCGACGGCTACGTGGACCTGAACGCGGCGATCGAGGTGCCGGTCGCCGGCGGCGAGTGCTGGGCGTTCGAGGGCGGGTTCGAGGAGGTGGTTCGCCGCGGCGGCGTCGCGTACGCACAGCCCGACGTGACCAGCGCCGGGGGGCTCACCGCCACCCGACGCATCGCCGCGCTGGCGGCCGCTCACAACGTCCAGTGTCTGCCCCACGTCTTCGGGAGCGCGGTCGCGCTCGCGGCCAGCCTGCAGGCCCTCGCGGCGATCCCCGGCGACCCGATGCTGGAGTTCGACCGGACGCCCAACCCGATCCGCGACGAACTCGCGGTCGACCCGGTCGAACTCGACGGGACGTCCGTTCCGATCCCCGACCGTCCGGGGATCGGCGTGGAGATCGACCCCGACGTGCTGGCCGAGTTCAGAGCCGACTAGCCGGCAGCGCGGGGGCCGGAGACGGCGTCGGGGACCCCGGCCGGACATCGCAGCCCCTCCCTTTTCCGTGGTCCGGGACGGATCCACGAACGTCGACCGGTCGCGCCGGGAACGCCCCGCCGATACCCATGCAGGAGCTGAACGTCGCGCTCGTCACGATCGGCGATCTCACGCTCGTGTTGAGCCTCGTCGCCGGGTACATGCGGAACAGGGTGTACGTCCTCTCGGAGCCGATGACGGCGGTGCTCCTCGGCGTCGTCGTCGGCCCCGTCGGACTCGGCGTGCTCGGCCTCTCGGGCCCGAACGAGCCGTTCGTCCTCGTCGAGCAGTTCGCGCGACTGACGGTGGGGCTCGCGGTCATGGCGGCCGCGCTCCGACTGCCCCGGCGGTACTTCCGGGACCACCTCCGGTCGATGGGGGCCGTCCTCGTCCCGGGGATGGTCGCCACGTGGCTCGTCGGCGGACTGCTCGTGTACGTGCTGCTGGACGTCCCCGTCCGGATCGCGCTCCTCGTCGGCGCGATCGTCACGCCCACGGATCCGGTGCTCGCCGGGACGATCGTGACGGGGAACGTCGCCGAGGAGAACATCCCGGCGCCGGTCCGGAACCTCCTCAGCGCCGAATCGGGCGCCAACGACGGGCTCGCGTACCCGCTCGTCTTCCTTCCGATCCTGCTGCTCGAGCACTCTCCCCGGCGAGCGGTCGTCGACTGGGTGCTCGGGACGCTGTTGTGGGAGGTCGGATTCGCCCTGGTGGCGGGCGCGGCGGTCGGTGCGGCGGCGGGCGCGGTGGAGGCGAAGTCCCGCGAACACGAGTTCCTGGAGGAGACGTCGCTGCTCAGCGTGACCGTCGCGTTCACGTTCGCCGTCCTCGGCGGCGTCAAACTGCTGGGGAGCGACGGCATCCTCGCGGCGTTCGTCGCCGGGATGGCGTTCAACCGGTTCGCGAACCCTGGCGACGAGACTGACGAGCAGAAGGTACAGGAGACGGTGCTCCGACTGTTCACCTTCCCGATCTTCGTCCTCTTCGGCGTGACGCTGCCGTGGGGGCAGTGGCGGGCGCTGGGGTGGGCCGGGATCGCCCTCGCCGCGGGCGTGCTGCTCCTGCGGCGCGCGCCGATGATGATCGTGTTCCGGCACGTCGGCGGCCCGGTCGGGCGAACGCGGGACGCCGGCTTCGCGGCGTGGTTCGGTCCGATCGGCGTCGCGGCCGTCTTCTACGCGACGGTCGGACACCGGTCGTCGGCCACGAGGTGATCTGGCCGGCGGCCAGCCTCGTCGTCGCGAGTTCGGTCCTGGTCCACGGCGTCACGGCCACGCCACTCACCAAACTGTACGGCCGATCGACCGATCCGAACTCGACCGGCGGAGAATAGCAGTAGGGGGGAGGACGCGAAGAGGGGGAAGTGGAGAGGGGAAAGTGGAGGGAGTACGCGGTGGGGGATGTACGCCGCGGAGCGCGAACCGGCGCGGCCACGGGTCCGTGGTCCATGGACGCACGCCGGACGCCGCATCGCGCGTTCCGCGGTCGGTCGGAGTCCGTGGCCCGGCCACGTCGACCGACTACGTGGGGACGGCGCCTTCACCTACAGCAGGCCGTCGGTCCCCCCGTCGGACCGCTCGCCGCCCTGCGAGTCTTCGACGACGACGAGTTCGAACTCCTCCCCGGAGCCGTCCCCGCCACCGTCGCCGCCGTCGGGCGTCTCGGTTCCGTCGCCTCCGTCCTCGCCGCCCGCGGACTCGGGGTCGAAGTAGCCGAGCGCGAACGCGCTGTACGCGGTGCTCCCCTCGGTGGAGAGCTCCGCCTCCTGGACGTTGCCGCCCTCCCCCATGTCGGCGCCGGCGTCGTCACCCGCCTCGCTGATCCGGACCGTGTAGTCGCCGGGCGGGACCTCGACGGTCTCGGACTCGCCGTACGCTAGCTCGTCGACGAGCGTCTCGCCGCCCGCGCCGTCGGCGCCGGACGTCCCGGTGCCGTCACCGAGCGCTCCGTCGTCCTCGGGCGTTCCGGTGCCCTCGCCGCCCCCGCCGTCCCCGCCGCCGGCCGTCGCGATGGTCACGGCCTCGACGTCCGGGACCGCGTGGAAGATCCGCACCCGGGAGTTGTCCTCGCCGGGGTCGCTGATGTCGTCCTCGAGCACCTCGACCTGGAACCCCTGGCCGGAGGTCCCCTGTTCGCCGGTGCCGTCCTCCCCCGAGTCCTCGTCCGTCTCGGTGGCCGTACCGCCGTCGTCGCCCCCGCCGTCGCCTCCGGACGCCGGTCCCCGTGAGACCTCGCCGAAGGCGACCGCGGTGTAGGTCGTGCCCTCCTCAACGTCGACCTCCTCGTCGAAGACGACCGTCTCGCCGTCCTCCCCGCCTCCCCCTCCGTCGCCGTCGAGGAAGTCGTCCAGGATGCCTTCCAACACCCCTTCGTCGCCCGCGGCCACGACCTGCACACGGTAGGTCCCCGGGTCGAGCTCCGTATAGCCGCTCACGTCCCGGAACCCGAGCCCTTCGATTTCGGCGGTGGCCTCGCCGTTCCCGCCATCGCCGGGGGTTTCGGTTCCGTCACCGGCGGCGCCGTCGTCGGCCGCGCTGAGACGGATGTCGACGTTCGGCGCGTCCGGCGACGCGTGTACGACGCGGACCGCGGAACCCTGATCGCCTCCGTCCTCCTGTGCGGTGACGGCGACGCCGCCGACGAAGCTAGCGACGCCGATGGCTCCGACTCCTCTTACGACTCGCCGCCGCGTGGTGGTGTGTTTTCGCATCGCGTCCCGTACATGGCCTCCGGTCGGTTTCGTTATTGGTACCTTCCGGAACGAAACCCGAACGTACTCCTCGTTCCCCTCCTCCGACGACGACCGCGATTTCCCGCGCCGGATCGCCACTCATGACAGGTAAGAAATGATATTAACGCGTCCCTATCGGGTCGACGTAACGGTTAGTTACGTGCTGGTAAGGATGTCTGAACGGTTACGTCGTGACCGAACGAACAACGTTCCGTTCATCGCTCGACGATCGTCCATTTATGCCGGCGACGGGACGACGCCGTGGTCCACGGAAATCCGCGTCTCCGACGGCGGCGGCGCGTCCGCCCATCCGGCTCGGCGGGCGCTCGATCCTCGACCGGCGGCCGGTTCGCCCGGCCGTTGAAGTGGATGGAAGTCGAACTGGGGACGGTGAGACACCATGGCTGAGGACGACCAGGACCGAGCGCGCGAGCGGGAAGCGGAGCGCGAGGCCGAGATCGAGTCCGAGATGGAGCGGGTCGACCAGGACCCCGACCAGGTCGAGGAGGGGAGCGAGAACCTGGGGACTCAGAGCGCCGACAGCGGCACCCCCAGGGACGAGGCGGAAGAGGAGGGGGACGGCGAGGAGACCCCCGGGGAGGGGTCGGCCGACGACGAGTCGGAGACGGACGAGGGGGCCGACCGCTAGCGTCGCGGTTCCGGGCGCACGTTGCCGTACCGGTGCGCGCGACCGCGCGACGGGTCCTCTCCGGGTGGCGTCGACGAAACCGATCCCGGCGGGGTTCACGTCGCCGCCCGTCGCGGGGCGATCGAAGGCGACGACCTCCCGGACGACCGGGTGAGGAACGCCGGGAACTCCGGATCGCACCCCTCGAGGAACGGGTCGACGCCCCTGCTTCTGTTACCGTGTGCTCCAGTCTCCGTAACCGTGCGGTCCGGCCTCCGTTACCCTGGCGGCCTCCGTACGTCGAGCGTCCGTTCCGATATCGACGACGGTCGTCGACACCGGGCGGGACGCCCGTCCGCGCCGTCAGCCTCCGGAATCTCCGATCCGACGGTTTCCCGGGTTCGGACCCTGGGGCCGGTCGGAAACCTGGCGTATCGAATCGGATACGCACGTTCGAACACTTGATCCGAGGGGATATGGATATTCGTGCTGGATATCGGCCGTAGGGTGAACGGAATAACGAAGTCTTATCCCTTCGGGCGGACTTCGTTAGATTGCAATGGCGAAAGGAAACGTTGATTTCTTCAACGACACTGGCGGCTACGGTTTCATTTCGAGCGACGACGCGGACGACGACGTGTTCTTCCACATGGAGGATATCGGCGGTCCGGACCTCGAAGAGGACCAGGAAGTGGAGTTCGACATCGAACAGGCCCCGAAGGGCCCCCGCGCGACGAACCTCGAGCGCCTGTAATCGGGGCGACCCCGTCGCCTCGCGACGGGAACGGCATCAGTTTTATCGAATCCGACCGACGAGCGGCCGGAACGGCGTCTCGGAAAGGTTATACATAACCGGCCACACTACCCGGTATGGCGAAAGGGAAGGTCGACTTCTTCAACGACACCGGCGGCTACGGTTTCATCAGCACCGACGACGCGGACGACGACGTGTTCTTCCACATGGAGGACATCGGCGGTCCGGACCTCGAAGAGGGACAGGAGGTCGAGTTCGACATCGAACAGGCTCCGAAGGGCCCGCGCGCGACGAACCTCGAGCGCCTGTAACCCGGCATCGACGCCCGGCCACGGGCACCGACCGAACCGGTTTCTTTCGACGCCACGCCTTCGAGCCCCGGCTCCGTCGATCACCTCGATGTGCGGTGCAACGGGAACTGACCCAGCTCGGAGTCGGCCGCTTCCGTGGGCTGACCGACGCGCTACCGCGACCGGGCCGACGCGACCCGCGCAGCGGTCGGAACAGCGAACGCTCCGTTTTTCGCCCCGCGGCGCGAACCGTCACGCCGTGAATCCGGTCGGTCGGTACGCCCGTCGGATCCGTCCGCGTCGACCCGGTTCGGGGGGCGCGAACCCATGACGGTCGTCAGCCTCCACGAACCGAGCCACAGAGAGACGCTGTGGGAACTCGAGGCGGCCTTCGCCCGCGGGGACACGGTCTCCGTGTTCGGCGAGTGTACGGTGGAGTACGACGGGCGGGCGGCGTCCTCGCTCGGTCCCGGCGCGCGCCTGCTGGTGTTGAAACCCGACGGGACCGCGCTCGTCCACACCGACGAGGGACGGACGCCGGTGAACTGGCAGCCGCCGGGCTGCGAGCACCACGCGGCGGTGCGCGACGGCCGCCTCCGCGTCCGCAGCGTCCGGACGAACCCCGCCGAGACGCTCGAAGTCCGCTTCTCGACCGTCGAGCACCTGGCGGCGTACGCGGTCACCGGCGGCCGGAGTGTCGAGGTCGTCGGGAGCGAGGCCGACCTGAAGGCCCGCGTGCTGGAGGTGCCGTCGCTCGTGGCCGACGGGTTCGAGCCGCTGGAGACCGAGCGCGAGACCGACGCCGGTCCGGTCGACGTGTTCGGCGTCGACGCCGACGGGAACCCCGTCGTCGTGGAGCTCAAACGACGGCGGGTCGGACCCGACGCGGTCGGCCAGTTGGGGCGGTACGTGAGCGCCGTCGAACGCGAGGAGCCCGACGGCACCCCGGTCGCCGGCGTGCTCGTCGCCCCATCCGTCACGGCGCGCGCGAAGGAACTCCTGGCGGAGGAGGGGCTCGAACTCGTCGCCGTCGACCGCCTCGTCGCGGACGGCTCCCGCCCGACCGAGGGAGACGACGAGGGCGCAGAGCGGGACGCGAACGGAGCGGGTGGAGCGGACGGCGTGGACCGCGACGAGAGCGGGCGGGGATGAGACGGCGAACGGTGGGGCCTCCGGCGTTCACGACGGGGAGCGGGCTTCGAAGGCTTTATTCGCGCCACCGCCCTCGTTCCGCCCAAGTAACCATGTCAGACAAACCGGCCTCCATGTACCGGAAGATCGACAAGCCGTCGTACACGCGGCGGGAGTACATCACCGGGATCCCCGGCTCGAAGATCGCCCAGCACAACATGGGTAACCTGCAGACGGGCCCCGAGGACTACCCGGTCGAGATCTCGCTCCGCGTCGACGAGGACGTCCAGATCCGCCACGGCTCGCTGGAGTCCGCGCGCCTGTCGGCCAACCGCCACCTCCTCACCGAGATCGGCGAGGAGGGGTACAAGATGGTCCTCCGCAAGTTCCCCCACCAGGTCATCCGGGAGAACAAGCAGGCGACCGGCGCGGGCGCGGACCGCGTCTCCGACGGGATGCGCCAGGCGTTCGGCAAGCCCGTCGGCACCGCCGCGCGAATCCACGCGAACGAGGTCGTCTTCACCGCCTACGTCCGGGTGGAGGACGCCGACGCGGTGAAGGAGGCGTTCCGCCGCGCGTACAACAAGATGTCCCCGCCGTGCAGCATCACCGTCGAGCGCGGCGAGGATCTGCTCGTCCGGTAGGGCGCGTTATCTCGTTTTCCCGCCGGAACTACTCCACTACTTCCAGGTCGAACTCCTCCGACCCGCAGATCGAGACGATCCGGTCCGCGAGCCGCTCCGTCTGTGACGAGTGGGAGCCCAGGCTGATCTGGAGGAGTCCGGTCCCGCCGCCCCCCGAGAAGATCGCGACCCGGGACGTTTCCTCGGCCGTTCGGTCGAGGAGTATCGTCGCCTGCTGGTCCGAGTTGTTCCGCAGGTAGTACCGTTCGACCACGATCAGGTCGAACCCGTCGCCGTCGTACCGGTCGACGCTCCCCTTCCGCTCCGCTCGTAACTCCTCGTGGAGCATCCCCGGCAGTTCGCCGACGGAAGCCCCCCGAACTTCGAGTTCCCTCCTGTGCACGGTTTCCGCCGGGTTCGGACGCACGGACGATATAGCTGCCGACGGGGACGCGGGCGTGGCCCGGGCCGACGCGGGGGCTGTTCGACGCGAATCGGGTCCGAGGCGGGTCCGGTCCGACGTGGATCGAGTCCGACGCGGATCCCCCGGAACGCGCCCGCCCGAGGGGCCGAACGACTACCTCGATCCGAGTACTGATTCCGGCGAACCCCGTCGAGAGGCCGTGACTCCGGCAGGCCTTTAGCCGCTCCGGGCCCAACTAACCCCCATGACAGGAGTCCGAGTTGCGGGCGTCGGCCTCACGCCGTTCGGCACGCACGAGGGACGGGCGGGCCGGGACATGTTCGCGGAGGCCGCCCTCGCCGCGCTCGCGGACGCGGGGGTGGCGAGCGAGGACGTCGAACACCTCAACTACGGGAACTTCATGGGGGCGCTCGCGGAGCGGCAGGGCCACCAGGCGCCGCTGATGGTCGAGGCCGCCGGCCTCCGGTGTGCCGGGACCCGGTACGAGGAGGCCTGCGCGTCCGCCGGCGTCGCCATCCGCGAGGCCGTCCGTGCAGTCCGGTCGGGCGAGGCGGACGTGGTGCTCGCCGGCGGGATGGAGCGGATGACGAACCTCTCGACCGCGGAAGTCACCGAGTCGCTGGCCGTCGCCGCCGACGAACTGTTCGAGGTCCGCGCGGGCGTCACCTTCCCCGGCGCCTACGCGCTGATGGCCCGCGCGTACTTCGACCGCTACGGCGGCGACCGCGAGGACCTCGCCCACGTCGCCTCGAAGAACCACGCGAACGCGCTGGTCAACGAGTACGCACAGTACCAGCGCGCGGTCTCGGTCGAGGAGGTGCTCGACGCGCCCGTCGTCGCGTCCCCCCTCGGCCTGTTCGACGCCTGCCCCATCACCGACGGCGCCTCGTCCGTGGTCCTCGTCTCGGAGTCCTACGCCGCAGAGCACGACCTCGACGCCCCGGTCGCGGTCACCGGGACCGGCCAGGGCGGCGACCGCGCGGCGCTCCAGGACCGCGCCGACATGGCCCGGACCCCCGCCGCGGCCGACGCCGCCGACGAGGCGTACGACGACGCCGGGATCACCGCCCGCGACGTGGACGTCGCCGAGGTGCACGACTGCTTCACCATCGCGGAGGTGCTGGCCATCGAGGCGCTCGGGTTCTACGAACCGGGGGAGGGGATCGGCGCGGCGCGGCGCGGGGAGACCACCCGCGACGGCCGCCTCCCGGTGAACCTCTCGGGCGGCCTGAAGGCGAAGGGGCACCCGGTCGGCGCCACGGGCGGCTCCCAGCTAGCGGAGATGACCCGGCTGCTCCGCGGGGACCACCCGAACAGCGACGCGGTGCCCGACGCGACCGTCGGGCTCACCCACAACGCAGGCGGGACGGTCGCGAGCGCCGTCGTCCACGTGCTGGAGGTGGCAGAATGAGCGGAACCGAAGGGGTCGACCGGCCCGACGGACCGACCTACGAGGAGTGGGTCGCCGCGCTCGATCGGAACGGGTTCTACCTGGAGTGTGCGAACGGCCACGGGTCGCTCCCCCCGCGCCGGGTGTGCCCCGAGTGCGGGGACACGGACCTGACCCAGCGGAGCCTCCCGGGGACGGGCACCGTCGCCACGTTCTCGGAGGTCCACGTCGCCGGTCCGGCGTTCGCCGGGGAGACGCCCTACGTGACCGCGGTCGTCGACTTCGGGCCGGTCCGTCTCACTGGCGTCCTCCGCGAGGTCGCGGCCGACGAGGTCGCCGTCGGGGACGAGGTGCGCGCGGACGTGGAACCGGACGGCCCCGGCGACCGCCCGCTCGTCGTCTTCCGTCCCGCCTGAGTCGACGTCGCACGTTCGACCGGATCCGTTTCTCCCGCCGTTCCACCGCGGCGGTGACTGCTCCGTCCACCGCGGGGGAGGCTACTCGTCCGCCTCCGCCCGCACCGACTCGTCCGGTCTGATCCCCCGCACGGTGTCCGCGAACTGGACGGGGAACTCGACGTGGGGAAGCAGCATCGTGTCGTCGAAGACGACGAGTTCGGCGTCGGCGCGCTCGGCGAGGTCGCGTCCCTCCGAGAGCGGCGGGAGGTCGGCCTCCCGTCCCCAGACGACGGTCACCGGCGCGTCGAGGTCGGCGAGCGTGGACCCCAGATCCAGGTCGCTGTTGAGGTCGCCCGAGAGGAACGCGGCGGGCGCGAACCGGGCGTTCGCCTGGTGGGCCGTCCGCCACTCGTAGTCGGGCCAGTCCTCGCCGGCCTTCGCGGGGTCCCAGTAGCCGTGGTCGGCGTTGAAGTAGCGGATGGCGGCCCGCGTGGTGAGCAGAGCGAAGACGGCGTCGCCGACGATCGGCGCCCGGACGACGCCGCGGATCCAGCCGTTCGACGGCTCCGGGCCGCCGACGGCCGTCGGGCAGACGAGCGTGAGGTCGGCCACGTCCGCCCGGTCGGCGACGGCCGCGACGTACGCGCTCGACAGCGAGGAGGCGACGACGCGGGGCTCCTCGAACTCCTTCAGGAAGTCCCGGACGAAGTCCTCGTACAGCGCCGCCGAGTAGCGGAGCGGCGGCCGGTCGGAGCGCCCGAACCCGGGGAAGTCCGGCGCCACGACGTGGTACTCCTCGGCCAGCAGCGGGAACGTCTCGCGCCACTCCCCCGAACTGGCGGCGGCGTTCATCCCGTGGAGCAGCACGATCGTCTCGGCGTCGGGGTCGCCGGCCTCCGTGTACGCGACGTCCATCCCGCGCCAGCGGAACGTCCCCTGCCGGCCGTCGAGGGCCGGTTCCAGTTCGCCCGCCCTCTCGCGGAGCGTCCGGGTGGCTGCGACGGCGACGCCCGCGCCGACGAGGGTGGCCTTCGCGGCGGTCGATAGCTTCGAGCGGAGGCTCATGTCCCCGTGTTCGGCCGCGAGAGACTTAGTTCGGCCGGCGGGTCGGTCAGTGAGTTGGTTCGGTCGTCGCAAAGTACGCTCCGATAGCCTCCGCGGCGCTCGGCACGTGGACTGGTTCAGTCGTCGCAGCACTGTTCCCGAAAGCCCCCGCGGGTTTCGACTCCGGGGCATCGTTGCGCTCCTCGGTCGGCTCACTTCGCTCGCCTCCCTGCGGTGCTTGACGGGTCCGCCAGCGCCGAGCGCCGCGGCCCCTTTCAGTCCCGCCCACCGCACCACATCCTCCCCAGCCGACTCGCTCGCTTCGCCCGCTCGTCCCCCGCGCGCGTCCGGCGGGCCTCCGTGCCCGCCGGCACGCGCCACCGCACTGAACCACGTGGCGCGCGGCGGCCACGCTCCGCGCGGCCGCTCGTGCGAGGGACGAGCACCGCAGTGGAGTGAGCGGAGCGAACGGAACGAGGAGCGCAGGCGTGGTCCCCCGAGCCGAGCGCCGCGGGGGCTTTCGAGAACTGCTCTACGGAAACGAGCCGCTTTTGAAGGCGGGGGCTGCAAGAGCGTTCAGGGGTGCCAATCAGGGCGACTGCGAAAACACGACGACGAACCTCGCCGACTACTCCCGCTCGTCGCGCACGCAGTCCGCGACGGGCCCGATCACCTCGGCGGCGACGCTGTACGGGTCCGTCTCCCTGTCGACCACCCGCTCGGCGAGCGCGTCCACGCCGCCACGTTCGTCCAGTTCCTCCTCCAGCAGCGAGGCGGCGTCCGACCGGAGGAGCTGTCGGATCTCCTCGGCGTAGCGGTCGCGGGCCTTCGTCGAGAGCGCGCCGCTCTCCTCGAGCCAGGTCCGGTGGGCCGCGAGCGCCTCCAGCAGGTCGTCGATCCCCTCGCCGGCGGTCGCGACGGTCTCCACCACCTCGGGGTCCCACGCCTCCCCGTCCGCGTCGTCGATGGCGACCTCGGCCATCTCGTCCTCGTCGACCGGCCCGTGGTGGCCCGTGGCGAGGTTCGCAGCCGGGTTCTCGCGCATGTGGATCATCTCCTCCAGTTCGGCGACGGTGCGCTCGGCGCCGTCCATGTCGGCCTTGTTGAGCACGAACACGTCGCCGATCTCGAGGATGCCCGCCTTCAGCATCTGCACGTCGTCGCCCGAACCCGGCTGGACGAGCACGCAGACCGTGTCCGCGGTGCGGACGACGTCCACCTCGTTCTGGCCGGCGCCGACCGTCTCGATGATGACCTTGTCCTTGCCGAACGCGTCGAGCGCCTTCACCGCGTCCGCGGTGGCCGTCGAGAGCCCACCGAGCGTGCCGCGGGCCGACATCGACCGGACGAACACGTCCATGTCGCCGACGTTCGAGCCCATCCGGATGCGGTCGCCCAGCACCGCGCCGCCAGTGAACGGGGAGGACGGATCCACGGCGATGATGCCGACGGTCTCGCCCCGGTCGCGGTACGCCTTCGCCAGTTTGTCGACCAGCGTGGACTTGCCGGCGCCCGGGGAGCCGGTGACGCCGATGACCTCGGCGTGGCCCGTGTGCCGGTGAAGCTCCGAGACGATGTCGCGGTAGCCCGGAGCGCGGTCCTCGATCTTCGAGATGACGCGGGCGAGCGCGCGGTGTTTCCCCGCCAGGAGCTCCCCGACGAGTTCGGACTCGGCGGTCGCTCCCCCCGGCTCGCCGCCGGAACTCGCGGGGCTCATTTCCGCTCGTGGACGTTCTCGCGGACGAACTCGATGGTCTCCTCCATCGGGGTGCCGGGGCCGAACACGGCCGAGACGCCCATCTCCAGCAGCTCCTCCCGGTCGTCGTCGGGAACGATGCCGCCGACGAGCACGAGGGTGTCCTCGAACGCGTCGTACTCCTCCAGGCCGGCGACGATCTTCGGCACCAGCGTGTTGTGAG
The DNA here is from genome assembly GCF_013402875.1 of Halorarum salinum. Lineage (NCBI taxonomy): Archaea > Methanobacteriati > Methanobacteriota > Halobacteria > Halobacteriales > Haloferacaceae > Halorarum > Halorarum salinum. The sequence goes on along the minus strand of NZ_CP058579.1, from coordinate 3,480,302 downwards.
CGCCCGACAGGATGGAGATGCCGAGCACGTCGACGTCCTCCTGGACGGCCGCCTGGACGATCTCGTCGGGCGCCCGGTGGAGCCCGGAGTAGATGACCTCGAAGCCGGCGTCGCGGAACGCCCGCGAGATGACGTGGGCGCCCCGGTCGTGCCCGTCGAGGCCGACCTTGGCGATGAGACAGCGGATCGTCCGCTCCTCCCGTTCCTGGGTGCTCATGCCGAAAACATCGGAGGCGGACCGTTTGACTCTAACGGACTTTCGTGTCGTCCACCTGGCCCGGAGCACGCCGACTGGTTACGTCTCCGTAACGACTTCGTTTCCCGACGGGTACCGGCCCGCCATGAGCCGTCCCAACCGCGGATGGACGCCCACGGCGAGGTGTTCGGCGCGCGGATCGTCGCGTTCGTCATCGGCTCGATACTCATCGGCGTCGTCGCGGCGGTGCTCGGCATCGTCGTCGTCGGGATCGGAGTCGGCCTCGCGGGCGACGGCGGGGCCGCGGGCGCCGTCCTCCTGCTCACGCCGGCGTTCCTCCTCCTCCAGTTCGGCTACTTCATCTACTTCGAGGGCGAGTCAGGCCAGACGCCCGGGAGGGCATGATGGACGTCGTCGTGGTCGGGGACGACGGGACCGACTGTGAGTACGGCGCGTCCGCGATCCGGAACGTGCTCCGCGTCGTGGACCAACTGGGCATCGGCATCCCGTACCTCGTCGGCCTGATCGTGACGTTCGTCGCCGACACCGTCGTCGTTCGGACCCGGTAGCGGCCGACCCCCGGCCTCCGAAACCCCTCGAAAAACGGCGGAGAGCGACGGGTTCTGGACGTCCCGCGACGGGGAACCGGGCTACGGGAGGCTCACGTCCGAGACGTACACGCCGAAGCCGGCGGCCTCGATCCCGGGCGTTTGGACCGGGAAGAACGCGAGCGTCATCGATTCGGTCCCGCCGGCCGCCGTCTCCCGGCGGACGGTCACGCTCCGACAACCCTCCGACCGGATCGACTCGCAGTACAGCCGGCGCTCGCACTCGGTCGGGAACGCAGTCTCGACCGGTTCGCCGACGGGGGCGTCCGGGAACGCCGCGTCGTAGGCGGCGTTGGCGTCCGCGAGTACCGGGGGGTCCCCGGCCTCCGCCTCGACGTACACCGTCGGGGCGGGGAGCCCCTCGAAGAAGGCGTGGAGCCGGTCGCGCTCGACGCGGAGCACCGATTCCCGGCGGAGCCGGGAGAGCGCCTCCCGCGCGTGCGACCCGACGATCTCGAGGAACTCCAGGTCGCGCTCGTCGAACGCGTCCGTCCGTTCGGTGGTGACCTGCAGGACCCCGTGGTCACCGATGGGGATGCTCGCCACCGACCCGACGTTCGGGACCCGCCGGTTCCTGTCCGGGTCGGTCCGGTACTTGTCGACGAGCTGGGACTCCTGCGTCTGGTAGGTCCGACCGGCGACGCCCTCCGCGACCGTCAGCGTGATCTCCGGCTCGTACGGGAGGGTGTCGCCGTACGGCACGAACATGCCGCCCTCGGCGAGCGCGAGCACGCACTCGCCGTACGCGAGCGCCTCGGTCACCGCGTCGACGACGTTGTCGACGACCTCCTCGACCGACTCGCAGGCCGTGATCTCTCTGGAGTACGCGCCCAGCGCGGTCAGCTTCGCGTTCGCCTCCGCGAGCCGGTCGCGCTCGCGGCTCCGCCGGATCTGGTCGGCCACCCGCTTCGAGAGCGTTCCCATGCCCCCGTCGCTGGCGACGATCCCGTCCACGGGGGCCGGCGGCGTGTGGTCCCCGTAGACGATGAGCGGAACGCTCGGGGCCGCCTCGGAGAGGTCCTTCACCCACTCGGCACGGTCCGAGAGACAGACGATACAGTCGACGGTCGGCGCGAGGTCCCGTAGGTACTCGGTCGCCATGGCCCCTCGCTTCGGGACGGGTTCCACCCCCAGTTCCTCGCCGAGTTCCGACACCGCCCGCGCCCCCTCGGCGCCGTCGGGAACCGCGACGAGGACGCGCGCGTCGGTCAGGGTGTCCGGCATGATAATCAGGTGGTATAGCTCGGTAAGTATAACTCATTCGTCCGCGCGCCAGCCCCCCTCGTCGGGAAACTCCGCTCGCGCTCAGATGTGTTCGTCCAGGAACTCCGCGACCGCTCGGTACGCCTCGATGCGGTTCTCCAGCTTGGAGAAGCCGTGGCCCTCGTCCTCGAAGATCAGCTTCCGCACCGGGACGCCCTGGTCGCGGGCGCCCGTGACGATCCGCTCCGCCTCGCCGACGGGCACGCGCGGATCGTTCTCCCCGTGGAGGACGAACAGGGGGGCGGCGATGGCGTCGACGTTGTTGGTCGGCGAGATGGACTCGAGGAACTCGCGGTCCTCCTCGAGGCTGCCGTACTCGGCCTCCCGTAGCTCCCGACGCCAGTCGCCCGTGTTCTCGAGGAAGGTGACGAAGTTCGCGATGCCGACGACGTCCACGCCCGCCGCCCACAGGTCGGGGTACTCCGTCATCGCCGCGAGGACCATGAAGCCGCCGTAGGAACCCCCCATGACCGCGATCCGGTCGGGGTCGACCTCGGGGTGGTCGTGGAGCCACTCGACGCCGGCCCGCAGGTCGGCGACCGAGTCCATCCGCCTCTCCACGTCGTCGAGGTGGGTGTACGCCTTCCCGTAGCCCGACGACCCGCGAACGTTCGGCTCGAAGACGGCGTACCCCTGCGAGAGGAGGTACTGTTTCACGCCGTTGAACGACGGCCGCCGCTGGCTCTCGGGCCCCCCGTGGACGTCCACCACCACGGGGGTGTCGCCCGCCGGCTGCTCGCCCGGAGCCGCCTCGGCCGCCGCCCGTCCGCCCGGAGCCCCTTCGCCGTCCCCGTGCGGCGAGTCGGGGAGCGAGAAGAACGCCGGGACGTCGCGGTCGTCGAACGTCGGGTAGTGGACGAGTTCCGGCTCGACGAACGTGTCCTCGGGGATGCCCGCGGTGGCGGCGTACGTCCATCGTTCGGTCGCCCCGCTCGCCGTGCCGGCGACGTAGACGTTCGCGTTGACGGTGCTCCCGGTGACCGTGAGCGCGTACCGGTCGCCGTCGTCGGCGAAGGAGACGCCGCCGGCGACCCCCCGCGGCAGGTCGGGTTCCGAGAGGGGTTCGACGTCGTCGGTCGCCACGAGGTCCGCGACCGTCAGTTCGGTGTAGCCGTCCACGTTCCGGGAGTAGACGAGTCGCCGCGTGTCCTCGTCGAGGGCGACGCCGTCGACGTTCCAGCCGTCGCCGTCGACGAGCGGCGTCAGCTCCCCCGTGTCGACCGAGAGCCGTTCGAGCCGGAGGGTGTCGCCGTCCCGGTCGGTACAGAGGTACACCGCGTCGCCGTCGGGTCCCCACTCGGGGCTGAGAAAGCGGGCGTTCCCGTCGTGGGGCGTGAGGTGGACGAACTCCTTCGAGGAGAGCTCCAGCGCGTGGAGGTCGTGGTCGAAGCTGGAGTGGGCCTCGTGGACGAGCAGCCGGCCGTCGTCGGGGGACCAGCCGGCGACCGAGAGCCAGCCGTCGCCCTCGTACACGCGCTCCGCGTCGCTTCCCACCGCGTCCCGGTCCTGGACGTACACGTCGAAGGCGGCCTCGTCTCGCCGGTTCGAGGCGAACGCGAACCGGTCGCCGTCCGACCGCCAGCCGCCCCAGCGGTGCTTCGCCGCGGGCCGCTGGGTCAGGTTCCTGATCCGGCCCGTGTCCGGGACCAGACGGTAGAGCTGGACGCGCTCGTTGCCGCCCTGGTCCATGCCGAACACGAGTTCCCGGCGCTCGGGCGACCAGTCGACGAACGTGACGCGCTCGTCGTAGAACGTCCGCTGGACGGGCCAGGCGCCCGGCTCCTCGACGGTCCACACTTGCGGCGTCCCGGTCGTGTCCATCAGGAACGCGAGGGCGCCGTCGGGCGCGAAGTCAGCCGAGTGGGCGCTCCTGACGTTGAGGTACCGCTCGATGTCGTACCCCTCCTCGGGGGCGGAGGTGTCGCTCATCGTGGGTTGCTACCGCGGGACGGACGGAAAGCGTTCGGGTGGCCAAGCGGGGGCACGTCCCATACGGCGATGTATCCGGACCGTCCACCGGGGCGGCGGCCCCGACTACCGGCCGCGGACGACAGCGGTAGTTAGGCCGCTTCGCACGGCCGATCAGCCCACTGGGCGGGACGTTCGGGGACTACTCGGCGGCGAACCGTTCGACTCCCGAGCCGAGAGCCGCGGGGGCTTCCGCGGTCGTCACCTCCGAATCGTACCCGCCTCCGCAAGCCTTCGACCGCCAGAATCGGACCACACGGATTTTTATCGCGCCGTGGAGAGCGACGGGATAGGATGCGAGTCGCGTTCGTCTCGATGTACACGCCGGACCACCGGACGGGCCCGGCGCTCGGGCGGACGCGTCGCGTCGCGGAGGGGCTCGCGGCGCGGGACCACGACGCGGTGTGGCTCGGCGCCAAGTGGTGGGAGGGAGCCGTCGACCGCTTCGAGCGCGAGGGCGTCGAGTACCGTGCGGTCACCGAGACCCCCTCGTCCGGGTCGTTCCGCTCGAAGCTCCCGTTCGCGCTCCGGCGGGTCGACCCCGACGTGATCCACGCGGTGAACGTGCCGCCGGCCCACGCGGCGACCGCCAGGACCGCCGGTCGCCTCCTCCGGACCCCCGTCGTCGTCGACTGGTGGGAACGGGACCCCGAGATCGGCTCGTCGGGCCAGTACCGCAAGGCGGCGAGAAAGCCCGACGTCGTGTTCACGCCCTCGGAGACGGTCCGCACTGCGGTCCGCGAGTACGGCGCGGCCGCCGAGGACGTCCGGGTCGTCCCCGAGAGCATCGACTTCGACCTCGTGCGGGACGCGCCGGTCAGCGACGAGTTCGACGTCGTCTACCGCCGCAGGCTCGACGGGGACGCGAACGTCGGGACGCTGCTGCTCGGGCTGGCGGAACTGCGGGACCGCGACTGGACCGCGGCGATCGTCGGCGACGGGCCCGCCCGCGGGGACGCCGAGCGCACCGCGCGCGACCTCCGCATCGACGACCGGGTGGCGTTCCTCGGTGACCTGCCGCCCGCTGAGTTCGTGCCGATCCTCAAGGGCACGCACGTCTTCGCCCAGACGGCCACCTACGAGCCGTTCGCGACCGGACTGCTCTGGGGGCTCGCGTGCGGCTGTATCGGCATCGTGGAGTACCAGGCCGGATCGAGCGCCCACGAACTCGTGGAGGGGCTCGACCGGGGGCGACTCGTCACGAGCCCCGGGGAACTGGCGGACGAGATCGTCGCCTGCGGCGGCCTGGAGTCGAAGGCCGTCGACGAGGGGTTCGCCGCGTACGACCACGACGCGGTCCTCGGCGAGTACGTCGACCTCTACCGGGAGGTCGTGGACGGCTACGGGCTGTTCTGAGCCTGTCGGCGCCTGCGAACGTCGCGTTCACGGCCGGTGCGCCGTAACTATCAACGAGGTGCACTGAAACCACAGCAATAACATACCGACTGTGTGAACACGGACCCGATGACCGCGCAGGCTCCCGACCAGAACGTCGTCGAGGAGGAGTGGGACTACCTCATCGTGCTCGACGCGTGCCGGTACGACTTCTTCGCGGAGCTGTACGACGAGTACTTCGACGGCAGTCTGGAGAAGCGGCGGAGCCCCGGGTCGGCGACGCCCGAATGGGCCGCGAAGACGTTCACCGACCACGCGGACGTGACGTATCTGTCGGCGAACCCGTTCATCAACAGCCTCGGCATCCCGCTGAGCGAACTGAAGTGGGGGGCGTCGTGCGAGTACGAGTGGGCCGCCGCCGACCACATCGGGGAGGTCGTCGACCTCTGGCAGGACGACTGGGACGACGACCTCGGCGCGGTCGTCCCCGAGGCTGTCACCGCGGCCGCTCGCGAACGGCTCGACGAGGACCGGGACGACGACGGCATGGTCGTCCACTACCTCCAGCCGCACGCGCCGTACCTCCGCCGCGGGCGCGGGCGGAAGCTCGAACGCATCCGCGGGGGCGTCCTCGAACCGGACGAGGAACCCGCGGACGCCGGCCGCGACTGGCCGGTCGTGGACTCGCTCCGTCGGCGGGTCGAGCGACGATTGGGGGAGAGCCAGATGGCGATGGCGCTCGGCATGCTCGTCGAGTTGAACCTCGGGAGCGTACTGGACGTCGGGAACCGCGGGCTCAGGGAGACGATAGAGCAGTACTACGAGGAGAACCTCCGGCTCGCGATGGAGGCGGCGGCCGACCTCGCGACCGACCTCGACGGCAGGGTCGTCGTCACCTCGGACCACGGCGAGGCGTTCGGGGAACACGACGTGTGGGAACACCACGTCGAGACCCACATCCCGGCGCTCGTGGACGTCCCCTGGCTGGTGCTCGACTGACCCCGCGGGACGACGCGGCGGTCCGCACGCCGACCCGTGCGGCGACGGTCGCGGAACCGTCGCTCGGCTCCCGGAGGGCGGTCGACGATCAGCCGGGTGGCCCGGCCGTTGGACCCGGCGGGCGCCGAAGAACGAGTGGCCGGTCCGCTACTCCTCGGGGACGTTGTAGTCCCCGCCGTACTTGGTGAAGAAGTACGTCAACCCGAGCGTCGCGCACATCGCCGTGAAGGCGGCGACCCCGAGGCTCTTGGCGGAGTCGGGGAGCTGCGGCGGGCCGCTGGCTGCCTCCGTCTCCGTGGGGAGCTCCTCCATCACCTCGATGGTGCCGACCATCCCCTGCTGCTGGTGGGGGTCACAGTAGTAGTCGTAGGTGCCGAGCGTCTCGAACGTGTGCTCGTACTCGAACCCGGAGTTCTCGAGGGGCTCGTGGCCCTCCCAGTTCGCCTCGTCCGGCTGGCTGTCGACGACGACGTTGTGGTTGTCGGACTCCCAGACGAACGTCACCGTCGTGCCCGGGAGGACGTTGAGCGGCTCGTCGGTGCCGGGCGCGAACACGAAGTCGCCGTTCGGACCGACGGCGACCGTCTCGCTGCCGCCGCCACCGCCGCCACCGCCGCCATCACCGCCGCCGGTTCCAGTCTCGTTCCCGCCCGCGGTACCCGTCCCGTCCCCGCCCGACGTTCCCGTTCCGGTTCCGCTCGGGGTCCCGGTCCCGGACGGCGTTCCGGTGCCGTCCTCCTGCGCGGACGCGGCCCCGGCGCCGGCCGAGAGCGCCGCCGCGCCCGCGGCGGCGCGGATGAAACTCCGGCGGTCCATCTGATCGCTCATGCACGCGGGTTGGCGCCTCCCCAAGGTGAATCCGTCGATTACGACGAACCTCTTTTGCGGGGGGTCGCTCCTCGCTCGCGCGCCGGAGGCGCGCTCGCTCGTCGAACCCCCCGCACAACCCGTTCATGCCAAAACGGCCGCTCGCTCGGTCGGCGGGGCTTCGCCCCGCCTCCCTCCCTCGCGGTGAGCGTGCTGGTGCCTCCCGCAAGGGGGCCTGGCGGCCGAAATCGTGGGCCCCCGGTGCGCGGTTCGACCGTGAACGCCGTGTGGCGGCGGATCGGTTTACAGCGAGTAGTCGTGCTCGCCCGTCTCGCTGCCGAGGAACGCGGTCAGGAGGTCGACCGTCGCCGCGATGTCGTCGCCGTTGGCCGTCTCCGTCACGGTGTGGAGGTACCGCGTCGGGACGGAGATGGCCCCGACGGGCTTTGCGCCGTTCGTGTTCTGGAACCCCGCCGTGTCGGTGCCGCCCGACGGGAGCACCTCGAGCTGGTGGTCGATCCCCTCCTCCTCCGCGACCGCGCGGAGGCGCCGGTGGACCTTCGGCGTCGTGATGACCGAGGAGTCCTTCAGCTTGATGGCGGCGCCCTCGCCGAGTTCGGTGACCTGCTTGTCCTCGTCGACGCCGGGGACGTCGCTCGCGACGGTCACGTCGAGCGCCACCGCGAGGTCCGGGTCGACGTCGACGCCGAGCGCGGTCGCGCCGCGGAGGCCGACCTCCTCCTGGACGGTGGCACAGAAGCGGACCGTCACGTCCGGCTCCTCGACCCGGGCGGCCGCCTCGAGCATCGCGAACAGACAGACGCGGTCGTCGAGCGCCTTCCCCGTCACGCAGTCGCCGAGTTCGACGGTCGACTGTTCCATCGTCACGAGGTCGCCGACGGAGACGGCCGCCTCGACGTCCTCGCTTCCCATGCCGAGGTCGACGACGACTCCATCGACCGAGTCGTCCCTCTCCCGCTCCTCCTCGGTGAGCGTGTGGGGCGGGACCGAGCCGATGACGCCTGCGAGGTCGCCGTCCTCGGCGTGGACGCGGACCCGCTGGGCGCGCAGCACCCGGGCGTCCCAGCCGCCGAGCGCGTCGAGTTTCAGGAACCCCCCGTCGGTGACGTGTTTCACCATGAAGCCGATCTCGTCCATGTGGGCCGCGACGGCGACCTCGTAGTCCGGGTCGGCGGCCCCGTGGACGGTGCCGACCACGTTGCCCATCGCGTCGGTCCGCACCTCGTCGGTCCGTTCGGCGAGTTCGCGTTTCACCACGTCGCGGACGCGGTCCTCGTAGCCGGGAACGCCGCTCGTCTCCGTCAGTTCGCGTAGCAGGTCGAACTCGAAGTCGAATCCCATGCCCGCCTCTCCCGGGTCGCTCCGGTTAAACCCACGAGTTCCGGCCGGGCCGGTCGCGTGTCGACGCCGGAGGAGGGTCCGCCGCGACGAGCCGCCGACGCGGCCGGGGGCGTGACGACTGCGGTCGGACCGGCGGCCGGGCGAAACCTTCCCGGGGTTGTTCGTTGTTCCGGAACGCTTTTCCAGCCGTCGGCCGGGGTGACAGCCATGAGCGACGACGTGGAAGCCGAACTCCGCTCGCAGCTGACCGAGGCGTTCGAGGGCGCCGACTACCCGGTCTCGAACCAGATGGACCTCGTCCCGGCGCTCCCGAACGGGCCCGGGACGCGCTTCGAGGCGGGCGACGCCTCCTTCACGGCGATGGAGATGGCCGCGAAGCTCGGCTCCCACCAGGAGTTCCCCTACGACGACGTCGAGACGCTCGTCGACGACGTGATGGAGGGGCTGAAGGCCGAGGGTCTAGTCTAAAAAGCCCTCCTTGCGTGCCGGCGGCGCTGGAGCGCCGCCGGCACGCTCGTCACCCTTTTTATGTCCACCAGGAGAAGGGGCCTTCGGCCGAGTGCGACGAACGTGGCTCTTCCATCGAGTGCGACGGACGTAGCCCGTCGACGAGCACCTCCCACTCGAAACGGTGCCCGCCCGTCGGGAACCCCGGTCCGCCGAGGGGTTCAAATCCGCCGGCGTCGAACGGGGGGTGTGTTCGACCAGTCGCTCGCCGGCCTGCCAGCCTGGCTGGTCCTGGGGCTTGGGCTCGGGGCGTCCGCCTCCGTCGCGGTCGCGGCCGTCTTCCTCGCGGCGAACCGGTGGTTCCCGGACCCGCCCGCCGACACGGCCGCGGAGTCCGTCGGCCCGCTCCGCCGCCGCACCGAGATCCGGGGGTTCCTCAGGGACGTCGGCGAGCCGTTCCTCGAGCGGTACGACGTCGACGGACACGAGGTCGCCTTCTACCTCCCCGAACGGCGGGTCGCCATCACCTTCGACGCGCGGGCGTACTTCCGGCTCCGCGCCGCCGAGGGCGACCTCCACGTCGTGCTCTGCGAGCACGAGATGCCGGGCACCCAGCTCGGCCGCCGCCTCCCGTTCGACGTGCCCGACGTGGACCTCGGCCCCGCGGGCGGCCCCGACCCGATCCGGGCGGCGTTCGAGACGCTGGGACTGCCGGCCGGCGCCGACGAGGAGGCCGTCGAGTCGGCCTACCGCGATCGGGTGAAGGACGCCCACCCGGACCGTGGCGGCAACCGCGAGGAGTTCTCGCGCGTCCGGGAGGCGTACGCGACCGCGCTGAACCACGTCGATGGGGACTGACGGGGCGTCCCCCTCGCTACCGCGAGATGTCCGCGTCCTCCTCCGAGACGACGCGCTCGACCTCCTCGGGCGTCACGACCGCGAGGTCGCCCGCGACCGTCCGCTTGAGCGCGGCCGTCGCTGCCCCCCACTCCAGGGCCGCGGGGACGTCGCCGCCCCGCATCCGCTTGGCCAGGAACCCGCCGACGAACGCGTCGCCGGTGCCGATGGGGTCGAGCGTCTCCGCCCCGTAGGCGGCCCGCTCGTGGACCTCGCCGTCGTGGACCGCGAGCGCGCCGCGCTCGCCCCGAGTGACGACGACCGTCTCGAAGCCGTGGTCGCCGGCCAGCCCGCGAGCCATCTCGGCGGCGTCCCCGTCCCGGCCGAGCACCGCCTCCGCGTCGCGCCGCGCCGCGACGAGCACGTCGACGTGGGGGAACAGGGCCTCGTACCCCTCGCGGGCCTCCCGGGGGTCCCAGAGCTTGCTCCGGTAGTTCAGGTCGAACGCGGTCGTCGTCCCCGTCGACCGGGCCTCGCACAGCAGGTCGCGGGCCGCGCCCGCCGCCGCGTCCGAGAGCGCCGGCGTGATGCCGCTCGTGTAGGCGTAGTCGGCCCCCTCGAGCGCGTCGGCCGGCAGTTCGTCGAACGAGACGGTCGTGATGGCCGCGCCCGCGCGGTCGTAGACGACGTCCGTCCCGCGCGGTTCGCCGCCGGGTTCGAGGTAGTACGTTCCGAGCCGGGAGCCCTCCCCGTCGTCCCACGCGATCCCGGCGTCGACGCCGTACCCCCGGAGTTCGTGAACCACCCGGCGGCCGAGCGGGGAGCGCGGGAGCTTCGAGAGCCACGCGGCGTCCAGCCCCAGCGCGGCGGCCGCGACGGCGACGTTGCTCTCGGCGCCGCCGACGCGGACGTCGAACCGCTGGGCGGTCTCCAGGCGGACGCCTTCCGGCGGCGAGAGCCGGAGCATCGTCTCCCCGAACGTGACGAGGTCGGTCATGTCGGGTGGGTCGCCGCCGGCGTACATGAACCCGGTGGACTCCGGCGACACGGGCGACCCCGAGCACGGGCTGACGGTTCCGGCGACCGACGAGGGGCGACGGTGGGCTTATGCCGGACGACGGGCCACGGTAGACAATGACGGGCATCCCTGAGGACGACGTACTCGCCGACGAGTTCGCGGTGCCGGAGGGCGTTCGACCGGTCGTCGACCGCGTGCTGACGTTCATCGAGGGGGAGGTGCTCCCGTACGAGGAGGAGCACGCCGAACACGTCGGCGGCCCGCTCGAGTACCTCGACGAGGACGGCCGGATGACCCCCGAGGCCCGGGCGCTGCGCGACGAGATCCAGGAGCGGGCCGGCGAGGCCGGCATCTACGCGCTCCACATGCCCGAGGAGGTGGGCGGCGGCGGGCTCTCCCCGCTGGAGCACTTCTACGTTCAGGAGGCCGTGTTCCGCCACGGCACCGGCTTCGGGTCGAGCCTCGCGCGGGCGGTCATGGCCTGGACCGAGGGCCCCTCGCCCGCGTTGCTCCACCTCGACGAGGGCCAGCGGGGGGAGTGGCTCGATCCACTCATCGACGGGACGGAGTCCGCGTGCATCTGCATCACGGAGCCGAACGCAGGCTCCGACGTGACGGCCATCGAGACGGAGGCGAAGAAGGACGGCGACGAGTGGGTCATCGACGGGCACAAGCGCTACATCACGAACGCGGTGTACGCCGACACCGCACAGGTGCTCGCGAGAACCGATCGGGCCGACGGGACCGAGGGGATGGCGATGTTCCTCGTCGACACGGAGAACCCCGGCTACGAGGTCGGACGGATGAACGAGAACATCATGATGGACGGCATCACCGCCGACGTCCACCTCGAGGACTGCCGGGTGGGCGACGACCAGATGGTCGGTGGGATCGGCGACGGCCTCCCGCTGGCGCTCTCCTGGGTGAACTGGCGGCGGGCGTGCCGCCCCGGCATGTGCGTCGGGATGGGTCGGTACCTCCTCGACAGGATGCTCTCGTACGCGAAGGAGCGCGAGACGTTCGGCGAGCCCATCGGGAGCAACCAGGCGATCCAGTGGCCCATCGCCGACACGGCCACCGAGATCCACGCGGTCCGCAACATGGCGACGACGATGCTCGCGGAGTACGAGGGGATGGCCGACCTCGCGGACCTCCGCCAGCCCGAGGCGGCCAGGCGCCGGCTCTCGATGCTGAAGTACTACCCCGAGGACCGCCTGTTCGACTGGTCCGACCGGGCGATTCAGGTGCTCGGCGGCTACGGCCTGATGCGCGCCGGCGGCGTCGAGCGCGTGTTCCGGGTCGCGCGGAACCTGCGCATCCCGGCCGGCACGACCGAGGTGCAGAAGCGAACCATCGCGCGCACCCTCGGGCTGGAGTGAGATGCGGAGCGTGACGCTACGCGGGACCCGCCGGGGGGAGAACTGAGATGCGCGGGAAGGACCGACGGATCCTCCTGCTGCTGCTCGACGGCGCGGCCGACCGCCCGGCACCGGCCCTGGACGGGCAGACGCCCCTGGAGGCGGCCGACACGCCGAACCTCGACCGCCTGGCGGCCGCGGGCATCAACGGCCGGATGGACGTCTCGACGCCGGGGACGCCCCTGTCGAGCGACCGTGCCCACTCGATCCTGTTCGGCTACGACCTCGCGGAGGTGCCGGGTCGCGGCGTGCTGGAGGCGAGAGGATTCGGCCGCGACCCGACCCCGGGGAGAGTCGTCTGCTCGGCCTCCTTCGCGGAACTCGACGGCGGCCGCGTCGTCGACCGTCACCTCCCGGACGACGCCGCCGACTTCCCGGCGCTGGCCGAGCGCGAGGACGTCGCGCGCGTCGAGACGGCGGAGGCGACCGTCTCGTTCGAGTACACCTGGAAGAACCGCGGACTGGTGACCGTCGAATCGACGAACTCGCTCTCGTCCGACGTGACCGACGTGGACCCGTTCGCCACGGGCTTGCCCGTCCTCGCGGCCGAACCGCTCGCGGACGCCGCCGACCCCGACGCCGCCGAGCGAACCGCGTCTGCGCTCCGGACGTACACCCGTCGAACGCGCGAGGCGCTCGCCGACGCCGGCGAACCCCGCGACCGAACCGGGAGGTCACCCGCGGACGTGGTACTCTCCAAGTGGGCGGGCGCTCCGACCGAACCCGAGCCCTTCCACGAGCGACACGGCCTCGACGCGGCGAGTCTCACGCCGAAGCCGGTGCTGACCGGACTCGCGCGGACTCTCGGCATCGTCCACGAGGACCCGCCCGAGGGATACGACGCCCGGGCGGACGCCGCGCTCGCGGCCGTCGGGGCGCACGAGTTCGTCCACGTCCACTACCCCGAGCCGGACGAGACATCCCACTCGGCCGGCCCGGCGGCCAAGCGCGACGAACTCGAGGCCATCGACGCGTCGCTGGACCCGGTCGTCGAGCGCGCCCTCTCCGACCCGGGGCTCGTCACGGTCGTCACGGCCGACCACACGACCCCGAGCACCGAGGACGTGGTCCACTCGGGCGAGCCCGTGCCGCTGACGGTGGCGGCCGAGTCGGTCCGGACCGACGACGTGACCGCGACGGGCGAGCGCCCCGCCGCGAGGGGCGGACTGGGCCGCATTCGGGGACGCGACTTCCTCCGGATCGCACGGTCGGCGGCCGACCGGGTGCTGCTCGACGGCCTCCGGCGGTCGCCGCGAGTTCCCGACCACCCGACGCGGGAGGTTCGACCGCTATGGCCCGAGGAGTGAACCGCGAGGCCGCCGTGCGGTGCGGCTGTGCGGGCAAGACGCCGCTCGACCGGGTCGTGCTCCCCGCCCGCGAGCGCATCCGCTCCCGACTCTCGGACACGTCGGTGTCGCTCGGCCCCGACCGGGACGCCGCCCTGCTCCCGCGACACGACCGCATCGAGTCGGACGCCGAGGCGGTGGCCCTGAACGGTCGAGCGCCGACCGGGCCGACGGACGGCGGGGAGACGTGGAGCCTCGCCGCCGCGTTCGCCGGCGACCGACTCGCGGACCCCGAGCGGTTCTCCGAGGCGGTGGGCGAGGCGTACGCCGCCCTCGACGGCCGGCCGGTCACGGTCGGTAAGGGGCACGCAGTGCAGGTTCCGGGTGCCGACGACGGTGCGCTCTGGCTCGAACACCTCCGCCCGCGGGGGCCGCGACGCGACGGCGTGCTGGCGGCGAACGTCGACGCGATCCACGGTTTCCCCGGGCTGTCGCCCGCCGAGTCGCTTCGGATCGCGATCCTGAACGCCTGCAACGACCTCCACGCCGTCGGCGCCGTCGCCGACCGCGAGGTCCGACCGCTCGTCGCCGCACCGCGCCGTGAACTACCCGCGGACGCCTCCGTGGCGACGTGGGCGGCGGACTCGGTTCCGGTGGACGCGACGGCGCTTCCGCCGGCGACCGTCGAACACGACGGCGAGGGGTGGCTGTTCGGCGCGAGCGTCCGCGCGGTCGCGCTGCGTGCGCCGGCTACCCCCTCGCTCGAACCCGGGTTCGGGGTCCTGCTCACGCGCCCGCTCGGCGGGCTGGCGCTCTACGCCCACGGCGTGGCATCCGACGACGGGGAGTTTCGCGAGCGCGGACTCGAACGGCTTCGGACCGACACGCGACCGATCGCGGAGGCGCTGGCACCGTTCCGACCCGATCCCGGCGAGCCGTTCGACCCCGACCGCCACGTCGCCCGCGTCACGGACGTGTCCGGCGAGGGGGTCGCGGGCATCGGGCGGGTCGTCGCCGACGCCGGGCGGTCCCTGCGGGTCGAGGCGCTTCCGCCGCTCCCCGGCGTCGACGAGATCGCGGACGCGTGGACCGTGCCGGACGTCACCGTCGAGACGAACGGCCCGCTGGCGGTCGTCGCGAGGCCCGGCGTCCTCGATCGGGTGGCCGACCGACTGGGCGAGATACCGGGTTCCCGACCGAGGCGACTCGGGACGATCGCCAGGGACGGCCCGCGGCTGTCCGCCGCACCGGGGTGCGAGGCCGCCCGGTACGTCGAGCGCGCGGCGCGGTGGGACGGGGAGCCCGGGGAGCGTGATTCCGCGTGACTCGGAGGACCGTCGGACACGTCCACGGGCGCTTCCAGCCGTTCCACGGGGGCCACCTCGCGTACCTCCGGTGGGCGGCCGGCGAGTGCGACGAACTGCTCGTCGGGGTGACGAACGCCGATCCCTCGCACGTCCGCGACGAGTCGGCCGACCCGGAGCGCAGCGAGCCCCGGAACAACCCCTTCCGGTACCACGAGCGCGACCGGACGGTCCGGGCGGCCGTCGCCGACGCCGACCTCGGCGTTCCAGTTCGCGTGCTCCCGTTCCCGGTGAACCGGCCCGAACTCTGGGAGCACTACGCGCCCGCCGACGCGGTCCACTTCCTCAGGGTGCTGGAGGACTGGCACGAGGTGAAGGCAGACCGCCTGCGCGAGCACGGACGGGAGGTGCGGACGGTCCGCGCCGAGCGAACCGTGAGCGGGACCGCGATCCGCCGGCGGATGGCCGCGGGCGACGACTCCTGGCGGGAGGACGTGCCGGACGCGGTCGTCGCCGTGCTCGACGACGTCGGAGGGCCCGCTCGCGTGCGGGAACTGTGGTGAGGCGAACGGCGTGAGGGGAGTCGTGAGGGGAACGACTCCCCTTCGGCGGTCGGCTACTCCTCGCGTCGACCGGCGTGCCCGGGGTAGTCCCGCTCGAAGCGGTCCTCGATCTCGCCGCGTCCGAACTCCACGAGCACCGGCCGCCCGTGGGGGCAGGCGTAGGGGTTCTCGCAGCCGTCGAGCGCCGAGAGCAGGTCCGCCACCGAGCCCTCGGTGAGCGAGGTGTTTCCGGTGACCGAGGGGTAGCACGCCAGGTCCGCGAGCAGGGCGTCGGCCACCTCCGCGACTGGCCGGTCGTCCGCGGCGACCTCGTCGGCGAAGGCCGCGAGCACGTCCCGCAGGAGGTCCGGATCGAGCGTCGCGTCGAAGACGGCCGGGACGGCGGTGACGGCGACGGTCCGATCGCCGGCGCGCTCGGCCGCGAACCCGACCTCCAGTAACGCGTCCCTGAAGGTCCCGAACAGCTCCGCCTCCCGCGCGGTCAGTTCGAGTTCGACCTGGCGCGCGAGCGTCTGTGCGGGCGCGTCGCGCCGCGCGGCCGCCCGGAGGCGCTCGTAGTTCACCCGCTCGTCGGCGGCGTGCTGGTCGACGAGCACCAGCCCCTCGTCGGTCTCGCAGACGACGTAGGTCCCCCCGTACTGTCCCAGCACCCGCATCGACGGCAGGGAGTCGTGTTCGGTCCGCTCGTCCGTGGTACCGCCGGCGAGCGTCGACTGCCGGGGAGTAGACCGGGGCGGGCCGTCGTCCCGGGCGCCCTCGTCGGCCCCCTCCTGCCACCCGCGCGGCGAGGGGCGTCCGCTCCACGGCGCGTCGTGGGTCGGCCGACGGACCGGGTGGTCCGTGGGTCGGTCGGTCGCCTCGGGTTCGGTCGGGTCCTCCGGCGAGTCGGCGGGCGAATCCGCCGCCGATTCGCCCGCCGGCCCGGTCGCCCCGGAGGTGCCCCCCTCGTCGGCCGTCCGGTCCGCTTCGGCGTCGGCCTCGGGTTCTGAAGCGGAGGACCCTCCCCACGCGTCGAGCACCGACGCCGTCGTGTCCGGTTCCTCGCCGTCGCCCGCGTCGTCCGCGTCGACCCCCTCGTCGGCCCGCGCGTCCGCGGCCGCCCGTTCGTGCTCGGTTCCCGCGCCGCCGACGACCTCCGGGTCGACCGTGGCCTCGTCGGGCGCCGAGCGCCCCCGGGGGGCGGAGCTTCGGAGCAGCCCGTGATCCAGCAGGGCCTCCCGAACGGCCTCGTGGACCGACCCCACCACGCCGGCGTCGTCGTCGAACCGGACCTCCGTCTTGCGCGGGTGGACGTTCACGTCGACGGCGTCGGCGGGGACGTCGACGAAGAGGGCGGCGAACGGGTAGCGGTCGGGTGCCAGCTGGCCGCCGTAGGCGTCGACGACCGCGCCGCGGAGGTCGCTCTCGCGCACCCACCGGCCGTTCACGAACGTCGTGAGGTACTCCCGGCCCGCGCGGGTCGTCTCGGGGTGCGAGACGAGCCCCGAGACGGAGACGGTTCCCTCGCCGCCCTCGTTCGAATCACCGCTTGCTTCCGCGCCACGGTCCACGTCCACCATCGACTCCGCGACCTCGCGGCCGTACACCGCGAGCACGGCCGAGCGCAGGTGCCCGTCGCCGTTCGAGGCGAACACCTCGCGGCCGCCGTGCTCCAGCGAGACGGCCACGTCGGGGTTGGCGAGCGCGTACGCCGAGACGACCGCGTTGATCCGGTCGAACTCCGTCGCGGGCGTCCCGAGGAACTTCCGGCGTGCCGGGGTCTCGCCGAACAGGTCCCGGACCTCGACGGTCGTCCCGACGGGGCAGCCGGCCGGTTCGACCGTCCCCTCGTCGCCGTGGTTCACGGTCAACTCCGCGCCCGCGTCGGCCGCTGGCGGGCGCGAGCGAACGGTCAACTCCGCCACGGCGCCGACGGTGTGGAGCGCCTCGCCGCGGAAGCCGAGGGTGGCGACGCCCGAGTCGAGGTCGTCGACGCCGCCGAGTTTGCTCGTCGCGTGCTTCGCGACTGCCTTCGGGAGCTGCTCGGGGGGCATCCCCGCCCCGTCGTCCCTCACGCGGACGCCGTCGATGCCGCCGTTCTCCACGGCGACGGCGACCCTGTCGGCGCCGGCGTCGAGCGCGTTCTCGACGAGTTCCTTCACGACCGAGGCCGGGCGCTCGACCACCTCGCCGGCGGCTATTTCGCGGACGGTCTGGTCGTCGAGCGATCGGATCTCGTCCGCGGTCCGGTTCGTGCGGTCGCTCATCGGTCGCCTCCTGCGTCGGGGGTGTGGCTCCGACCGCGACTGCTCATTGTCAGTACCGTGGCGGGTGGTCCCTATGAATCCAGTGTTGCAGGTTCGGGGAACGATCGGTCGGCTCGGATTCGAACGGCGTGGCGTCGGCCGAGAACGGCTCGAAATCGCTCATGCGGTGTTCGGTGCGTGAGCCGTGGAGTAGGCCCCGAAAGCCCCCACGGGGCTCGGGTCGGTGCGGCCGCCGTGCTCCTCGCGCTCACTTCGGTCGCGCTGTGGTGCTTGTCGGTCCGCGCCGTCGTCCAGCGCCACGGGGCTTTCGAGCTGTTCCGAATCCACGTCTCTATGTTCAGACTGACAGCGAACCTACGATCGATGCACCAACAGAACCCTCACGAACTCAGTACCGACAGGATCTCGGGCGCCTCGTACACCCTGTTCCGCTGTTTGCCGGTCGTCTCCGCGACGATCCCCGCGGACTCCAGCGAGTCGATCGCGTCGTAGACCGACGGCTTCGACCGGCCGGTCGCCTCGACGGCCCGCGGTCCCGTCAGGTACGGCTGTTCGAACAGGTAGTCCACCAGCTCCCGGGTCGTCGCCGACCCGGGGAACTGCGCCCGGTACTCCGCCCGCAGTTCCTTCAGCCGGACGCCGCAGTCGTGGGCGTCGATCGCCTGCTCGGCGACCGCGTTCAGCACGAACGTGATCCAGTCGTCCCACGCGCCCTCCGTGCTCACCGCGAGGAGCCGCTCGCGGTACCCCTGCCCGAACTGCCTGAAGTACGCGCTGAGATAGAGGTACGGCCCCGGGAGCAGCCCCGCGTCGTACAGCTGGAGCATGATGAGCAGCCGGCCGAGCCGGCCGTTGCCGTCCCGGAACGGGTGGATCGCCTCGAACTGGTAGTGACACAGCGCGGCGTCGACGAGGGCCGGGTACTCCCCCCGGCGCGCGTACGAGAACAGCTGTTCGAGCAGCAGTTCCACCAGGTCCGGTTTCGCGGGGATGAACGTCGCCGACTCCGGGTCGCTCCCGCGCGCCCCGATGTAGACGGGCACGTCGCGGAGTTCGCCCGGCCGGTCCTCCTCGCCCCGGACGCCGCCCAGCAGGACCTCGTGCAGGTCGCGGACGAGGTCGACGTCGATGGACTCGCCGGCGTCGAGTCGGGCGAACCCCTGCTTCACGGCGTCGACGTAGTTGTACGCCTCGCGCACGTCGGTCCCCTCCGCGGCCGAGCGCGCCGGCGTCGCGCCGACCTCGTGCTGGTAGATGTCCGAGATGGTGACGTTCGTCCCCTCGACCTGCGAGCTCATCGCGGCCTCGCGGTGGACGAACGGCGCGATGAGGAGGTTTGGGTTGTCCAGGTCGCGATGGAGCGTCGCCAGTCTGCCAAGCGCGTACTGGGCGTCGCCGTACACCCGGAGCAGGTCGTCGCCGTGCTCCAGGTCCGGCGGCAGGCTCGGCGGCCGGTAGCACGGCAGCCCGTCGTGGTCGTCGACGCTGCCCGGGCCGTCCGCGAAGTCCGCTGGATCCATGGCTAACGTGGACCGGGTCGAACGCCACGCAAGTTAACCTAACGATTCTTTCCCTAACTACTGGTATGGAATAGACGCGTCAGGTCGGAGCATCCGGGAAAAGTTAACTATGTGCCGTGGTTGCCGGCCTGTAGTTAGGCCAGGCTCCCACCTCGTCCCGGCCGCCGTTCATCCCGCCCCGTCGAGGCGCTCGCGCCACTCCTGGACCTTCGCCATCAGTTCGACCGGGGGCACCTCGTTCACGTCCGTCCCCCGCAGTTCCTCCAGCACCGACTTCGTGGAGGGGTCGAGCGGTTCGGAGTCGCCGCCGTCGGCGCTCGCGGACCCCCGGAACTGACCGCTCCCGAGGTCGAAGACGGTCTGTCTCGTCCCGTCGCGACCGTCCTCGCCGCCCGTCGAGCCGGACTCCGAGCCGCGCGCCTCGATGGCCTTCTCCTCGCGGAGGCGGTCCAGCACCTCGGCCGAGCGGTCGACGACCGGGTCGGGGACGCCGGCGAGGTCCGCGACGTGGACCCCGTAGGAGCGGTCGGTCGGGCCCTCGCGGACCCGCCGGAGGAACGTCACGTCGCCGTCCCGCTCCTCGGCGGCGACGTGG
Organism: Halorarum salinum; assembly: GCF_013402875.1. Lineage (NCBI taxonomy): Archaea > Methanobacteriati > Methanobacteriota > Halobacteria > Halobacteriales > Haloferacaceae > Halorarum > Halorarum salinum. The sequence continues at coordinate 3,460,530 of NZ_CP058579.1, read as the reverse complement.
ACGTTCCCGACGCGCGGGAGGTGCTCCGCGAGCGCGGTGAGTTCGTGGTAGTGGGTCGCGAACAGCGTCTTCGCGCGGACCTCGTTGTGGAGGTACTCGGTGGCGGCCCAGGCGATGGAGATGCCGTCGTAGGTCGCCGTGCCGCGCCCCACCTCGTCGAGGATGACCAGCGAGTCCTCGGTGGCGGAGTGGAGGATGTTCGAGAGCTCCTGCATCTCGACCATGAACGTGGAGCGGCCCCCCGCGAGCTCGTCCAGCGCGCCGACCCTGGTGAACACGCCGTCCACGAGCGGGACGCGCGCGGCGTCCGCGGGCACGAAGCTCCCCATCTGCGCGAGCAGCACGACGAGCGCGCACTGGCGCATGTACGTCGACTTCCCGCTCATGTTCGGCCCGGTGACGATGAGGAAGCCCCGTTCGCGGTCCGCGTGCCCGCTGGCACGTTCCGGACTGGCAGCTGAAGCCGCCCCGTCCATCCGGAGGTCGTTCGGGACGAAGTCGGTGGTCCGTTCGACCACCGGGTGCCGGCCCGCCTCGATGGCGAGTTCGCCGCCGTTCGAGAGGTCGGGCCGCACCCAGTCGTTCGCCGCCGCGTGCTCGGCCAGCGAGGCCAGCACGTCGAGTTCCGCGAGTGCCCGGCCCACGTCCTGGAGGAGTTCGGCCCGCTCGGCGACGCGGTCGCGAAGCCCCTGGAACAGGTCGTACTCCAGTTCCCCGCGGGCCTCCTCCAGCCGCAGGACCGTCCGCTCCCGGTCCTCCAGTTCGTCGGTGACGAACCGCTTCGAGTTCTTCAGCGTCTTGATCTCCCGGTAGTGGTCGGGCACCTCGTCGGCGACCGACCGGCCGACCTGGACGTAGTAGCCGTCGGTGGCGTTCCGGTCGACCGTGACGTGCGAGAGGCCGTGCTGGCGCTTCTCCCGCTCGGCGAGCGTGTCGAGCCAGCGCTCGGCCTCCTCGTACTCCCCGACGAGTTCGTCCAGCTCCTCGTCGTGGCCCCGCGCGATGATCCCTCCCTCGGTGACGGTCCCCGGCGGGTCGGTCGCGAGCGCGTCGTCGAGGTCGTCGTGGAGGCCGCGCGCGGCCGACTGGTCCGGCCGAGCGAGGGCGTCGGCGACCGGCGAGTCCGCGAGTTCCGTCCCCTCGATGGCGGACGCCAGCCGGGGGAGGCGAGCGAGCGCGTCCCGGACGGCCGCGAGGTCGCGCGGATCGGCGCTCCCGCTCGTCGCGCGCGCGGCGAGTCGTTCGAGGTCCGCCGTCCCGTCGAGCACGTCGAGGAGGCGATCCCGGGCGAGCGCCGCGGAGGCGAACGCCGCGACCGCGTCGTGACGGCGTTCGAGTTCGGCGCGGTCGCGGCGGGGCCGGGTGACCCACTCGCGGAGCAGGCGAGACCCCGCCGCGGTCTCGGTGTGGTCGAGCGTCTCGAGCAGGGTGCCCTCGCGCTCGCCCTTCATCGTCTCGACCAGTTCGAGGTTGCGCTGGGTCGTCGCGTCGAGCGCGACGCGGCCGCCGGGGTCGAGGGTGCCGAGGCGCGTCATCGACGCGAGCACGCCGGCCCCGGTCTCGTCCACGTAGTGGAGCACCGCGCCGGCGGCGGCGACGGCCGCGTCCGCGTCGAGGCCGACCGTCTCGAGCGTCTCCCGGCCGAACTGCTCGCGCAGGCGGTGGCGCGCCCGGCCGGGCGCGAACGCCTCCGCTTCGTGGAGCGTCAGGGTCGCGTCGGCGTCCTCCCGGAACGCGGCGAGCAGGTCGTCGTCCCCGCGGACGCCGGGACCGGGGAGGACCTCGACGGGCGCGAACCGGTGGAGTTCCGCGCGGACGTCGTCGGCCGACTCGACCGCCGCGGCGCGGAAGCGGCCGGTCGTCACCTCGGCGAAGGCGACGCCGTACCCGCCGTCGGCTTCCTCGACGCCCGCGAGGTAGCGGGCGGCCGAGCCGTCCGGGTCGACGACCGTGCCCGGCGAGACGACGCGCTCGATCTCGCGGGCGTGGCCGCCGTCGGTTTCGTACTGTTCGGCGACGGCGACGCGGTAGCCGCGCTCGACGAGCGCCTTCAGGTACGGGGTGAGCTCCGAGAGGGGGACGCCCGCCATCGGGTACGAGGAGCCGTGGGAGGACTTCTGGGAGACCTTGAGGTCGAGTTCCTCGGCGACCAGTTCCGCGTCCTCGGCGAAGAACTCGTAGAAGTCGCCACACTGCATCGCGAGCACGTCGGCGTCGGTGTCCGCCTTCAGCGAGAGGAACTCGCCGACGATCCCGCCGGGCTCGTTCGACATGGTTGTGAGTGGGGCCGGGGGTCCGTAAAACGCTACGGGTTGGGCGGCCGAACCGGACCGACCCCGCCGCCGGACCCGACCCGCCGGGTCGACCTCCCGGCTACGCGTCGGGGGCGTCTGGCTATCCGTCGGGGGTCAGCCGATACACGCCGCCGCCGTCCTCGCCCCTCCCGAGCGCGTACACCTCGCCTTCGCCGTCGCGGCCGAACGACAGGAGGCGTTCGAGGGCGTCGTCGCCGTCCCCGCCGAGCGGGACGACGTCCGTCGACCAGGAGCCGTCGCCCTCGGCTCGGGTCGAGACGAACAGCCGGCCATCCGCCTCGAGGTCGCCGAAGACGTATCGCCCCCGGAGCCCCGGAATCGCCGCGCCGCGGTAGACGTGGCCGCCGATGACCGAGACGCCGCTGACGTCATCCCCCGAGTGGGGGTACTCGACGATGGGGTCGATGAGCGACTCGCCGCCCCTGACGTCGGACGGCGTCTCGTCCGGGCAGTCGTCGGCCTCGAAACAGTGGGTCCCCTCCTTCACGTTCCACCCGTAGTTGCCGCCGCGTTCGAGCAGGTTCACCTCCTCGTACTCGTCCTGGCCCACGTCGGCGACGAAGCAGTCCCCGTCGTCGAACGAGAGCCGCCACGGGTTCCTGAGCCCCCAGGCGTACTGCTCGTCGAACCCTTCCCGGCCCACGAGCGGGTTGTCGTCGGGGACGGCGTACCCCTTCCCGTCCGCGCGACCGTCGACGTCGATGCGGAGGACGCCCCCCAGCAGGTTCCCGGTCACGTCCTGGCCGTTCCCGCCCTCGACGGGGTCGTACCAGTCCTCGACGTGTCCCTCTCCCTGGTCGTCGCTCCCGCCGCCGTCGCCGACCCCGACGTAGAGGTAGCCGTCCGGCCCGAACGCGACGGAGCCGGCGTTGTGGTTCGGCTGGGGCTGGGGGATCTCGAGGACCGTCCGCTCGCCCTCGAGCGGGGCCCGCGTGCCGTCCTCGGTCGCGGTGAACTCCGCGAGCACGAACGTGTGGCTGTACGAGGACGGCGTCCCCTCGCGCACCGGGGCGCTGTACCGGACGAACAGCCGCCGGTTCCCCGCAAACCCCGGGTGGAGTGCGAGCCCGAGCAACCCCTTCTCGCCGCCCGCCTCGACCGCGTCGCCGAGGTCGAGGAACGGCTCGTCGCGGAGCGTCCCCGACTCGTGGACGAGGATCCGGCCGGGCTGGTCCACGACGTATCGACGGTCCGCATCGGGCGCGAACGCCACGTCCACCGGTGCCTCCAGGCCGGTGGCCAGCCGTTCGAGCGCGACCGACTCCGGGAGCGGCGCGGGCCGGCCGGCCCCGCTCTCCTCGTCCTCGTCCGTCGCGGTCGTCGGCGTCGACCCGGTCGAGGGGGCCCCGGTCGTCCCCGACGCCGGATTCGAAACGCCGCTGCAGCCCGTCAGACCGACCAGTCCGCCGGCGAGCGCCGATTCGAGCAGCCGTCTGCGGGTGGTGGGGGACATCGACGACAGTACGCACGCCGGACGGAAATACGTGGACGTCGACCCGTCGGCCGTGGAACGGGTCGGCGCCGCCCTCAGAGCCGGAACAGGAGGCGCGCGAGCCGCGTTCGGACGCCGGCGAACCGGGCCTCCTCGGGCGCGAACGCGACGACCGTCGACCGGTCGACGTCCGCGTCGGCATCGGTCCAGCGGACCTCGGCCCCGCCGTTCGCCGCCCCGTCGTACTCGCCCTCGACGGCGGTGTTCGGGGGGCCCCGGAGCGTGAGTTCGTCGGCGCCCGGATACGCCGGCCCCGGGCCGCCCATGGCGAACGGCATCGTGGGGCCGGTCGCGTGGAACCCGGTGAACAGGAGGACGCCGGCCTCGCGCTCGGCGTCGTCGTCCGTCCGGTAGGAGACGACGAGCGTGTCGCCCTCCATCCGACTCCTCACGGCGTCCGGGTCCGCGAGGGTCCCGTGTCGGGCGTCCGCGACGACGGCCTCGCGGACCGAATTGTCTCGGAGGGCGTCCGCTCCCTCGGCGAGCGCGACGCGGGCCGTCCAGGCCGCGGAGCCGTTCCCGTCGACCCGGATCGTCATCTCCGAGGAGGCGCGCTCGAGCGCGACGCCGCGGTCGCCGGCAGCGTCGTCGAGCGCGTCCGTACACACTCCGCAGGCGGCCTGGGGCGGAGCGCGGGCGTCGACTGCGGCCGGGACCGCGAGGACGCCGACGAGGAGGGCGCCGACGACGAAGAGGAGGGCGATGGCGACGCGGGGTACTTCGGTGGAGGGTGGCACGCGTGTGGGCTCACGGTCACCCGGCAAGTACCTTTCCACGGTGGGGCCGAGAACGGTCAGGCCCGACGTGGACGACCTGGCGACCGGTCCCCGCCGGACCTCCCGACGCCGTCCCGCGACGACCGAACGCTTTTGGCCGGTCACTCCGAGGGGCGGGTATGAGCGAGTTCGGCCTCGACCTCCAGGGTGCGGAGGAACTGCTCGACGAGGAGGTCGCGGGCGAGGTCGTCCTCGGGGTGCTCGACGGCACCACCGACCCGACCGTCTGGATCAGGAACGTCGAGTACGGCAACGTGCTCGTGCTGGCGGTGACGGGCGACCTGAACGAACTCGCCGCCGGGTTCGCCCGCGAGGTGAACGACATGGGCGGGGAGCTCTCGCACTTCCGGGGCTTCCTCGTCGTCACCCCGCCGAACGTCCCGATCAACACCGATCGGCTCGGAAGCTGATCTCCCCCCGACGCCCGCTGGAACCCGACCTGTCCCCCGCTCACCCGTCGATTTCGGCGTTCACCAGGTCAGGCCCTCGTAGGTGATCCCCTCCCGGCGCTCGACGACCCGCCGGCCGTCGACGACGATCGGGTCGGCCATCGCGTCGAACTCCCCGTCGAGGTCCGCGAACTCCGGCCAGTCCGTGACGACGACGGCGCCGCTCGCCCCCTCGAGCGCCGCCGCCGCCGACTCGGCGTACTCGATCCCGGGGAAGCGCTCGCGCATGTTCCCGGCCGCGACGGGGTCGTACGCGACGACCTCCGCCCCCCGCTCCCGGAGTCCCTCGACGGTCGGGACGGCGCGGGAGTTGCGGACGTCGTCGGTGCCGGGCTTGAACGCGAGGCCGAGCACTGCGACGCGCTCGCCGGCCACGTCGACGTGGCGGTCGAGCAGCGAGAGCAACCGTTCGGGCTGGCGGTCGTTGATCGACACCGCGGCCGCGAGGAGCTCCGGCTCGTACCCCTTCGCCCGCGCGGCGGCGATGATGGCGGCGACGTCCTTCGGGAAGCAGGAGCCGCCCCAGCCGACGCCGCTGCGGAGGAACGGGGCGCCGATGCGGTGGTCGAGCCCGATGGCGTCGGTCACCTCGTAGGCGTCGACGCCGTACTCCTTGCAGACGTTCCCCAGGTCGTTCGCCAGCGACACCTTCGCCGCGAGGAACGCGTTGTTGGCGTACTTGATCATCTCCGCCTCGCGCGTCCCGGTCTCCACGACCGGCACCTCGTGGTCGAGAGCCTCGCGGAGGGGGTCGTACGCCTCGTGGAGCGCGGCGTAGGCCTCGACGTCCCCGTCCGCGCCGAGGACGATCTTGTCGGGGTCGAGGAAGTCCCCCACGGCGGAGCCCTCGCGCTGGAACTCGGGGTTCATCCCGACGTGGAGGTCCTCGCCGACGGTCATCCCGGCCGCGTCCGCGACCGCGGGCGCCACGAGATCGGCCGTCGTCCCCGGGATCACCGTGCTCTTCACGACCACCGCGTGCTCGTCGGTCCCGGCGAGCGCCTCGCCGAGCATCCCCGCCGCCGCTTCCACGACGGAGGTGTCGATGCTCCCGTCGTCGTTGGAGGGCGTCTGGACGGCGAGGAACGTCAGGTCGGTGTCCGGGACGGCGTCGTAGTCGGTCGTCGCCCGGAGGCGCTCGCCGGCGTTCGCAGCGACGAGTTCGTCGAGCCCCGGTTCGTGGAGCGGCGGCCGCCCGTCCTCGATGGCTTCGACGCGCTCCTCGTCGACGTCGACGGCGACGACGTCGTGGCCCAGATCCGCGAAGCAGGCCGCGACGCTCGCCCCGACGTAGCCGCAGCCGATGACGCTGACGTCCATTGGGGGTGGCTATCGCCCGGTGGGTAATCGGTCTTCCGCCATCGGTCGGATCGATCGTCGGATCGACTCGGACTGCACGTGAATCTCCGTGGGATGAGATTCGGCCAACCCACGGCCGGCCGCCGACACGGTGATTCGTCGTTTCCGAACCCGTCTCCCCGCGAACACGTCGCTCACTATCTTATGTCCTCGCGGAACCTACTGATGGTTGGTGACAGATATGGTAGTCACGACCACGAGAGAGGAGAACGCGCGACTCGCCCGCCGCTTTCCGGAAGACGTAGCGACGGAGGGGCGGATCGACGTCATCGACGAGATCTGCGCCGAGGACGTCGTCGACCACAGCCCGTTCGGGGAGGCGCGGGGCCGCGAAGCCCTCACGGAACGGATCGAATCCCTTCGCACTGCATTCGGGGGGTTCTCGGCGACCGTCGAGGACGTCGTCTCCGAGGGGGACACCGTCGCGATGCGGGTGACCCTGCGGGGGATCCACGAGGGCGAATTCATGGGCGTCGAGCCGACCGGCCGGGAGTTCGAGGTCGGAAACATGGTCTTCACCCGCATCGACGGCGGGAAGATCGTCGAACGGTGGGTCCAGCCAGATACGCTCGGGTTGCTGCAGCAACTCGGGGCCGTCGACCGACCCGGAACGTGATCCGACCCACCGTTCTTTCGGTGTGAACGGGAGAACGCCCTGCCGGTTGCACCGATCCGGTGAGTACGTACCTTCTCTGAGGAAGCGTCAGAACGTTCTACTACGGAAGTACTAGGAACCGGTTGCTGGACACAGAGGCTGAATTCGGGGGTTCGGGGTGATCAGAGCAAGGAGGTAACGGACCGTACCGACCGGACGTGCCCCGTGAACGATGCGCGTGATAGTTATGTCGGTGGTAGTCGTAGCTCTCGCACCCAACGGAGCGATCCACCTGTGACATGCAGTAACTGCGGGGAGGAGGAGTACCCGGTCGAACAGTATCACGTTCACCTTTCCACGGGCCAGGCCCTCGAGATGGATCTCTGCGAGGGATGTCGCTACAAGTTCGTCACCGCTGACTGGGTCGAGTTCGTGATTTAGCCGCTCGGCACTGATGGATACGCGGGATCGGTGTGGCTCTTCCCGGGAGCGATCCTCCGCGGGATGCTCGGTACGCATTCAGCACGGGTCCGAGAACATGTTTCCCTCGACGTAATACGCGATGGTCGATTCGGGACCTACGGAACGGTCGATTCGAACGAACCGACCCGATCGGGACCGGAGCTCCGCGAGCCGACGGACCGCCGGTTCGAACGCGACCTCACTCAGGCCGGAATCAGCACGAGGTGGTGGCCGTCGGGGTCGTACAGTTCGACCCTGCCGTCCTCGCGCTCCAGCGTCCGGACCGACGGTAGGTCGCCGAACGCCCGCTCTGCGGCGGCGGCCGGGTCGGCCACCCGGATACCCAGGTCGACGTGCACGCCCCCGCGGGCGCCCGCGAGGCCGAGTTGCGGCTCCCAGAGTTCCAGGTCGAACGGCCGGGGGCCGTCGCCCGTGGCGTCGTCCCCCTCCACGTCCGGCGCCGCCGGCCCGCGGAGCCGCACGCGTCGCCGCTCGACGCCGCGGTCGACCGGTTCGAATCCCAGCGCGCGGTAGGACCGTTCGGCCGCGTCGACGTTCGCGACCTCGAGGACCACCTCGAACACGCCGACGATCCCCTCGCCCCCGTCCGCCAGTCCGCCGATCTCGGCGCAGTGGCCGTCCTCGTCGAAGGGGTACACCGACCGGAACGAGCCGAACTCGACCTCCTCGGCGTCTGGAAAGCGCGCCCGCCAGGCGTCGTACTCCGATCCCGGCGTCTCGAAGGCGAAGTGGACGTGGAGGCCGCCGCGGGGAACCGAGTCCGGCCGCCGGCAGACGAGGTCCGTCCCGCCGACGTCGAACGCCAGTTCCGTCCCGTTTCGACGTCCGGGCGTCAGCCCGAGCCGATCCGCGTAGAAGCGGGCGGCCCGGTCGAGATCACACACCTCCAGCGCCAGGTGTGCGAGCGCGGGGGTCCGGTTCACCCGTGGAGGTCCGCGGCGATGGCACTTAAGCCCGCGGCGACCGACTGCGCGCCCATGCCGATGAAAGCGTCCGACGAGCCCGACCTGACCGCGGTGGACCGGTTCGACGGCGGCGTCGGCTGGCTCGCCCACCCCGAGGAGTCGATGCGACGGGCGAGCCACGCGCTCTCGGTCGAGGGCGACGTGTGGGTCCTGGACCCGGTCGACGCGCCCGGCGTCGACGATCTGCTCGCGGACCTGGACGGGGAGGTCGCGGGGACGGTCGTCTGTCTGGACCGCCACCGGCGCGACGCCGTCGCGGTGGCGACCCGCCACGACGTCCCCGTGTACGTCCCGGACTGGATGACGGGCGTCGCCGCGGACCTCGACGCGCCCGTCCGGCGCTTCGGGCGGGAACTCGGCGGGCTGGAGGCGTTCCGGGTCCGTGACGCGTCGTTCCCGCCGTGGCAGGAGGTGGGGCTCGTCGACGAGCGGTCGGGGACGCTGTACGTGCCCGAGGCCGTCGGCACCTCGCCGTACTTCCTCGCGCGGGGGGAACGGCTCGGCGTCCACCCGATGCTCCGATTGACGCCCCCGCGCGCCACGCTGGGCGGTCGATCCCCCGACCGGGTGCTCGTGGGCCACGGCGTCGGCGTCCACGAGGGTGCGACCGGGGCCCTGGAGACGGCGCTCCGCGGGGCGCGGACGAACGCGCCGGGGCTGTACCTGCGGACCCTCCGGTCGCTGCTCGGCTGATCCGGGTTCGGGGACCCCGCGGTCCGTCCGTTCCGCCACGGGGAGGAACCTACGTCGGCCGACGGCCGGCGGATTCATTGGTCAGCCCGTCCACAGGTGGTCCGTGGTACTCCTCACGCGCGGGTTGCTGACGGTGTTGCTGGAGCGGGCGTCCGCGGAGGACCCCGAACCGGTGAACGTGCTGCTCGATACGACGCCCGCCGGCGAACTGGGCGGGGACACGGGCGGCGCCGACCCGGAGACGCCCGTGCTCACGCACTTTTACCTCCCGGAGGCCGGCGGGTCGGTCCGCGCCGTCTTCGGGATGGATCTCGGGACGCCCACGGGGCGCGCACGGTTCGTCTCCCACACCGACGGCGATCCGGCGCTCACCGAGGCGGACGACCTCGCCGGCGCGGTGCTCGTCGCCGTGCCCCCCTACGAGGAGGGGGACGTGTACGCCTACGACCGGCGCGGGCGGGGCGTCGACCTCGCGATCGTCGACGCCGAACCGCCCGAGGAACGCCTCGGGGAGCCTTGACCCGGCCGAGCTACTCCAGGTAGCCCAGATCCCGAAGCTGGTCGGTGATCTCGTCGAACTCGGCCTCCGTCAGCGTCCCCTGCTTCTGGTGCTGGATGACGATGCTGCGCAGCAGGAACCGGACCAGGTCGCTCGTCGAGGAGAAGCTGGTCCCCTCGATGGTCTGTTCGACCCGCTCGGCGAGGTCCTTCGGGATGGAGACGGTGGTGTACTCGGTCATACCGTCCGGTGGGGGCGACGCCGGCATAAGCGCGGCGCCCGACGTGACCGTCTCGGCGGTTCGGCGCGGTCGCCTCGTCGGTCCGGCGTGGCTGCCACTCCGGTCCGGTTCCCCGTCGGTCGGATCGATCGCCCCGATCCCGCTCCCCGCGTCGCGTCGCCCCGGCGTTTTAGTTCCCGGGGGGCAAAGCCGTCGGTGATGGCCATCAGACCGCCGCAGGGGAACTCCGGGAGTCCGGACGCCGTCGAGTTCGGCATCGCGGCGCTGAACGCCCGACTCGACGAGGCAGGCGTGACGTTCCCGGCGACGACCGAGGAGGTGCTCGCCGCGGTGGACGAGACGGCGGTCCCGTACGACGCGTCGGGCAACACGCTCGAACTGGAGGAGGCGATCGCGAACCTCCCGCAGGACCGGTTCGGGAGCGAGTCGGAACTGCTCGACCAGTTGCACCCGGTGTTCGAGGCGCGGCGCGAGCGGGCCGCGAACTCCGTGATCGGTCGGATCCGGGCGCTGTTGCCGTTCTAATCGTCGTTCTCGATGCGGTCGAGCGTCTCCCGGTGGAGCGTCACGATCAGGTCCGAGAGCACGCCGAAGATGAGCAACTGGACGCCGAAGATGAGCGAGACGCCCGAGACCACCGCGAGCACCTCGTGGGGAACGCCGTTCACGAACCAGTCGTAGGCGACGAAGGCCGCGACGGCCACGCCGAACAGGCCGGTGAGCATCCCCGCGCTGCCGAAGTAGAACAGCGGGTTGGAGGTCTTCGCCTGCCGGTAGATGGCCATGAGGATGATGCCGCCGTCCTTCACGGGGTGGAGGTTCGTGTTCGACCCGTTCGGCCGCGGGAGGTACGTGACGGGGACGACCGCCGTCGGGACGCCGTGGCGCGCACACTCGACCGACAGCTCCGTCTCGATGCCAAACCCGTCCGCCGAGAGCGCCAGCCGCCGGAAGGAGTCGCGGGTGAACGCGCGGTAGCCCGAGAGGATGTCGCCGAAGTCCTCGCGGTGGATCAGGCCGAAGAGCCAGTTGAACGCCCGGTTGCCGACCCGGTTAAACGCCGTCATCGCGTCCTCGTGCATGTTCGCGAAGCGGTCGCCGACGACGTGTTCGGCCCGCCCCTCGAAGAGGGGTTCGAGCATCGCGTCGGCGTCCTCCGGGCGGTACGTGCCGTCGGCGTCGGCCATGAGGACGAACTCGGTGTCGACGCGCTCGCGGACCGCCTCGCGGATCGCCTGGCCCTTCCCCCTGCCCGACTGGATCATCACGCGCGCGCCGGCCGCCTCGGCGCGGGCCCTCGTCCCGTCGGTCGACTCGCCGTCCACGACGAGGACCCGCTCGAAGCCGTGTTCCCGGAAGTCGGCCACGACGTCGCCGACGGTCTCGGCCTCGTCGTAGGCCGGGAGGAGGACGGTGACGGCGTCCCTGTTCATCACCCGTTCGGTGAGATGGATGGGGGTTAACACCTTCGGGACGACTCCGAGGCGGACGTGTCCGTCCCCGCCCCGGTTACCGGGTCGTCACTCGAGGTTCCAGTACGTCCGATGGTGGTCGACTGCCTCGTCCAGCCAGGCGTCGACGAGTTCGGTCGGCTCGTCGAGCCAGGCGAACGGGTCGTCGGTACCGAACTGCTCCAGTTCGACCCGGCGGTCGAGGAGCCCCTCGAACACGCCGAGCGTCGCGAACGACAGGTGCGACTGCTGGTAGCCGCCCTCCTGGACGAGCGCGAGGCGGCCGTCCGCGGTCCCGTCGGCGAGGCGGCGCACGTGCTCGCCGAGCCGCAGGAAGCCGTCGCGGGTGGCGAGGTTTCGCGCATTCGGGTCCGCGGCGCCGGCGTCCTGGCCGGCGCTCACGAGGACGAGGTCGGGGTCGTACTCCCGGACGACGGGGTTCACGACGCGCTCGAAGAGGGCGTCGTAGCCCCGGTCGCCCGTCCCCGGCGGGAGCGGGACGTTCACGGTGTAGCCCTCGCCGGCGCCGTTGCCGACCTCCCCGAGCGAGCCCTCCTGCGGGTGGTACTCGGGGTGCCAGGAGCCGTGGTCCGCGTGGGCGCTCACGAAGAGCACGTCCTCGCGGCCGTAGAACGCCTCCTGCGTGCCGTTGCCGTGGTGGACGTCCCAGTCGACGATGGCGACGCTGTCGGCTCCCCGGGAGAGCGCCTCCTCGGCGGCGATGGCGACGTTGTTGAGGAAGCAGAACCCGTCGGCGCGGTCCGGCTGGGCGTGGTGGCCGCTGGGGCGACACAGCGCGTACGGGACCGAATCCCCGTCGTCGAGCGCCGCCCGCGCGGCGGCCATCGCCGCACCCGCGGCCACCCGGGCGGCGTCGAACGTGGCCTCGTTCGCCCCCGTCGTCGTGTCCTCGATGCGTCCGCCGCCGTCCGCGCAGAACGCCTCGAGCCAGTCGAGGTACTCCGGGTCGTGGACCCGTTCGAGTTCCTCGCGCGTGGCGCGTTCCGGCGACTCGTACCCCGTGGCCTCGGTAAACGCGTGATCGAGCATCGCTTTGATGTTCTCCACGCGCTCCCGGCGGTCCGGGTGGCGCTCCTCGCCCGCGACGATGGGCGAGGCGGGGTACTTGTACGTCCCCGCGGGCGGTTCGTGGTCGAGCATGCGGTCGTGCCAGAAGACGGTGATCTCGTCGTCGGTCATGGTCGTGTCTGTCGGCGGCGTGGTCTCAGTCGTTTCGGTGGGCGGTCGGGTCGGCGGTCCCCGCGGCCCGGCGGTTCGGCCGGGCCCGAACCGGGAGCCGGTTCAGTCGTCGATCCCGCAGTACTCGATGGCGATCCCCGCGATGGCCTTCGACGTCTCCAGCAGCGACGTGAGCGTGGTGTGCTCGTCGGCGCCGTGCAGGCCCGACCCGGTCGGGCCGACCGACACGGCGTCGACGTCGTAGTAGAGTTCGAAGAACCGCTCGTCGAGCCCCGCGTTCCCGCCGACGAACGAGCCGGTCCGCCCGGCTACCTCCTCGGAGACGCGCGACGCGACCGTCGCGATCTCGCAGTCGGGGTCGACCTCGTGGGGTTCGGCCTGCCAGCCGAACCACTCCACCTCGGGCGGGTGGTCGGCCAGCCACTCGTCCTCGGCCGCAGCGTCGGCCACGGCGTCCTCGATCTGCGCCCGCACCTCCGCGCGGCTCTCGCCGGGCGGCCAGCCGATGCGGCCCTCCATGAACGTCTCGCTCGGCAGCGTCGAGGGCCAGTCGCCCGCCTCGATCGTGCCGACGTTGAGGTTCGTCACGTTCCCCTCGAGGTCGGGTTCCCCCCGATAGGCGGGCGGGTAGTCGATGCTGGCCTTCCGCTCGTCGTCGAGCCGTTCGAGCGCCCGGTACACGGTGGCCGCGTTGCCGATGGCGTTGACGCCCTGGTGGCCCCACGCCGCGTGGACGCTCTTCCCGGGAACGCGGACCCGGAAGTACATCACGCCGGCGCTGGCGACGCCGACGTTCGGGAGCGCGAACGGCTCCGCGATGACCGCCGCGTCGGGGACGTAGCCGCGCTCGAGGACGGACAGTGCCCCGCCGACGCCGCCGTCCTCCTCCTCGATCGTGCTCTGGAAGAGGAGATCGCCCCCGAGGTCGATCCCCGCCTCGTCCAGCGCCTCCACGGCGATCAGGACCGCGGCGAGGCCGCCCTTCATGTCGGCGACGCCGCGCCCGTACAGGGTGTCGCCCTCGCGGGTCACCGTCCACGGCTCCCGCTCCCACTCGGCTTCGGTGACGTCGACCACGTCGACGTGGCCGCCGACGGTGAGCGTCGGCCCGTCGCCGCCCTCGCGGCGCGCGACGACGTTCGGCCGGTCATCGTAGCCGTACTCCGCGTACGACGACGTCTCGAAGTGCCCCTCGTGGCCGGCCAGCGACTCGGCCGAGGGCTCCCAGACGTCGGGTTCGAGCCCGAGCGATTCGAGCTTGTCGACCACGACGGCCTGTCCCGGCTCCTCGGTCCCGGTCACCGTCTTCGCCTCGACGAGGTCGGTGACGAGGTCGACGAGGTCGTCCCGCTTCGATTCGATCGCGTTCCCGACGGTCTCAGTTGCGTCCATTGGTTTCGGTGGTGCGTCCGCGCGTCGTCGTTCGTCCGTCGATGCCCCGCGAGGGTCCGCCCGCCCTCGGTCCGCCGGCGACCGTCATCGACCGATCGCCTCCCTGATCCGCTCGCGGACGGGGACGTCGCCGCCGGCGAGGCGCTCCCGGACGTCGAAGTCGCTGTCGGCGATCCCGTCCGGGAAGTAGAGGGTGACGACGACGAGCATCGCCCCCCAGACGACGAGCCGCATCTCGCCGTAGTCGCGCAGGAGTTCGTTGAGGCCGAAGACGACGACGACGCCGAACACCCCGCCGCTGAGGGTCCGGAGGCCGCCGATGATGCCCATCGCCATGAACTCGATCATCCGCTCGATCTCGAGCATCGGCGGCGAGATGATGAGGATGCTGTACGCCTGCAGCGCCCCGGCGACGCCGGCGATCGACGAGCCGACGACGAAGCCGATCAGCTTGTGCCGGGAGACGTCGTTCCCGAGCATCCGCGCGGCGTCGGGCGACTCGCGGATGGCCCGGGCGACGAGCCCGAATCGGTTCACGAGGAGCACGTACATCACGAGCATGAGCGCCGCGACGACGAACAGGACGAAGTAGTACATCGCGACGCTGTCGCCGTCGAACAGATGCGGGAACCCGGTGTAGCCGGTCGGTCCGCCGGTGATCTCGCGCAGGAGGATGGTCGCGCGGTAGATGATCTCCGCGTACGCGAGCGTGACCATGCCGACGTACGCCCCCGAGAGCCGCAACACCGGGTAGGCGATGGGGAGGCTGAACAGCCCCGCGACGACGCCGCCCAGCAGGATGGAGGCGATCGGGTTCACGCCCGCCTCCGCCACGAGCAGCACCGCGGCGTAGGCGCCGACGCCGTACAGCGCGGCGTGCGCGAAGGTGAACATGCCGAAGTAGCCCGCGACGAAGATCCAGCTGCCGACGACGAGTATCGCGACGAACAGCTGCATGACGATGTCCAGGGCGTACGCCGTCAGCGCGAGCGGGGCGAGAAGCGCGAGCGCGGTGCCGACCGCGAGCAGGCGCCCGTTCCTGCCCCGCGCGTCCTCGAGGAGCCGTTTGCGGGCACGCCCGAGCGACCGGCCGAGCGTCGAGCCGGTCATCCGTCGAGCCACCCCCCGATGCCGTCGGGGTTGACGACCAGGACCCCCACCATGATCGCGAACAGTACCATCATCGCCGTCTCGCTTGCGATCCAGATCATGCTGATACTCCTGACGACTGCCAGTCCCAGCGCGGCGACGAGCGTCCCGCGGACGCTCCCGAGCCCGCCGACCATCACCACGATGAACGCGAGCAGGAACGGGTACCACCCCACGGAGGGGTAGACCGAGAACATCGGTGCCAACAGCACGCCCGCGAGCCCCGCGAGCGCCGCGCTGGCTCCGAACGTGATCGAGTAGACGCGCTTCGGTCGCACGCCCATGAGAAGCGCCGTGTCGCTGTCCTGCGACACCGCCCTGATCGCGAGCCCGAGCTTCGTCCCGGTGATGACCAGGAACAACAGCCCGAGCGCGACCAGGGAGATGACGAAGATGACGAGCCGCTGGGCGCTGATCGTCAGGCCCGCGACGTTCCAGACGACGTCGGTGAGAAGCGGGAACGACTTCCGCTGGGAGCCGACCCCCACGAGGATGGCGTTCTCGAGGAAGATGGCGAGCCCGAGCGTCACGACCATCGACGCGATGTCGAACTCCTCGCGATCGCGCATCGGCTCCAGCAACGAGTGCTCGATGACGTACCCGAGCGCGAACACGACGACGACGGCCAGCACCGACGCGAGGAGGACGCTTCCCGTCGCCCCCAGCGTGTAGTAGCCGACGAACCCGCCGACCATGAACATCGCGCCGTGGGAGAAGTTGAGCACCCGGGCGACCCCC
This sequence comes from Halorarum salinum, assembly GCF_013402875.1. Lineage (NCBI taxonomy): Archaea > Methanobacteriati > Methanobacteriota > Halobacteria > Halobacteriales > Haloferacaceae > Halorarum > Halorarum salinum. Next base: position 3,444,733 of record NZ_CP058579.1, on the reverse strand, counting down.
CAGATGAGCGTGAGCCCGATGGCGATGAGCGCGAGTTGCCCGCCGAAGAACAGCCCGTTGACGAACTGCTGGGCGAGCAGTTCGAGGCTAACCATGGCGGCCCTCCACCCGGCAGGCGACCGGGCGTGACGTCACGGTCCGCTGGCGGTTCGCCGGTCGAAGGGGTCGCCGGGCCCGGTCGCTCTCGTCCCGGGTCATCGGTGGCGCTCCCCGATGTACATCTCCATGATGTCGCTCTCGTCCCGGAGCTGTTCGGTATCGCCCTCGTACTCGAGACGCCCCTGATCCAGGACGTACACGTGGTCCGCGATCTCGAGCACGGCCCTGACGTTCTGTTCGACGATGACCATGTCCTCCCCCCGTTCCTTCAGCATCTCCACCTGTTCGAACACGTCGGCGACCAGGTCGGGCGCGAGGCCGGCGCTCGGTTCGTCGAGCAGCAGGATGTCCGGGTCGGGCACGAGCGCCCGCCCGAACGCGACCATCATCTGCTGGCCGCCGCTCAACTGGCCAGCACGCTGGTCGCGTCGCTCCTCCAGCACGGGGAACATCTCGTACACCTGCTCGTATCGCCGCTCGAGCACCTCCTGGTCGTCGATGAGGTACCCCCCGATCCGGAGGTTCTCCTTCACGGTCATCTCCGGGAACACGTTGCCGTCCTGGGGCAACATCACGACCCCCCGCTCTAGCACCTCGCGCGGGTGGCTGTTCGTCACCTCCTCGTCGCGGACGGTGACGGACCCGTCCCACACGTCGACCAGCCCGTAGATCGCCTTGAGCGTGGTAGACTTCCCGGAGCCGTTCGGACCGATGATGCAGTTCACGCGGTCGGGTTCGATGCGCATCGACAGGTCGTACAGGACCTGGTTCTCGTCGTATCCGGTGTCCACGTCGGTCAGTTCGATCAGGCTCATCTCAGGTTCCCCCCAGGTACGCGTCCCGGACGCGCTCGTCGGCGCGAACTTCCTCGAACGTGCCCGTCATGATGTTCCGACCGGCGTTCATCACGACGACCCGTTCGCACAGTTCCTCGATGACGGACATGTCGTGCTCGATGACGAGGATGGCGGTCCCCCCGGCGTTGATGCGTTTGATGTCCTCCATGATCTCGTCCATGAGCGCGGGGTTCACCCCCGCGGCGGGTTCGTCCAGGAGCACCAGGTCCGGATCGAGCATGAGCACGCGCGCGAGTTCCAGCAGCTTCTTCTGACCGCCGCTGATCTCGTCCGCGCGGTTCTCGGCCACGTGATCCAGGCTCAGCTCCGCGAGCAGCGTGCGGATGCGCTCCTCCCGCTCGGCCGGGCCGTAGGGGACGTTCGGGACGAGCATGTTCTCGTACACGCTCAGCCGGCCGAACGGCTTCGAGATCTGGAAGGTGCGGCCGACCCCCCGCCGCGAGAGCTCGTTCGGCCGCTCGCCCGTCACGTCCTCGCCGTTGAACCGAATCATCCCCCCGGACGGCAGGAGGAACCCCGTGACGAGGTTGAGCGTCGTCGTCTTCCCGGCGCCGTTCGGGCCGATCAGCCCGACGAGCTCGCCCGACCCGATCGACAGGTCGAGACCGTCGACCGCCGTGATGCCGCCGAAGGACTTCGTGAGCCCGTCCGTGACGAGCACGTCCCCGGTCGTGGCCCCCTCGTCGGTCATGCTCCCCCCTCCAGCCCCGCGGGCGGGTACGACCCGATCCACGGGAGCTCGCGCTCGACGGCGGCACAGGCGGCGACGACCGTCCGGTCGTCGAGCCGGTCGCCGACGAGTTGCATCCCGACGGGCAGCCCGTCGTCGAAGCCCACGGGGATCGATCCCGCGGGGTTGCCGCTGAGGTTGAGCGGCCAGGTGAGCGTCCAGCCGTGCATCGGGTGGACCGGCTCCCCGTCTACGGTCGGGTCGGTCGTCCCCAGTTCGGGGGCGGTCCGGGAGAGCGTCGGCGTCGCGAGCACGTCGACCCCCTCCAGCCCGCGCTGGACCGTCTCGTACACCGCGGTCCGGCGTCGCCTCGCCGCCGCCATCGTCCCCGCGTCGAGGTCGAGGCCCGCTTCGATGCGCGAGACGACCTCCGGCGTGATCTCCCGGTCCGCGTCGAGCAGGTCCACGCTCGCCGTCCGTTTGAGGTTCTCGTACAGCCCCACGTACCGCTGCTGGAGGATCCACTCCAGCGCATCGTGGCGATCGTCCCACGAGTCCGCGAAGGAGAGGTCGAGTTCGGTCACGGTCGCGCCCGCGGCCGAGAGCGCGTCGAGCGCGTCCTCGACCGCGTCGCGGACCGCGGGGTCGACCTGGAACCCGCCGAACGTCGGCGAGTAGCCGATCGTCAGGTCCGAGACCGGCGCGTCCAGCGCGTCGAGGTACGACCCCTCCGGCGCGGGGAGGCCGTACGGTTCACCGACGTCGGGGCCGGCCATCACGTCGAGCATGAGCGCGGCGTCGCCGACCGTCCGCGCGATGGGTCCCAGGAACGTGTACGGCAGGACGTTCTCGAAGGCGTCCGGCCGGTCGGGGCCGTCGGGGACGCGACCGAAGTCGGGGAGGAGTCCGAAGACGCCGCAGGCGCTCGACGGGATCCGGATCGAGCCGGCGGCGTCCGAGCCGAGCGCGAGCGGGACGAGCCCCGCCGCGACCGCCGCGGCGCTGCCGCCCGAGGAGCCGCCGGTCGTCCGGTCGAGGTCCCACGGGTTGGCCGACGCGCCGAACAGGGGGTTGTCCGTGACGGTCTTGCGGCCGAACTCCGGCGTGTTCGTCTTCCCGACGACGACGGCGCCCGCCTCGCGGAGTCGGGCGACGACCGTGTCGTCCTCCTCGGGGACGTTATCGGCGAACGCGGTCGAGCCGAACGTCGTCCGGACCCCGCGGGTGCGGTTGAGGTCCTTGATGGCGACCGGCACGCCGTGGAGCGGGCCGAGGTCGTCGCCGCGTTCGACCGCCCGCTCGGCCTCCGCCGCGGCCTCGCGGGCCGACTCCGCCGAGACGGTGACGAGCGCGTTGAGGTCGGGGTTGAACCGCTCGATGCGGTCGAGGTACGTCTCCACCACGTCGACGGGCGAGAGCTCCCCGGTCCGAACCCCGTCGGCGATCGAGCGCGCCGACGCGTATGGAACGCCGCCGGTCACCGTCCCCCTCCACGTCGGCGTTCCCCGCCGTCTCGACTCGTGGGACGGTGGCGTGGGGCCGATTCGCGGCGACCGACCGACCGTCCCGAGCGCGCTGTACTCAGTCGTTCGCTGGTCTCACTGGAGGTCATGCTTGAACGAGTAGCAGTACTTCTCGTATCCCATCTCCTCGTAGAATCGGTGGGCGTCCTCGCGCCACAGCCCCGACTCGAGTTCGACGGCCTCACAGCCCCGGTCCCTGGCCCACTCGTGAACGTGCTCCAGCAGCCGTTTCCCGTGTCCCTCCGACCGCCGGTCGGCCGTCGTGACGAGGTCGTACACGTAGGCGTGCCCGCCGAGGTAGAAGTTCGTCGAGAGCGTGACGCCGGCGACCGCGATCGGTTCGCCGTCGTCGTAGGCGGCGAAGAGCCGGTACCCCTCATCGGCCATCTCCGCGTACAGGCGTTCGAACTGCTCCTCGTCGAGGTGCGAGCGGAGCTCGGCGAGCACGGGGAACGCGGCCGCGCGCTCGGCGGCCGTCTCGACTTCCCGGACGGTCATGGGTCCGCCGCGATGGCCGCGTTCGATCGGGATCCGGACGGGTCCCCCCGGGTCGCGACCGGGTGCGGGTGAACGCTGCCGGCCACGTCAGTACACGCTCCCGTCGATCTCGGTCGTCGCGACCTCCCCCGGCCAGACGAGGTTGAGTTCGCCGCTCAGCACCTGGTAGCCGAGCGCGGGCTGGGTATCGGTGCTTCCCCAGGCCGCGGCGTGGTTTTCCTGGAAGTCGATGTGGCCGGTGCCGCCGGGGATCGGGTCGTGGGAGATGACGGTCTCCTCCCAGTCGCTCACGCTCGCGGACCGGAAGGCGTCCAGGCCGTCGAACGACCGGACGTACTCGGCGATGATCTTGACGTTCTGGTAGGAGAGCGCGGCGCTCCCGGTCATGTCGGCGTCGTACTCGTCGTCCCACGCCGAGAGCACGCCCTGCTCCTCGAGCAACGGGTCGACACGGCCGGCGTTGAGCAGCGTCATCGCCCCGTCGGCCGCGTCCCCCGCGGTTTCGCGCGCGTCGGCGATGGTGAGCCCGTAGTTGTGGAAGAAGTGCGTCCCCTGGAACCCCGTCTCCGCGAACTGCCTCGCCAGGTTGCCGGCGCCCGAGGAGGAGGTCTGGACCGCCCAGACGACGTCGGGGTCGTTCTCCTCGATCCGGGCCAGAAGCGAGGTGAAGTCGGTCTCGTCGAGGCCCACCTCGTCCTGCGAGACGACCTCCCAGCCGATCTCGGCCATCTCCTCCTGCATGAGGTCCATGATCGAGAGCCCGTAGGAGGTGTCCTCGCCGATCAGCGCGATGGTCTGATCCTCGTAGGGGAAGTAGCCGACCTCGTCCTCCTGGAACCGGGAGATCAGCTGGCGCCAGCCGACCGCGTACGCCTGGGAGGGGGGCGTCGTCTTGAAGACGTTCCACAGCTCCTGCTCGTTTATCTTGTCGACGATGTCGCTCGAGACCGGTTCGTCGAGGACGTGGGGCGTCTCGTTCTGCGAGGTCACCTCGACGGTCGCCAGCGCGACGTCGCTGTGGAACCCGCCGCCGACCGCGTCGACGTTCTCCTGTGAGATGAGCCGGTTCACCTCGTTCCGGCCCGCCGACGGCTCCGACTCGGAGTCCCCGAAGACGAGTTCGACGTCCTCGCCGTGGACCCCGCCGCCGTCGTTGATCAGGTCGCGGGAGAGCTCGGCGGCCATCCGCTTCTGCTCGCCGATGTTCGACGCCGGCCCGGACAGGGGCTGGACGATCCCGATGGAGAGGCCGCCGTTCCCTCCTCCTCCCCCGCCGAGGTCGATACAGCCGGCGAGCGCCCCCAGCGAGACGCTCGCGCCGGCCGCCCGCACGAACCGCCGACGGCTCGTGGCCGCTGCCCCGCTCCCGGTGGGGGCCCCGTCGTGTCCCGGCGACGCCTCGTCGCTCCCCGGGGGTGATGCGTGGTGAATGGTTTCCTCTACCATGGGAAGGCCAATTGATAGCGCACGGATATAGTTAACGGGAAAGCTGGCTGCTGTCCGATTTGAAAATAAAGTTAGGAACGGAGTCTGACTTTCCTGAAGAATATTGAACAAGGTATATGTGCGGCGGTTCACATGGGGTCACATGGGACTCATCGACCCCGACAGGTTCCGCGAGTCGTTCGAGCGCTACTCCTCGATCGGCGCGACCGACCGCGAGGGGCTCCACCGGCTGGCGCTCTCGGAGGCGGACGGCCGCGTCCGCGACGAGTTCGTCGCCGACCTGGAGGAGCTTGGGCTCTCCGTGCGCGTCGACGAACTCGGCAACGTCTTCGGGCGGCGACCGGGAACGGAGGACCTCGCGCCGGTGCTGATCGGCTCGCACCTCGACTCCCAGCCGAAGGGCGGCCGCTACGACGGCCAACTCGGCGTGCTCTCGGCGCTCGAGACGCTCCGGACGTTCGAGGACGAGGGCGTCGAGACGGAGCGGCCGATCGAGATCGTCAACTGGACGAACGAGGAGGGGTCCCGGTTCAAACCGGCTCTGACGGGGAGCGGCGCGTACGTGGGCGCCCACGACGTCGAGACCGTCCTCGCGGAGACCGACGAGAACGGGACCACCGTCGAGGAGGCGCTGGAGGAGATCGGCTATCGCGGGACCGAACCCGTGGGCCCGGACGAGGTCCCCGACTCCGCGCTCGAACTGCACGTCGAACAGGGTCCCGCGCTCGAGGAGGCGGACCGGCGGATCGGCGTCGTCGAGGGGGTGCTCGGGATGGTCTGGCTCGAGGCGACGGTCCGCGGGGACGCCGACCACGCGGGGCCCTCGCCGATGCACACGCGCTCGGACGCGCTGGTGGCCGCCGCGGACGTCGTGACCGCGGTCCGGCGCATGGCCGGACGGCTGGACGACGACGTCGTCACGACCGTCGGGGAGCTGACGGTCGAGCCGAACTCGGTGAATGTGATCCCCGCGGAGGCGACGTTCACCGTGGACGTCCGGTCGTACGACGACGAGGTGGTGGCGGGCGCCGTCGACCGGGTCGAGGAGGAACTCCGGGCGGCCTGCGGGCGCGAGGGGACCGAGTTCGAGCTGTCGGAGCTGTGGCGCATCCCCCGCACGGAGTTCGCCCCGCGGGTCGCCGACGCCGTCGAGGCCGCCGCGGCCGGGAGCGACAGCCCCGCGATGCGGATGACGAGCGGCGCCGGCCACGACGCGTCCTATCTCGCGGAGCTGACCGACGCGGGGATGATCTTCGTCCCGAGCGTCGACGGGCGGACGCACAACGAGCGGGAGTTCACCGAGTGGGAGGACGCGGTCGCGGGCGCCGAGGTGTTCGCCCGGACGACGCGCCGGCTCGCGGGAACAGGCGACGGCGAGGGGGGTCGACGGTGAGCCTCGACGACCGGGACCTCGAGATACTGAAGACCATCGCCGACATCGGGGAGGCCAGCCCCAAACGCCTCGCCGACGAGACGGACACGCCGAAGTCCACCGTCCACTACCGGCTGCAGAACCTCCGGGAGGACGGCGTCATCGAGAACGACCTGTTCGAGGTCGATCCGAAGTCCCTCGGCCTCTCGGTCACTGTCATCTCGGAGGTGATGGCCGAGTACGAGGAGGGGTACCACGAGACCGTCGGCTCGCAGCTGGCCGCGATCGACGGCGTCTCGGGCGTCTACTTCACGATGGGCGATACGGACTTCATCGTCACCGCCCACCTCCCCAACAGCTCGTTCGTCCAGGACCTCGTCGAGTCGTACGAGGCCGTCGACGGCGTCGAACGGACCAGCTCGAAATTCGTCATCTCGACGATCAAGGAGGAGCCGAACCCGCTCCGGAACTACGACATCGAGACCCTGAAGCAGCTCGACCTCTCGCCGGACCCCTGACCTCGGGGACGCGGTCCCGGATCCCGATCACGCGGCTCCCGCCAGCGGACGCGGACCCGCCTGCGGTGCTCGACTTCGATCGCCCTCACCCCCTCTTTCTCGAAGTGCCGCGTTCGCCGACGCCACCGATGGTGATCCACGCCGCGTTCCCGGGTACGGCACGCTCGAGGAGGGACCGCCGAGCTACCCGCGGGGCTCTCGCCGGGCGCTCGCCGGCCGTCGCCGCGGGGCCGTCGGCGACCGGACCGTACGACGTCTACTTCGAAGAGAAATATTCGAACCCTGTTCGACTTCTGAAGCCAAGCTAGGACTCGGGGCAAGATATTTGGTCCCGAGGTCCATGCGGGAACCAATGACGGGCCCACCGATCCACGACGTTCACTTCGCCCAGGAACCACGGATGACGACCGACGTCCCCGGTCCGGAGTCCCGGAAACTCCTCGAGCGGCAGCGGGAGATCGACAGCAGCGCGGTCGCGTACCCCCGGTCTGTCCCCATCGCGCTCGACGAGGCGAGGGGCGCGACGGTGAAGGACATCGACGGGAACGTCTACCTCGACTTCTTCGCGGGCATCGGCGTGCTCAACGTCGGCCACTCGAACCCGTACGTCGTCGAGGGGGTCAACGAACAGACCGAGCGGCTGGTCCACACGATCGACTTCCCGACCGAGACACGCCTCGAACTCATCGAGAAGCTGAACGAGATCGCGCCGGGCGACCTGACGGACAACAACCGGGTCATCTTCGGCGGGCCGTGCGGGAGCGACGCCATCGAAGGCTCGATCAAGCTCGCGAAGTACAACACCGGCGGCCACGGCCTCATCTCGTTCAAAGGTGCCTACCACGGGTCGACGTCGGGCGCGCTTTCGCTGACGAGCGGCCGCAAGTACAAGAAGGACTACACCCCGCTGCTCGCGGACGTCGTCCACGTTCCCTACCCGTATCCGCTCCGGAGCGAGGACTCCGAGGCGACGTCCCGGCGCGTACTCGAGGAGGTTCGAAAGACACTCGAGGACCCGTACGGTGGGATGACCAACCCGGCTGGGATCTGGGTCGAGCCGATCCAGGGGGAGGGCGGGGTCGTCGTCCCCCCGGAGGGGTTCCTCCCCGGACTGAAGGAGCTCGCCGAGGCGAACGACGTCCCGCTCGTCGTCGACGAGATCCAGTCGGGGTTCGGGCGGACCGGGAAGTGGTTCGCCTCCGAGTGGTCCGACGTGACCCCCGACGCCATGCCGATGGCGAAGGGGCTGGGCGGTGCCGGGTTGCCGCTCGGGGCGCTCATGTACGACGAGGACCTCGACACCTGGGGGCCGGGCGGTCACATCGGGACGTTCCGCGGGAACGTCCCGGCCATGCGCGGCGGCATCCGGGCCATCGAGTACATCCAGTCGCACGACCTGCTCTCGCACGCGACCGACCTTGGCGAACACATCCGCGGGCGGCTTCGTGAGGCCGCCGAAGATTCCCCGTTCGTGGCCGAGGTGCGCGGACGGGGGCTGTTCATCGGCGTCGAGTTCGTCGACGGGAACGGTGCGCTGGACTCAGATGCAGTCGAGTGGATCCAGCAGTACTGTTACGACCGGGGCGTGCTCGTCTGGAACGCCGGCCGGGAGAAGAACGTGCTCAGGCTGCTGCCGCCGCTCGTGATGACCGAGGAGCAGGCCGACAACGGGCTCGACGTCATCACCGACGGCATCAGCCAGCACGCGGCCGAGGCTTCCCAGTAGGCCAGTTCCTCGGCGGTCACGGCACGACTACGTTCTCGGAACGACGCCATGACCGGGCCCGTCGATCTCCACGATTGGCCCGTATTCCACGTCGACGACGTCCTCGGCGAGCAGCAAGTTCCCGTCGAGGTCGACGTACGAGAACGCGCCCGACCCGGCGACGAGGTGTGCGCTCGCGTGAATACCCACGGCCGACTCGAGCATGCAGCCGACCATTAGCTCCAGGTTGGCGGCCTCCGCGATGGCGACGATCTCGGCGGCAGCGAGGGGGCCGGACTTGCCGAGTTTGACGTTGATCACGTCCGCGGCGTCCGCATGCACGACCGACAGCGCGTCCCCCGGGGTGAATACCGCCTCGTCGGCCGCGACCGGGACGGCGACAGCGTCGCGGACCCGCGCGAGTCCGGCTACGTCGTCAGCCCGCACCGGCTGTTCGAGGAGCGCGAGGTCGACGTCCCGATCGCGGACCGCGCGGGCGAACCGGACCGATTCAGCGACCGTCCACCCCTGGTTGGCGTCCACCTTCAGTTCGGCCTCCGGCGCCGCCTCGGCCACGGCGGCGACCCGCTCCACGTCGGCGTCCACCGCCCCGCCCGTCTTCACCTTCAGGTGGGTGAACCCGGCCTCTGTGGCTTCGGCGGCCGCTTCACCTGCTGCCTCCGGGGGGACGATAGGGATAGTGAGGTCGGTTTCGACCGGCTCAGGGGGCCCGCCGAACAGTTCCGACATCGGGACGTCCCTCGCCCGGCAGTAGGCGTCGAGCAGCGCGGTCTCAACGGCGAACGAGGCCGAGACCATCCCCGGGACAGTCGAGCGCACCGCGTCCACGAGTCGGTGGTACTCGGCCACCGATTCCCCTTCGAGAAGTTCCGCGGCCGCACGGGCCGACGCCAGCGCCGCCTCCTGCGTCTCACCCGTCACGGGTGGGATGGGCGATCCCTCGCCCCAGCCGACCGTTCCCGCTTCGGTCTCCACGCGAACGATGACGTTTCGCGCGCGGTGCTGGGTGCCGAGCGCGATCTCGAACGGCTCGTCCATCCGGAGGTCGAGCGGTTCCACGTCGACGGTGACGATGCGGTCCCCCGCTGCCGTCGCGTCCTTCCCCGTGGATTCGTCCGCAGCGGCTTCATCCTCGACGGCGTCGTCCCCGGTCACAGCGCCTCCCTGACCGCCGCCAGCAACTCGGCCGGCCCGTCCTCGTAGTAGACGTTCGCCGTCGGGAGGTCGTGTCGGTCGCTCTCCGTCGCCGGGTCGCCCCAGGTCGAGAGCGCGGCGACGCGGGCCTCGGAGAGTCGCTCGACGAGGTCGCGCTCCGTCCCGACGCCCCGGATGGGGAACTGTTCGAAGTGGGTACGACTGTCCCGGTCGGGGTCGTCGACGAGAACCACTGCGTCCGGCCAGGCGCCGTGCAGCAGCGCGAGTGTTACGCTCGAGTAGGCCCGGTGGGTGAGCGCCCCCTGCCCCTCGACGAAGACGAGGTCGTGGTCGGCACCGACCGCGGCGACGTCGTCCTCGACGACGCCGGCCGCGAAGTCGGCGGGGACGCGGTCGACGACGGTCCCCCGGTGGGCGCCGACCATGATGCCGGTCTGGCCGGTCGCGACCCACCCCGCGTCGAACCCCTCTCGCTTGGCGGCCCGGTACAGTTCGAACGTCGTCGTGCGCTTGCCGACCGCGCAGTCGGTACCGACCGTGAGCACCACGTCGGCGTTGACCTCGTCGACCCGACCGTCCGCGACCCTGAGGTCGTCCTCGGCCGGGGGTTTGCGCACGTCGAACAGCCGGACTCCGCACTCTTCGGCCAGTTCGACCCAGTCCTCGCGCTCGCTCAGGAAGACGTGGAGCCCGGAGACGACGTCACAGCCCGCGCGCATCGCCTCCCGGATGTCGTCGACCCACTCCTCGGGGAGCGCGCCGCCGGCGGGCGCGACGCCGATCACGAGCGCCTCCGCCTCGGGGGCCCGCTCGAGGGCGTCCGCCATCGAATCGACGACCGGCACGTCGGCCACGTCGGCCCGGCCGAGCACGTCCGCGGCCGATCGACCGGCTTGCTCGGAGTCGACGACGGCCCCCACGTCGAACAGTTCGCTGTGCATCACGACGCCGTTGGCCGTCTTGCCCGCCGTCTCGCCGAACGCGCCCTCCGCGAGGACGACGGCCGGCGTCGGCGGGTCGAACGCGCCCCGTAGGTCCATGAGGGGTGTTGGTCGCGTGCCGGCCAAAGTCCCACCCCCTCTCATGAGAGGGGGTGGTTATTACCGCCTTCATCGGGAGACGATAACACATGTCACGAAACGAAGGAGGGGACGGGGTACGCGACCAGCGCACAATCAGCATCTTCGCCCGCCTGTTGCAGGGGCGGTTCGGGTCGATCGTCCTCCCGGCGATCATTCTGCAGTCGCTGCTGATCGGCGGCGGCTACGCGAGCGGCCGCGAGGTCGTCACCTACGGCGCGAAGTTCGGTTCGGCCGGACTGCTCGCGGTCGCGGCGATCTTCCTCGGGTTCACCGTGATGTCCATCCTCGTGTTCGACCTCTCCCGGACGTTCGGGACGTACGACTACAAGAGCTACATGCGCGAGATCATCTGGAAGGGGTGGCCGCTGTTCGACCTCCTGTTCGTGGTGATGGCGACCGTCGTCATCGCGGTGATGGCCTCGGCCGCGGGGGAGATCATGCAACAGACGCTCGGCGTCCCCTACCTGGCGGGCATCGTCGCGATCATCGCCGTCGTCGGCGTGCTCACCTACTTCGGGGCGAGCCTCATCGAGCGGTTCAAGACCGCCGGGACGGGCTTTCTCTACCTCGCGTACGTCGTCTTCGGCGTTCTCGTCCTCTCGGCCGTCTGGGGCGACGTGACGACCGTCATGGCGAACGGAAACACCGCCTACGTCGACGACGCGAGCACGGGCGCGGTGCTCGAGTCGGGCGTCCTCTACGTCGGCTACAACCTGGCGATCTTCCCGGCGGTGTTCTTCGCGCTCCATAGGCAGGAGACCCGCAAGGAGACGGTCGTCTCGGGCGTGCTCGCCGGCCTCATGATGACGCTCCCGTTCCTGCTCACCTACCTCTGTCTGATGGGCTTTTATCCGAACGAGTCGGTGATGGGCGCGGAGGTGCCGTGGCTGCCCATGCTGAGTTCGGTCGGCGGCCCGCTGCTGATCGGCTTCTACGGCGTCGTCATCGGGTGGACGCTCGTCGAGACGGCGGTCGGGGCGATCCACGCCATCATCCACCGCGTCGACGCCGACCTGGAGGAGATCGACGCCGGACGCTTCGAGAAAGTCGACGGGCTCACGCCGCTCCAGAGCGGCGCCATCGGCGTGGGCATCCTGGTCGTCGCGACGCTGCTCTCGCAGTTCGGCATCATCGCGCTCGTCGCGCAGGGATACACCATCATGGCGTACTTCTTCATCGCGCTGTTCGCGATCCCCACCCTGACCGTCGGGCTCATTCGGCTGGTCGACCCCGAGTGGAAGCGGGAGTTCTGGAGTCGAGCGTAGGTCGAAGGGCTCCGTTACACCGCTTTCGTGTTCAGTCGTTTCACGCTCCCCCGGTTCAGGGAGGATTCGAAGCACTGTTGAGTCGATTTCGATCCTCGTTCTCGTAGGCAACACGCCACATTTTGTGAACTGCACGCGTGACGAGTGAGACTTCTCGAACGTGGATACTGGACGGTTCGGCGTCGACAGTTCGAGCGTCCGGTGGTGGATGGAAGTGCCGGTCGGGAGAATGGGTGTTGGGATGTCGATCGAATCGCCAGTTGACGTCCGTGCTGTCGACGTAGTGGAAGGAGTAGTTATCCAGTGTACTCCACTGGATGTCGAACCGCGCCGAGTCGGCATCGCCGAGTCCGTCAGTCAGTTCGATTCGGAGTTCCGTGGGGTGAACAGGATCGTCGTAGCCCGTTTCCGCGACCTCTGGTTCGAGATCCAGCCAGAGCGTCCGAACGCGTTGAAGTGCGGGAAGGTAGATTGTTCCGAACTCGCCGGAGCGGTCGGTGCTCACGCTGTGAGCTGCTCGCTAGCCTCGTCGTAGGCGAGGGCCGCCTGCGCGACTGCGAGGTTCTGCCGTGTCGTCTTCCACGCTGTGACGTCTTCCCACTCCTCAGTCGCTTCGGTAGGTAATTGCCGTGCCAGCTCTTCGGGCGAGAGTGCATCGTACTCTGCTTCGTATTCCCGAATCCCTGCTTTCATTCGTCTGATGCCGTCGAGAATCTCGTCTCGGGTGGCCTCGTTTCGGAGCTCACGGATTCGTGTCATCAGCACGCGATCGTCGTCACGCCGGTAGAGTGTAGTGCGGCCGTCCTGTTCGGTGGCCGCGAACCCGGTCGAGACGAGGGCGTCCAGATGGCGGCGAGCGGTTGGTTCGCTCATGAGCGCGCGCTCGGCGATCTCGGCGGCAGACTGTCCGGTATGAGTCTGTTCGAGGACCTCGTAGATGCGCTCGAATGGCGTCGTCTCGGCCTTCCACTCCTCGGTTACGCGTTCGTTGATGTCTGTCCAGTTGGTGTCGTCGGTCATCAGCGTCAGTACGCCGCCGAGAAACAAATAATTTCCTGAAAAAACTATCCGTGCTTCCTCGGTGCCATCCCCGAATCTGCGAGTTCGCAGAACTGGAAGACGATTGTGGCGGATGAACGAGTACACAGTCAGCAGGAACCGTTTGCCGGGCACGAGATCCAACAGGCGTCCACCCTCAGCGGCCACTCATTGTGCTCGCTCACGATACACGCACGATTCTATAGCTCAGCACCCTACCAGTGGTATTTGCTGACAGATACCTCCGGAGCCACAGATACGTCCGCAGCCAACGCATGCACTCGAGTTTCTATTCTCTCCTTCAAAGTGACATCGTCCAACTGCACGGATTTCGGCATTCGGGGCGACTGAGAGGCGAGGCGCGCGCCACGATTTTCGCACCCATGCGACCAACACCGCTACACACCCATGTCGACCGGGGCAGGATCGGCAAAACGTTTTATCAGTGTGTTACTAACTGACATACATGGCCGAATCGTCGCTGGATCGGGCGGGCGAGGAGACGTGTCTCCGCCTCGTCCTCGACATCTGGCACCCCGACTGCTGGACGCTCGAGGTCACCGAGCGGACCGAGGGGAGCCTGCTCGGCCACGGCGTGTACGATGTGGACAGGCTCGCCATCGGCCGGTTTACGGCGTTCGGCGACACGACCGCAGCGGTGTCCGAACTGGTCGACGGGATCGAAGCCTCGCCGCTGACGTCGTCCGTGCGGGTGGTTCCGGACCGACGGCCCTCGCCGGTCTGGGAGCAGGGTAACCTCGCGCCGGGCAACGCCAGTTGCGGGCTGCTGGTGACGTACGAACCGACGCGGAGCATCGCGTCCCCGCTGGTCTCGCGGGGGCTGATTCCGGACGCACCGGTGCGCATTCGCGACGGCCGGGAGCGGTGGGCGGTGCTGTCCGACGAGCTGCGCGAGACCGTCTTCAACCGACTCGAGGAGGTTCGCGAGGAGGCCGATGCTGCGGTGGAGGTGGTGCGGATCACCGCGCCCGACGCGGGGCCGACGCCCCTGTTCCCGGAGGACCCCCTGTCGGACCGCCAGCGGGAAGTGTTCGAGTTAGCTCGGGGTCGGGGGTACTACGGGTGGCCGCGCGGGGTTTCCGCGGCCGAGTTGGCGTGTGAACTGGACGTCTCGAAGGCGACTGTGCTGGAGCATTTGCGGAAGGCGGAGGCGAAGTTGCTGGATTCGGGGTGAGGGTTCAGGGCGGGCTCGTCTCGTAGGGGCCTCCATCTCCACGCTGTCGGGCAGTGATCGGTACTTGGAAGTCTCTCTCACCACGGATTCTGGTAGGTCTCTTGGTTCCAAAGTCGGTTCGGTGGTGTGAGAGTCGGGCAGACGCTATCTCGTGTCGTTAGTGAGTCTCGGTCATCGTCCATGGCGACCATCTCGGTCTGCAAGGTACCTTGGGGTCGTCGTTCGTGGGGGAGTTAGGAATTGCAGTTGGGGGTACACGGTTCAGGTCGAGCTGACGAATTGGTCGGAATCGTCGGGGGGCGCTCTCTCAGACGATACGCCAATTCTCTCGAACCCGTTTCCATTCGAAGCGACTCACAGCCGGATTTCCAAACACGGTCGCTTGCTGGTGGTTTTGAAACTAAGATATCCGTTTTCTCCGGGCGCGTTCAGTGACCAGAACGATAACTGTCCCGCATGTCCCCCCTGAGGGCCGACGAACCGGTTGAGCGTGACTCCACGCGCGTCGACTGAATCTTCCTACCTGACTCATCACAGTTGAGGCTGTGTTCCTTGCGGGAGTTGGCCCGACTCTGGACGACCCTCCGAGCGTTCTCACACCCCAAGAGCGAATCTCGTGTATACGGAGCGAGTCAAACCGTGTTTGGAAGGATCGAGGCTGGGTGTCGGTCGAGCCGTGGCTTACGAGGACTCATTCTCAGTGACAAAGTAGGTCTGGTCTGTTATCGAGCGTCGAGAGTCCACCGTCCTCGACCTATGCGTCCGCTTCAACATCCTCGACCTTCCCTGAGAGGCGCCGCTCGGCCTCGTCCCTATCCTCGGGGTAGCCGATGTCCATGCGCCAACCGTCGAGTGGGATGGCGTCGATGGTGCGCCCGCTCTCGATGAGCAGGCCGACCGCGTCCGAGATCTCGTACTCGTTCCGGTTGGAGGGCTGGACGAGGTGGCAGGCGTGGAAGATGGCGGGCGTGAACGTGTAGAAGCCGGTCATGACGAGGTTGGAGGGCGGGTCCTCGGGCTTCTCGACGACGTCGACGATCTCGCCGTACTTGTTGGTGTCACAGACGCCGTATCGTGAGGCCTCGTCCCACGGGACCTCCTCGACGAGGAACGCCGCGTCCGCGCGGTCCTCCTGCTGGCGCTGGACGACGTCGGCGAGGTTCGCCTGGAAGACGTTGTCGCCGAGGATGAGCATGAAGTCGTCGTCGATGTGCTCCTCGACGGTGAGGAGGGCGTGGGCGAGGCCCTTCTGCTCGCGCTGGTGGGCGTACGTGATTGGGACGCCCTCGTACTCGTCGCCGTAGTGTTCGATGATGTTCTGCTTCTTGTAGCCGACGACGACGATGAGTTCGGTGGCCCCGAGGTCGACGAGTTCGTCGAAGCAGTGGGTGAGGATGGGTTGGCCGGCGACTTCGACCATCCCCTTCGGTTTGTCGTCTGTTAGGGGGCGGAGTCGCGTGCCCTTCCCCGCGGCGAGGACAACAGCTTGCATGGTTCGTGAGACTTGACTGGGGAGGTAAATACTTTGAGAGTGAGTAATCTCGCGGCGAAGCGTCGTATTGATACGGTGGGAATGGAAACCGAATCATAGCCACGACCTTTGGTGACTTTCAGATGAGATACGGACGAACTTCGATGGTAAGCTTTCTCTCGCAGTTTGCAATGTCGATCTCGGGGTTCCTCGCAACTATCGTTCTTACGCGAACCCTCGGGCAGGAGCAGTACGGGGCGTACGTTGTCGTTCTGTCTGTGCTTGCGTGGGCCGCTATTGCAGGAAACTTAGGACTCACTGCGGCGGTGAGAAAGCGAGTAAGTGAGGCCACTGAGGGAAATTTTGTCGTCTCGGGGATTCTCGCTCAAATCGCGCTTTATGCCATTGTAGCCATCTGTCTCTGGTTCGCTCGTCCATACCTGAATTCGTATATGGAGATTGAAGCGACCTCAATACTTATTGTAATGTTGGGTGTGAGCCTCGGTGTTAATCTGGTACGCGCCGTTCTCCAAGGACAACACCTCGTACACGTTTCAAGTATTCTCTCACCTGTTGAATGGACAATCCGAAGTATCGTTCAGGTCACGTTAGTGTTGGCTGGTTTCGGCATTGCTGGAGCGTTCGCCGGTTATGTCGTCGGTGCGATTGTCGCAATAGTAATTGGCTCATGCTTAGTTTCAGTCGACTATGCTACTCCGACTCGTGAGGACTTTCGACAACTTCGGTCGTACGCGCAGTTCTCTTGGCTCGCGTCAGTCAAAGGACGTACGTTTCTCTCGATGGATACGATAATTTTGGCATTCTTTGTCACCAACAGCCTAATTGGTGTCTACGAAGTAGCATGGAATCTTGCTTCTTTATTCGCCATCTTCGGATCGTCTATCACGCGTACACTCTTTCCCGAGATGAGCAAGATTTCATCAGAAAGGGGCGTCGACGGACACGTCTCAGGGCTGTTGCGGGTGAGTCTGGCGTACACAGGATTGATCATCATCCCTGGTTTCGCCGGGGCTATTCTCGTTGGTGACGTCGTATTGACAGTCTATGGATCTGGATTCGAGACTGGGTACTACATTTTGCTTGTCCTCACGTTTGCCCGCCTCCTGTACGGCTATCAGAGCCAGTTCATGAATACGATTGACGCGGTCGACCGTCCCGATCTCACCTTTCGCATCAACGCTGTGTTCGTGGCGATAAACCTCACTCTGAATATTCTCCTCACCGCGCAATTCGGCTGGTACGGTGCTGCGACCGCGACAACTGCTTCAGCTGCGGTGGGTCTCGGGCTGGGATACTACTACGCGACAAACATTATGGACGTGATTGTTCCAGTGGGGGAAATAACCAAACAATGGCTTGCCGCTGGGATCATGGCCGCGGTGGTTTTCGTAGGGCGAGTTGCCATAGAAGACTCCCTCCCCATCGTCCTAGTTCTCATCGGTGTTGGCGCAGTCGTATACCTCGCGGCGCTACTCGCACTTTCCCAAGAGTTCCGGACGACAGTTGAGGACAACCTTCCTGGAGTAGTATCAGTTCCTGGCTTCAAGTAGATCTACATACTTAGTTAGCAATTAACCTAAATATTTGTATGGGATACTTAAACATCGCTCATAAATATTAGCTCATGGGGTCCGTTTGGAAGATGATTCTGAGTAGAAGACAATCTTATTAGTGAGTCTTGAAAAACGATCACAGTACCCTGAAATGGATATCCTCATAACAGACTATCATTGCGCATCAAACCGTGGAGATGCCGCTATTTTGGAAGGGGAACTGGCAACGCTCAAAGAGCAATTTCCGGATGCATCAATTACCGTTATGACGGAGTATCCGGATGCAGCCAATCTTATCCATGGCGTAGACGCTGTTCCACAGCGTCTTGTCCCATTTGAAGTTTTCAATTTACCAAAGAATGGCGTGATCGCGTCAATTCTACTTGATGCAGCCCTTCAACGTCATGGCCACAAACTTCCATTTATCTCGATTATGATTGATAGACTTGATCTACAGCCATACTATGACGCGGACCTCATCATCTCAACCGGTGGACAATATATTACGGACATTTACTTCCCGACAAAAATAGGAGTTCTTGCCGAACTTTGGCTCGGGAAACTTCTTGAGAAACCAGTTGTTCTCTATGCTCAGAGCCTCGGTCCTTTTGACCGAAAACCGTATAATAGACTCGCACGACGCGTGCTAAATAGCGTTGATTTAATCACAACAAGAGACGAGAAATCGAAAAGGAATCTGGAGGCTTTAGGTGTCAATGAGACGCCTATTCACGCACTCACTGATGCAGCATTCTCGATGCCATTAAACCAAGGGGACAAGCCGATTGAACAGAAAATTGGAGAAGAATATCAACCGGTTTATTCGGACTCAGGGCCAGTTGTAAGCATATCAGTCCGAAACTGGTCTCATTTTGAGTCTGAAGGAGGGGAAAACCAGTACATGCAGGCCGTGGCTGACGTTGCGGACAGGCTCATTGAGGATCGTTCCGCAGATATTCTCTTTGCGTCTACCTGTACAGGGTTTGCTGGCTACCATACTGATGACCGTGTTGCGGCACAGCAAGTAATAAACCGGATGAACGATACGAATATTGAACAAACGCATATCTTATCCGGGGAATATACGCCTCAGCAACTTGTAGGAGTCTATGAGACTGTTGACTGCCACATTGGTACTCGAATGCACTCAAATATTCTCTCAATACTGGCTGGCACTCCATTTGTCGCGATCGGCTACCAGTTTAAAACTGAGGAGCTAATGTCGCAATTTGAGATGAGTGAGTACTATCTCGATATTGATGGACTTGCCCCAGACGAGTTATATAAGACCGTTGAGCATGCCCTCAGCAACCGTGGGGTAATATCTGATAGTATTGAAGCAAATCTGCCTAATATTCGAGACAAATCGAAAAAGAGTGCAAAGGTTATCCATGACTACTTGAATCTGAATTAGCAATTCGCGAATCTAATCCTAAATCAACCTATGGGCTTCGTGATGACTGAGATAATTCCGTCCCTTATATATGAACTCACCATAAATAGATACCCAAGATGAACATCGTATATTATGTTGATGATTTTCCGAAACTCTCTGAGAGCTTTATCCTCAACGAAATTTATGAACTGAGTCAACTTGGCCATAACGTTGCGGTATGTGCTCTGCAGAAGCCAGAATGCAAAATTGAACACAATGAATTTGACGAATTAAACGTTCCAATATCATACGTAAAGACTCCAACATATAAAGATATCACACAGCTTCTTTCCAAAAAAGTGTGGAATCTTCAAATGTTCAAAGATTCCTTCTATTATGCCTCCCCACTGGACCATGCCGCAAACTTCTTTCGAGCAAAGCAATGCATTGAATTCGTGGATTCACTTAAGTGGGATCCTGAACACTTCCATTCACATTTCGCGACTATTTCAAAATTCGGAGCATTATATGCGTCAAATTACTATAATGAGCCATTTACGATAACAACCCACGCATACGATCTCTATAAGGAACCGATTGGCACATATACCAAACAATTACTACAACAGTCCGATAGAATTGTGACGATTTCAGAATACAATAAACGTTATATTCAAGATCGGTTTACATCGAATACTCCGATAGACGTCATACATGCTGGAATTCGACCGGAGAAATTCGCCTCAACACAATCTTCACAGCAAAACAGGGTTCTGACAATCTCACGCTTTGTTGAGAAGAAAGGATTGCCATATGCGCTCGAGGCAGTTGAAATGGTTTCGGATGAGATACCGGAACTAGAATACCATATCATTGGATCGGGTGAAATGGAGGATGAACTCATTCGAAAGGTAGAACAGCTCGGGATCGGGGAAAATGTAGACTTTCTAAACAAGGTTACTGATCAAAGGTTGATTATAGAGCTAGACGAAGCCCGATGTTACTTATTACCGTGTATAATTCCAAATTCAGGAGATAGAGATGGAATACCTGTTTCTCTCATGGAGGCAATGGCGATGAAGACACCACCAGTGTCAACATCTATTTCAGGAATTCCTGAATTGGTTGACCACGGCCAAAACGGTCTTCTGACTGAACCAGAGAATGCGGAAGCATTAGCCGATGCTCTACTTAAGTTGCTACAAGACGAATTTAAATGGAATGCATACGCGGAGTCAGCATCTAGAAAAATTACGAGAGAGTTCAATATCAAAAAAGAGGTGTGCAAACTAGAAAACACTTTCCAGGCGACCCAGACTTTGAAGTAAGGCGATCAGGTAGTTATGTTGCTCTGCACCGAGTATATAGCCTGTTGGCGCTAATTGACCTTGGTTCTATGTCTACAAACTATATCTGGCAGTAAAAATCTCTGTAACACTTCAATCCGACACAATGCAATTCTCATGGACGCACACAATTCTGGAACCTTTACACCATACAGCTTCTTCTAATCATCTCGGATGCGAACCGAAAATTGTTAGACCGGGCCAAACTTTACCCGTATCAATGAACTCCGTGATTCTTCTCACGGTTGACTCACTCCGGGCAGATAGAGCAACCCCTGATTGCCTAAGCGAGTCACTCAATATTCTTGAGAAAGATTATACAAAATTCGAAAATGCCTATTCATACGGTGTCGCGACTCCGTTTGCATTTCCGGGAATCATCGCCGGCACTCACCCTGAGGGCAACGGAAAAATTCCAACTGACGCTACCACGTTAGCTGAGGGTATCCCCGGAGAGTCAACTGGCTACGGGAACAATGGATACCTACGCGAAGACCGAGGTTATGCCCAGGGATTTACATATTTCGATGAGAATCCCTCTATAGACGGAAAAGGCGGTATCTCCTTCGTTGACCGCGTCGCGAGACGATTACAAAAAATCACCGTGGTTCGTGAGTCGATGATAGCGAAAACCGTCTACAATCGCTATCTTCGTGACCCCCTCCCGTTATCCTCCGTGCCCGCTGACGGGATGACAAAATTGGTTAAGAACGCCCTTGAGGGCGAGTCTAACGAGTTCATCTGGGGTCATTGGATGGATCCCCACTTACCGTACCATCCTGAAACGGCTATCGACCCACCGGAGGACGTACCCAGTCTTGAGGAGCTAGAAGACATCAGAGACCGAATTTCTGCCGCTGATGCCAGTGCGCTCACTGAGAGTGAACTCAGACTTTCTCGTGAGCTCTATGACGCCAATGTACGCTACTACGACAGATACTTCTCGAACTTACTCAGCTGGATGAAAAAACAGCATTGGTATGATGACGCGCTAATTGTAGTCGTCTCTGATCACGGCGAGTATTTCGGCGAACACGGCCAACTGTTCCATACCTGGGATATCGACCCCTATGACGAGGCTGTTCACACTCCTCTCTGGGTGAAGTATCCGGGTCAAGAGGACGCTGGCGACGTATTCAACCACGTAGTCGGCCATGGCGACATAATAGCTACCGTCGCCGACGTGCTCGAAACTCACTCGCTTGATCCGCCAGAACACACGACCCCACTCAGCGAGGAGTCAGGTCGGCACGTCGTGAGTGTTTCGAACACGGTCAAACGCCTGAAAGAGAATGACGGTGTATACCTCATACGACGAGACGGTAGCGAGGACGAATATGGCGAGGTTTCAGAAGATGGGAAGGATTTTGCCAAAAAACTCAATTCACCAGAGTGTCGGAATTCAAAAGGTGATGCAATCGGTATCGAAGAAGCTGAGCGTCGACGCCGCCTAGAGAATCTTGGATATAGATAGATAGTAGTCAATATGTCCGGAATGTATTCAACTAATGTACTGCCGCTTGATTATGTGGAGAAGACCCATCTGATCAGTTGGAGCTTTAAATGAATACAGAGTTAGGTAGCGGTTCGTTGAATTTCCTCGGAGTAAGCATCGTCATTCCAGTTTACGAACAACCGGATCTCCTCACCGAAGCACTCGACAGCGTCCGCGCCCAGACATTCAACAATTTCGAAGCTATCGTTGTAGACGACAACTCTGATACAAATATCCAACCAATCGTTGACCGGTACGGGGACTGGGCACGATTGATTGTCCACGACGTGAACGAAGGTGCAGCGGAAGCTCGAAACACGGGTATTGAGGCTTCTCACGGCACTTACATCGCTTTTCTGGACGCAGATGACGTGTGGCATCCGACGAAGCTGGAAAAACAGTATGCCGTGTTTGAGGAGAGCAACGAGGAACTCGGATTGGTCTATACGGGCTTCGTACAAAAAGAGATTGACGGAACCGAGTGGGTGCGACATCCAGAAGAAGCGGGGGACATATACCTGAAGGAGTTGGAGCGAGACCGTATCCACCCGACGTCAACGGTGATGATTCGGCGAGAGTGTTTAGACAGCGTTGGGGTATTCGATTCTTCGCTTTCAAGCAGACAAGACTACGACCTGTGGATTCGAATCACGGAGCACTATGACGTTGGATACGTAGATGACCTACTTGTTGAGAAACGCGAGCAGTCAGACAGCATTTCAAAGAACTTTGACAGTCGAATCCAGGGAGATTTGACCGTATTTGAGAAGGTTCGGGAGCGTGTAGCCAATCAAGACTTCCTCACAAGGACTCGAGTCTTGTCCTACCACCACCACGTCATCGGTCGTGACTACGAATCAAACGGAAATCGCTGGAAAGCTCTACAACACCTGGCCCTCGCAATTCTCCGATACCCAGTGAGACCGATTTCGTGGGCGATGTTCGTGATTGCACTATTGGGTATTGACAGGAACGGACAACTTTTGACGTTGGCTAAAAACTACATCCGGTAGAGGAACTTTGTCCGGTGGGGCCACGATTCCATGAACTCATTCGTCGGTATATCCCCGTTCCACGGGCTGAGTCGATAACTCGTGTAGGAGATCGTTATACCACTCTGGCGTGGTGTCTGCAGAATCGATTGCCTTCCTGACAGCTTCATTGATCCGGACGTGGAACAACTTGACGGAGAATCGATCAGCGAACGTTGCGATCTCATCATCGTTCCACTGGACACCCTCCGCTTCGAGCTCGTGAACTGCCTCGGAGATGGATCGACCAGTTTCACCATCACGAACGTGCGCGTACCCATTTTTCCCGTCGATCACCTGATACTGGGTCATCCCCTCCCTAACGCCGAGCAGTGGAGTACCAGCAGCGAGCGCTTCGACGGGCGATATCCCGAAGTCCTCGTCTCTACCGTTAAAGATGAAAGCTTTCGCACCAGCGAGCAACTCCTTCTTCTCCTCTTCGCTGACGTAGCCACGGAATTCAATGTTGGTGCCGGCCATCGCCTCAAGTTTGGCCCGGTCCGGGCCGTCACCGGCAACGACGAGCGTTGCGTCTGAAAGTTCGTTGAACCCCTTGACAATTTCGCCAACGTTCTTGTGCCAGTCCAGTCGTGAGAGCGTGAGGTAGTAGTCGCCGGTCTCGGCGTCATCGGGCGAGTAGGCGTCCGTGTCGACAGGTGGATAGACGACGTCGATTTTCTCTTCTGGGACGCCCCAGTATCGGATCATCCGGCGTTTGACTTGCTCCGAGTTCGCCAGGAACAGGTCCGGCTTGTGCGTGTTGTGGTCGAATGCAACGCGAACGAGATAGTAGAACAGGAGTTTGAGCGAACCCAAGAGTCCGTCTTCCACTTCGTCGATCTGGTCGGACTGCCGGCGGTTCGTATGGTGGACGTAGGAAACCCACACTTGCTCAGTCGGCGGCACATAGAACAGTGGTTCGTTGCCACTCGTGACGAGAACGTCGTAGTCACGAAGCGGTTCGGCCTTTTGCCAACCGAGGAGGTGTGCGAACATGCGGAGAGCGCCACCTCTTCGGAGTGCCCACTCAAGTAGTCGACTGCTGATTACCTGTTCAGTTTCGATGTCGTTCGGTTCGATGCTCTCGTCTTGCCAGCCGACGTACAACGGTGCATTTTCGAACACACGGGCCAGTTCCCATGCAACTCTATCCCCACCACCATTGACGTGTTCACCCCAGTGCGCGATAGCCAGATTCTCGAACAGATCGTCACCACAACTCATTGTCTACTCATGTTGCACACGTTGCCAAAGGTATCACGGAAGCCCACGAGAATGATTAGTATGTAGTCGAGAAAGAAAGCTTCGAACTAATTGGGTCGCTTTCCACCGCTACCTACTTAACGTCCTCCCGAAACTTCTAATCAATGACTCGGAATGTCGTGCTAATCTGTCTCGATACAGTACGACACGACTACTTCGAACAGTACGGAACTCGGCTCAAAGCCCGATCTGACCACTCGTTCGACGAGTGTCGGACTGCAAGCACGTGGAGCGTTTCGAGCCACGCGAGCATGTTTACCGGATCACTCCCGCACCGACACGGGTTTCTCACCGCAACCCCGGAGTTAGACACACTAGATCCGGAGGAGACGTTTCTGCAGGAACTGGGCGACTATCGAACCGTAGGGATCAGTGCAAACCCGTACGCCAGCCCCATCTTCGGATTCGATGAGTTGTTCGACGACTTCTTCCATATTACGTCCTCAATGCCGCACCCCGATGGGTTGTCTCCCTCGAAGTTCTGGCATGAATCAGATATGAATGGGTTCAAACGGTATTTCGAGTTCCTTCGTTCATGTCTCGTTCACGACCATCCCGCAAAGAGCATCGCCAATGGTGTTCGCTCCCAATCTGAGAATCTATTCCGGAAACTCCCTGTGGCGAAGCCGTTTGACGACGGTTGCAGCAGAATTCTGAAGCGCGCAAAGCGCGAACTGAATCGGTCTGATGACTCTACGTTTCTCTTTGTTAACGTCATGGACGCTCATGGACCGTTGACGAATGTCCACGGGTACGACCAATCGCTGCTTTCTGATCGGAGCCGAAGAATAACGCCAAACCTGAACGCACTTCGGATGAACATGGATGGAACTATTGACGAACATACCCGGGAAATAGAGGCTTATCGTGAGCTATATTCGGCAGCAGTGGAGTATATATCGCGTCGAGTGGCTGAGTTTTGCGAGTCGGTAGACAAGGATACGGCCGTTGTGGTCACCGCAGACCACGGTGAACAGCTCGGCGATGACGAACAGGACCAGTATTTCGGTCACGTGACGCCTGATATGACCGAACCACTCCTACATGTCCCTCTCGAAGTGGTCAACGCGACGCTGGATATCAATGAGTCTGAGTATATCTCGCATCTTGATCTTGGACAGCTCATAACGGCAATTGCGACTGAGAAATCTTTCGAAAGAAAACGACCGCTGGCCGCGGAAGTCGCAGGCCTTGGAGTTGCACACCCACCGACTGACCACGAGCAATTAGAGTACTGGAACCGGTCTTCGAGATGCATATATCTCGACGAAGTGAAATATGTCTGGGACTCACTCGGTGCTGCCTACCGCTTCGAACGTCGGGACGGTGGGTACGGTTCGAAAGCCGAGATCAATGTCGGTGATATTCCGGCAGAAGCGACCGACGTTTTCTCAGTCGATATAGCGGACCTGAAGGAAAACAGACGGACGCAAGAACTCACAGATGATGTCGAATCCCAACTCGAGGAACTTGGGTATCTCTAACCTCGGGAAGTGGTGTCTACATCACAGAATTCTTAATACGATACTGGTTACGCACATGTGATGAGCGTCACTTTCGGTGATTGGTTCTCGGAGATGGTGGAGCACCTTCGGGAACAACCGAGCAAGGCTCCACTATATCTTGTATTCACGGTCTATCTCACTGTTTGGTACGCGATTACGTCTCGTTGGCCGGTCGGAGAAGGCATCTACGAGTTCGATTGGGACGTGCTTCTCGTGCTAGACGCCTGTCGCGTCGATGCGCTTAGGGAGGTGGCTGACGAGTACGATTTCATCGAGGAGGTAGAGAGCAAGTGGTCTGTCGGAAGCCAATCAGCGGAATGGATAGCGAACACGTTCACTGAGTCCTGGAAGGAGGAAATCAAAGGCACGACGTACATCTCCGGAAACGGGTATAGTGACGCCGTCCTTGCCGGCCGTCACTTCCCACCCGCGAACAACACTACACCACTCGACCTCGCGTCGTGGTCGGTCGTCTACGAATACGAGTTCCAGTCTCATATCGCTGTCTGGGAGACATACCACGACGAGACGTACGGGTCAGTCCTACCAGAACCGATGACCGATTACACAATTGAAGTAGGACGGCGCGGCAATTCTGAGCGGATCATAACGCACTATACTCAGCCGCACCTGCCGTACGTCGGCACAGCGTTTAGAGAGGGGCGGAAAGCGACCGAACGCGAGGAGCGAGGATACGAACTACTTCAGGAAGGAAGGGCGTCCTGTGAAGACGTATACAATGACTATCTGGAGACGCTTAGATGGGTGCTCGATGACGTGGAAGAACTCTTGGAGAACATCGACGCAGGGAAGGTCGTCATCACGTCGGACCACGGTGAAGCGTTTGGTGAGTGGCACGCATATGGGCATCCGGAGGGATTCCCACATCCAGTCGTCCGGAGAGTGCCATGGGTTGAGACGACTGCAACGGACGAGCATACGCGGGAGCCTGACATTGATTTTGAGGAGCAAACAACGATTGAGGTCGAAGAACACCTTCGCGATCTCGGATATCGCTGACACCAGAGATTGGTTTTCTAGCTAGTAAAAATAAACTCACGTGTTCGCCTTCGCAACTACGTTCGGTGTCGCCATCGCGTACAAGTACCCCAGTCCAACCGCCCCCGTAAACACGAAGATTGACACCAACTGCAACAGAGCGGCGACAGATGGTGACCGAACGAGCTGCTTCACACGGGCCGGAACGAAGTACGTCAGCAACTGCTTCAGGTAGGCATTCTTGCTATCGGGCGCGTCCGGATACAGCAGATCCATCACGCGCTTCGAGTAGCCCTGCCAGAACGAGCGCGACACCAGCCATCCGAACTCCCCGCGATAGCCGAACAGTTTGTGATGCACCACGGCGTCCTCGGTGAACACCATTCCCCGACCGTACTCCTTCAGTAGCCGAATCCCCACCGGAGCCTCGTGGGCCTGGAGGTGCTTGTCGCCCTTGCGACCCGTGTTCGGGTCGTACCCACCCACACGCAGGAACTCCTCGCGGCGATACGAGATGTTCGACCCGTACGTGTTCCGCACCTCCTCGCCGTCCTCGGCGAAGCCTGGTTCCACACAGCCGACGAGCCAGTAGAACTCCTCCGGGAAGAAGCCCGGCCGATCGACCTGCCAGTCGGGACGGACGTCCCCACCGACGGCGATCGCATCCGTCGACTCGTACACCGACACCAGCTGTTCGACCCAATCTGACTCCGCGGTCGCGTCGTCGTCGATGAACGCGACGATCTCGCCCGACGCCAGTTCGGCCCCCTTCGTCCGGCTGAACGAGATGCCCCGATTCTCGTCGTTGCAGTGGAGTACGACGTCCTCTTTGTCCCCGAAGTCCTCGCGCACGCGTTCGTACACGTCTCCGTTCCCGTCGACTACCAGCACGACCTCCAGGGGGTCGTAGGTCTGCTCCAGGATGCTCTCGACCGCCTCGCTGAACGGCTCGTAGCGGTCCATCGCGTACGTGCAGACGACGACGGAGACCTTCATCGGAACCGGCTTCCGACCGGCGGCGTTAATCGTTTCCGCTTCCGGGCGCGCGACAGACTTCAGAAGGCTTATTCACGCGTTCCGAATCGTTCCCCGTAATGAGCAACGGCAGCGATAGTGACGCGACCCCCGACGGCGGCGAACCCTCCACGTCCGTCCCGGGCCTCGACTACGACTTCGAGGGGAAGTCGGTCCTCGACATTCTCAAGGACTTCTACCACGTCCCCGCACTCCTCGTAGTCGGAGTCGTCATGCTGTGGATCCGCCTCCAGTCGTACTCGAACTTCACACGCGGCGGCGAGGTCTACTTCAACGGCAACGACGCCTGGTACCACCTTCGAGAGACGACCTACGCCGTCCAAAACTGGCCGTTCACGATGCCGTACGACCCGTGGACGTACTTCCCGTACGGGACGAGCGCCGGCCAGTTCGGGACGTTGTACGACCAACTCGTCGCCACTGCGGCACTGGTCGTCGGTCTCGGATCGCCTTCCCAGGAACTGATCGCCCGAACCCTCCTCGTCGCGCCCGCCGTCTTCGGTGCCCTGACGGTCATCCCGACGTACCTCCTCGGCAAGCGTCTCGGCGGCCGCCTCGGCGGCATCTTCGCGACGGTCATCCTCATGCTGCTGCCGGGAACCTTCCTCCGGCGGACCCTCGTCGGCTTCGCGGACCACAACGGCGCGGAGCCGTTCTTCATGGGAATGGCGGTCGTCGCCCTCATGGTCGCGCTGGCGGTCGCCCAGGAGGACCGACCCATCTGGGAACTCGTCGAGTCGCGTGAGTGGGACGCCCTCCGACGGCCGGTAATCTGGAGCGTACTGGCCGGGGTCGCAACGGGGCTGTACATCTGGGTATGGCCCCCCGGCGTCCTCCTCGTCGGCATCTTTGGTGCCTACGTCGTCTATCAGGTCGTCAGCGACTACACGGGTGGGCGGTCGCCAGATCACGTCGCATTCGTCGCGGCCATCTCGATGACAGTCACCGCTGCGATGGCGATGCTGAGGTTCCACGAGACGACATTCGGCGCCAGTTCGTTCGGATTCCTCCAGCCGTTCGTCGCGCTCTCGGTCGCCGTCGCGGCGGTCACGCTCGCCTGGCTGGCCCGTCAGTTCGACGCCCGTTCCTTCGAGGACCCGCGGGCCGAACGGTACGCCTTCCCGGGAACGGTTGCACTACTCGGACTCGTCGGCGTCGTCGTCCTCGTCACGGCGCCGATCTCGTTCCTCGGTGGAATCGAACGGAACCTCCTCCGCTTCGTCGGCTTCAGCGCCGGCGCTGCAACACGAACCATCGGCGAGGCCCAACCCTTCCTCCAGTCCGGTCTCGCCCAATACTACTCCAGCACGGGCGTTGTCATGGCCGAGTACGGCTTCGCGTTCGTCACCGCGCTCGTCGCCGCTATCTGGATGCTCGTCAAGCCGCTCTGGAAGCGCGGCGAGGAGGACGACTACCTCCTGCTCGGCGTCGCGACGGCGCTGGTCCTGTTCATGTTCGTCGGCCGCTCGCTGTACAACGACTTCGCGGGTATCCTCGGCGTCAACCCGCAACTCCTCGGATTGGCCATCGTCGCGGCGCTCGTCTTCGCCGCCACCGTCCGCGTCCGCTACGACGCCGAGCACCTGTTCGCGTTCGTCTGGGTCGTCTTCATCACGGCAGCGGCGTTCACGCAGGTGAGATTCAACTACTACCTCGCGCTCGGGGTCGCGGCGTTCAACGCCTACTTCATCCGCGAGATCCTCGCGGCGATCGACGTCGACCTCTCGCGGGAGTCGCTCCCCGAGATCGAGACCTACCAGGCCATCACGGTCGCGATGGTCGTGCTTCTCGTGCTCACGCCGGTCCTGATGGTCCCGCTCTCGCTCGGCAATACCGGCAGCCCGGGCATCGACCGCACGAACACGGCCTGGCAGACCGGGAACAGCACCGGACCGGGCTCGGTCGTCTACTGGGACGAGAGCCTCCAGTGGATGAACGACAACACGCCCGCACAGGGGGACTACGGCGGCGCGGACAACGCCGACCAGCTGGAGTACTACGGCAACTACGAGCAACCGCCCGAGGGCGACTACGACTACCCGGAGGGCGCCTACGGCGTCCAGTCCTGGTGGGACTACGGCCACTACATCACCGTCCGCGGCGAACGGATTCCGAACGCGAACCCGTTCCAGCAGGGCGCGTCCGAGGCGGCCAACTACCTCCTCGCGCCGAACGAGTCGCAGGCCGAGTCGGTTCTCGAGCGCAACAGCGAGGACGACGCCGAGACCCGGTACGTGATGGTCGACTGGGAGATGGTGACCGAGGGCGCGAAGCTCAGCGCCCCCTCGGTGTTCTACGACGAGGGGAACCTCTCGGCGAACGACCTCTACTCCCGGCAGACGCCCATCCTCCGCGAGACCGGACAGAGCCAGCAACCCTACGCGGTCGCGTTCTACGACCACCCGCAGCGCTACTACGACAGCCAGATGGTCCGGCTGTACAAGTACCACGGGAGCCGGGCCGAGCCGACGGTGAACACCGGCTTCGGCGAGGCGGTGATCGTCTTCGACTACGACCCGGTACAGCAGGCGCCCGACTACAAGGCGGTGCCGAGCGGCGAGAACGAGACGGCCATCCGGACGTTCCCCAACATGACCGCCGCCGAGGAGTTCGTCGAGGAGGACGGCACGGCACAGATCGGCGGCGTGGGCGACCTCCCGCGCGAGCCGGTGCCCGCGCTCCAGCACTACCGACTCGTCGACGCGAGCGACACCTCCGCGTACGCCTCACAGCAGTACCAGCGCTCGGTGCTCCAGGAGTCACAGTCGCTGGGCATCCAGCCCGGAGTGCTCCAGAAGACCTCGCCCAACTGGGTGAAGACGTTCGAGCGCGTCCCCGGCGCGACCGTCGAGGGCTCGGGCGCCGAGCCCGGCGAAACGGTCACCGCGAGCGTCGAGATGAAGATGGAGCCCGGCGAGAACGCCTCGACGTTCACCTACGAGCAGCAGGCGACCGCCGACGAGGACGGAAACTTCGAGTTCGTCCTCCCGTACTCAACCGAAGGGTACGACGAGTACGGCCCCGAGAACGGCCACACGAACGTCAGCGTGCGCGCGGACGGCGCGTACACGATCGCCGGCGAGGTGGAGTCGAACGAGAGCGCCCATCTCGTCCGGAACGAGGCGTCGCTCGACGTCTCCGAGGGCGACGTGAACGGCGACGGCGACGGCACGGTCTCGGTCACCCTGGAGGAGACGGTACTCCAGGAACCCGAGGGAGCGAACGGCACCGACGGGAACGAGACCACCGGGAACGAGACGACCGGCGACGGCGCGGGCGGCAACGAAACCATCGGGAACGAGACCGGCGGCAACGGGACCTCCGGCAACGAAACGTCCGGCGACGGGACGGACAGCAACGAGTCGGCCTCGCTCGCCGGCGACGGCGCCACCGCGCCCGCGCTCCGGGCGGCCGAGGGCCACCTCGCGCGGCCGTAGATGGTGGGCGACTCGGGCGACTCCGGAACGGCCGCAGGAACCGGCGCCGCCGACGGCGAGGGCCCCGTGGACGCCGGCGAGCCGGCGACCGCCGACGGGTCAGCGAACCCCGCCGAGACCGACGTCGTCGACGGTCACGACGTCTCGACGCCCGGCGTCTTCCTCCGCGGGCTCTGTATGGGCACCGCGGACGCTGTTCCCGGGGTCTCGGGTGGCACCATCGCGCTCATCACAGGCATCTACGACCGCCTCATCGCGGCCGTGACCGCCTTCGACGCGGACCTGCTCGGGCGCGCACTCACTGGGTTGACCGGCGACCGGAACAGCCTCCGCGAGGCGTGGCGGGAGGCCGACGCGACGTTCCTGCTCGTCCTCGGAGTCGGCATCCTCGCCGCAGTGCTCACCATCACGCGCGTGCTCCACGTCGCGATCGAGACCCGGCCAGCGCCGACGTTCGGCTTCTTCTTCGGGCTCATCGCCGCCTCGGCGATCGTGCTCCGGGACGAACTCCACCTCGACTCCCGGCGCCGAATCACCGCGGCGGTCACCGGGGCCGCCCTTGCGTTCCTCGTCTCCGGGCAGGCCTCGGCGGTCCTGCCAAACTCGCCTGCGACGACCGCGTTCGCGGGCGCATTCGCCGTCAGCGCCATGATCCTGCCCGGCATCTCCGGGTCGCTCGTGCTCGTCATCCTCGGGCAGTACGAGCGGATGTCGGGCGCGCTCTCGGCGTTCCAGGACGCCGTGATCGGGGTCGCCGGGGGTGCGGACCCGTCGACGCTCGTCGCGCCGGGGACGACGGTCGTCTCGTTCATCGCCGGCGGCGTCGTCGGCCTGCTCTCGATCGCGCACCTGATCCGGCGGGCGCTCGAACGCGACCGCGAGACGACGATGGCGTTCCTCGTCGGCCTCATCGTCGGGGCGCTCCGCGCGCCAGTGTCGAGCGCCGGCGAGAACCTCGCGGAACTGGGTCGCGGGTGGACGCCCGAGACGGTCGGGCTGTTCGTCGTGGCCGGCCTCGTCGGCGCGCTGGCCATCTTTGCGATCGATCGCGCCGCGGGCGGGATCGAACTCTAGGTGGAACCACCGCGGACGCGAGTGTTCGACGCAGTTCGCCTTCCTCGTGCACTCACAGTGCACCAGGACGTCACTGCCTCTCGCGGGTTGACGACAGTGGTGATGAACTGACCGACGAGTTGTCCTGTCTCGATTCGTAGCGTTTACCAACGGCCATCAGCCTTGGCGTCACTCAGTATCGTCATCGTCGGTGTCAGGCTACGGGTGACCGCGCCAATGCCGATTCGAAAGCGTGGGGACGACTTGATGAGGGTTCCAGTCTCGAGACGAGCGACCAAATCAGCTGTGCTGTTCCGGATACTGCCTCGGTGTCCGACTCGTCCCGCATGGATACGGTGACTCCGGAGAACTAGAGAAGTTCCCACCGGTGTGTGACCATCACCACGAAGACCACGGGCACGTGTTCGCAGATATCTGGCCCTGTTGAACCCCGCAACGGCAGATACAAACACCGCGTGAGTTCCGAAGCATCGATGCAGCACGGTGAAGCCTTTCATACGCTTCAAATTGGCCAAGTAAAATGGGGGCGGGGGTTAGCGCTTTCGAGCGACCAGTGAGATGCTTTTCACGCCGTACGTCTGGCACGCGCCCTGCGCTTGGTCTGAGGTGAACTCGTACGCCAAGTTGTCACGAACGTCGATGAGCTCAAAGCCAGGTGTTTCAATTTTCGCCGTGTAGTCGTCGACCTGTTCGGCGCCACCGATACAGGCCGCCCAGAGATCTGCGTTGGTTTTGATGCTCTCTGATAGTCGTCGCTCGCTGATGATATCCGAGAGTGCTAACCGACCATCGGGCTTGAGCACGCGGCTCGCCTCTTCGAAGACACGA
Source organism: Halorarum salinum (assembly GCF_013402875.1). Classification (NCBI taxonomy): domain Archaea; kingdom Methanobacteriati; phylum Methanobacteriota; class Halobacteria; order Halobacteriales; family Haloferacaceae; genus Halorarum; species Halorarum salinum. Next base: position 3,411,856 of record NZ_CP058579.1, on the reverse strand, counting down.
TCCTTCTCCGCCGAGAGGTTGATCACGCCGTTCGAGATCACCGCGTCGAACGAGCCATCATCGAACGGTAGACCTCCATCCCGGAGGCGATCGCCTCGCCAAGTCGTGTCGCCACGTACTGGTATTCCTCTTTGCGGATCCAGCGTCGGTCGCCGAATTCGTCCAACGTTCGGCGCATCGTGGAAGACGAAACCCCGGTCAACTCGCAGAGTTCGGCGCGGCTACGGGGACGCTCCGTCAGTGCGACGAGCGTCGGGACGCGATGTTCGGACCGCGTGAGATACGCTATGTCGACGATCGCCGAGCTCCCATTACGGTGGTTCATGGTAACAAGACCCAATAATCGAGGTATGCTACGGAACGAGAAAACGATTATGTCCGCTCACGCGGCGCTCGATCGTAGAGTCGCCGAGCCACCTGTCGAATCCAAGTATGCGAGGTGCAGTCAAGGAAACACGACACTACTCGCTTGTCAGTGTACCTCTATCGCAGCAATATCCGTTTCACCTCACAGGAAAAGATGGCCCTGTTGAAACCCTTTCTGACTAACAAGACTACAGAATAGCTTCGGCCACGATGGATGCCCTCCCGAAGTCACGACTCCTCCGATTCGTCGAACGTGCTGTTGTATTGGCTCGCCGTGCTGTTGCGCGGTTCTCAACGCGATATTCGCGGGCACGAACGCGACCGAGAGCAACGCATCGAGGCGATCAAGCGGTGGATCGACTATATCAAGTCGAAACTACCCGAGACCTGGGGGCCACAACAGAACGCTGTCGTCAACGACCAACTCGAAGCCGCCCAAAGCGTGCAGACGTCAGCGTCTCACCGGCAACACGTGACGGACGTCGCGAAGCACGTTCTCGAGGACAAAAACGGCTCGGAAGAGCGTTAGAGGTAGGCGTCGCTTCCGTGCGACGCAACCCAAATCCCGAATCGTCGGGGCTTTCCCGGGGGGTGACGTTCCCCCGGCCGTGACGCACGAGTGCGAGCAGGTCGTCCAGGCTCGGGGACACGAACACGTCAGTGCCGAGCACGCGAGCACGTTCGAACTCACGAGCGACGACTGGCTCACCCCCGCGGGCGACTGTATCCTCGCGGTGGAGGCCGACCGGACCCCCGCAGACTTCGACGAGGCATTCGTTACGGCCTGCCAGGACGCCGACGCGCACATCACAGTCACGTTCGAGGCGGCAGGCGTCGAGGATGTGGTGGAGGGGCGAGGCCACCCGGACCTCACGTTCGCCGACGACCGGAGTCTCGTCGGGCGGACGAGCGACTACGTGGACGAGCGGACCGTACTGATCAACGCGAACAAGGCGGCCGCGGACCTCGATCGGAAACTCGTGACGGCGCTCGCGCGCGGCGCACCGCTGACCGTGACGTTCCGCGTCGACTAGGGCCGAACCCCATCTCCGGCCGAATTCCCAACTCCCGGTTTCCATTGTTCCAATACGTACGTTAAATATTGTCCCGTTGAAGCGGACCCACAATGGGATACTCGTTCGGGATGGGGAGACGCGAGTGGCTCTTCGGCCTGCTCATCTCCTCGGTACACGGCGGCCAGCACGTGTTCCTCAGGTTGCTCCCGCCGCTCATCCCCATTCTCGTCGTCGACCTGAACGCGACGCTCTGGCAACTCGGCCTGCTCGTGAGCGTCTACCTCTTCGCCGGCGGGTTGTTCCAGGCGCCACTCGGTATCCTCTCTGATCGGACCGATCGTCTCCACCTGCTGGTGCCGGCGTTCGTCGCGATGTCGGTCGGCTACCTGATCCTGCTCGCGGCCCCGACCGCGGGGGCGGCACTGCCCGCGTTCACCCTCCGCGGTGAGGCGTTCACGGGGGAGTTCCAGGTGATGGCGCTCGGCATGTTCGTGGCCGGGATCGGCTACAGCGCGGTCCACCCCGTCGGCTACCCGCTCATCACGCGGAACGTGACGGCCGACAACAGGGGGAAGGTGCTCGGCATGTGGGGAAGTGCGTCGAAACTCGGCGACGCGTCGGCGCCACTGCTCGTCGGCGTGTTCATCCTGGTTCTCCCGTGGGAGGGGATCCTGCTGGGCATCAGCCTGCTCGGACTCGTCTACGCCGCCGGACTGTTCGCCCTCTTTCGGTACGGGGGCTACGAGACGGAACCCGCCGACACCGGCCCGGACGAGGAAGCCCCCTCGGACGCGGTCGCGGAGTGGCGACGCAACCCCCGGGAGTTCCTGTTCCCCATCGCCGTCGTCGTGGTGTTCTTCTTCTTCATCCTCTTCACCGGCAACGGCATCCAGACGTTCACGCCGGTGTTCGTCGCCGACGTGTACGGCTACTCGTTCTCGCTCGCCGGCGTGACGCTCCGGCCGGAGTCGGTCGCGAACTTCTACTTCGCCGTGTTGCTGGTGAGCGGTGCAGTCTCACAGATCCTCACGGGCACGCTCTCGGACCTGTACGACCCCCGGTCGGTACTTCTCGGCCTGCTCGCCGCTTCGACGCTCGGCCTCCTCGTCCTCTCGCTGGTCAGGCTGACCCCGGTCACCCTGCTGGTCACGTTCGCGCTCCTCGGGAGTTGTCTGTTCGGCGTGAACCCGGTTCGGGACACGCTCATCACCGACATCACGCCCCCCGAGTACGAGGGGCGGACGTTCGGCTACGTCTGGACGATCGCACTCGTCGGGAGTTCCGGGTATCCGGTCCTCATCGGCTATCTCGGGGACACCATCGGCATCCAGTCCAGTTTCGCGTACCTCGCGCTCGGCACGTTCGGCGCGATGGCGGCGATCGGAATCCTCTACAGCTCGCGCGTCTATCGAGCCCCGTCGACGGTCGAGCCCGACGTGTGAGTCCGACACAGGTCGATTACGACCTGACCTGTCGCCTGTCGTCCCCACTTCGACGACGACCCGGTGAGGCCTCCGATTGCCGTCTGCGTCCAGTCGGCACAGCACCGGGGACGACCCCGTTCGCCGACTGTCCCAACGGTTCTTGTAGCAAGACGACCCACGTCACGACGATGAGCGAGGACGAACCCGACGTGAACATCAGCGGGGGCGCCGACGGCGGGGGCGCGTTCGCGGCGTTCGACGCGGGCGAGGCCGAAACGCGCGCCGAGGCCGTCGTCGACGAACTGGGCGACCTGTACTGGCGGAAGGCGTACGGCGGCCAGGACGCCTTCGAGTGTCTCGTCCGGACGATCCTCTCACAGAACACGAGCGACGTGGCGAGCCAGCCGGCCCACGACGACCTGATGGCCCGCTACGGGCCCGGCGGGACCGCCCCGAACGCCGGCCCGGACCTCGCGAGGACGCTCGCGAAGGCCCCGCAGGACGACCTCGCCGAGACCATCGCCTCTGCCGGCCTCTACAACCAGAAGTCCGAGACGATGATCCGTCTCGCCGGGCGGGTCGTCGAGGAGTATGGCGGCGCAACGGGGTTCGACGAGTTCGTGACCGGGAGCGACCCCGCCGAGGTGCGGGCGGAACTGCTCGACATGACGGGCGTCGGCCCGAAGACTGCCGACTGCGTCCTCCTGTTCGCGGGGGGTCGCGGCGGGGTGTTCCCGGTCGACACGCACGTCCACCGCATCGCTCGCAGGATGGGCCTCGCACCCCCGGACGCGGACCACGAGACCGTACGGGAACGGATCGAAGCGGCCGTGCCCCCGGAGAAGTGCGGCTTCGGGCACACGGCGATGATCCAGTTCGGGCGCGAGTACTGCACGGCACGGAAGCCGGCCTGCCTGGACGGACCGGAGGCGTGCCCGCTGTACGACCTGTGTGACCGCGTCGGCGTCGACGAACTCGCCGGCGAGACGGTGGACCCCGCCGAGGCCGCGTCGGGGTCCTGAGCGGGCGGAGCGAACGGAGCGAGGCCGTTCGCGAGACGCGCCCGGCGGAGGTGGCGTCGGCGTTGGGAGACGACGCCGTTCGGGGACGGCGAGCGCGCCGCCTCAGATCAGCGCCTCGATGGCACGCTCCACCGTGGCGGGGTCGTACGTCCAGAACCCGTAGTACTTCCCGTCCTCGTGCTCCTCGGCGACCAGGGAGAACGTCCGCTCGTCGTCGCCGGCGCCGTCGAACACGAGGAACCAGTACCGCCCGATCTCCTCGGCCGGTTCCGTGTGGAACGTCACGGGCCATCGGTCGCGGTCGACGCCTCTCGCGTCCTCGGGCGCGACGTAGACGTGGACGTCGAGGTCGGTCTCCGCGACGAGCCACCGGTACACCTCCTCCTGTGCGCGGAACGCTGACGCGGACTGGAACCCCACGCGGAGCGTCCCGTGGCCGACCCGGTAGGCCCGGTCCTCGAACTCCCGGGCGGTCGCGAGCAACTGGCGCCGGTTCAGCGACGCGAACACGGCGTCGTCGAGGAGGTCGAACAGCGCCCGGTAGGCGGGTGACAGCGAATCGAGGTCCCAGGGGCGGCGGATCGGCGGCGAGAGGAACGTCTCGAGGGTCTCGCTTCCGATCGCGCCGCGGAACCCGGCGTCGCGGACGACGACGAACTCCGCGGGCGCGTCCGCCGGGAGCGGACGGCGCTCGACGGTCGCGTTGCGCGTCTCGAACCGGTCGGCGACCGCCGCGGCGCTGGCGCCGTACGCGATCACCGATAGCCGCCTCCGTTCGGCGTCCTCGAGCAGCGACCCGAGCGTCACGGTCCCACCTCCACGGCGACCGGGCGCGGCCGAACTCCGGTCCGCGGGTCGGACAGGGCGGTCCAGCCGGATCGGCTCCCCTCGGTCGGTCCGGGTCGGGGCGGACGCGGCGTCGGTCCCGTACGAGCCGAACGGGCGGACGCTCCGGGTCGGGGCGAGCGCCCGGTCATTCCAGTTCGACCCCGAGCCTGATCATCCTGCGCGCCGACGCCCCCGCGTCGACGAGCGTCACGTCGCCGTCGTCGCCGACGGTGACGAGCCCGCACTCCTCCAGCGTCGGGAGTTCGACGTGGACGAGTCGCGTCCGGATCCGGTCGCGTTCGTCCAGGCCGACCGGCTCGTCCCGCGTCGCCGCCCGCCAGCCGGCGAGGGCGTCGGAGAGCTCCTCGACCGACGACTCCCGCCACTCGAGGAGTACGAAGAGGACCCGTCGCCTCGGCGAACTGGCGAGCGCCCTGAACAGGTCATCCCGTGAGGGGGCGGCGCTCGCACCGTCGCTGTCGGCGGGGTCGTCCTCGCCCGGTCCGGTTCGGCAGTCCTCGTCTCGTCCCATCGAGGCGTCCTCGCTGATCGGCGATACGAGCCACGGCGACGTTAGTAGCGGGACGGTACTCGGGGGTGGAGTTCGAAAGGTCGAACGAACCGCCCGGTAGGGGTTCCGTCCGGACGGGATCCGGGAGGCGGTCGTCGACGGCGTCCGGCCCGTCGGGGCCGGCCGACCGGCCCGACGGCGTGCCGGGACGAGTCCCTTTTCCCCGCCGGCCACGAACCGACGTCGTGAGCGTAATCGGGGATTTCACGGTGCCAGCGTCCGAGTTCGTGCTCGCCGACGCGCTGGCGTCAGTGCCGGAGATGACGGTCAGGGGCGACCAGATGGCGACCCACAGCACGATGGGGGTGTTCCCGTTCCTGTGGGCGTCGGGCGGCGACTTCGAGGCGTTCGGTCGGGCGCTACGGGCCGACCCGACCGTCGAGGACGTGACCGTCGTCGAGGAGACCGGCGACGCGGTTCTCTACAAGTTCGGGTGGAGCGAGTCGTTCACCGAACTGATCGACGACGTCGCCAACCACCACGCGGCGGTCGTCGACGCCAGGGGACGCGACGGCCGGTGGCGGCTCAAACTCAGGTTCGTCGAGGACCACCAGGTGTCGACGTTCCGGACGCACTTCGCGGAGACGGGCCACTCGTTCGAGGTACTCCGCATCTACCACCCGACTGAGGCGCGCCAGCGCGAGTTCGACCTCACGGCCGAACAGTACGAGACGCTCCTGGCCGCGCTCGAGGATGGCTACTTCGAGGTGCCGCGCGGGACGAGCGTCGAGGAACTCGGCGACCGGCTCGGCGTCTCCGCGAACGCCGCCTCCCAGCGGCTTCGCCGCGGCTGCCAGTCGCTCCTCGAGAACACGGTCACCATCGAAGGGGCCGACCGCGGGCGCGACGCCGGCGACGAGGGCGACGCCGTCCCTGGGACCGACGCCGGGTCGACAGAGCCCCCCGTTTAAAGACCATTACTGGTGAGCCACTTCGCTGTTCCCCCTTCCGCCGATACGGGAACGTGTGAGTAGCAATCCGGACCACGTCGTCTCCCGCACCGACCCGACCGACTCGATCACGGTCGACGCGCTGTTCGCGGTTCTCCGCGACCGGCGTCGACGCGAGGCGCTCTCGTTGCTCGTCGAGCACGACTCGATCGCGCTCGCGGACCTCGCGGACGAACTCGCGGTCGCGGAGTTCGACGCTCGCCTCCCGGAGATCCCGCCGGCGGCGGTGAAACGCATCTACGTCTCGCTGTACCACGACCACGTCCCCCGGATGGCGGACGCCGGCCTCGTCGCGTACAGCCAGGAGCGGGACGTCGTCGCGCTCGTGAGCGAGGCCGAACGGCTCGTCGCGCGGCTGCTCGAGTTCGACGAGCCGACGGACGGACGGTCGACCTACGCGACGGAGCACTCGGCCTCGGACACGCCGTCGACGGGCGGGTCGGACGACTCGTAGGCGAAGCCCCCGTCCGTCGCGGCGCTCAGCAACGGGAGCTCGAACCGGTAGTCGAACGCCAGCCCGAAGCGCGAGAACGGGTCCGAGAGGAACTCGCCCGCGTCGCCGACGCCCGCGAAGACGACGCCCGTCCGGAGCGTGACGATCCGATGGTCGCCGGTCGTTCCCACGAGCGAGACGCCGAACGCCCCCTCGCCCGGCAGGTTCGTGAACAGCGAGGCGTACAGCGAGGCGTCGATCGCCGGTCCCTCGCTCCCGATCCGGAGGTCCTCGCCCGAGCCGAAGCAGTCGGCGGGGTCGGCGGCGGCCGGCGCGACCGGGACCGCGATGGCCGCGACGAGCAGGAGGGCGGCGAGGGCGAGCGCGCGTGCGTTGCACCGCATCGTTTCTCGAGGCGGCTGAAACGGACATAACTCCTCGGATGGCGTCCGCGCAGCGGAACCCGACAACGCTTTCGGGGCGGTTCGCCGTCGTTGAACCGTCCGAATGAACCGATTCACGGCCTACAACGGGGAACTGCGGGGATTCGTGGAGTCGCTCCTCCGATACGACACGACGGAGGGCGGGGAGCGGGACGCCCAGGAGTGGGTGCTCGACCGCCTCGACTCGTACGGGTTCGAGACCTACGAGTGGACGGCCGACGCCGAGCGGCTCGCGACCCACCCGGAGTTCCCGGACGACCCGGGGGAGATTCCGGCTGCGGACCGACCGAGCGTCGCCGGCGTGGCCGAGTTCGGTGACCCCGAGGCCGGCCCGACGGTCGTCCTGAACGGCCACGTGGACGTGGTCCCCGCCGACGGGACGCTGTGGGAGACCGACCCGTTCGAGCCGGTCTGGGGCGAAGCCGACGACGGGGCCGAGACGCTCACCGCGCGCGGCGCCGCCGACATGAAGGTCGGGACCGCGACGTGCGTCTTCGCCGGGCGGGCGCTCGCCGACGCGGCCGACGACCGCGACCTGAACGGCCGGGTCGTCGTCGAGAGCGTCGCCGGCGAGGAGGAGGGCGGCATCGGCGCCGCCGCGGCCGCGCTCGACTCGCCGTACCCCTTCGAACGCGACGCGGCGATCGTCGCCGAACCGACCGACCTCGTCCCCGTCACCGCGACGGAGGGGAGCGTCATGAAGCGGCTCCACGTCGACGGCCGGTCGGCCCACGCCGCGCGGCGCTGGAACGGCGAGTCGGTGCTACCCCACTTCGAGCGGATCCGCCGGGCGTTCGAGGACCTGGAGGCCGAGCGGGCCGAGCGGGTCGCGCACCCGCTGTACGAGCGGTTCGCGAACCCGTGGCCGGTCAACGTCGGCACCGTCCGCGCGGGCTCGTGGGCGTCGTCGGTGCCGGCGTCGCTCGACGCCGAGGTCCGCATCGGCGTCGCGCCGGGGGAGACGATCGAGGAGGCGGAGGCGGAGTTCGCCGCCCGGCTCCGCGAGGTGGTCGAGGACAGCGAGTGGCTCTCGGCGCACCCGCCGACGTTCGAGCGGTTCTCCGTCCAGTTCTCGGCGGCGGAGACGGACCCCGACGCGGCGGTCGTGACGGCGCTCCGGGACGCGATGACGGCCGCCGGACTCGCGGAGACGGCGCCGGTCGGGGAGACGTACGGCGCCGACTCGCGCCACTTCGTCCGCGCGGGGATCCCCGCCGTCGTCTTCGGCCCCGGGAACGTCGACGAGGCGCACTTCCCGAACGAGTCGATCCGCTGGGACGACGTCCTCGCCGCGGGCGAGATCATCACCGACGCCGCGCGTCGACTCCTCTCTTGACCACCCCTCGCGCTCGCCCCTCCAGGTGACGGTCACCTCCGCCCCCGGCCGTCGCGTCCGCTTTCGTCCGGCGTTCAGGAGGCGAAATCCGGCGCCGGCGAGTCGGAGCGACTAAAACATCGCAGAACATTCATTTTTACCGACACCTGATCGAGGAACCGATTGACGTGACCGGGTCGAATTCCGGTAACCGACGTACTGTCAGCTAGAAACATCCGACACTCTTATTTACGAAAGCTCGAGTTGGTATCCCATGGTATACGCTGACGGACGAGACTGCGGGACGGGTAGCCCCGGCGAGGGGTTCGATGCGTGAGTTCGACGACGGACGGCCGACGGTGAACCGTCGGCGGTTCGTGCAGGGAGCGACCGCGGCCGGAATCACCGCCGCGGCCGGCTGTCTCGGCGGCGGCGGCAGCGGCAGCGATCGGGCTCCCATGGACGTCGAGGAGTGGCCGCCCGAGGATCTCGAGTCGAACCTGAACATGTGGAACTGGTACGACAGCTGGGCCGACTGGGCGATCGACGCCTTCGGGGACGAGTTCGACGTGCAGGTGAGCAACACCGGGTTCTCGTCGCCGGACCAGTGGTACTCCCAGCTCGAGGCGGACAACAGCGAGATCGACAACGTCGCCGCCACCACGAACTGGGTCGAGCGCTCCATCGAGAACGACTACCTGCACGAGCTTCCGGTCGACGTCATGCCCAACTGGGAGAACATCAGCGACCGCATCAAGGAGGCAAGCTCCTTCCAGCAGGACGGCAGCGTCTACGCCGTCCCTGAGGCGCTCGTGCTGTACCCGCTCACCTACAACGACGAGTACTTCGACGAGGCGCCCGGTTCGTGGGGCGTCCTCTGGGACGACGAACACGAGGGCGACCTCTGCATGTGGGACAACGCGACCGTCTCCTGCCAGATCGCCGCGATGTACACGGGACAGGACCCGATCCAGCCCGACGACTTCGACGAGATCCAGGAGGTGCTCGTCCAGCAGAAACCGCTCCTCCAGACGTACTGGGGCGACTACCAGCAGGGAATGAGCCTCTTCGTCAACGAGGACGTCGTGGCGGGGCCGCTCACGATGGGCCGCACCTACTCGGCACGGTTCCAGGAGGGCGCGCCCGTCCACTACACGGCGCCGGACGAGGGCGCGATGTACACGAGCGACCTCTTCGTCATCCCGAAGGGGTCGCCGAACCCCATGGCGAGCCTCCAGTTCACCAACTGGGCCAGCGAGACGGAGAACGCGGCGAAGCTGTTCGAGACGATGGGCTATCAGCCCGCCGTCGACATCAGCGACGAGCTCTCCGAGGAGGACGCCGAGTTCACGAACTGGCCGGACGACTGGAACCTGGTCTTCTCCGAGACGCTCTCGGACGAGGTCCGGTCCCGGTACGACGAGATCTGGACGGCAGTGAAGGCCGCCTAGGATGTCCCTGCTGAGCGTCCGCGGGCTCACCAAGGAGTTCGGCGACCTCACGGCCGTCGACGACGTGGACTTCGACGTCGAGGACGGGGAGTTCGTCTCCATCCTCGGCCCGAGCGGCTCGGGGAAGTCGACGGTCCTCCGGATGGTCGCCGGGTTCGAGGAGCCGACTGCGGGGGAGATCACCCTCGACGGCGAGAGCGTGGTCGGGTCGCCCCCGTTCGAGCGGGACGTGAACATGGTGTTCCAGGACCTCGCGCTGTTCCCGCACCTCACCGTCGCCGAGAACATCGGCTACGGGCTCAAACAGAAGGGCGTCCCGGCCGCCGAGCGCCGCGAGCGGACCGAGCGCATGCTGGGGATGGTCCGGCTCGGGGGGTACGGCGACCGCACTCCCGCGGAGCTCTCGGGCGGCGAGCAGCAGCGCGTCGCGCTCGCGCGGGCGCTGGTGAACGAGCCGGCGCTCGTGCTGTTCGACGAGCCGCTCTCCTCGCTCGACCGCAAGCTCCGCCAGCACATGCAGGCGGAACTCCAGCGGATCCAGGCGGAGACGGACACGACGTTCCTCTACGTCACGCACGACCAGGAGGTCGCGCTCGCCGTCTCGGACCGCCTCGTCGTGCTCGACGACGGCGAGATCCAGCAGGTCGGAACGGTCGAGGAGCTGTACGAGGCCCCGGAGAGCAAGTTCGTCGCGGACTTCATCGGCGACGTCAACGCCGTCGAGGGGCGCGTCACCGCGGTCGAGCGCGACCGCGCGGTCGTCGACGCCGGCGACGGGTCGGTCGCGATTCCGCGCGAGGCCGCCGACGGCGTCGACGCGGGCGACGCGGTCGACGTCTGCGTGCGCCCGTACCAGGTCCGCCTCGCGGACGACGCGGCGGCGGCCGGCGACGGGAGCTTCTCGACCGCCGGCGTGGTGCGGAGCCGGAGCTATCAGGGGAGCGACTCGCTGTACGAGGTCGAGACGGACGCGTGGGGTCGCCTGTCCGCCGAGGTCCGGGGGACCTCGTTCGATGTCGGCGACTCGGTCGCCGTCGCGTGGGACGCCGCCGACGTCCACCTCTACCGGCGCGAGCCGACCACGGACGAGGGGGCGGAGGGGGCCTGATGGCGGGGCGCTCGGACGCCACGGGCGAGTCGGCGGCGACGGGCCGGGTCGACGCGCTAGTCGAGTCCGCCGGCGGCCGCCTCGACGACCTCGCGGCGTACTTCCGGGAGCGCCCGCGGCTGCGGACGCTCGCGGTCGCCGGCCCGCCGTACGCGACGCTCGTGCTGTTCTTCGCCGTCCCGCTGCTGGCGATGCTCGTCGTCTCGTTCCAGACGGGTTCGATCGGCGGCCCGTGGACGCTGTCGAACTACGCGGAGTTCCTCGGGTCGGAGATCTACCTCACGGTGGTGTGGCGGACGCTGCTCGTCAGCCTACAGGTGACCGCCATCGTGTCGATCGTCGGCTACGCGCTGGCGTACAGCATCGTCCGCTTCTCCCGGCGGACGACGCTCCTGCTCCTGCTCGTCATCCTGCCGTTCTGGACCAGTTACATCATCCGGATGTATGCCTGGATCAACATCCTCCAGAGCGACGGGGTGCTCGACTCGACGCTGAACGCGGTCGGACTCCCCGCGCTGGGCCTCCTGTACAGCGGACCGGCCGTGCTGATCGGCTTCACCTACGTCTGGTTGCCGCTCGCCGTGCTGCCGTTCTACGCGTCGCTGACCAACATGGACCCGGACCTCATCGAGGCCTCGAAGGACCTCGGCGCGGGGCCGGTGCGGACGTTCGCGTCCGTGACCCTGCCGACGACGATCAACGGCGTCGTCACCGGAGTCGTGCTCGTGTTCATCCCGACGTTCGGCTCGTTCATCACGCCGCGGCTGCTCGGCGGGACGAACAACATCATGATCGGCATGGTAATCGAGAACCAGTTCAAGAGCGCGTTCAACTGGCCGTTCGGCGCCGCCATCGGGATGGTCATCTCGGTCGTCGTCGTGGCGCTGCTCGTCCTCGGCACGCGGCTCGGGGGCGGACTCTTCGACACCGGGGGTGGGGAGGCGTGAGCGTGACCGGTCGGCTCGGGGGCGCCGTCGAGCGGGCCGTCCAGACCCACGCCGCCCGCATGGCCGCGGCCGTCGTCGTCCTGGTGATGGCGTTCCTCTGGGTGCCGATCGCCGTGCTCGTCTTCATGTCGTTCGCCGCGGGCGGCGTGCTGTCGTTCCCGCCGGACGAACTCACCCTGCGGTGGTACCGCGTGTTCCTCTCGAACGACGCCGCCATCGACGCCATCGTGACGACGCTCACCATCTCGATCCCCGCGACGGCGATCAGCGTCGTCCTCTCGACGATGATCGCCTACGCGGTCGACCGGTACGTCTTCCGGGGGCGCGACTGGCTGCAACTGCTCGCGACCCTGCCGATCATCGTCCCGCTCGTGGTGACGGGGGTCGCGATGGTGCTGTTCTTCAACGGCACCCTCGGTCTGCCCGACTACGTGTCGGTGGTGATCGCGCACGTGATCCGCACCATCCCGTTCGCGACGCTGGTGATCCTCCCGACGTTCCTCACGTTCGACCGGGGGCTCGAGGAGGCCTCGAAGGACCTGGGCGCGGACGAACTCCGGACGTTCCGGCAGGTCACCCTGCCGAACGTCTTCCCGGGCGTCGTCGCCGGCGGCCTGCTCGCCTTTACCCTGTCGTTCAACGAGTTCGTCTACACCTACTTCGTGAAGGGGTCGGGCGACCCGACGCTGCCGGTGTACATCTGGAACCAGATCCGGTACGACGTCACGCCGGAGGTGAACGTCATCAGCGTCGTCTTCCTGCTCGTGGCGGTGTCGATGGTGCTCGTCGCCGTCTGGCTCACGAGGGTCGACCTGCTCGCCAAGCGCTGACGCGGGCCGCTCACGATTCCTCGAATCCCCTCTCAAAAACCGTCACGTCGGGTGGGAACCCGAACCGCGTTGGTCCTATTTAAATCGGAACGTCTCCAGGTTCTTCGGCGCGAACGTCCGCATGTTGTAGTCGTGATACAGCGACGAGGAGAGGTCCTGCACCGAGCGCTCGTCGCCGTGGACGCACAGCACCTTCTCCGGGCGGGGGTTCATCGTCTTCACGAAGTTCTCGAGCCCCTGCCGGTCGGCGTGCCCGGAGAAGCCGTCGACGGTCTCGACGTCCATCTTCAGGGTGAGCGTGCTCGTCCTGCCCGACCCGCCGCGCTCCCGGATGGGGATCTCCTCCCAGCCGTTCTGGATGCGGCGTCCGAGCGTCCCCTGGGCCTGGTAGCCGACGAACGTGAGCGTGGACTCCTCCTCGCTCCCGAGGTGGCGCAGCCAGGACATGATGGGCCCGCCAGTGACCATCCCGGAGGTCGTGAGGACGATGCAGGGGCCGCCGTCGGCGACCTCCTGGCGCTCCTCCTCGCCGCCGTCGATGTGGTTGAACTGGTCCGCGAGGAACGGGTTCTCGTCCTCGTGGAAGATGCGGTCGCGCAGTTCGTCGCGCATGTACTCGGGGTAGGTCGTGTGGATGGCGGTCGCCTCCCAGATCATCCCGTCAAGGTGGACCGGCATCTCGGGAATCTTCCCCGAGCGCATCGCCTCCTCGATGACGAGCATCATCTCCTGTGACCGCCCGACGGCGAACGCCGGGATGAGCACCTTCCCGTCCCGCTCGTACGTCTCGTTGATGACCTCGATGAGCCGCTCCTCGGAGTCCTCCTGGTCGGTCTGGTAGTCGTTACGCCCGCCGTAGGTCGACTCGAGCACGAGCGTCTCGACGCGCGGGAAGTCGTTGACGGCGCCGTTGAACAGCCGCGTGTCCTCGTAGTGGATGTCGCCCGAGAAGCAGACGTTGTAGAGGCCGTCCCCGATGTGGAAGTGCGACACCGCCGAGCCCAGGATGTGGCCCGCGTTGTGGAACGTGAGCTTCACGTCCGGGGCGATGTCGGTGACGTCGCCGTACTCGAGCGGGATGGTATGCTTGATGGCCTCGCGCACCTGCTCGGACTCGTACGGCGGGGTGCGTCCCTCCTTGTTCGCGACGTCGAGGTAGTCGAGCGTGAGCAGACCCATCAGGTCGCGGGTCGGCTCGGTCGTGTAGATGGGGCCGTCGTAGCCGTACTTGAAGAGCAGCGGGAGCAGCGCCGAGTGGTCGAGGTGGGCGTGGGTGAGCACGACCGCGTCGAGGTTCTGTGCGCCCGCGCCGAGCGCCTCCGGCACCTGGAGGTACGGGACCTCGCCCTCCGCGCCCGGCTTGTCGCCGCAGTCGACGAGGATGCGCGTCTCGGCGGTGTTGAGGATGAACGACGCGCGCCCGACCTCGCGACAGCAGCCGAGCGTCGTGATGCGGACCCACTGCTCGTCGGCCATCTCCTCGCGGTGGATCTGCCGGCCGACGCGTTCGAGGACGTCGCGGCGCTCGTCGCGCTCCTGTTTCAGGAAGTTGCGGACGTTCGAGACCGTCGATGACTCGATCGGCGGCGTGCGGACGACCTCGGGGGTCCAGCCGACCTCCTGGGTGATCTCCCGGAGCGTCGAGCCGTGGCGGCCGATGACGAGGCCGGGCTTCTCGGCCTCGATGACGACCTCGCCGGTGTCCTGGTGGAAGTCCAGGTCGGTGACGCCCGCATCCTCGGGGATGACCGCGAGCACGCGGTCCTCCGCCTCCCGCGGGTCCGAGAGCACGTCCGGGTGCGGGCGGATGGTGATGCGCTTGCGGAGCTTCGAGGCCAGCCTGCGGACGAGGTCGCCGTCGCCCGCGAACGCCTTCGGGTGGCGCGTGTAGATGACGAGTTCCGGCCCCTCGTACTTGACGTCGGTGACGGAGATGTCGTCGGGGATTTCGGCTTCGATCTGTGCTTTCGTCTCTTCGAGTTGGGTGTCGACTTGACTCATGACTGCAGGGACGTCGAACGCGGGGCGCCGCTCCGAACCGGGGCGGTGCCGCCAGTCTGACTGGACGTGAAAGATCGCATGATACGGGACTCTCTGTCGAGGTTCGGCCCCACGGTGGGGTGGCGAAAACCCGCTTACTACGACGTATCCGGTCCGGGTTATAAAAGCCTTCGCAAAGCGCAAGGCGGGGGCGACCCACCCACACGTCATGCGACTCACGCCCGCCCGCGTCCGCGCGGAGCGCGACCGCCTGCGCGACGGGGCCGACGGGATCGTCCCCCTCATCGACGACACGCGCGACGCGCTCGGCGACCTGTTCGGAACCGACGTCGGAACCGTCTCGGTCGAGCGGTACCGCGCGGAGGTGGACGCCGTGTTCGCGGACGGTGACCGCGCGGTGAACGTCGCCGCCCTCTGCGGCCTCCTCCGCGAACTCGACGTGGAGGGCGACTACCCGGGGTTCGTCGTCGACGAACTGCTCGGCCGCCAGCTCGCGGCGACGATCGCGGGCGAACAGCCCCTCGCGCTGCTCGCGGAGGCGACGTTCCACTTCGCGGACGTCCACACGCACGGGGAGGACGGCGAGACGGCGGGCGCGGACGACCTCGACGCGGCGCTCGCCGCGGGGTTCCAGACCAGGCTACCGGGCTGGGAGTGGCGGGAGGGGGAGAGTCCGTTCGCGGTGGAACCGACGCGGGAGTGAGTCGGGGACTGCGCGGTGAAACGGAGCCGGTGGCGGTGGCACGTGACGGCGAGCCCCGGAGGGGCGAGCGGACGCGCGCGAGGGACGAGCACCGCAGGCCGGAGTTCTCGTGAGCGAAGCGAACGAGAGCACGCGAGTCGAACGAAGTGAGTCTCGCGAAGGCCGAGGAGCGCAGGAGGCTGGGGAGGGCGAGGCTGCGGTGCGGTGGGTGGGACTGAAAGGGGCCGCGGCGGTCGGCGCAGGCGCGGACCGTCAAGCACCGCAGGAACGAGGCCGAAGGCCGAGTGACGAGGAGCGTGGTTCGAGACGCCTTCG
The DNA here is from genome assembly GCF_013402875.1 of Halorarum salinum. Taxonomy (NCBI): domain Archaea; kingdom Methanobacteriati; phylum Methanobacteriota; class Halobacteria; order Halobacteriales; family Haloferacaceae; genus Halorarum; species Halorarum salinum. The sequence continues at coordinate 3,396,133 of NZ_CP058579.1, read as the reverse complement.
ACGTCTCGTCATCACGAAAATCTTCGATTATCGAACGACAGCGGCCCCACCGGGCCGAGCGCCGCGGGGGCTTTCGAGGGAGGCGTCCCGAACAGGTGAATGGATCCGGTCCCTCTGCCACGAAAGAGCGACATCGTTTACCCACACCCCTCCGACACCGGATCTAGGCGAATGCGCGACGCGACGCTGTGTCACCTGGTCACCGACGACGAAACCCTCCTGATACACAAGAAGCGGGGCGTCGGCAGCGACCGGTACGTCGGTCCGGGCGGGAAGGTCGAACCGGGCGAGACGCCAAGCGAGTGCGTCGTCCGCGAGGTGGAAGAGGAGGTCGGCGTCCGCGTCCACGACCCCGAGAAGGTCGGCGAGTTCGAGTACTACTCCGAGGACTGGGACGCGCTCGTCCACGTGTACCGCGCGACCGAGTACGAGGGAACGCCGAGCGAGAGCGACGAGGCGATCCCCGAGTGGTTCCCGGTCGGGGACCTCCCGTTCGGGGAGATGTGGGCGACTGATCGCGACTGGCTGCCGACGGTTCTGGACGGGGGGACGTTCCGCGGCCGGTTCGTCTACCACGAGGGGGACCCGCGGGTGGTGGAGCTCGAGACGGGCGTGCGGGTCGACTAGCCCCCGTTCCCGCCTCGGTCCCGTTTCCGCCGCGACGTCCGCCATCTGTGTCACCGCGTCACGCTCCTCCGGTACGTTCTTGGCGGACGCCCCCCGACTGGGCGGTATGACGCGACGCCCGGGACAGTCACGTGACGCCGTCCGACGCGTCGGCCCCATCCCGCGCCCGCCGGGTGGCGCCTAGCCCACCCACCGCCCCCACTTCTCCCCGGCGACCGAAACGCACCGAGTTTAAGAGCGCAGTCCGAAACCAACGAGTATGAGCGACACCGACGACGCCGAGCAGGAACTCGGCGTCACGAAATCGAAGGAGTACGAGACCGGCGAGTGGTACGCCGAGGTCGTCCGGAAGGCCGGCCTGGCGAACTACGCGCCCGAGGGGATGTCGGGGTTCATCGTCACCCGACCGCGCGCCTACGAACTGTGGGAGCGCATGCAGGGGTTCCTCGACGCGAAGTTCAAGGAGACGGGCGTGCGGAACGCCTACTTCCCCATGTTCATCCCTGAGTCGTACCTCGAGCGCGAGAAGGACATCGTCGAGGGGTTCGACCCCGAGGTGGCGTGGGTGACCCACGCCGGCCACGACGAACTCGAGGAACGGCTCGCGGTGCGACCCACCTCCGAGTCCATCATCACGCCCTACATCGCCCGGTGGGTCCGGAGCCACCGCGACCTCCCCCTGCGGGTGAACCAGTGGTGTTCGGTCGTCCGCTGGGAGGCGACCGAGACGAAGCCGTTCTTCCGCACGAAGGAGTTCCTCTGGCAGGAGGGCCACACCGCCCACGCCACCCACGAGGACGCGTGGGAGGAGACGATGCTCAGGCTCGACCAGTACGAGTCGACCTACGAGGACTTCCTCGCGGTGCCGGTCCTGCGCGGGCGAAAGCCCGACCACGACAAGTTCCCTGGCGCGGACACGACCACCACCGTGGAGGCGCTGATGCCCGACGGGAAGTCCGTGCAGGGGGGGACCTCCCACCACCTCGGCACGAGCTTCGCGGAGGCGTTCGGCATCACCTACAGCGACGAGGCCGAGGAGGAGACCCTCGCGCACACGACCTCCTGGGGGCTCTCCTGGCGCGCGCTCGGGGCGCTCATCATGACCCACTCGGACGACCAGGGGCTCGTCCTCCCGCCCACGGTCGCGCCCGAGCAGGTCGTCGTGGTCCCCATCTGGCAGGAGGACACCAGGGACGAGGTCCTGGAGTACGCCGAGGGCGTCGCGGAGGAGCTCCGGGAGGCGGGCGTCCGCGTGGAACTGGACGACCGCGACACGCGCAACCCCGGCTTCAAGTTCAACGAACACGAGCTCCACGGCGTCCCCGTCAGGTTCGAGATCGGCCCCCACGAGGTCGAGGACCGCGAGGTGACCGTCGTCCACCGCCCCGACGGCGAGCAGTCGACGGTCGCCCGCGAGGGGATCGCCGACGCCGCACAGGTCCACCTCGACGAGGTGTTCGCCAAGCTGTACGCCGCCGCGGAGGAGAACCTCGAGGGCGGGGTTCGGGACGCCGACGACCGCGCGGGCATCCTCGGCACCATCGGCCAGCACGGCGGCTACGTCCGGGCGCCCTGGTGCGGCGAGGAGGCCTGCGAGGGCGAGATCAAGGAGCAGATCGCCGCAGAGATCGTCATGGTCCCGTTCGAGGACGAGGACGACCTCGTCGACGCCGACCACGACGAGACCTGCGCGATCTGCGGCGAGGCCGCCGAACGGACGGCGTACTTCGCCAAGTCGTACTGATCACAAATTCCCGTAATAAGTGGACGAACGGGAAACGACGATTCTGATTCGAAAACGGATGGACGGACGAAAAGAAATCCGTTGCTGATCGGGCCGTTTCTTCCGCTTCGCCTCGTCGAGGGTGGATCGGGTACTCGGTTCCGGATACCATTGACCTAATATTCCCTTGTATGGTATTGGTACGCCCTTAGTCCTTCAGGGTCACGGCTTTATGCGGGTCGCTCGGACCGGTACGCATGACCGAGCCGGACGCGTCGGAGCGGTCGGCCGCGGGCCTGGCGGATCCCGCGGACGAGCGCTCGAACTGTGGCGTGGGCGCCGTCGTCGACCTCGACGGCGGGCGTTCACACGCGGTAGTACGGGATGGCATCGAACTGCTCGAGAACCTCGAACATCGGGGGGCGACCGGGGCGGAACCGAACACGGGCGACGGGGCGGGGGTCATGCTCCAGCGGCCGGACGGCTTCTTCGAGGCCGTCGTCGGCGACCTGCCCGACACCTACGCCGTCGGGTCGCTGTTCATGCCCACGGACGGGGACGTTCGAGCGGACCTGAAGGACCGCTTCGAGTCGATCCTCGAGGAGCACGACGTCGAGACGGTCGCCTGGCGCGAGGTCCCCACGGACGCCGAGGGGGCGGACCTCGGCGAGACGGCGCTGGACTCGGAGCCGTCGGTGTGGCAGGCGTTCGTCGCGCCGGCGGACGGGATCTCGAACGAGGAGTTCGACCGCCGGCTCTACGTCGCGCGGCGTGCCGTGGAGAAGGCGGCCGCCGACGTCGACGGCGCCGGGCGCTTCTACGTCTGCTCGCTAGACCGCGAGCGGCTCGTCTACAAGGGGCTGCTGAAGGCGAGCCAGCTGCCGGCGTACTACCCGGACCTCCGCGACGAGCGGCTCGAATCCGGCGTCGCCATCGTCCACGCCCGGTTCTCGACGAACACGCTCGGCGCCTGGCACCTCGCGCACCCGTACCGGAACGTCGTCCACAACGGCGAGTTCAACACCATCCGGGGCAACGTGAACTGGATGCGCGCCCGCGAGGCCGACCTCGCCGGCGGCGGGTTCACCGACGAGGAACTGGAGACGGTGACCCCGGTGGTCTCCGACCCCGACCAGTCCGACACGGCCTCGCTCGACGAGACGCTCGACCTGCTGCTCCATGGCGGGCGCGAGTTGCCGCACGCGCTCCGGATGCTCATCCCGGAGGCGTACCGCGGGGACGACGCGATGGGCGAGCGGCGCCGCGAGTTCTACGACTTCCACACCTCGCTCGTCGAACCGTGGGACGGGCCGGCCTTGGTCATCGGCTTCGACGGCGACCGCGTCGCGGGCGTGCTCGACCGCAACGGCCTGCGCCCCTGCAGGTACGACGTGACGGCCGACGACCGGCTGGTGATGGCCAGCGAGGTCGGCGCGCTCGAACACGACCCGAGCGAGGTGAAGGAGCGCGGACGCCTCCGGCCCGGCGAGGTGTTCGTCGCGGACCGCGAGCGGGGCGAGGTCGTCCCGGACGAGGCGGTGTTCGAGGACCTGACCGACGGGAAGTACGGCGAGTGGGTCGACGCCGAGGCGCGCGGCCTCCCGGACGTCGCGGCCGCGACCGACCCGGAGGTGACCGGCGACCTGCGCGGGCTGCAGGCCGCCTTCGGCTACACGACCGACCAGCTGAACCACCTCATCGAGCCGATGGCCAAGGAGGGGAAGGACCCGGTCGGCTCGATGGGCGACGACACGCCGCTGTCGGTGCTCTCCGAGCACAACCGGCCGCTGTTCACCTACTTCAAACAGCTGTTCGCGCAGGTGTCGAACCCGCCCATCGACTACATCCGGGAGGAGCTCGTCACCTCGCTGGAGGCCCGGCTCGGCCCCCAGCGGAACCTGCTGGGCGAGTCGCCCGAGCACGCGCGGCAGGTGATCTGTGACTCGCCGATCCTCTCCGAGGCTGAGGCGGCGGGGATCCGCGACCTCGACGCCCGGACCGACGGCGACCTCGCCGCGAGGACGCTGGCGACGACGTGGGACCCCGACGGCGACCTGGAACGCGCGGTCGGGACGCTCCGCGAGGAGGCGGTCGCGGCCGTCCGCGACGACGTCGACGTGCTCGTGCTCTCGGACCGGTCGGTCGGCCCGGACGCCGCACCGATCCCCAGCCTGCTCGCGACGGCGGCGGTCCACCACGCGCTCGTCCGTGAGGGCCTGCGCGCACGGTGCGGACTGGTCGTCGAGTCCGGCGACCCGCGCGAGGTCCACCACGTCGCGACCCTCGTCGGCTACGGCGCCGGCGCGGTGTGCCCGTACCTCGCCTACGAGACGGTGCGCGATCTCGTCGCGGGCCCCGACGGCGCCGACGAGGCGGAGGCGCTCGCGACGTTCCGCGCCGCGCTCGAACAGGGGCTGCTCAAGACGATGGCGAAGATGGGAATCTCGACGGTGGAGTCGTACCGCGGCGCCCAGATCTTCGAGGCCGTCGGGCTCGACTCCGGGTTCGTCCGCGAGTACTTCGAGGGGACGGAGATCCGGACGGAGGGGATCGGCATCGAGGAACTCGCGGCCGACGTCCGCGAGCGCCACGCCGTCGGCTTCGGCGCGGACCCCGAACTGGAGACCCACGGCGAGTACGAGAACCGCTCGTCGGGGCTCCACCACGGCTGGAACCCCCACTCGGTGCGGGACCTCCACGCCGCGGTCCGCGGGAACGACCGCGAGTCCTGGGACTCGTTCGCCGAGCAGGTGAACGACGCCGAGGAACCCGCCGAACTCCGGAACCTCCTCGCGTTCGACTCGGACCGGGACCCGGTCCCGCTGGAGGAGGTCGAACCCGTGGGCGAGATCGCGACGCGCTTCTCGACGGCCGCGATGAGCCTCGGGAGCCTCTCGCCGGAGGCCCACGAGAACAACTCGATCGCCATGCGGCGGCTCGGCGGCAAGTCGAACACCGGCGAGGGCGGGGAGCCGCCCGAGCGCTTCGGCACCGAGCGGGAGTGCGACGTGAAGCAGGTCGCCTCCGGCCGGTTCGGCGTCACCGCGGAGTACCTCGCGAGCGCCGACGAGCTCCAGATCAAGATGGCGCAGGGCTCCAAGCCCGGCGAGGGCGGGCACCTCCCCGGCGCGAAGGTGAACGAGTACATCGCCCACGTGCGCTGTTCGACCCCGGGCGTCGGGCTCATCTCGCCGCCGCCCCAGCACGACATCTACTCCATCGAGGACCTGAAGCAGCTCATCCACGACCTGAAGTCCGCGAACCCGGAGGCCGACATCAACGTGAAGCTCGTCTCGGAGGCGGGCATCGGCACCATCGCGGCGGGCGTCGCGAAGGCCGAGGCCGACGTAGTACACGTGTCCGGTCACTCCGGCGGCACGGGCGCGTCGCCGAAGACGAGCATCAAGAACGCGGGCCTCCCGTGGGAACTCGGCCTCGCGGAGACGAACCAGATGCTCCGCGCGACGGGGCTGCGCGACCGGGTTCGCGTCTGTGCGGACGGCGGGATGAAGACCGGCCGCGACGTCGCGGTCGCCGCGCTGCTGGGCGCCGAGGAGTTCTCCTTCGGCACCGCGTCGCTGGTCTCGTCGGGCTGTGTGATGGCCCGACAGTGCCACCAGAACACCTGCCCGGTCGGCGTCGCGACCCAGCGTGAGGACCTCCGCGAGCGCTTCCCCGGCGAACCCGAGCACGTCGTGAACTACATGACGTTCATCGCGCAGGAGCTGCGCGAACTCATGGCGGAACTCGGCTTCCGCACCGTCGAGGAGATGGTCGGCCGCCCCGAGTTCCTGGCCCAGCGCGACGACCTCGAGGGGAAGCCGGCCCGACTCGACCTCTCGACCGTGCTCGCCGAGCCCGCGCCGGGCGACCGGACGAAGGTGCGCGAGCAGGATCACCGCGACGTCGCCGAGGGCGTCGACTGGGACCTCCTCGAGGAGGCGGCCGACGCCCTCGCGACCGGCGAACCGGTCTCGCTCTCGCACACCCTCGCCAACACGGACCGCGCGGTCGGCGCGACGCTGTCGAACCGCATCGCGAACGAGCACGGCGGCGACGGGCTCCCGCGCGACACCGTCAGGCTGGACTTCGACGGGACGGCGGGCCAGTCGTTCGGCGCGTTCCTCGCGCCCGGGGTCAGCGCCCGCCTCACGGGCGCCGCGAACGACTACGTCGGCAAGGGGCTCTCGGGCGGGACGGTCGCCGTCGAGACGCCCGCCGACGCCGCGTTCGACCCGACCGGGAACGTCGTCGTCGGCAACGTCGCGCTCTACGGCGCGACGAGCGGCGAGGCGTACGTCAACGGCGTCGCGGGCGAGCGCTTCGCGGTCCGCAACTCGGGAGCGAAGGCGGTCGTCGAGGGCGTCGGCGACCACGGCTGCGAGTACATGACCGGCGGCGTCGTCGCCGTGCTCGGCGACACGGGCCGGAACTTCGGCGCCGGCATGTCCGGCGGCGTCGCGTACGTGTACGACCCGGACGACGAGTTCGGGGCGAAGGTGAACCGCGGGATGGTGTCGCTCTCCCGGGAGCTGACCGACGCGGACGGGGCGATGCTCCGCCGGCTGGTCGAGAACCACCTCGCCCGCACCGGGAGCGACCGGGCGGCCGAACTGCTGGAGAACTGGTCGGAGGCCGTGAGCGAGTTCGTCCGCGTGCTGCCCGACGCCTACGCCGAGGTCATCGCGGAGGGTCGCGGCGAGGACGTCCGCGAGGACCTCCCCGAGGCGGCCGGCGGCGAGGGGACGGTCTCCGGCTTCGAGCGCGGCGCGGTGAGCGGCGACGACTGAGGCGCCCGGCTCCCCGGCTGTACGCGTAGTCGAGGTCGACGTGGCCGCGGTTCGCGAACCCCTCCGGAGCGCGGGCCCACTCGTCGGTCTGGAGGAGAGAGCTACGCGGTGTGCCGGAAACGTCGGCCGCATCAGCCGTCCGCCCCGCCGCCCTCCGGACCGGCCACGACCACCTACTCGGCCGTCGCGTCCCCGACTCGGATCTCGACCCCGCCGTCGCCCCACAGTTCGACTTCCACGCCGTCGGTCGCGAACGTCACCTCCGTCCTCGGTTCCGCGTCGTGGCGGAAGAGCGAGTCGAGGGCGTCCGGGTTCACGTCCTCGTAGAGGACGAAGTCGTCGCGGGTGAGGTCGTCACCCTTGCACCGCTCGATGGCGCCGAGCATCGCGTCGGTCAGCGACCGGTCCTGGTCGGTCGTGTACGCGTCCCGGACCACGTCGTCCCGCTTCTCGTCGTTTCGCGTGTCGTCGTTTCGCATCTCGTGCTCTCGGTTGCCGTCGTCGGTTCGTCGCTCCATCCGTCGTTCTCTCCCGGTTGGACGTTCGATTCGTCGTTCGGTTCGTTCCCGATACCCGTACCGTCCCTCGGCTCTCAGCCCGCGGATTCGACGTCCCGCGTCCGGTCGTCGACGAGTTCCCGCATCCACGCCGCGAACCCGTGGTCGTGGCCGTGCGTCCACACCGCCGTCTCCTTCGGGAGGTCCGGGAGGTCGCCCTCCTCGACGCCGCTGGCCAGGACGTGGTGATGGTCGACCAGTATCAACTGCCCCGGCCACTTCTTCGCCACTCGGCTCGTCTCGCCGAGGTCGGCCGACACCACGATACGGGCGTCGGGAACGGCCTCCTCGATGCGGTCCCGCACCGGCTCCGAGGGCACCTCCACGACGACCGTGACGCCGCGGTCGGTCGCCGCCGCGAGACGGTCGAGGACCTCCGATTTCACCACCGTCTCGTCGGCGACGACGAAGTGGACGTGCTCGTTCGCGTCGTCGAGGAGCGTCTTCATCCGGCCGCTCACGTGGTCGGCGTTCGCGATCGCCCACACGCCCTTCTCCTCCTCGGTCTTTGCCGACTCGAGGTCCTCCAACGCGGCGTCCGCCGCCTCGATGCTGGAGTCGAAGTCCCGACGCAGGACGTCGAACGCTTCGTCCTTCGAGACGGCCCGATACTCCCGCGGGTCGGACTCCTGGACGTCCACCAGTCCGCGTTCGTTGAGACCGTCGACGGTGTCGTAGACCCGCGACCGGGGGACGCCGGACAGTTGACTGATCTCCTTGGCGGTCCCCCGGGCAATTCGGGTGAGCGCGACGAAGCACTTCGCCTCGTACTCGGTCAATCCGAGCTGGCCCAGCGCTTCGACGGCAGACCGTTCGTCGGGCATGGGGGAGCAAACGCCACACGGGCACTTAACCCGTCGGAGGCGATTCCTACGCCACGAGTTCCAGGTACGGTTCGACGTGCTCGCGGGCCGCCGAAAGCGTCACCGTGTCCCGCTCCCGGTCGTACTCGACGACGCCCGCGTTCGCCAGTTTCGGGACGTGCGAGTGGTACAGCGAGACGTGGACCCGCTCTCCCTCCTCGGCCGGAACGTCGGGGACCGAAACGTCCCGCTCGCGCGCCGCGACTTCGTCCGCCAACCCGGCGAGCGTCATCGGCGCCCCCCGCTCGCGGAGGCAGTCGAGGACGTACCGACGCCGCTGGCTCGCGAGGAGGTCGAACGCTTCGCCGGGCGAAACCGCTTCGGGGGTCGTCCGCGAGCGTCGAACCGGAGTGCTACTCTCGTTGGATTTGGAGTCCGCCATCGTCCGAACCCAGGAGCGCCGAACGTATAAGGAGATTGAGAGTACGATCGGAACACGACGGCGTTCACTACCGTCGTAACAACGGAGGGCAGCGGCCCGAACGGTCGAGCGGGTCCACACCCCTCACTTCCCTCACTCCCCGCGAGCCCTGACGAGCACGCCGACCGAGAGCAACCCGACGAACCCGCCGGCCGCGAGCGTCGGGAACGCGGCCGCGTAGCCGGCCCGGTCGAGCGCGAGGCCGAACACGACCGGCGAGACCACCGTCGTCGAGAAGCCGGCGAGCGACTGGACCGAAAGCGCGGTGCCGACGTGTTCGTCGGCGACCACCTCCGTCACCAGCGTCGAGGTCGGCGCGCTGTCCATCGCGAGGACGAAGCCGTACCCGACGGTGATCGCGACCAGCGCCGCCAGCGGGAGTCGACCGAGCAGCCCGAAAACCGCGCTGACGAGGGTGCTGGCGCCGAGCGCCGCGGCGATGGTCCGGGGGCGGCCGACCCGGTCGCTCAGCCACCCCCCGGCGACGTTGCCGAACCCGCTCGCGACGATCATCCCGCCCACGACGAGGCCGGGCAGCACCGCCGACTCGACTGACGCGAACGCCGGCGCCGCGACGAGGAACGCGAGCAGCCAGTTGCGGACGCCGAACAGCTCCCAGTTGTGGAAGGAGTAGACGCACACCGCCGAGAGGTACTCCCGATTCCGGAGGATCGAGTAGTCGAGGCCGCCGCCCGTCGACCGGGTCCGTTCCGGGTTGTCGCGGGTCAGCAACAGCATCGGCGGCGCGACGAACAGCGCGCCGACGCTCGTGACCGCGATCGCCAGCCGCCAGTCGACCGCCTCCGCGGCCATCGTCGAGAACACGAACGAGAGGCCCGCGCCCAGCGAGAACGTGCCGATGTAGAGCCCGAGCGCCTTCCCGCGGACGGGCCCCGGGAACCAGTCGCTGACGAAGCGCATCCCCGGGACGTAGACGCCGGCGACGAACAGCCCCGAGAGGAAGCGCAGCAGCGTCCCGAGGAGGAAGCCGTCGGCGACGCCCGCGAACGCGAGGCTCGGCACCGCGGTGCCGGTCGCGCCGACGGCGATCACCCACCGCGGCGAGTAGCGGTCCGCCAGCCAGCCCGCGGGGAGGATGGCGAGGAGGTAGCCCGCCTGGAACGCGCCGAAGACGATCCCGGCCTCGGTCCCGGAGAGCCCCCACTCGGCGACGACGAGGGGGAGCACCGCGGAGTAGTTGAACCACACCAGCACCGAGAGGAACAGCGCGACCGACGTCACGACGAGGACCAGACGGCGCTCCCGCATCTCCATCGTGATCGGGGGACTCGACAATGAACCCATCGGCATCGCGGGCACGCCGTTCCGGGACGGATCCCCCGTGGGCGACCCGGCGTTCAGCCGGGGAAAACAGGAACACTTAGCCTCGCCGCGCGGAACCGAATTCAACGACCACGATGCCCGAGTTCAACCCCTTCTTCTCGGACCTCCGCGACCGGATCGAGGCGAGAGACACCGTCGTCTCGGTCGGCCTCGACGCCGACCTCGACCGCATCCCCGAGCACCTGCTCGAGAGGGACCTCCCGCGCTGGGCGTTCAACCGCCGCATCATCGACGCGACCCACGAGTACGCCGCCTGCTACAAGCCGAACGTCGCCTTCTACGAGGACGCCGACGGCTGGCGCTCGCTCCGAGAGACGGTCGCGTACGCCCACGGGAAGGACGTGCCGATCCTGCTCGACGCCAAGCGCGCGGACATCGGCAACACCGCGCGCAAGTACGCCGAGCTCCTGGAGTACGCCGACGCCATCACGGTGAACCCGTACATGGGCCGCGACTCGCTCTCGCCGTTCCTCTCGCGGCGCGAGAAGGGCGTGTTCGTGCTCTGTCGCACCTCCAACCCCGGCGGCGCGGACCTGCAGGACCTCGAACTCGAGTCGGGGGAGCCGCTGTACCGCCGCGTGGCGGCGCTCGCGGACCTGTGGAACGACGCGGGCAACGTCGGCCTCGTCGTCGGCGCGACGACGCCCGACGAACTGGAGGAGCTCCGCGGCGAGGTCCCCGACCTCCCGTTCCTCGTCCCCGGCGTCGGCGCGCAGGGCGGGGACGCCGAGGCGGCCGTCGAGTTCGGCCTGGCCCACGGGGTCGGCCTCGTCAACTCCTCGCGGGGCATCATCTTCGCGGACGTCGAGGGGAGCGACGGGTTCGCGACCGCCGCGGGACGGGCGGCAAAGCGGCTCCGCGACCGGCTGAACCGCCACCGGTAGGGGTCGAACGGGCGGTCGGCGTCCGGGTCCCGCCGCTCGGAGCCGCGACCGGGGTCGCGTTACTCGAGGGTCCGACCGGGGCCGCCCTCCTCGATCGTGCCCGCACACCGGGCGCAGAACCCCTCCGACTCGTCGTAGTGGTCCGCACAGACCAGCGCGCCGCAGTTGTCACACGTGAACCGGCCCTCCTTCGCCTCACAGATCTGGCAGAGTCCGCCGACGCTCATTGGTGGATACCGGGTGGGCGTTGCACGCGCGGGACCTTCAGGGCTCGGCCGGCAGGCGCGCCCCCGTGACGAGCGACGAGGGGTTTACGGTGGCTGCGGCCCGAGTCCGGACGTGGACCGCGACACGCTGCTGCTGGGGCTCGCCGCCGTCTTCGCCGGCATCGCCGCGCTCATGGGCGTGCTGGCGTTCACCGACTCGCTCTTCCTGCTTCTCGTCTCGCTCCCGTTCGGCGTCACGGCGTATCTCATGTGGGAACACGCGACCGGTCGGCTCGCACGCCGGCTTCGCGAGCGCGAGGCGGGCCGGCGGACGACCGCGGACGCGGAGGCGGGCCCCGGCGCCTCCCGGTCGCGACTCGGGCGCGAGGCGCGGCGACGCGCGGAGGCGGGCCGGCGAGCACGTGGGGGTCGGCGTGCGGGCGGGACGGCGAACGCCCGGGCCGGTCCCGGCGACACGAGAGGATCGCCGGCGGCGGGGACCGGGATGCCGGTGCGGGAGGCATACCGGGAACTGGGCCTCTCCCCGGGGGCCTCCCGGGGGGACGTGAAGCGGGCCTACCGCGAGCGCGTGAAGGAGACCCACCCGGACTCGGGCGGCGACGAGGAGGCGTTCAAACGGGTGAACCGGGCATACGACGCCCTCCGGGACGACTGATTCGGGGGACGGGCGCTCGGCGGCGCGTGTATAAACTACCCCTACGCCCGCCCTCCCGCGATTCACTTCCGATTACCGCCGGACGCCTCACCCCCGGCATCGGGGACGCGCCACGGCCGCCGTCACTGACGACGGTAATCCGGCGTGAGCCGACGAACGGGGTCCGATATCGACGGCGTGTCGACCGGATCAGTCGACGATACGTACGGATGCCCGGGGACGGTAGCCGAACACCGGCCCGTACCCGCACGTGTCGACCACGTACGGCCGGAATACGGTCCGTTGACGGACTCCCCGTTCCCCCTCGTTCCCGGCTACACGCCGTATCGCTGGACTACGTTTCGACGGGACGTTTGGACCTCGCTTACCCGTCCGAAACGGTGTCGCGGGTTGAAACGCGAATCGGGCGTTCGGGACGTATGATTCCCGACCGATCACCGCCGAACGACGACGGGACGACCCCGCGGCGCGGACCGTCCGTCGACGCCGGGTCGCTGACGGTCGTCGGCGTCGTGCTGCTGGTCGCGACGAGCACGCTCGCCGGCGTCGTGGCGCCGGCCGCGACCCCGGGGGAGGATCCCGTCGACGACCGACATCCCGTGGCCGGATCGACTACGGCCGACGTCCGGCAGTTCGACCCGGTCGTTCCCCTCCCCAGCGCCGACCTCGACGCTGTCGCCGGCGGCCTCGACCCGGTCGACGCGGCGTTCGAATCGCGGACCGGGGCGCCGCCGCCGCTGAACGCGAACGCGGTCACCCGGGAGCAGCCGGCTCCGGAGGAAGCCGAGGCGGCGAGGCGAGGGGCCCGGCGCGGCATCGAACGGGCGGCGGCCGCGGGCGTGGACGTGACGCCGGCGCAGCGTCGGGCGGTGATCGGGGGCGTCCTCGAGGGGCTGAACATCACGCACCCGCTGTACGGGAACGAGAACGCGACCGTGGAGCAGATCGAGGCGGCCGGCGAGGGCGCGGCCTACGGGTCGCTCGTCGGCTCCTGGGAGGAGAGTATGACCCGCGCGAGGGTCCCCGGGGCGGTCACGCTCGGGGCGTCCCACGACCGGCTCCGTGCCGCGTGTAGCGGCGCCGTCGTCGGCGCGATCAGCGTCGACGACGTGGCGGTGGAGGTGAGCCCGGAGATCGTGCAGAACGCCGCCGAGGGCGCCGCGAAGGGATCGATCGAGGTCGACGACGTGGCGGTGGAGGTGAGCCCGGAGATCGTCCAGAACTCGGCGTTCGGTGCCGCCTACGGGGCGGTCGAGATAGACGAGGTGGCGGTCGACGTGAGCCCGGAGCTCGTCCAGAACGCCGCCGAGGGCTCCGCGCGCGGCGCGATCAGCGTCGACGACGTGGCGGTCGACGTGACCCCCACCCTCGTCCAGCGTGCCGCGTGGGGGTCCGCGCGCGGCGCGATCGGGATCGACGACGTCGAGGTCGAGGTGAGCCCGGAGCTCGTCCAGAACGCGGCCCGCGGCGCGGCGAAAGGGTCGCTCGAGATCGACGACGTCGAGGTCGAGGTGAACCCCCGGATCGTCCAGGACGCCGCGCGGGGCGCGGCCGAGGGCGCGATCGACGTGGGGGACGTGGAGGTGGACGTGAGTCCGGAACTCGTGCAGAACGCGGCCCACGGTGCGGCGAAGGGGTCGATCAGCGTCGGTGACGTGAACGTGGAGGTGAACCCCGAGCTCACCCAGCGGGCCGCCCGCGGCGCGGCGAAGGGGTCGATCAGCGTCGGGGACGTCACCGTCGACGTCAGTCCGGAGGTCGTCCAGAACGCCGCCCTGGGCGCCGCGCGCGGTTCCGTCAGCGTCGGGGACGTGAACGTGGAGGTGAACCCCGAGATCGTCCAGAACGCCGCCGAGGGGTCCGCGCGCGGCGCGATCAACGTCGGGGACGTGAACGTCGACGTCAGCCCGAGGATCGTCCAGTCGGCGGCCTACGGCGCGTCGAACGGGGCGACCGACAGGGCGGACGTCGAGATCGGCGACATCGACGTCGACATCGACCCGACGCTCGTCCAGAACGCCGCGGAGGGCGCGGTCACGGGCTCGCTCGACATCGGGGACATCGACGTCAACATCAGCCCCGAGATCGTCCAGTCGGCGGCCTACGGCGCGTCGGACGGGGCGATCGAGATCGGCGACATCGAGGTCAACATCAGCCCGGAGGTGATCCAGAACGCCGCGGAGGGCGCCGCCAACGGCGCGATCGACGTCGGCGACGTCACCGTCGACGTCACCCCGGAGATCGTCCAGGCGGCCGCGAGGGGATCGGCGAACGGCGTCGTCGAACTGGGCGACGTCACCGTCGACGTGAGCCCCGAGATCGTCCAGTCGGCTGCGAGAGGGTCGGCCAGGGGCTCGGTGGGCACCGCGCCCTCACGGGAGTTCCCGAGCCGCGTGGTGTTCGTCGAGGCGGCGTCGTCCGGCGCCTCTGTAGGGGCCATCTCCGGGTCCCTCGTCCGCGACCCGCTCGTCCAGGACGTCGTCACGGAGGTCAGCCCGGCCGTGATCGAGGCCGCGGCCTCGGGGGCGGCACAGGGGGCCAACAGCGTCGAGGGCGTTGACGTCCGGAACCTGACCCCCGAGATCGTTCGGGCGGCCGCGAGCGGGTCGGCCAACGGCACGGTCGGCGTCGCCGCCGTCGACCCGGACGTGGACGACGTGGCGTTGATCGAGGTGGCGGCCTCGGGCGCCTCCGAGGGGGCGATCAACGCCTCGGCCGCGACGCCCGGCATCGACGCCGCGTCCGTCGAGTCGGCGGCCGCCGGCTCCTCGCGCGGCGCCGCGAACGCGTCCGTCTCGAACGGGTCGAACGCGACGGACCTGCAGGCCGCCGCGTTCTCGGGCTCCCAGCAGGGGGTGCAGGCGGCGGACGCCGGCGCGTCCGCGGAGGAGATCGAGCGACGGGCCCGGAACGAGTCGACGAACCGGACGCTCTCGCCCGAGGCGGACGTGATCGGGACGCCGGGCGGGATCGGAACGCCGAACGTGACCGGAACGCCCGACGTGATCGGGACGCCAGGCGTCACGGGGACGCCCGACGTCATCGGAACGCCAGACTCGACAGGGACGCCCGACGTGACCGGAACGCCGAACGCGACGACGACGTCCCCCTCGACGCCCGCTGAAACCGCCTCGCCCACCCCGGCCGGCGAACCCGAGGTGGCGGTCGACCCGACCGACCTCGAGTACGACGAGGTCGACGTCGGGTCGGACGAGACGCTGACGGTGGAGATCGCCAACGACGGCACCTCGCCGCTCTCGGTCACGTCGGCGGCCGTGGACGACTCGGACGCGTTCTCGGTCGTGAGCGACGTCCCGTCGGACGTCCCGGCCGACGAGGAGGCGACCGTCGAGGTCGAGTTCGCCCCGACCGAAGCGGGCGACCATGCGGCGACGCTCGGGATCGAAACGAACGACCCGGACGACGAGGTCGTCGAGGTGACGCTCGAGGGTACTGGCGTCGAGGAGACGCCGACGCCGACCGAGACGGAGACGCCGACTGACACGCCGACGCCGACGGAGACCGAGTCCCCGACGCCGACGGAGACTGAAACCCCGACTGACACGCCGACCGAGACGCCGACTGACACGCCGACCGAGACGCCGACTGACACGCCGACCGAGACGCCGACCGAGACGGAGGAACCGGACGAAATGTTCGCGCTGGCCTCGGCGCTCGGATCGGTCGCGTGGTCGCCGTCGTTCCCGTTCGGACTCGTCGGGATCGCGGCCCTCGTCGCGTCGAAGCGCCGGGACCGGCGCTGATCGGCGCGTCCACGTCGACCGGCGCGTCGGGTTCGCCCACACGGCGCCCGCCGACCGACTACGGGTCGCGTCGATCGGCCATCCGAACGTCGAGGCGTTCGTCGCGGTCCCGCCGGAGTACTCGACGCGGACGCCGGCCACCGCGTTGTCGGTGGACGTGACGTTCTCCAGGCGGACGTCGCGCGAGCCGAGGACGTAGTCACCTCCGCCGTTCCCGGTCGCGAGGCCGTCCCGGACGACGACGTGGGAGACGTCCTCGTAGACGGTCCCGGAGAACCATCCCGGGACGGTCACCTTCCGAACCGTGACGTTCGAGAGCGGGGCCGACGCGTTCACGGAGACGCCGACGGTCGTCCGGGACGGCAGCGAGTCGATCGTCGCTGCCTCCACGTCGCCCCCGGCCCGCGCGGCCCCGGTAGGCGGTCCAGCCACCGCGACGGCTGTGACGACCGCGGTGACCAGGAGAACTGCGGCCTCAGGGCCGAGGACTCCTGACGACGTCACGGTCGAAGGAACGCGGTCGAGGCCGCCGTCGTTCGTTGTCAGTCGTCCCGGAACGCCGACCGATAACGGTCCACGTCCATCGGGATCGCCTCGGCGTCGAACGCTCCGACGCCGGGGACGTCGACCGACACGCCCGCCGGTCCACGCGACCGTCCGTCGACGCGTCCCGGTCGGCTCACCTCAGGAACCGCCGGTGCTCCCGGGACGTGGCCAAGTTGGCCGCCGAGGAGTTCGATCCGTGAAAAACGTTATACATGCCGAACGCCGACCCGGGGGCATGAGCGCTGACCGCGCCGCGCTCGAGCGGGCCATCGAGCGTGGCGAGGAGGAGGGCGGGTACATCGAGTTCAAGACCCGCCTCACGCGGGCGGTCCACCTCGCGGACGGCCGCCTCGAGAGTCTCGCCGCGCAACTGCGCCACCGCGTCCTCTCGGGCGACGGCGAGGCGCTGTACGTCGTCGGCGTCACCGACGACGGCGGCATCGCGGGCATCTCGCCCGAGGAGTTCTCCGAGAGCATGGACGTGCTCTCGCTGCTCGCCGAGGAGGCGGAGGCACACATCCACGAGGTCGAGACGTGGAGCGCGGGCCGGGGGCCGGCCGACGAGGAGGGGCTGGTCGGGCTGGCGACGATCCGCCAGGGCGCGATGCTGGAGACCGACGACGAGCACATCGTCGTCGGCACGGCGGGCCACGTCGACCACGGCAAGTCGACGCTCGTCGGCTCGCTCGTGACGGGCGAGGCCGACGACGGCGAGGGCGGCACCCGCTCGTTCCTCGACGTCCAGCCCCACGAGGTCGAGCGCGGCCTGTCCGCGGACCTCTCGTACGCGGTCTACGGCTTCGACGACGACGGACAGGTGCGGATGGACAACCCCCACCGGAAGTCCGACCGGGCACGCGTCGTCCAGGAGGCCGACAGGCTCGTCTCGTTCGTCGACACCGTCGGCCACGAGCCCTGGCTCCGGACGACCATCCGGGGGCTGGTGGGCCAGAAGCTCGACTACGGCCTGCTCGTCGTCGCCGCGGACGACGGGCCGACGAAGACCACCCGCGAGCACCTCGGCATCCTGCTCGCGATGGACCTCCCCACGCTCGTCGCGGTGACGAAGGTCGACGCGGTGTCCGACGAGCGCGCCGCCGAGGTCGAACGCGAGGTGGAGTCGATGCTGCGGGACGTCGGCCAGACGCCGCTCCGGGCCGAGCGCCACGGCGTCCGGACGGCCGTCGAGGAGGTCGGCGACGGCGTCGTCCCCGTGTTCGGCACCTCGGCGGTGACCCGCGAGGGGCTCGACGAACTCGACGAACTGCTGGAGGCGCTCCCGAAGCGGACGAGCGACGCCGACGCGGCGTTCCGGATGTACGTCGACCGGAGCTACGACGTGAAGGGCGTCGGCGCCGTCGCCTCGGGCACCGTCCAGGCCGGGACGGTGGAGGCGGGCGACGAACTCCTGCTCGGTCCGATGGCGGACGGCTCCTTCCGCGAGGTGGAGGTCCGATCCATCGAAATGCACTACCACCGCGTCGACAGGGCCAAGGCGGGCCGCATCGTCGGCATCGCGCTGAAGGGCGTCCGCGAGGAGGAACTCCAGCGCGGGATGGCGCTCGTCCCGCGCTCCGCGGACGCCCGTCCGGTCCGCTCGTTCGAGGCCGAGGTGATGGTGCTCAACCACCCGACCCGCATCCAGGAGGGGTACGAACCGGTCATCCACCTCGAGACCGTCAGCGAGGCGGCGGAGTTCCGGCCCGAGGGGGGGAGGCTCCTCCCGGGCGACACCGGCGAGACGGCCGTCGAGTTCAAGTTCCGGCCGTATCTGGTCGAGGAGGGCCAGCGGTTCGTCTTCCGCGAGGGGCGGAGCAAGGGAGTCGGAACCGTCACCGACGTGAACTTCGCCGACGAGTAGGATCGCCTTACTGGCCCCCCTTCAGGTTCCCGGGAGCCATCCCGTTCGCCGCAGCTCGGCCAACGACCGGACTCCCCGGTCGGCGTCGTGGTCGTCCCCCTCGCCGACCCAGACGGTTCCCATCCCGGCGGCGCATGCGCCGGCCACGTCGGTCCGGCGGGAGTCGCCGACGTGGACCGCTCGCTCCGGGTCGACGCCGAGTCGTTCGAGCGCCCGCTCGAACGGTTCGGGGTCCGGCTTCGGGGCCGTGTCGTGGCCGGCGAAGACGATCGGGTCGACCCGCCCGTCCAGCCCGACCGCCTCCACCTTCGCCGACTGGGCGTCCCGCGGCCCGTTCGTGACGACGCCGGTCGGAACCCCCGCGGCCTCCAGCGCGTCCAGCAGCGACTCGGCACCCGGGCGCCACGCGACGTTCCGGTGGTCGCGCGACGCCGCGAAGGCGTCGGCGACCCGCCTCCCGAGCGCCGGATCGTGGCCGCGCTCCTCCGACAGCGCGGCGAAACAGGACGCCCGGAGTTCGGCCATCGAGTCGGTCCGCTCGTTGAACTCGTCGAAGCGGTCGTAGTACGCCCCGACCGGGAACAGCGGGTCGACGCCGGCCGCCTCGAACGCGACGGCGAGCACCTCGCCGGGCGACCGCCGGTAGTCGACGAGCGTGTCGTCGAGGTCGAAGGTGACCGCGCTCGGGTTCATTCCGGATGGGCCTCCAGCGCGTCGGTCGCGACGTAGCCGTCGCCGCGCCGCTCCGCCAGGTCGAGGAGGACGAACCAGTCGAGCGTCCTCGCCGCCCGCTCGGTCCAGACGTCCTCCCAGTCGTCGGTCCGGTTCCGCTCCCAGTTCGGCACGTCGTCCCGGAGCGCGTCGAACGCCTCCCGAACGGAGAGAGGGTCCCCTTCGCCGGCGTCGCGGAGGGCCGCGGCGACCTCGGCGGCGCCGTAGACGCCGTCGAGGAACCCCCGGCGAAGGCCGTCGAGCGTGGGCGACGTCCGGACGCGTTTGAACCCGGAGGGGGTCTCCTCTGTGAGCCCCAGCGCCCGGAGGAAGGTGAGCCACGTCCGGGCGACGTCCCGCGAGCGGAGGCCGCGGCGGTCCATCAGCCGTGCACAGCAGTCGTCCTCGCTCCCGGGGACGAGCGGGACCGCGGCCTGCAGGTCGGCCACGACCGCCCGGTCGGCCGGCGGCTCCGGGACCAGCTTGAACTTCACCGGTCTACGCGAGGCCGAACGACTCGGCGAGCAGGTCCTCGCGCGTCTCGCCGAACGCGTACGTCGGCCCGTCCGCGACGTCGACGGTGACGCTGGCGGGCGCGAACACCGACTCGTCGACCTCGTAGAAGTCGTAGTCGGCGTCCGCGAAGATGTCGGCGAACGGGGTGCCGTGCTCGTCGGCGGCGCTGGAGGGGAGTTCGTCGAACCGGTCGAACTCCTCCGCGACGGTGAGGTGGACCTCTCCCCCGTACGCCAGCGCGTCGTTCGTCCGGCCCATCGCCTCCGTCTCGTCGTAGCTCACGGGCGCGACCGGCGCGGAGCCGGCGACCGAGAGCACGTCTCGCGGGTCGTATCCCAGCTCGAACAGGCGGAAGACGGCGAGTTCCGCGGCGCGCGCGGCGGTCGTCACGCTCCCCGCCGTGGAGCCGATCGCGCACGTCGGGAGGAACACCGCGGATTCGTTCACGTCGGCCCGTTCGGCGACGTGGGCGGCGACCGCCTCGTCGGGCAGGGTCGTGCTCTCGACGCAGAGCACGGTGAGGTCGAACTCGTCGTAGTAGCCGACCGCCTCGAACTCCCGCTCCTCGCCGACGAGCGCGCGGGCCGGCCCCGAGCCGAGGCCGTCGAACCCCTCCATGTCGAGCTCCCAGCCCGCCTTCTGCGAGCAGAGCAGGGCGACGCCGGGGTGGTCGGTCGTCAGTTCGACGTGTGGGACGGGTGCGCCCGCCACGCGCCCCATCCGCGACTGGACCGTCGCGAGGCCGGCCGTCTGGATCTCGGCGAGCAGCATGCCCGCCTCCAGCCCGCCGTCGGCCTGGACGCCGAAGTCGACGACCGTCGCGCCGGAGTCGAGTTCGTAGCCGGCGAGGTTCAGTTCGTCGGCGAAGTCCAGCGCCTCGTCGACGAGCTCGACCGCCATGCGATTGAGGCTGTCCATGCGGGTGGGTTGTGCGGTTCGACGGAAAGAGTTTGCCAGTTCGCGGGTTCGAGGTCAGCCGCCGTCGGTTCCCCCGTCCCCGCCGCCGCTTCGCGCCGGTCGGCCGAGTTCGCGCTCGACGGCCTCTACCTTCTCGCTCGCGGGCGAGTCGCTCGTCCGCTTGTCGTCGATCTTCAGGACCGTGCTGACGCGGTCGCCGTCGACCGCCTCGTGTGCGGCGGTGGCCGCGGCCATCAGTTCCTCGACGGAGTCGGCCTCGATCACGGTCCCCATCGGGTTCGTCTCGTACTCCACGTCGAAGTCGTCCAGCGCGGCGACGGCCTTCGCCACCTCGCCGGCCATGCTTCCCTCGACGACCGGTGCGACGCTCAAGAGCGCGACGACTGTCATGCCCCATCGTACGGTCCGGGAGCACGTAACTGTCGGGTTCGTATGACCGCCCATGCCGGTCACCCGAACCCGGAACCGGTTGCGACCCGGACGCGGCTCGGACGGACGTGAGGCGGGATATTTCGGGCTAGAGGGCCTGATACCGCAGAAACGCTTATCCCCCGTTCGTTCGTATCATGAAACTGAAACTCGGGGTCGACCGGCCCCGTCTCCACTACCATGCTCACAAACGCGTTCGATTACCTCCGCGACACGGAGGACTGGATCCGTACCGTCGTCATCGGCGGTGTGCTCGGCCTGTTCGGCTTACTGCTCGTCCCGGCGTTCCTCGTGCTGGGCTACCTGATGCGCGTCCTGCGCGCGACGATGCGCGGGGACGAGGACCCGCCGGTCTTCGACGACTGGGGCGACCTGGCCGTCGACGGTCTGAAGGCGTTCGTCGTCACCCTGGCGTACGGTTTCGTCCCCGGGGTCGTCATGGCGGCCGCGTTCGCCTTCGGGTTCGCGGGGTTCGCCTCGGGCAGCGACGCGGGCGCGCTCACCGGCGGACTCGTCCTCCTCGTCGGCGGCCTCGTCGCCGCCCTCCTCGGCCTCGCGGCCGCGTACGTCGTCCCGGCCGCGCTCCTGAACTACGTCGAGGAGGACCGTCTCGGGGCCGGGTTCGCGTTCGGGGAGATCTACGCCACGCTGGCCGACCGCGCGTACGCCACGGCGTTCGGTTACGCGTTCGTGGTGCTGCTCGGGGCGGGCGTCCTCTCCGGGCTCCTGAACGCGGTCCCGCTCCTGGGAACCGTCGCCGGCGCGTTCATCGGCTTCTACGCCTCGGTCATGGCGGCCTACATCTTCGGCACGACGTACGCCGGGATGGACAGGGTCCGGGTGGTCGACGACGAGAGCGCCGACGAGAAGGCGGCCATCTGACCCCGGGCGGGGTCGACCGGCCGTCCGCGATCGCCCCGTTCCCGACCGGCCCCGTCCGCGGCCGGACGCAACCGATTTCACCGCCCGCCCGCATCCCTTAGCGTGTACCTCTCCCACCCCGTCCGCCGGATGCGCGAGGACCCGATGGCCGGCGAGGACGTGACGCTCGTCGTCGAGCTCGGCGACCGTTCGGCCGAGGAACTGACCGCGACCGTCGAGTCGCTCGGCGGCGAGGTGGAGGCCGAACTGCCGTTCGATTCGTATCGGGCCCGATTGCCGCAGGAGGCCGTCGACGAGTTCTGCGAACTGGACGGGCTGGCGGCAGTCGAGACCGCGAACGCGGTGGGGTACGGCGGGGACGCGGGCGAGGACGTGGAATCGTGACGTCGAAACGGGTTCCCGGACGGGCCCCCGCGGACGCCGGGGTCGCCGCCGGCTACGACGAGCGACGAATCGATGACGACGTTTCGTCACCGACCGCCCACCGTGACCACGCGCCGCGAGCGCGACGAGTCGGGGAGCCGACTCCCGGACGTGGTCCTTCGCAGCAGACACCGGTTATAAGACGATACGACGCTAGTTCCTGTGCGTATCATGTCATTGATTACCAAGCCGACTCTCGGACACAAACGCGCCAAGTACGCACGGCGGACGATCCTGAAAGCGATCCCGCTAACTGGAGCAGCAGCGGTCGGTAGTCGGACGGCTTCGGCCGGTACGACGCCCCCGGAAACGCTACCACTTCCCACCGGATTTCAGCCGGAAGGAATCGTCACCGGACGAGGATCGGCGTTTTTCGTGGGCTCGCTGGCAGGGGGAGCCATCTACCGGGGAGACCTACGTACCGGAGAAGGGGAGGTCCTCGTACGATCCGCCGAGGACCGGGTCGCGGTCGGCCTTTCGTACGATCCCCGTGGTACCAACCTCTTCGTGGCCGGGGGTCCGACGGGACGGGCGTTCGTGTACGATGCCGAGACCGGCGAGACGGCTGCCGACTACACCCTCACTGATCCCGGAAGCTTCGTGAACGACGTCGTCGTGACCGCAGAGGCGGCGTTTTTCACTGACTCGTTCCGGTCCGTCCTCTACCGGGTGCCGCTGGGTGCCTCCGGACGGTTGCCCGAGCAAGGCGCGGTCGACGAACTCTCTCTCGGCGGTGATTTCGAGGCGGTTCGGAACGAGTTCAATACGAACGGGATCGACGCCCCACCCGACGGAAACCACCTGATCGTCGTGAACTCGACCACTGGTATGCTCTACAGGGTCGATCCGGACTCGGGCGACGCGAGCGAGATCGACCTCGGCGGAGAGACGCTGACGGCGGGCGACGGGATTCTACTGGACGGGAACACGCTGTACGTCGTCCGAAACCGAAACAACGCCATCGCAGTGGTGGAACTGGAACCGGGCGCATCCGAGGGCGAAGTGGTGCGGGAAATCACCGATCCGCGGTTCGACGTGCCGACCACGATCGCGGAGTTCGGGAGCGCCCTCTACGCGGTGAACGCCCGGTTCGGGGTCGAGGACCCGGAGAACGCGGAGTATACCGTCGTTCGCGTTCCGAAGCGGTCGAACCCGCCGACCTAAATCGACGTCGTCTTCTCCGCCCGCGTTTCGTGCACTGAGCCGATTCCGAGCGTGAAAGTCCGTGGCTCCGAGAGCGACCGTGTCGGCAAAAATGCGCTGGCTGGGATTTGAACCCAGGTTGTGACCATGGCAAGGTCACGTGATACCACTACACTACCAGCGCCCTGTTGCAACCACTGATTCCCGAGGGACCGACTTAACGCTGTCGGATGATAGCCGGGAAACCGCACGCGGGCGTGGGGACGTATCACACACTCGCCGCCGACGGCCGCTCGCGTCGCGACGGCCCACGACACCACGTGACATACAAATCCCCCGTAAACGAGTGTGTGAGGCCGTCACTCCCCCGAGGACGTTCCGATGTTCTTTTACGGGACGGATGATGATACACGCAATACAGTCCGGTGAAGCGACATGGATGGCACGAGACTCGACGTACTCGTGCCGTCGTCGCTCGTCCGGGAGGCCGAGGACGGCCGCGAGGCCACGCGGAAACTCGGCTACGTCGCCCGCGCGGCGACGGTCTTCCGGGCGGACCGGTTGGTAGTCTTCCCCGACGGGGAAGGCGAACGCCGCTGGGGCGGCGAGTACGTCCGCACCGTGCTGGAGTACTGCGCGACCCCCTCCTACCTCCGGAAGGAGGTGTGGGGGATGCGCGAGGAACTCCGGGACGTCGGCGTGCTCCCACCCATGCGGCCCGACACCTCCGGCCCCGACGGGTCGGAGTTGCGAGACGGAATCGTGACCGAGGTCGGACCTGAAGGCCGCGTTCGGGTCAATTGCGGACTGCAACACCCGATCTCCCTTCGCCTGCCCCCCGGACGGGAGGCGACGGAGGGGGAGCGCGTCACCGTCAGGGTCTCTTCGCGAGAACCCGTCCGCGCCCGCGTCGTGGACGACCCCGCACCGGGGTTCCGCGTCGCGGGCGAGGACATCTCGGACGCCCTCGCCGCCGCCGACGTGGCGGTCGCCACCTCGCGGCACGGACGGCCGCTGTCCGTGTCCGGGCTGGGCGACCTCCACGCGCGACTGCGCGACGAACACGTCGCGGTCGCGTTCGGCGCGCCCGGCAGAGGGCTTCCGGCCATCCTCGGGGTGGACCCCGAGGAGGTGCCGGTCGAACCCGGGGCAATCGACGACTCGGGGTTCGACCTCTGGCTGAATACGATTCCGCGACAGGGGAGCGAGGTCGTGCGGACGGAGGAAGCGGTGTTCGCCACGCTCTCGCCCCTCACGCTCACGGAGTAAGCCACAACCATGCCACAACCAAGCAGACCACGCAAGGGCTCGTTGGGCTTCGGCCCGCGCACGCGCGCGAGCAGCGAAGTCCCCCGCATTCGCTCGTGGCCCGAGGACGACGGCGCGGCCGGCGTTCAGGGCTTCGCGGGCTACAAGGCGGGCATGACCCACGTCGTCATGGTGAACGACGAAGCCGACTCCCCGCGCGAGGGGATGGAGGAGTCAGTTCCCGTGACGGTCGTGGAGGTGCCCCCGATGCGGGCGGTCGCCCTTCGAGCGTACGAGGACACGCCGTACGGACAGAAGCCGGTCACCGAGGCCTGGTCGTCCGAGTTCCACGAGGAACTCGACCGGGCGCTCGACCTGCCGGCGGAGAACACCTTCGAGGACGACGCCGACGAACTCCGCGAACTCGTGGACGACGGCGCGGTCGACGACCTGCGCCTCATCACCCACACGGAGCCCGCGGCGATGGCGAACGTCCCGAAGAAGAAGCCCGACGTGATGGAGACCCGCGTGGGCGGGGACTCGCTGTCGGACCGGCTCGACTACGCGCTCGACCTCGTCGAGACGGGCGGCGAGCACGAGTTCGGCGACGTGTTCCGCGCCGGCGAGTACATGGACGTCTCCGGCGTCACGAAGGGCAAGGGCACCCAGGGCCCCGTCAAGCGCTGGGGCGTCCAGAAGCGGAAGGGCAAGCACGCACGCCAGGGCTGGCGGCGCCGGATCGGTAACCTCGGCCCGTGGAACCCCTCGCGCGTGCGTTCGACCGTTCCCCAGCAGGGTCAGACCGGCTACCACCAGCGGACCGAGCTCAACAAGCGGCTCATCGACTTCGGCGAGGGCGACGACGCCTCCGTCGAGGGCGGCTTCCCGGGCTACGGCGAGGTGGACGGCCACTACGCGCTCGTGAAGGGCTCCCTGCCGGGTCCCGACAAGCGGCTCCTGCGGTTCCGCCCGGCCATCCGGCCGAACGACCAGCCGCGCCTCGATCCCGAGGTGCGCTACGTCTCCACCGCATCGAACCAGGGCTAACCCATGAAGGCAACAGTACACGACCTGAACGGCGACGAGGCGGGTGAGGTGGACCTCCCGGAGGTCTTCGACACCCAGTACCGACCGGACCTGATCCGGCGGGCCGTGGTCGCCGCGCAGGCAAACCGGAAGCAGGCCTACGGCGCCGACGAGTACGCCGGGCTCCGCACGCCCGCCGAGTCGTTCGGCTCCGGCCGCGGGATGGCCCACGTGCCCCGACAGAACGGGCAGGGCCGGCGCGTGCCCCAGACGGTGAAGGGGCGAAAGGCGCACCCGCCGAAGGCCGAGAAGGACCAGTCGAAGAAGGTGAACGACAAGGAGCGAAAGCTCGCCGTCCGCTCGGCGCTCGCGGCCGCCACGGACCCGGAGGTCGTCGCCGAGCGCGGTCACGCGTTCGACGACGACGTCGAGCTCCCGCTCGTCGTCTCGGACGACTTCGAGGACCTCGTGAAGACGAAGGAGGTCGTCGAACTGCTCGAGGCGCTCGGCGTCCACGACGACGTCGTTCGCGCGGACGAGGGTCGCTCGGTGCGCGCGGGCCGCGGCAAGACCCGCGGGCGCAAGTACCAGCAGCCCAAGTCGATCCTCTTCGTGACCGCCGGCGAGCCGTCGAAGGCCGCCCGAAACCTCGCGGGCGTCGACGTGACGACCGCCGAGGAAGTGAACGCGGAGGACCTCGCGCCCGGCACCCACGCCGGCCGACTCACGCTGTTCACCGAGAGCGCGCTGGAGGAGGTGGCCGACCGATGAAGGTCATCCAGCACCCGCTCGTGACGGAGAAGGCGATGGACGAGATGGACTTCAGCAACAAGCTCCAGTTCATCGTGAACGTCGACGCCGCCAAGCCCGACGTGGTCGAGGCGGTCGAATCGCAGTTCGACGTGACCGTCGTGGACGTGAACACGCAGGTCACGCCGAAGGGGCAGAAGAAGGCCACAGTCGCCCTCTCCGAGGACGACGACGCCCAGGAAGTGGCCTCGCGGATCGGGGTGTTCTGATCATGGGACGCAGGATTCAGGGTCAACGACGCGGTCGCGGCGGGTCCACGTTCCGTGCGCCCTCGCACCGCTACAAGTCCGAGAAGAACCACAAGAAGGTCGAGGCCGACGACGCCACGATCTCCGGCACCGTGGTCGGCATCGAGCACGACCCGGCACGCTCCGCGCCGCTCGCGGACGTGGAGTTCGAGGACGGCGACCGCCGACTCGTGCTCGCCCCGGAGGGCGTCGCGGTCGGCGAGACGCTCCAGGTGGGCGTCTCGGCCGAGATCAAGCCCGGCAACACGCTCCCGCTCGCGGAGATCCCCGAGGGGGTTCCGGTGTGCAACGTCGAGTCCAAGCCCGGCGACGGGGGCAAGTTCGCCCGCGCCTCGGGCGTGAACGCGACGCTTCTCACCCACGACCGCGACGTCGCGGTCGTGCAGCTGCCGAGCGGCGAGGTCAAGCGGCTCAACCCGGACGCCCGCGCCACCATCGGCGTGGTCGCCGGCGGCGGCCGCACCGAGAAGCCGTTCGTGAAGGCCGGCAACAAGTACCACAAGATGAGAGCGCGCGGGACGAAGTACCCGCGCGTCCGAGGGGTCGCCATGAACGCCGTCGACCACCCGTTCGGTGGCGGCGGCCGACAGCACCCCGGCCAGCCCAAGTCCGTCTCGCGGAACGCGCCGCCGGGACGGAAGGTGGGCGACATCGCCTCCAAGCGAACCGGTCGCGGGGGGGACAACTAGACCAATGAGCTCCGAGTACAGAACCGGCCGCGAGGGTGAGTTCACCTACCGCGGCCACACGCTCGACGAACTGCAGGAGATGGAGCTGGAGGACGTCGCGGAACTGCTGCCCGCTCGCCAGCGGCGAACCATCACCCGAGGACTCGGCGTCCAGCAGCTGAAGCTGCTCGAGGACGCCCGAGAATCGACCGAGGAGGAGACGGCCAACGACCCGCTCCGCACGCACGTGCGCGACATGCCCGTGCTGCCGGAGTTCGTGGGGCTGACGTTCGCCGTCTACGACGGACACGAGTTCGAACGCGTCCGCGTGGAGCCCGAGATGATCGGGCACTACCTGGGCGAGTTCCACCTCACCCGGAACTCCGTCGAACACGGTCAGGCCGGTCTCGGCGCGACCCGGTCCTCGAAGTTCGTGCCCCTCAAGTAACCATGGGAATCAACTACAGCGTCGAATCCGACCCGGACGCCTCCGCGAAGGGGATGCTCCGGGAACGGCACCTCAGCCTGAAGCACAGCAAGGCCGTCGCCCGCGCCATCAAGGGCGAGACGGTCGCCGACGCCGAGGAGCACCTCGACGCGGTGATCGCCGGCGAGCGGTCCGTCCCGTTCAAGCAGCACAACGCCGGCGTCGGCCACCGCTCGGACATCGACGGGTGGGACGCGGGTCGCTACCCGGAGAAGGCCAGCAAGGACTTCCAGAAGCTCCTCGAGAACGTCAGGAACAACGCCGACCGCGCCGGCTTCGAGCCCGAGGAGATGGTCATCGACCACGTCGCGGCTCACAAGGTCGGCGAGCAGCAGGGTCGCAAGCCCCGCGCGATGGGTCGCGCGTCGCCCTGGAACTCCACGCAGGTGGACATCGAGATGATCGTGACGGAGAGCGAGGCGCTCGACGCCTCGGAGGGGGCCGAGTAATGGCGGACGAACACCAGTTCATCGAGGATGGCCTCCAGCGGAGTCGGATCAACGAGTTCTTCGAGGAGGAGCTCGGCCGCGCCGGCTACGGCGGCATGGACGTCGCCAAGACCCCGATGGGGACCCAGATCGTCCTCAAGGCCGAGAAGCCCGGCATGGTCATCGGCAAGGGCGGGAAGAACATCCGCAAGGTGACCACCGAGCTCGAGGAGCGGTTCGACATGGACGACCCGCAGATCGACGTCCAGGAGGTCGAGGAACCCGACCTCAACGCGAAGATCGTCGCGGACCGGCTCGCCAACGCGCTCGAGCGCGGCTGGTACTTCCGGAAGGCCGGCCACACGACGATCGACCGCATCATGGACGCCGGCGCGCTGGGCGCCGAGATCGTCCTGAGCGGGAAGGTCACCGGCGCCCGCTCGCGCGTCGAGAAGTTCAACCGCGGCTACGTCAAGCACAACGGCGAGCCCGCGGAGGACGTCGTCGACGAGGGCCAGGGCGTCGCCGTCATGAAGCTCGGCACCATCGGCGTCACGGTGAAGATCATCCCGCCGGGCGCGGAGCTGCCCGACGACTTCGAGGTCGACGCCGACGCCGAGGCGCCCGAGGTCGAACAGACCGCCGAGGAGGAGGGCGTCGAGGCCCTGCTCGAGGAGGAGCCCGAGGAGGTCCCCGACGTGTCCGACGAGGAGGAGGACGTCGACGTGCCGACCGACGAGCCCGAGGACGTCATCGACGAGGAGATCGTCGAGGAGGTCATCGAGTCCGACGAGACCGAGGACGGCGAGGGCGCCGCCGAGTCCGGCGAGCCCGACGAGGAGCCGACCGAGGAGCTCGAGGCGCTCGACGAGGACGTCGAGGCCGAGGCCGAGGAGCTCGTCGCCGAGATGGAGTCCGGGGAGGACGCCGAAGCCGAGGCCGACGCCGACGAGGCGGCTGCCGAGGAGGGCGACGAACCGGACGAGACCGAGGCCGCGGACGCCGACGAGGCGGACGGGGCCGACGAGGAGGAGGAGTAGCCGATGGCGATCCTCCACGTCGCGGAGATCCGCGACATGACGCCCGCCGAGCGGGAGGCGGAACTCGAGGAACTCGAGACGGAACTGCTCAACGCCAAGGCCGTGCAGGCCGCGGGCGGCGCGCCGGACAACCCCGGCCGCGTCGGCGAACTGCGAAAGACCATCGCGCGGATCAAGACGATCCGGCGCGAGGAAGGCGACATCGACGAGACCGAGGAGTAGGATGCCACTGACCCCCGAAACGCTCACGCGACACGAACTCATCGGGCTGCCCGTCCGGGTGGCCGCCGCCGCCAGCGACGCCCACGTGGGCATCGCCGGGCACGTCGTGTCGGAGAGCCAGCGGACCCTATCTATCCGCGAGACGCCGCAGGCGTCTCGGCGAGGCGGCGACGCCGCCGGAGCCTCGGGGGACAAGGTGGTACCCAAGCGGGGCGCGACGTTCGAGTTCGCGCTCCCCTCGGCTCGCGATTCCGTCCGACCGGAGGCCCGCGAGGCCGGGACCTCCGAGCCCACAGATGAAGCCGCCGGGGCGCGCAAGCCCCCGGGGTCCGCGTGCGAACTTCCGTCGCTCAACGTCGACACCCTGGCCGTCGGCGACGAGCAGTACGATACTGCCGGGGTCACAGCCGGTCAGTCGGGCGGTTGCGAGGACGCGGTCTACGTTACGGTGGATGGGGCCAGACTGCTCTCACGACCCGCCTTCCGCACGGAACGTGCGGGTGATTCGACATGGCAATAGGACTGAACACAGACGAACCGGAGGAGGCCTGCTCCGACGAGAACTGTCCGTACCACGGGACGCTGTCCGTGCGCGGGGGGACGCTCGAGGGGACGGTCGCCTCCACAGCGATGGACAAGACCGTCGTCGTGGAGCGGGAGTACGACGTCTTCGTACCGAAGTACGACCGCTACATGAAACGACGGAGCCGCGTCCCCGCGCACTGCTCGCCCTGCCTCGACGTCGAGGAGGGCGACGAGGTGCGCATCGCCGAGACGCGACCGCTCTCGAAGACGAAATCCCACGTGGTCGTCGAGATCCGGGAGGGCGATTCCTGATGGAAGCCCTCAAGGCCGACGTCACGCAGGGCCTCGAGAAGGGGTCGCTCATCGCGTGTGCGGACAACACCGGCGCGCGAGAGCTGAAGGTCATCAGCGTCTCCGGCTACACCGGGACCAAGAACAGACACCCCAAAGCGGGAGTGGGCGACAAGGTGACCGTCTCGGTCACCAAGGGCACGCCTGAAATGCGACGACAGGTCCTCGAGGCCGTCATCGTGCGCCAGCGCAAGCCCATCCGTCGCCCCGACGGCACGCGCGTGAAGTTCGCGGACAACGCCGCGGTCGTCATCGACGACATGAGCGAGCCGCGCGGGACCGAGATCAAGGGTCCCATCGCGCGCGAGGTCGCCGAACGCTTCGGGAGCATCGCATCGACGGCGACACAGATCGTATGAGCGAGCAACCGCACAAACAGCGCACCCGGCAGCGGGACGCGCCACTCCACGAGCGACACAAGCAGGTTCGCGCCACCCTCTCGGCCGACCTCCGCGAGGAGTACGGCCAGCGGAACGTCCGCGTCAACGCGGGCGACACCGTCGAGGTCATGCGCGGCGACTTCGCCGGCGAGGAGGGCGAGGTCCTGGAGGTCGACCTCCGCGACGCGACGATCACGGTCGAGGATGTCACGCTCGAGTCCGCCGACGGGGAGGAGGTCCCCCGACGCCTCGAGCCCTCGAACGTGCGCGTCGTCGGACTCGACCTCGAGGACGAGCGCCGCGAGGCGCGTCTCGAGTCCGGGGAGGAGGCTGCATAATGAGTAACCACCAGAAACGACTGTCGGCCCCGAACGAGTGGCCGATCGAACGGAAGGAATCGACGTTCACCGTGAAGGCGGGCGCGGGCCCGCACGGCGAGGCCGGCGTCCCCCTGCTCATCGTCCTCCGGGACGTGCTGGGGTACGTCGACTCGAAGAAGGAGGCGCGCTACGCGCTCGACAACGACTCCGTGCTCGTCAACGGCGTGGCCGAGTCCGACGAGGCCCGTCCCGTCGGGATGTTCGACATCCTGGCGTTCCGCGAGCGCGAGGAGTTCTTCCGCGTGTTCCCGGGCGAGGGCGGCCGGCTGGCGCTGACCGCCATCGACGAGGAGTCCGCCTCCTCGCGGCTCGGGAAGGTCGCCGGCAAGACGCAGGTCTCCGGCGGCAGCTTCCAGTACACGCTGCACGACGGGACGACCCTGCAGACCGACGAGGGCGAGTACGCGGGCAAGGACTCGCTCGTCGTCGACAACGAGACGAAGGAGGTCGTCGCGCACTTCCCGTACGAGGAGGGTGCGCTCGTCACCGCGGTCGACGGGGCACACTCCGGCGAGATCGGCACCCTCGAGGAGATCAGCGTCACCCCCGGCTCGGGCGCCAACGGCGTCACCGTGAGCCGGGAGGACGACGAGGAGTTCGAGACCGTCGAGGAGTACGTCGTCGTCATCGACGAGAACTTCACGGACGGAGGTGAGGACTGATGGCGGAAAGCGAGGCCAGCGAGGAGTTCCACGAGATGCGCGAACCGCGCATCGAGAAGGTCGTCGTCCACATGGGCGTCGGCCGCGGCGGCCGCGAGCTCGCGGACGGCGAGGACATCCTCGAGGCGATCACCGGCGGCAAGTCGGTTCGCACGACGGCCGAGCGGGCCATCGCCGAGTTCGACATCCGCCCCGGCGACCCCATCGGCGCGAAGGTCACCCTTCGCGGCGAGGACGCCCGCGAGTTCCTCGAGACGGCGCTCGAACTGGTCGACCTCTCGGCCGACCAGTTCGACGACAACGGCAACGTGAGCTTCGGCGTCGCGGAACACACCGAGTTCCCGAGTCAGGAGTACGACCCGAACGTCGGCATCTACGGGCTCGACGTGACGGTCGCGCTGACGCGCCCGGGCTACCGCGTCTCCAAGCGGGACAAGGTCACCAGGTCGCTCCCCAGCAAGCACCGCATGTCCGTCGAGGACGCGGTGACGTTCCTCGAACGCGAGTTCGAGGTGGAGGTGAACGCATGAGCGAGGCAGACATCGAGGAGAAAGGGCCCGAGGAGACGGGCGAACACGCGGAAAAGCGCACGGGCCAGCGGCACGAGTGCCGCCGGTGTGAGCGCAAGCAGGGGCTCGTCGGCAAGTACGACATCAACCTCTGCCGGCAGTGCTTCCGCGAGGTCGCCCGCGACATGGGCTTCCGCAAGTACAGATAACAATGGCAGGTAACGACCCACTCTCCGACGCGCTCGGCGGTCTCGACAACGCCGAGAGCGTCGGCCACTTGGATTACACGGTCCAGCCCGCCTCGAACATCGTCGGTTCCATCCTCGAAGTGCTGTACGACCGCGGCTACGTCGACGGCTTCGAGTTCGTCGAGGACGGGAAGGCCGGCCGGTTCGAGGTCGAACTGAAGGGCGCCATCAACGAGTGTGGCGCGGTGAAGCCGCGGTACTCCGTGGGCGCGGACGGCTACGAACGATGGGAGAAGCGGTACCTCCCCGCCCGCGACTACGGCGCGCTCATCGTGACCACCAGTCACGGCGTCATGAGCCACTACGAGGCCCGCGAGAAGGGCATCGGTGGCCAGGTAATCGCCTACGTCTACTAACAATGGCACGAACAGAAATCGAACTACCCGAGGACGTGTCGGCCGAACTCGACCACCTCGATCTCACGATCGAGGGGCCGAACGGCTCGACGACCCGTCGCCTGTGGTACCCGAACGTGAGCGTCTCCGTCGAGGATATTCCGTCTTCGACGGACGGAGACGGTGAAACCGTCGAAGCGGTCGCCATCGAGTACGACGACGAGGCCGACCGCAAGACCACGGCCACCGTGGGGACGTTCCGGAGCCACGTGTCGAACATGGTTCAGGGCGTCACCGACGGGTGGGAGTACCGGATGGAAGTCCTGTACGCCCACTTCCCGATGGACGTCTCCGTCGAGGGTGACGACGTCGTCATCACGAACTTCCTCGGGGAGAAGGCTCCCCGCCGTGCGGCGATCCGCGGCGACACAGAGGTACAGATCGACGGGGAAGAGCTGACCCTCACGGGTCCCTCGAAGGAGGACGTCGGGCAGACGGCGGCCAACATCGAGCAGCTCACCCGCGTGACCGACAAGGACACGCGCGTCTTCCAGGACGGCGTGTACATCACCCAGAAACCGACGGGGGGTGCCTGATCGATGGCCGACGACGACGAGTCGGCCGAGGCGGTCGAGTCCCTCGAGGACATCTCGGGGGTCGGCCCCTCGAAGGCGGACGCGCTCCGCGAGGCCGGCTACGAGACCGTCGAGGACGTGAAGGCGGCGTCCCAGTCGGAACTGGCTGACGTCGAGGGCGTCGGTAACGCCCTCGCGGCCCGCATCAAGGCAGACGTCGGCGGCCTCGAGGTCGAGGCCGACGCGGAGGCCGAGATCGAGGAGGAGGAATCCGAGGCCGCGGAGGAGGAGGTCGAAGAGGAGGACGTCGAGACGGAGCTGCGCCCGCGCGGCCACGCCGACAAGACGCCCGACCTCGACGACGAGACGGCGCGTGCGCTCGCCCAGAAGCACCGCGAGGGCATGCCCCAGTTCAACCGGCAGGACTACCACAAGAAGAAGCGGACGCCGACCTCGTGGCGTCGCCCACGCGGCGGGCTCTCGAAGCAGCGCCGCGGCATCAAGGGCAAGGGCCCGAAGGTCGCCGCGGGCTACGGCTCCCCGAAGGGGGCCCGCGGCCTGCACCCGAGCGGCTTCAGCGAGGTCCGCGTCCACAACACCGACGACCTCGAGGGCGTCGACGCGGACGCCGAGGCGGTGCGCATCGCCTCGGGCGTCGGCGCTCGCAAGCGCGAACGCATCGAGGACGTCTGCGAGGACCGCGAGATCCGCGTCCTCAACCCGACGTACGTGGAAGTGGAGGTCGACGATGAGTGATCTGAGCGCACAGCGACGGCTCGCCGCCGACGTCCTCGACGTCGGCGAGAGCCGCGTCTGGTTCAACCCGGAAGCACAGTCCGAGCTGGCGGACGCGATCACCCGCGAGGACATCCGCGAGCAGATCCAGCAGGGCAACGTCCGCGCGGAGGACGCGAAGTCGAACTCCCGCGGCCGCGCCCGCGAGCGCGACGAGAAGCGCGCGTACGGGCACCGCACCGGCGCCGGCTCCCGGAAGGGGAAGGCCGGCGGTCGGCAGAACGCGAAGTCCGACTGGATCTCCCGGATCCGCGCACAGCGTGCACGCCTGAAGGAGCTCCGCGACGACGGCCCGCTCGACCGCTCGCAGTACCGCGAGCTGTACGACAAGGCCTCGGGCGGGGAGTTCGAGGACGTGCGCCGGCTCGAATCGTACGTCGTGACCAACTACGACGTGACACTGGAGGACGACTAATGGCAACCGGACCACGATACAAGGTGCCGATGCGGCGCCGCCGCGAGGTTCGGACCGACTACCACCAGAGGTTGCGCCTGCTGAAATCCGGCAAGCCGCGACTCGTCGCGCGCCTGTCGAACCGACACGTCAGGGCGCAGCTGGTTACCCCCGGTCCGAACGGCGACGAGACCCGAGCCGCAGCGTCCAGCGAGGACCTGTCGGAGTACGGCTGGGAGGCCCCCACGGGCAATCTCCCCAGCGCGTACCTGACGGGCTATCTCGCCGGCCTGCGCGCGGTCGACGCCGGCCTCGACGAGGCCGTGCTCGACATCGGGCTCAACACGGCGACCCCCGGCAACAAGACGTTCGCTGTACAGGAAGGTGCGATCGACGCGGGGCTCGAGATCCCCCACAACGAGGACGTGCTGGCCGAGTGGCCGCGCAACCGCGGCGAGCACATCGCCGAGTACGCGGAGTCGCTCGACGAGCCGCTCTACTCGGGGGAGTTCGACGCCACCGAACTCCCGGACCACTTCGACGAGGTCCGGGAGACGCTTACGGAGGAATTCGAGTAAATGAGCAGAAACAACGACGGCTGGGAGCCGCGAACGCGCCTCGGCCGCAAGGTACAGGACGGCGAGGTCTCCTCGATGGACCAGGCGCTCGCCTCGGGGCTCCCGCTGAAGGAGCCCGAGATCGTCGACCAGCTCCTCGGGAGCATGGACGACGAGGTCCTCGACATCAACATGGTCCAGCGGATGACCGACTCCGGACGTCGGGTGAAGTTCCGCTGCGTCTGTGCGATCGGGAACCGCGACGGCTACCTGGGCTACGCCGAGGCCCGTGACGACCAGGTCGGCGGCGCCATCCAGAAGGCGATCGAGGTCGCGAAGCTGAACATCATCAGGGTCGACCGCGGCTCGGGAAGCTGGGAGGACTCCGCCGGCGGGGTCAACTCGCTCACCCGGACCGCGACGGGCAAGGCCGGCTCCGTCACGGTCGAGATCCGCCCGGCCCCGCAGGGGCTCGGGCTCGCGGCCGCGGAGACGGTGCGCAACATCCTCGAACTGGCCGGCGTGCAGGACGCCTGGACCAGTTCCGACGGCAACACCCGCACGACAGTGAACCTCGCGAAGGCGACGTACAACGCGCTGCGCAACGCCTCGCAGGCGCGCACGCCCGACCGGGCGCGACGCGTCCAGCGCGAGGCGAGCGGCGAGGAGGCCCGGTGATGCAGGCGGTCGTCCAGCTGCGCGGCGAGGTCGACACCTCGGCCGCACAGCGCGACACCCTGAAGATGCTGAACCTCCACGCCGTGAACCACGCGACGTTCGTCCCCGAGGAGGACACCTACCGCGGGATGATCGCGAAGGTGAACGACTACGTGGCGTTCGGCGAGCCGTCGGCGGAGGTCGTCGCGGCGCTCCTCGAGCGTCGCGGCGAGCCGCTCGAGGGCGACGCCGACGTCGACGACGAGTGGGTCGGCGAGCACACCGACTACGACGACCTCGGCGCGCTCGCCGAGGGGCTCGTCGCCGAGGAGACGACCCTGCGCGAGCAGGGGCTCTCCCCGGCCGTCCGCCTGCACCCCCCGCGCAAGGGACACCGCGGCATCAAGCACGCGGAGAAGAACGGCGGCGAACTCGGTCGCCACGAGGACATCGACGCGCTCCTGGAGGCGATGCGATAATGACGGACAAGAAGCGACGCCAGCGCGGCTCGCGGACCCACGGCGGCGGCTCCCACAAGAACCGGCGCGGCGCCGGCCACCGTGGCGGCCGCGGCGCGGCCGGCCGGAAGAAGCACGAGCGGAACCTCTACGGACCGCTCGGCAAGCACGGCTTCACGCGCCCGCCGACGACCCAGGACGAGGTCGTCGAGGTCACCGTCCAGAAGCTCGACGAGGACGCGGCGCTGCTGGCCGCGGAGGGCCTCGCCGAGGAGGAGGGCGACGGCTACGCCATCGACGCGCGCGACGTGGCCGAGGACGGCCACGACGTCGACGTCGTGAAGGTGCTCGGCAACGGCACCGTGCGCGGCGAGCTCCACGTCACGGCCGACGCGTTCACCGCCGAGGCCCGGACGCTCATCGAGGAGGCGGGCGGCTCCGCGGGCCTCACCGACCGCGCCGAGGAGGCCGAGGCGGAAGCGGAAGATACTCAATCCGACGAGGAAGAGGCGTAAGCCATGAGTTGGAAGGAGGCCGCGGAACCGGTGCTCACACGGATGCCCACGGTCACGCGACCGGAGGGGCACGTCCCCTTCAAGCGGAAGCTGGCGTGGACCGGCGGCATCCTGGTGATGTACTTCTTCCTGACGAACGTGACGATCTTCGGGATGGGAACCGCGAGCGGGGACTTCTACGGCCAGTTCCGGTCGATCCTCGCGGGACAGCAGGGGTCGATCATGCAACTCGGCATCGGTCCCATCGTCACGGCGTCGATCGTGCTACAGTTGCTCGGCGGGGCGAACCTGCTGGGACTGGACACCGACGATCCGCGCGATCAGGTGCTGTACCAGGGCCTCCAGAAGCTGCTCGTCGTCGTGATGATCTGCCTGACGGGGCTTCCGATGGTGTTCGCGGGCGACTTCCTGCCCGCGGACCCCGCGGTCGCCCAGCTACTGTTCGGCTCGCAGACGGCGACGTTCGGCGTGAAGAGCCTCATCTTCGCGCAGATCTTCGTCGGCGGCGTGCTCATCCTGTTCATGGACGAGGTCATCTCCAAGTGGGGCGTCGGCTCCGGGATCGGCCTGTTCATCATCGCCAGCGTGAGCCAGCAGCTCGTCGCCGGGCTGTTCGCCACCGAGGCGCTCGGCAACGTCACCGGCTTCTTCCCGGCGTGGTTCGGCATCGTCACCGGGAGCATCCAGCTGGAGGGCTCGCTCGTCCAGGCGCTGCTGTTCGAGCCGGGCAACCTGCTCGCGCTGTTCACGACGGTGCTCATCTTCGCCATCGTCGTGTACGCCGAGAGCGTGCGCGTCGAGATCCCGCTTAGCCACGCCCGCGTGAAGGGCGCCCGCGGCCGCTTCCCCGTGAAGCTCATCTACGCCAGCGTCCTGCCGATGATCCTCATCCGCGCGCTGCAGGCGAACGTCCAGTTCCTGGGCCAGATCCTGCACTCACAGCTGGCCTCGATGCCGGCGTGGCTCGGCCAGTACGCGGACGGCCAGGTGACCGGCGGCGTGTTCTACTACCTGGCGCCGATCCAGTCGCGCCAGGACTGGATGTGGTTCATCTACGCGCCGGCGGCCGAACCGGCCGAGATCGCCCTGCGCGTCGCCGTCGACCTGTTCGTGACGATCGTCGGGTCGGCCGTCTTCGCGATCTTCTGGGTCGAGACCACGGGCATGGGGCCCGAGTCGACCGCCCAGCAGATCCAGAACTCCGGGATGCAGATCCCCGGGTTCCGGCGCAACCCGCAGGTGATCGAGAAGGTCATGGAGCGGTACATCCCGCAGGTGACCGTCATCGGCGGCGCGCTCGTCGGCCTGCTCGCCGTGCTGGCGAACATGCTCGGCACGCTCGGGGGCGTCTCCGGGACGGGGCTGCTGCTCACGGTCTCCATCACGTACAAGCTGTACGAGGAGATCGCCGAGGAGCAACTCATGGAGATGCACCCCATGATGCGCCAGATGTTCGGTTCAGATTGAACATCTGACCAACATCCTGTAACACGGTCTTTTCTTCGCCTCAATCCGTGTAGATTAATCCATCTCACCAAATGTGGGTAGATTCTGTCAACAAGATGATAACACTCATTACCGGAGATAGACTACGCGTCCTATGGCGAAGAGAAAAGACGAGGTGGACGACGACTTAGAAGAGGTATCTCGGCACGTCCATCTCACTATCAGTAAGCGAAAAAAGAAGGTGTGGCTCGAACAAGCGGAGGAACACCACCGGGGGAACCTATCAGCGTTCATAGAAGAAACCGTGGATAAGGCCCTCAGCGGGGTGTGGATTCTCAAAGAAGATGAAGAAGAGGAGACCGACGGGGTGGAGGTCAACCTCTCGGGCCTAGACGAGGACATCGACGGCATCACCGACCAACTGGCGGCGATTCAAGAGCAGTTGGACACCCTCTCCGGTGGCGGCGTATCCGCCGAACGACTGAGGGGTAACGAGTTACAGAAATTCGCCACCAGGGTCCACGACACACTTCCGTTGGTCAGCGGAACGGATGAACTGGTAGACCTGAAAAACTCGGGTGTGACACTCCCCGAGAATGAGCGAGCGAAGCTCTCTGGCACGGTAGATGACATCACTGCACACCTCGAAGAAGACCCAATACGCGTCTGGCAGGCATGCTTGTTTCTCGAACATAAGGAAGACCTCAACATCTACAGCGTCATCGACGAGGGTGAGCGCCGCTGGTACGAGTTGAAGCCGGAGGCGAATAGATGATGGAACGGAACGACAAGGGGCAGTTTGAGGCGAAATACAGACTGGAGGAGAATACCGACCACTACGAACAGTACGCTGAGTGGGTGCTGCTCAATGTGGATAAAGAAACGACTCAGGACCGCCTGAAGGCGGGAGTCCGCGCGTGGCTCTACTGGTGTGAACAACAAGACGTTGACCCGTTGACGGTGGAGGAGGACGACGTGCGTCTGTACATCCAGCACCTCCAGCGGGACAACTACGCCAACCCCACGATAACCCGTCGCGTCGCCTCGGTCTCAAAGTACTACCACGGTCTCAAACACAACGCGGAGGCTGAGTGGAAACTGGAACGGAATCCGACGACGGACATCAACCTGCGGAAGGACTACGACATTAAGAATACGTCCGACTACGTGACCGTTCTGTATCGGGAAGGTCGGAAGGACATCATCGCCCTCGGCCCCGACAAAATCAAGCCCCTCGTTGAACCCGAGAATATCCCGGGGTCGAATCCGGCGACCCGAACGCGGAACGAACTCATCATCCGCCTCTTCTGGCAGACGGCGGTTAGAGGCGACGAATTGAGTCGATTCCGTTACGGCAACATCGATTGGGACAAACGAGATATCGAATTCCGCTCGGCCAAGTTAAACCCTGAAGACCACCCCGACCTCTACTACAGGCACGTCTGGTGGGAGCCGAACTTGGACTACCTGATGTACCGATGGAAGGAATCACATCGAGAGCAGATGAATCCAAATGCTGGAGACAGCCCGTACCTATTCGTCACATCACAGAACGGGTCGGAAAAGGACTTGTACCGGATGTCTCCCAGTGAGATGTCGCGCATCGTCAAGCGAGCCGCTCACAATGCAGGCGTCCAAGAACCCCTCGTTGGTAGTGGGGATGACGTGAAACAGTGGTTGTACACCGCTCACAGACTCCGCCACTCACGAATCACATTTCTTGCTAATGACGCGAACGACGACGAAGGTATGGATTTGAACTCGCTACGCATGATGGCTGGACATGCCAAATTCGATACGACTCTCGATTACGTAAAGGGGGATTGGGAAACTGCTAGGCAACGATTCCGAACAGCGACACCAGAAGAAGAACAGACGTTCTGATTCGGCCCATCCTCTATCTGGTCATATCGAATTTGAATAGTCCGGTAAGTTCATGCACTGCCACTGATGTGGTGCTCATATGTCAGGCGAGTCTGCGGACGACATTGATTACGACTTATCTGAGGCTCAGATTCGACAGGTTCTACGAGAGTTTGGCGTTCAGAAGAGCGAGATGAACGGGATGATGCTCGAAGTGATGCGCCTCATCACGTCCCGAAAGTTCTACGAAGAGTACGATACTCGATATAACCTCCCCGATTACGCTTTTCAGCCGACAACCATCATTGAAGCTGGCGGATACCGAGAGAACACGCGGGAGAGCGTACGCAAAGACGCGCTGAAACCACTCCGGGACAAGGGAATCCTCGGATACGACGAGCCGGTGCCGAACAGTCCGAAGACGCACTACTTCCTTGCACAAGAAGTTCGTGAATACCTCGACAACGCGGAATTGGAAGAGGCCATCAGTCAGCCCGACCCCGTGGAAGACGGTAGCCGAACCGTCTCGCTTCCGTACCACGACGAGGAGCTCCACCGTGCGGCAGGGGAACATGCGGAACTAATTGCCGACGGGCTACGAGACCTCGTACCCCGACTGGCGGAATCGCCCGTTCTCGTTCACGAGGGGTTGGATAAGTCCGAGCGAGAGGACATCACTGAGAAGCTCCTCCCTATCGAGTTCGACGGCCTCTCATTCCGGCTCTCGGTGTACCCGGACGCCATCGCCTACGATGAGGCAAACGGCGTCCTCTACCTGCTAGAATCCGTGACGAGCCGTGGGCCGTTCACCGACCAGCGCATCGAGACACTCCTCGCTGACCTGAGCGAACCACGTCGAGGAATCGACGGCTGGAGCGCCAGTTCGGCTGGCCCCGACAGCCCCCGAGTGGTCTTCATTACGATGTTCCCCGACGTGGGTCGCTTCCGAACGCATTTGATGAAAATTGGTGGCGGTTCGTATGTCTGGTTGTCCGACCACCCGGGCGACCTACGCGCTATCGGGATAATTGATACGGATTTCGGTGCGACAGCCGGAGAAAACTTTGTGTACCAGCACGAGGCCGAACTCTAGTTGCCTTTGCTGAGCGAATCTTCGATGGCAAGGTCGAGCGCCTCCTGAATCTCTTTTCGCTCCACGTTGCTGAAGCCGAGAACAGTATATACGGCTTCGTCGAGGACATCCCTGTCCTCCGACGCCATGAACTCGTCAAACGCTTCGGCCAGCGTCTCTAGCTCAGCATCGGAATGCGCTTCGAGGTCAATCGTCTGGATGGTCTTCGAGGAGGAGACGTTCAAGTCGCACACGCCGCCGCCGTAGACCTGCCCGGCGAGGCGGAGGTTCAATTCCCCGAGATGGGAATTCAAGTAGGCGAGAAGCGGCTTGAGGTGACGCAGGTCTTTGACGGTCGTGGCGAGGAAATTCTCGTTCGGCACCACGGCATCTGCGTTCCAGACGGCGGTGTAATTCTCGTACACACGCCGAGGGAGTAGAATCTCGGAAGGAAGACGACTCTCGGCCTCACTGGTCATATCGTACCACGGGTCACGACTGGCGCTGCGGATACGTGTCTTGTTGTGGAGACCATCGTACGTCTCGTCGCTGTATCGCTTCTCCACCGTCCGATTCTCCGCCGCTTCAATGTACTCCAGTGCGGCAGTGTCTTCCAGTTCCTCCTTCGCCTTCGGGCACCAGAAGACGCGGTAAGGGCAGTCCTCCGCCCGTACGACAGGCGTCTGGTGGTCACGGGACGAATAGGCAATCGGGCGGAGGTATTCGTCTTCGATGTCGTCCCGCGCGGGGTCACCCTCTTCGATGATGTAGAAATCCTTGGCAAGCGTCTGGACGCCAATCATCGGGGTTGCGAACTCCGCCAGCGGGACGAAATCGTCGCTCCCCTTGATAGCCTCAAACACATCCGGGGCGCGGAGCCAGATGTCCCAGTAGTCCTCCGGTTCGAGCGCGCGCTGGGGAACCTGGGCGGCCTGCACAGCCGCATCGGTCAGGTCATCAAGAGTCTTCTCGTCGTCCCCGTTGAAGATATCCGTACTGTCAGCCTGCACGAACCGCACGTCGTTCGTGGCGGGCATCCGAATGGTGTTCTCTCTCCTCTCTGCAAGGATACAGACACTATTCACGAGGTCTCCGAAAACGCGCTCACGGAATCCGAGGAGTCCGTGGACGTAGAACTCGTTGAGAAGGAATCGCTTGAATTCCTCGCCGTACTTCCGCTTCATCCACGAATTCGACACAATCATCGCCATCTTCCCACCGGGGGCGAGGAACTCCGCCGCTCGAAGCAAGAAGTATACGTAGAGGTCGCTCTGGTCGGAAAAATCGTACCGGTCAGCGAACTGTTCGATGGTGTCCTCCGCGTTTTCGAATCGATGTCGGATGACATACGGTGGATTCCCGACGAGGGCGGTCGCCTCCGGGAAGTCCGTCTCAAAGATATTCTGGACGCCGACGTTTGAGAACTCTGCGCCGGTACTCTCACGCGCCGAGGACTGTAGGATTTCTACGGCCTCGTCGTCAATGTCCGTACCATAGATTTGCTCCCGGGCGGCGTCCTGTGATGCCCCGAGGTCTCGCAAGCGGTCATACGCATCGAATACAAACCGACCCTCTCCGACCGAGGGCTCCAGTACCGTATCACCCGAATCACGGACAGCCCACTCTACGAGGAAAGACGAAACGGGTTCTGGAGTGTAGGTCTGTCCGTGTTGTTTCCGTTCCGAAGCCACGTTACTCATACCGAGAATCTGGTCCTACAAATACCCGGTGTATCAGGCGCTCCCCGCAGGACGAAGGTCTCGCCATCGAAAGTCCACATTCTCGCCCGAATCAAGCTCAACGCGGAGTATCACCGAGTCCCGTTCATCGCCCGTGGAATCGCCCGCATCATCTTCGATGACCTCCACGACCTCACCGGTCTCCCCATGCCACTGGTCGAAATCAGGGTCAGTTTTATCAGGGATATCGATGCTGACGCGGTCGCCCTTGTCGAAGCGGTGCATACTGTGGTTTCAGAATCCCTGGGCTAAATCCCCACGGTGCAGACCTCCGTCCTTGAACGGGTCGACATGACCGTTTTCGAATGGCACCTGCGGATGGTTCAGGGGATTGAATGATGACTGTCGGCCACCTTGTACTCGGCACAGTCATCTCGACCGCCGCGCTCATCGTGGCATTTTGACTCTAGCGGGCATCCCGATGATACACCGTCACGCAGTACTGTTTTAGTAGCTAACATACTCGGTCCGCGTATGAGCGGGGACCGAATCATCCAGTTCGTCGTCGGCGCGGTTGGGACTACCATCATGGCGTTGGTCGTTATCGCCTTCTTCGATACGCTCCTCGCCTCGTCCGCCGCCCTCCAACCGGGCGACCCGTTCTATCCCCTCCAGGGGAAACTCATTGAGACGGTGGTGACTACCCTCCCGTGGCTCGTACCCGGCGCTCTCGGGGCCGCAATCGTTGTCATCGCATGTCTCCAAGACGGCTTCTGACCGCGCGGCGCTCTTTTGCCTTTGCTCCTCGTTGAAGCGATTATGACCGACTACAAACTTGACGTATCGTACAGTTCGCCTTCACGTGTTCGATATGGACGATGCCGACCCCAATGGGCCACTGGAGACGTGCGAGGTCGGCGCAGAGTTAGATAGTCGAGAACTCCGGCGCGCGTGGGGGCGGTTCCACGACGGTCTCACTTCTACGACAGGTCGGGACGACTGGGAGGGGACACTGAATCTCGACGCGGGCGAGGCGCTGTTTGGAGATATGGACGACCTCGGACGCGAGCAACTTCCCGAGCGAGACGAGGGCGACGAATTTGAGACACCGCCGATGGAAGAGTATCTCGACGAGAAT
Source organism: Halorarum salinum (assembly GCF_013402875.1). Classification (NCBI taxonomy): domain Archaea; kingdom Methanobacteriati; phylum Methanobacteriota; class Halobacteria; order Halobacteriales; family Haloferacaceae; genus Halorarum; species Halorarum salinum. The sequence goes on along the minus strand of NZ_CP058579.1, from coordinate 3,352,133 downwards.
CAGGACGCCGACGACCTCTGACGCGGGTCGAATTAGTTCCACATATCGGCCATCTGGGTCCGCCCTACGTGTCGAAGTAATCGGTCAACCCGACGCGGATGTTTCGCTGGCTGGTGGGGTCGTACAACGGTATTGACTCGTTCTTGATGAAGTACTGGACATCAAACGAGTACGGGCCGAAGTAGGAGAGCGTACCGCCCCCGACCAGAAGGACCATCCCCAGTTGTACGAGTGCACCGCCAACGACCGCATAGAGTAACGAGCTGGTCAGAATGAGGATGGCCACGTTGGTAGAACTGTAGAGGAAGAACGAGAGTGTCCGAAAGATGTCCCCATTTCTCTCTTCGAGGACGTAATGAGCGAATCCCCACACGCCGAGAGCGAGCCCAAAGTCCGCATACAATCCCAAGATGGGACCGGCGTTCGGTTGAGATATGACGTGAACAACTACCGCCGTCGAGTTGGTCAAGACCGTCACTCGGCTCACGTAATACTTCTCGACGAAGAACCCGATGAGGAGGAGGGCGAGCTGCGGAAGTACGTATCCGGCGTGCTGGCCGAGGAATTCTGTGAGCATATCAACCCACTATGTAGTCAACATATAGTTCTCATGCCGATGTACGTCACTATGGTACAAGCGGAATCCCACCAGCTAACGCCGCCAAACCACCGAAGCCGAGAAGACCAACCAAGAGTCCAATCAGGCCGATTCTGACTCCGTAAATTTCCACGAGGGGACCAACTTTGATGGGAGCCTCTTCTACCTCAACGAGGGTACTCCCCCGTCTCCACATCTCGCGCCCTACGGAACCAGTCACGCTGGCGAGCGTCTTCCCGCCGACCATCGTCCCGGATGAAACCAACGGAGCAGAGACTTCAGCAAACCGATTCAGGCCGGAACTTGACACACTGATGCCCTGTCTGATTTGGCCGATTGCATCATCCGAGGACTCCTCTGTGAACGCGCCGAGAGCCCAGAAAACCGCCCCCAACCCGAGGATAACGACATACCCCCGGGCGAAGCCCGGTATCGGAGCAAGGGCCGAGTTGATAAAGTCCGCAATCGCTTGAACGGGATTCGGTATCATAGTGGGAACATCCTATTCGAATTTAATAAGAATTCGGACCATCCAGTATGTGCTAATAGAATGGTCCGAATTGGCGGCGTAGGATTCAAACGCAACGGGTATAGACCGATAGTAGTCGTTCCCGACCCTTGGTATGGCCGGCTCAAGAGGTCGAAACAGGCGCTGGTGGCCGCAGACCTACTGCTGGGGCTTGCCGGAGTGATTGCATTCGCACTTGGGATTCCGTTCGGTCTGCCCATCATCGGGTTTTCAATCACCGTCCTACTTCTCGTCGAAATTGGGAGACGTATTACTGTGAGTGCCGAGACAGTACATGTGACCGCTACTCCGACTGTAGCAAAGGCATCGGTGGAGTATAGTAATGAAGCCGAGGCTGAGTCAGAAGAGGAGTAGTCTGTCCGATTATAACCGAATCCGTGTCGCCCAGGAACCGACGAGCGTAGTTGATGGGCACGTCAGACGCGCGGTCGGGGCCGCCCGCCGGAACTAACATCGTGGTCGCGTGGTTGCTCGCTATGATATCGGCTGGAGGGGACATGTTCACATTGGCTAAAATCGTACTTGCAATCAAACTCAATATCTTCGCGCTCCCACTCTCACACACTCCTGCACTATCGCTACCACTATGGGTCTGGTACGTCGTTTCGGTAATGTGGATAGCTCAAGTCGCCCATCACACGAACTACTCAATGGGCGACATCATTGACGAACTCGAAGAGGCGTACCTGAGTCTACGCCCATAGCAGTAATCGAAGAGTACGTTTCTGCTGTAACGAGTGTACATTTCCGCTGTATAGCATTCATTTCGTTCGTTCAAATGACCACAAAACACATATCAACACCGAGTGACATCAGTCCATGCCTGAGAACATCACTGTCACCCCGGACTCCGCCGTGGATACCGTGATAGAGTACCTCCATGCACACACTTCCAGCGGCTGTGACCTCCGTAACGACTGAGTTACTCCGCCAGTAGCTGTTCTATCGAGTCCTCCATGCCAGAATGTTCAATGTCCAATCGACGGCGGAACTCAAGAGCGAATAGTGCGCAGGATTCGATGGCCCAATCCACAATCTCGTGAGAAAGGAAGGATTTCGGGTCACGGGTTGTCTCATAGAATGGATTGAAATCCAAGCCATTCGGGATGCTTCCAGGTGGACTGATTTCCTCCTTACTGTCATACCAATCTGGCTCAAAGTGAATGAGGTCGTTTCGCAATCTACGGACCGTATTGACGCGCTGGTAGAGCCCTTCCCCTGTGTCAAAGGGTTCACGTCCGGTGTGAACAAGTAGGAGTTGATACTTCTTCAACGAGTTCTTGTTCTTGAACCAATACTTGTCAACATCACGAAGTCCGAGTAACACACGGTAGAGGATTACTTCCCCGTCCATGGTGCCGGTCCAATCTTTTCCAGCTCTTTCCCACCCTTCGGCTGCGGTCATCATTAAATCGAAGACCTCGTTGACAGAGGCTTCCAAGAACGCGGTCGAACTGATGATGGCATTAGCTGCATAGCCATCATGAATCATCCGTACGGGTATCTCTCCTTTTGCGAACTCATCTTCCTCCCCCTGGGCTAACGCTGCTTCAATCTCCTCCACCTCCAAAGAGAGAGCTTTCGCGGCGTGAAGATGAACAGGTGAGAAGCTG